>CAZTSQ010000034.1:0-23595 GCA_964615915.1 uncultured Sangeribacter sp.
GTTAGCGGAGGCGGTCGGGGTTGAGGCGGTCGACGACGGGGGTCGGTAGGCCGGTGACGGCGGTCGATTTGGGGCCGGCGATGTCGAAGATGAGGATGTCGTTGGCGCCTTCCTTGAGCCAGCAACCGGGGGTGTAGAGCGTCTGCTGCGGGCCGATTTGCCAGATGCGACCGAGGGGATGGCCGTTGACATAGACCAAGCCTTTGCCCCACCCTGAAAAGTCAAGGAAGGTGTCGGGCAGATAGCCGGCGGCAGTCTTCTCAACTCCTTCTATATTAAAGGTGCCCCGGTAGACACCCTTCGGAAGCACAGAAGTATCTTTGGCGATCGGCGTGAAGATCATCGATGAGTAGAACACCTCCTCATCGGGCAGCTGGAAGATCTCCCAGCCGGTGATCCGTCGGGGTTCTCCATCGGGAGCGGTCAGCTCAACGTGTGAGGTGATGCCTTTGAAGTCTTTGATTGCGGTGCCGAAGTTGATGCGACCCATTGCCTCGACCAGTATATCGAGTTGTGAGCCGGACTCAACTGCGGGCAAGGTCAAGGTTTTCTCGTCGAGACGACGGTCGAGCACACCGATCAGCTCGCCGTTGACAAACACCTGCGCATAGTCGTGAGGTTCGGTGACGGTCAGCACCGACCCCGCTTCGACAGCGGGGAGCGAAGTGCGGTAGAGCACCGACCCATAGCCGAAATCGAGGGCCTCCATGCCGACAATTGTGTCGGACTTGACCGGCGCGGGCAGGTTGTCGAAGAGTGGGGCATATTCGGTCAGCATGAAGCTGTCGAGTGCCATTGTCGGGATCTGCTCCGGAATCTCCGCAAGGGACTCGCCCTCGCCAAGATGTTCTTTCAGCAGTGAGCGGAGCATATGATACTTCTCGGTCGGGGCACCCTGTTCGTTGATCGGAGCATCGTAGTCGTATGAGGCGACCATCGGTGCGTAACCGGGTGAGTTCGCCCCGCCCCAGTGGCCCCAGTTTGTACCGCCGTGGGTCATGTATAGGCTGAAGGATATGTCGTTGGCCAACAGGTCTTCGATATTGGCAATCATCTGGTCGGCTGGACGCGTTTCGTGCTCGGAGCCCCAGCGGTCGAACCATCCGCTCCAGAATTCCGAACACATCAGGGGCGCATCCGGACGCGCTTCGCGAAGGGGCTTGAATTCCTTTTCGACGTCGGCGCCTGTTCCGAAGTTGAGGGTCCAGATGAGGTCGTCGAGACCGTTGTCGAGGAAGTTTGACGACCAGTCGCACTGAAACATAGCCACGTCGCCGTAATGTTCGCGCAACGTGTCGCGTATCGCGGCGACGTACAGTTTGTTCTTGCCGAAAGAGCCATACTCATTCTCGACCTGCACCATTATGATGGGACCGCCACGCTGTATGGTCTTGTCGGCAATCTGTTCGGCCACCGCTTTCTCAAACCGCTTTACCGCCTCGAGAAACCGAGGATCCTCGGAGCGCAAGGCGATGTCCTTATCCTTAAGCAACCACCACGGAAGGCCACCCATCTCCCACTCGGCACACACATAGGGGCCCGGGCGCAAGATGACATACATCCCGTTCTCCTCACATAGTTCGATGAAGGCCCTCAGGTCGTTCTGGCCGGTGAAGTCGAACTCGCCGGGCCGTTGCTCGTGGATGTTCCAGAACACATACAGGCATATCGTATTCATCCCCAACGCCTTGGCCATCTTGATTCGGTGATCCCAATAGGGACGTGGAATCCGGGGATAATGAAGTTCCGCCGCTTTGATCGAGAATGGCTCGCCGTCAAGTATAAACAGGCCGGTCCCCGCCGTGAATGAGTGGGGAGGAGTCTCTTGCGCACCTAAAGAGGGGGACGAAAGAGAGAGAGCGGCTCCAAAGAGAAGAGGGAGGAAATATCGGGTAAGTGTCATAGGTAGATAGCTTGAACGAAAGGACAAATATCTGTTCCTTCGGGTGTAAAGTTAGCAAAAAAGCGCGATAAAACGGCTCTCTGAGCGGCTGAAAGCGACCAAACACAAAAAAAGTCACAAAAATGGCTCAAAAATTTTGCCGATTGCTTTAGTTTTCATAATTTTGCAACCGCAAATGCGCCTGTCCGCCATGCGGAATGGGCCTTTGCGACATAACACGCAAAAAATAATCAACACATAAAACAAAGCATGATCATCGTACAAGTAAAAGACGGCGAAAGCATTGAAAAAGCGCTGAAAAAGTTCAAACGTAAATTCGAAAGAACCGGCATCGTAAAAGAACTGCGTAGCCGCCAGGCTTTCGAAAAGCCTTCGGTAACCAACCGTAAGAAAATGATCAAGGCCGTTTACGTTCAGCAGCTTCGTCAGGCTGAGCAGTAAGCATGCCTTCGGGAGGGCGGGGAAACTAACGAACGGCACAGGCGTAATCCGCCTGTGCCGTTTCGGTTTATAATCAATAGGTTAACCTTTGAGCCGAGGAGGCTTAGCCTGAATCGTCAAGGGTTTTCACTTAACATTAAGCAATGGGGTATATCGAGGATTTTGAGTCATATCTGCGCTATGAACAGCGACGCAGCGAAGAGACCGTCGGGGCTTACTGTCGCGACGTGCGCTCGTTTGCCGAGTTCGTCTGCGGCCCGAATACCGAAGGACTCTTACCCGGCGCAGTGACGACATCAGACATCCGCGCCTGGCTCGCCCAACTCTCGACCGAGGGGAAGACCGCCCGAACGATCCGCCGCAAGACCCAGAGTCTGCGGGCCTTCTTCCGCTATCTGATGATTGCCGAGGGATTGAAGAGCAACCCTGCCTCGGACGTTATTTTGGCGAAGACCCCTTCGCCCCTCCCCTCCTTCGTCCCCACCGGCGAGATGGAGACCCTGCTGGCCAACCCCGAACCTACGGCCGACGAGTTTCAGGCCGCACTCGACCACATCGTCATCACGACCCTATACGCCACCGGCATTCGGCGCGCCGAACTTCTGTCGCTCACCGACGCCTCGATCGACTTCGGCAAACGCGAGATGCGGGTGACCGGTAAGCGCAACAAGACGCGCATAATACCCTTGGCCGACGAACTCCTGGCCGAGATCCGCTTGTGGCAGGAGCTTCGTGACCGCACGGTGAAGGAACGCAAGCCGGCCGACCGCCTCTTCTGTGGCCGACGGGGCACACTCAGCGAGTTCACCGTCTCACAGATCGTGCGCCGCACGTTGGCGCCGACCTCGGCCGCGCGTAAGAGTCCGCACATCCTCCGTCACACCTTCGCCACCTCCCTTCTGAACGGCGGTGCCGACCTCAACAGCGTCAAGGAGCTCCTCGGTCACTCCTCCTTAGCCTCGACCCAAATCTACACCCACCTCTCCTTCGACGAGCTCCGCCGAGCCTACGCCGCGGCCCATCCCCGCGCTGCCCGCCCCGACGCCGACGATTCCGGACCGAATCAATAACGACAAATATAAGGATCGGAGCGTATTGATCAGCGGGCGTTCACGCGACCTTCATAGTAGTTGATAAAGGCACGGTTGACGAGGCGGTTGCCGCCAGGGGTCGGATAGTCGCCGGTGAAGTACCAGTCGCCCGGATGGTTGGGAATGGCGCGGTGCATGTCCGCTACCGATTGAAAAACTATCTCGATCTCGGCGTTGGTTCCTTCGGGAGTCAGCATCTCCGCTATCTTCGCCGCCACTTCCTCATCGCTGAAGGGAGCGTAGATATCCTTCACATGGTTACGGATCTCCTCCTTGGGAAGAGAGTCTTGCTCGACACATTTCCGATAGACCTCGTCGATCACATGGCGCATTCCTCTCTCTTCGAGCAACGCCATAGCGGCCCTGAAGGCGATGAACTCACCCATACGCGACATGTCGATGCCGTAACAGTCCGGGAAGCGCACCTGTGGAGAACTGGAGACTATCACTATCTTCCTTGGATTCAGTCGGTCAAGAATTCGGATAACTGACTGGCGTAGAGTCGTTCCGCGAACGATGCTGTCGTCGATAACCACCAGATTGTCGCCCGGTTTTATCGAGCCGTAGGTGATGTCATAGACGTGGGTGGCCAGATCGTTGCGTGTCGCACCTTCGGCTATGAAAGTGCGCAGCTTTATGTCCTTGATCGCCACTTTTTCGCGACGCACACGCTCCCTGAGGATCGAAGCGATGTTCACATCAGTCAGTTCGCACCTCTGCGAGAGTTCCTGAATGCGTTCGATCTTACTCTTGATCAGATGGTCCTCTACCCCTTCGACCAATCCGTAGAAAGCCACCTCCGCCGTGTTGGGGATGAAAGAGAAGACGGTGTGAGCTATGTCTTGGTCGATCGCTCTCAACACCGGGTGAACCAATTCCGTCCCCAATGCCTTGCGTTCTCTGTAAATGTCGAAATCCGAGCCGCGCGAGAAGTAAATGCGCTCAAAACTGCAGCGGGCGTTACGTCCGGGCTCGAGGATATGGTCTACGCGGACGCTTCCGTCGCGGTCGACCACGATGGCGTCGCCCGGCAGAAGCTCGCTAACCTCATCTTTCTGAAGATTGAAAGCCGTTTGGATCACCGGTCGTTCGCTGGCCACGACCACCACCTCGTCGTCCTTATAGTAGAATGCGGGACGGATTCCATTCGGGTCTCGCATGGCCCACATGTCGCCGTTGCCGACGATTCCGCAGATGACGTAACCACCGTCCCAAGTCGGCGCACATCTCTTGAGCACATTGGTCACGTTGAGGTCGCGGGCGATGGCTCCCGCCAATTCCAGACCCTTCAGGCCCTCCTCACTGTGCACTTTGAAGAGACGCTCATTCTCACGGTCAAGCGCGTGACCGAGCTGTTCGAGCAGGATAAAGGTGTCCGCATACAGGCGCGGATGTTGACCGGTCGAGATGATCCGGTTGAAAATCTCGTCGACGTTGGTCATGTTGAAGTTGCCACACAGAAGCATGTTGCGTGACGACCAGTTGTTGCGTCTCATGAAGGGATGAACGTAACTCATGCCCGACCGTCCGGTGGTGCTGTATCGGAGATGACCCATGTAGACCTCGCCTACAAACGGAGCGTCCTCGACCTTCTCGCCCTCACGCAGGGCGGCGTCGATTGCCTCATGGGCTTCGCCGAAGATTTTTGAGATTGCGTCAGACCCCTGGGCCCTCTCTCGGAAGATATATTCCTTGCCCGGAGGCATGTCGAGCTTCACGCATCCGATTCCGGCCGCCTCCTGACCGCGGTTGTGCTCCTTCTCCATGATCAGATAGAGCTTCTCGAGTCCGTAGAGTTCGGTCCCGTATTTCTCTTTGTAGTAACTCAGGGGCTTGAGGAGGCGGATCATTGCGATTCCGCATTCGTGCTTGATCAGTTCCATCAGTTTCGGGAGTGTTTGATTGCGGCGTTGATGAACGAAAGGAAGAGAGGGTTCGGGTTGAGGACGGTCGACTGATACTCAGGATGATACTGTGTGCCGACGAACCATTTGAGCTTCGGAACCTGAACCACCTCTACCAGCCCCGTATCGGGATTTTCACCGACGCATTCGAGGCCGGTCTCTTCAAAGCGGGTGCGGTATTCTTCGTTGAATTCGAAGCGGTGTCGGTGACGCTCACTGACCGTCTCCCTCCCGTATGCTTCGGCGGGGATGGAGCCTGGCTTGAGTCTGCACTCGTAAGCGCCGAGACGCATTGTGCCGCCCATATTCGATACGCTCTTCTGCTCCTCCATCAGGTCGATCACGTTGTGGGGAGTGTTTGGATCCATTTCGGTTGAGTTGGCGTCATGAAGGCCGAGGACATTGCGGGCGTATTCGATCACCATACACTGCATTCCCAGACAGATTCCGAAGGTCGGGACGTCGTGTTCGCGACACCATTTGAGGGCCACGAACTTGCCTTCGATTCCACGCTGTCCGAAACCGGGGGCGATCACGATGCCGTCCATTCCGCTGAGTTTCTCGTCGACGTTCTCTTCGGTCAGCTTCTCGGAGTGGATGTAGACGAGATTGAGCTTGCGGTGACGATAGGTCGCAGCCTGCATGAGAGACTCGTTGATCGACTTGTAGGCGTCCTGCAGTTCGACATATTTGCCGACCAGACCGATGGTCACGGTTTCGGAGGCCGTGTCGAGACGGTGAAGGAAGTCGGTCCAGGCGTCATGGTCCGGCTCGCGACGAGCCTCGGTGCCGGTCAGGCGCAAGACGAGGTTGTCGAGCCCCTGTTCGTGCATCATCATCGGCACCTTATAGATAGTCGACGCGTCGATACTCTGAATCACCGCGTCGGGGGCGACGTTACAGAACTGTGCGACTTTGCGTCTCATCGAGGCGGGGATATCCTTCTCCGTGCGGAGAATCAGGATGTCGGGCTGGATACCGATCGCCTGCAGTTGCTTGACAGAGTGCTGGGTAGGCTTGGTCTTCAGTTCCTTGGCCGCCTTCAGATATGGGACGTAGGTAAGGTGGATGCTGAGGGCGTTGCTGCCGAGTTCCCACTTCAGCTGTCGTACAGCCTCGAGGAACGGGGTCGACTCTATGTCACCCACGGTACCTCCGATTTCGGTAATGACGAAATCATACTTGCCCGTGAGGCCGAGGCTCTTGACGTTGCGCTTGATCTCATCGGTGATGTGGGGGACTATCTGGACCGTCTTTCCGAGATAATCGCCGCGTCGCTCCTTGTCGATCACCGACTGATAGATTCGGCCTGTCGTCACGTTGTTGGCGCGGGTTGTCCGGATGTCGGTGAAGCGTTCGTAATGGCCCAGATCGAGGTCCGCTTCATGACCGTCGACGGTGACGTAGCACTCGCCATGCTCATATGGATTGAGAGTGCCTGGATCGATGTTGATGTAAGGGTCGAATTTCTGAACAGTTACACTGAAACCTCTTGAGAGAAGGAGACGGGCGAGTGATGACGAAATGATTCCCTTACCGAGGGAAGAGACCACGCCTCCTGTGACGAAAATATATTTTGTTTCCACGACTAAATGTATTAGTACGGGATACAAAATTACAAATAATCTCGCTAACAATCAAATCGACCGCCAAAAAACTGGCTCTGCTCCTCCATTTGCCTCACCTCGGCCCGTCCACCTGAGCCTCGACCCAAACTATTTTCTCTTGGAGAGGAAGAATCAAGGGAAATGAGCTTGCACATCTCCTCTGATCAGATAGCATGCAGCACCCTCAAGTGGGGCATAGTCCTCTCGTACATCGGTGCTCCACCTCACTTCAGCATGGTCGGGAGGAAAAAAAAGGCCTTTATTTCACATTAATGTAAAATAAAAGCTACAAGCTGGCGTTATAAAGAAAAAAGCGTGATATGAGAGAAGTCGAACTCCTACTATTAGACCAAACCGAGAACTGTACTGTGTACACTATACAGTTTGTATCGGATGATATGAACGAATTCGAAAAATTCGTCGCAAAATTTCAGGAAGACGGAAACCTTGACAAAGATTTCCGGATCATTGCTAAATTCATCGATCAGATCCTTGACTTCGGTGCTCTAGAACGATATTTCAGACCCGAAGGAAAGATGAAAGATTCAGTTGTAGCTCTACCCACCTTGCGTTCAAAGCTACGACTGTACGGCCTGCGCCTATCGGATCGCATCTTGATACTGGGGAATGGAGGCCAAAAAAAGACGCGAACTTATGACGAAGATGACACACTGAAAGGATACGTCCTCACCCTCCAACGTTTTGAGGAGCTACTTAAGGAAGGAGTTGCCGACGGTAGTGTGATCGTTACAGAAAGTGAGATCGAAACAGACAAAACCTTTGAGTTATGAGGAAGGCTAAGGTATCTTTGCGGGAGTTGTTGGGGGAGATTAGACCGGAAGAACGTGCAGAGGCGAGACTGTCATTCCAGATTTCGAATAGGCTCGACGCGCTGATGCAAGAGAAGGGCCTGTCGAAAAAACAGTTAGCCGACGCCATCGGCAAACGTCCCAGCGAGATCACAAGGTGGCTCAGCGGTGAACACAACTTCACCATCTCCACCCTCGCCATGCTCGCCACCTTCTTCGGAAAGCCAATCGTCACGGTCGGCTGAAGAAACATGGGCATAGAAAGCACCCCACTGATCCAGCCATTCCTCACACCCTCTCCCCCTCCTCTAAATTTTCCTAAAATCGGTCAACTTTATCGCGAAAGATTTTGGGAAAAGGAAAACAATTAGTAATTTTGCATTCGCAGACCGCCCTCAGAAGCCCCGGTCTGGGGTCAGAGCGGTGGGATGCATCCTTTGACAATATCCATAGTGTTTTCAGACCATGAAAAAATCCTAATTATTTTTGCCTTCTACTTAGTTGTATGGCGAGTAAAGCCCAAACAACAACTTATGTAACTGGCATGAAACCATTCATAGGAGAATGGAAATGTGAAGCCAATAATGTCGAAATGTTTTTGGTTTTCGAGAAAGTAAGCAACACAAGAGTAAGAGTAAAATATAAGGCGGTAAATTATGAAGGAGGAAGGCCTGCAACATTTTACTCTTCCTGGGATAAAATGGAATATAAGAACGGTAAAATTATCCTCACCAAGCATGACACCGTAAATGGCCTACAGTTGCGGTATGTGGAAACAGCCTCAATCAAGAACGGTGAACTCACACTCCTTTACCAATGTTACGAAAAAACCTCTAAGGGTTATATTTTGAAATACGAGGACATCATAGGTAGATTTCATGACTGGTAACTCTAGGATAGGGTTCATCAAGCTTGAGTTGTCAAACCAATAGAGAGGAAATAGAAATCGTGATACGAGTCTCGGGAAAACGTTGCCGAGACTCGTATCTCAGTTTTAGTCGCCTCATACACCCAAATAATTAGGCGAAAAGTTTCATATGTGAAAAAAAATGGTTTACTTTGTGAAAAAGAAGCACATGAAAGGTAAAGAACGTAATACTAAGGATGTAATCGAGTATATCGTGACAGCCATTAGTGAATTCGCCAAAAGGAATCTCTTATCTGCAAAAGAAGCAACCAACTATCTTTTGCAATACAGAGGGATCGACTTCCTTGAACAGTGCTACGCCGCCGAGCACACCCTGTCAGTAAATGACTGGGTAGATGACATTACGGCTATATGCAAACGAAATGGAGGACGAATAGGATGAAGCTTTATCATGGTTCTAATGTCATGATCAATGCCATTGACTTTTCCAAATGTCAACCATATAAAGATTTTGGATGTGGCTTTTATCTGACTGATAACATTATCCACGCTCGCAATATGGCCTCACGGAGAAGTTTACGTTATGGTGGGGAAGAATGTGTCACAGAATATGAGTTTGATTACGAGGGGGCGAAAAGAGATTTGAAGATTAAGGTCTTTGAGAAGCCATCTGAGGAATGGGCTGAGTTTGTGATGCTGAATAGAAACCTTTCCATTAAACATCCTACTCATGAATATGATATTGTCATTGGGCCGATAGCAGACGACGCAGTGGTACGCTCCTTTCGTCTTTTTGAAGAGGGATTTATTACCTTATCTGAATTGGTCAGACGATTAAAGTATAAGGAACTCAGCACACAGTACTTTTTTCACAATACAAAAGCTATTGACTATTTAATCAGAGAAGCATGACTAAGGAACAGACTTTTCAGTTTTTGTTGGAGGCGATATCGACGGATATCATAGGTTGGTTGATGGAGGATCGGGGGATGTCGCTGAGCGAGGCGGTTGGCACGTGGTATAACTCGGAGACGTTCGAGAAGGTATCACAACCGGGGACGGGATTGTACATCGAAAGCCCAGCCTACAATTACCAATATATGAAGAGGGAGCTGGAGACAGGGCGGTTCGGTAGATAAGATGAAAGCTATTTAGGGCGATGAGGGCAACGAGAGCGACGAGAGCATCAAGGGGGGAAGTGTTAAAAAAAGTGGGGAGGATTGACGGAGTGTTGATTTTTTTTGTTACTTTTGTGGAGAGTTACTTCTGAAGGGATATCGGAGACCAGAAGTAGGACTTCTGAAGGAATGTCAAAGACACCATGAAGTCTGCTGAAAGGATGTCTGAGACCCGGAGAGGACTTCTGAAGGAAGCCTTCCGGAGGAGGTGACTCGCCGTTGTAACCTTTAAACGGAATGACTATGGAAACAAAGATTAAAGCTATCAACTTTAACATCAGCGATCAGCTGGAGGAGTTCACCAATAAGAAAATCGAGAAGCTGTTACGCCGCTATGACGTGGGCAGCGATATCTCCGTCACCTATCACCTCGTGAAGCCGGGTGTCGCCTGCAACAAGAGT
Organism: uncultured Sangeribacter sp.; assembly: GCA_964615915.1. GTDB lineage: Bacteria > Bacteroidota > Bacteroidia > Bacteroidales > Muribaculaceae > Lepagella. The sequence goes on from CAZTSQ010000034.1 coordinate 10,204, forward strand.
GCCGGCGTGGGAGTGAATTTGCCTAACCTGGGCCTGCGCTACGCTTCGAAGAGCGCCGACACTTTCGAGGAGGCCCTCGACCTGGCGATCGAAGCTCTCGAACACCAGCTCGAAAAGTCTAAGGACCGGAAGTAAGCGGGGTCTCTTCATCAACACCCCAACACACGGCCATAAGCCTCTAAGACTGACAACCAATGAATCGGAAAACCAAGTCACCTCTCGATAAGGTCAAGGTATTCGAATTCTCCAAGGTATGCGATCCGCGTGGCAACCTCTCTTTTATCGAAGAGGGGTGTCACGTGCCGTTCTCGATCAAGCGCGTCTTCTATATCTATGACGTGCCGGGAGGCGAGACACGCGGCGGACATGCCCACAAGGAGAACTCGACGGTCTTGATCGCCGTCTCGGGGTCGTTTGACCTTCATCTGACCGACGGTCAGGACGAGATTGTGATCACGCTTAACCGAGCCAACAAGGGTGTGCTCATTCCGCCGGGCGTCTGGGACTCGATGCACAATTTCACCACGGGTACCGTCTGCCTCGCCCTCTGCTCACACCATTATGAGGAGGAGGACTATATCCGCGACTTCGACGACTATAAGGCTTACGTCCGGACGTTGTGACTTAACTTCCTCAAAAGATCTGACTTAACTTCATGACCAACGGGAATATCCCATTTCTTGATCTCCGCGAGACCTCCTCGCGCTTCGGTTCGAAGCTTGAGGAGGCGGCGTTGCGTGTGATCCGCTCGGGCCGTTACCTGCATGGCGACGAGACTAAACGTCTCGAAGAGCGGCTCGCTGAGATGTGTGGTGCCCGTTTTGCAGTCGGAGTATCAAACGGGCTCGACGCCCTGCGCCTGATCTTCAGGAGCTATCTCGAGCTCGGTCGTCTGCGTCAGGGTCAGGAAGTTATAGTTCCGGCGTCGACTTATATCGCATCGATCCTCCCGTTGGTAGAGTTTGGGCTCAAGCCCGTGCTTATCGAGCCTGATGAACGCACCATGAGTCTCGACTGGAAGCGGGCGCTACGGGCGGTCGGGCCGGACACCGGCGCGCTGCTGACGGTTCATCTTTACGGCATCCCGTCATGGGACGCCGAAGTGGCCGACGAACTTCACCGCCGCGGGATTCTGATCATCGAGGATAACGCACAGGCAATAGGGGCGACATCAGAAGAGCCGGGGCTAAACGGTTCGTACAGATGCGGTGGCCTCGGCGATGCTTCGGCCTTCAGCTTCTATCCCACGAAAAACATCGGAGCCTTGGGCGATGCCGGCGCGGTCGTTACTTCAGATCCTGAATTGGCCGGAATGGTCCGGACTTTGGCCAATTATGGATCCGACCGCCGTTATCACAATGTGGTCTGCGGTTATAACTGTAGAATCGACGAACTCCAAAGCGCGTTGCTGAACGTCAAGCTCGACTCGATTGACGATGATATCGAAATGCGCCGGCGCGCCGCCGAGGTCTATCTCAATGAGATCAAACATACGGCTGTCCGTCTCCCTGATCCACCATATAAAAAGGGAACCGTCTGGCATCAGTTTGTCGTCCGTTCAGCAGAGCGCGACCGTATGGCCGATCTTCTAAAGGAGGCCGGAGTCGGGACGGATATCCATTACGCGACTCCACCTCATCTTCAGCCATGCCTTAAGGATCTCCCCCACCCTCCGTTGCCACGGACCGAACGCCTGGCTTCCGAGGTCCTCTCGCTTCCGATATCGAACGTGACCGTAGAGACAGCCTCGGAGATCGCAAGGCGGATAAACAACTTGGCCCTCAAATAGCTGAGAGACAACACATAAACGGGTTACCGACGCCCGCGACAGTCGGTTCAAAAAGCTTCTTCTTTCAAACTATTCCCAATATTCACACATGGCCAACAACCGCCAACAAGTCGATAGATCAATTATCAAACGAGGGCACTCCACATTCTTTCTGATAGGATGTGTGGCGGTGCTCATCATTGCCGTCTTCCTGATGTATCCGGCCTTCGGAGCCGGCGCAAAGAAGACTGCGTACATAAAGATTCCACACGAGGCGACCTACGAGATGCTGAAAGACTCGCTGACAAAGTATGAGGGAGAGGGTTATGCGTCACACGTCATGCGTCTCGTGAGAATGCGCCACACTGACCTCACCCGCCGCACCGGCGCCTATCAGATCAAGAAGGGCGAGACCCCGTTTGTAGCCATGCGTAAGCTGACCAGCGGCGGCCAGACTCCGATCCGTCTGACTCTCGTCGGTTCGCGCAATCTCCGCAATCTCTCGGAGTTAATCGGTGCGAAATTGGCTACGAGTCCCGAAGAAATGTATGCGGCCATGACGGATACGGCCATGTTGGCCGAACACGGTCTACGCCCGACCGATGCCAAAGCCCTGTTCTTCAATGATTCATATGACGTTTACTGGACCGACACCCCCCAGGAGGTTGTTCGCAAGATAGGCGCCACCTATGACCGCCGATGGGATTCTGTGCGCCGAAAGAAAGCCGAAGAACTCGGCCTGACCCCCCGCGAGGTGATGATCATCTGCTCGATCGTAGACGAAGAGACCAACGAAGTTTCCGAAAAGGGACGCGTGGGACGCGTTTATATCAACCGTTACAATACGGGGATGAAGCTTCAGTCCGATCCCACCGTCAGATTCGCTCTCGGAGACTTCTCGATCCGCCGCGTGACCGCCGAACATCTGAAGAAAGACTCCCCTTACAACACATACCTGTATCCGGGTCTCCCTCCGGGTCCCATCCGCACCACGAGTCTCCAGACTGTCGACGCTGTGCTCAACTCAGCGCCCTCTTTCGACCTATATATGTGCGCGCGCGAGGACTTCTCGGGTCGCCACAATTTCGCCGCGACATATGAAGAGCACCTCGAAAACGCCCGTCGGTATCGTGAGGCTCTCGACGCACGCGGAATCCATTAACCTTTGTCATAGAGTCGTTTGCGAATGAGTCGTTCTGTCGCTGTGCGTCTTCTTGTGCTTGTCGTGATGATAAGCACTGTCCGCGTTTTCGCCCAGACGGAATCAAAAGAGAAATGGGAGCGTCCCTTCCGTGAGGCACCGGTTTTCCCAGCCAGCCTTCGCGAGGAGATGAACGAGGAGATGTTGCTCGAAAGCGATTCGCTCTCAGAATATGTCTCACCCGAAGTCCGGGCAATGTCAGACAGCCTTATCCGAGAAAACGAGAAGAATGCCCTTGTCAGCCCCGGAGCCCCGACGGTTGTGCTCCGCCATCATGTCGAGTCTCCCCGCGCCTCAGGCGTCTATATTCCCAAACCGCCGAAGGCACCGGTCGACACGACCAACTTCGACTGGTGGTATATGCTCAAGCACGGTCGGCTCAAACTCTCGGACCGTCGCGTGAAATGGCCCAAAGCCCTCGGGTGGGCCGTCAACGTCTACAATATCGTCAACCGTGCGGTCAACTCCTATGACTCCACCTATATAGAGACAATTCCCGAAGACGGCATGATCCGGATCATCTCAGACAACTGGAACGACCAGTATCTGATCGATCTCAGCGAGGAGACCCGAATAGGCCTCAATTCGCGCCCCTTCTATACCGTAGGGCTGAATCTGTCATATTTGGGCATAGGCTACACCTATGCTCTCGACCTCAGCAATATCATAGGCAACCGTCCCGACAACCACAAGAGCCATAAACTCGGTCTGAACACTCAGCTCTTCGCCATCGACTATAAGTTCAACTCATCGAAAGACGGAAGCCGTGTAGTAAGTCTGACAGGAGTACCTGACGGCATTCCCTTAAGGCGTCAGTTCCCCGGGGTGAGCATGCGCACCTGGTCGCTGACGGGCTACTACTTCTTCAATAACAAAAAGTACTCACAGACAGCCGCCTACAGCTTCTCACGGCGACAGCTCAAGAGTGCCGGATCGCTGATTGCCGGCATGAGCTTTACGTCAAGTGACCTCTTCTTCGACTTTGAACAACTGCCCAAGGATCTGCTGCCATATCTCGGCGAACACGAGACACTTCAATATCGTTTTCACTACCGCAACACGGCGCTGCTTATCGGATATGCCTATAACTTTGCGCTCCATCGCAACCTGCTGTTGAATCTCTCGCTTATGCCGGGCCTCGGGTTGAATCACTGTTACGAGGAGACTCAGGCTCGCGACCGCAACATGATCGCCTTTTCTGGCCACAGCGGCATGTCGCTCTCCTATAACCTGAGGCGTTTCTTCTGTGGCTTCGACGCCAAGCTCGACATGGTCTTCTATCGGACCTCGCGTTACTCTCTCCTTTCCTCAGTCTTGAACTTCTCCATCTCCGTCGGAGCCCGGTTCTAAGCGCCGACAACTGACATTAACATTAAAGCGGGCACCCGGTGAGATGGGCCCTCCTCAATGGCCTCGTCGACCGATGCAGATCCGGCTCATCGCTATCCACGAAGGAGCCGTGCACACTGCAACCGCTATGAGGCCCCGGGGGCGTATTTTTAGATTTAAGGGAAAAGTGTTAACTTTGCAGCGATATATAACTCTAGACAAAGTAATGAACAATCAATCCTTTTGGGAAGCGATTCAGAGAATAATAGCTGAAGGTTTCACGGACAAAGGGTTACAAGAGCTTGAACGCTATGCAGAACTATTTCTCTCAGAGAAGTGCTTTTTTAAACGATTTTCACCGGCAGAACAGCATGGATGCTCAGCGGGAGGTTCGACTCATGTCGTTGCGACCATTCTCTCGGGAGCAGAAAATCGCCCAGATCCAGAAGATGAAGACCTCTCAGATTTCAAAAGAGAGCTCAAACGAGCTTCGAAACAAGCTGAGATAATCGAGACTTGGGCAAGAAAAGTCGGCTGTTGGTTAGACAATGCCGACGTGCGTCTTCGTGACAGATTTGGAGAAAGGATATCTGAGGGAGGGGAGGCCATAGTTTATGATAACGGTGTCTCTCTAATAAAGACAATATCGTTAGACTATTACATTCTTCCATCTTTGGCCTTAGATAGGATTACTCTCCATAATACCTACTTTCCTGAAACAAAACTTTCAGTAATCGCTTTCGGACGCGACGAAAACAACAATTTCAAAATCATCGTTGAGCAACCTTTTGTCGAAGGCACTCAGCTCAGTGAAGAGGATATTGAAAATTTCGCTCTAAGCCTAGGATTCTCTTTGCGAGACAAGCGAAGTTGGACTTACTCGACTCCTTATATTTACTTGAGTGATCTTCACGATGAGAACTTAATAAAGACGCCCCAGGGGAATATCTGTGTGATTGATTGCGACATACGGCTTAATACTCCCGATTTGAATTTAGGTGGTCTAAGAGAATGGACAAATGAAGTCAGAGTAGCGACATAAGGGTATCAATTTCGATCAATACTTGCGTTAACACAAGTAACAACAATATTTGTAACTGAAGCGGGCACCCGGTGAGGGATGCCCGCTTTGTGTTGGGATTAGATTGTTTGTGTCGGATCAGAGGAGGATCTTGACGGTCTTCTTCACGTCGCCGCTCTTGATAACGAGAAGGTAGGTGCCGTTGAGGACGTTGCCGATTGTGGCCGATGTGCCGGCGACAACGCGGTTGGCCACCTCAACGCCCGTCAGCGTGTAGAGGCTGATCTGCGAGCCTTCTGACAGACCGCTGACGCTGAGCATGCCGTCCGCACCCTCGATGACGAGGTTCATCGCCTCGACGCCTTCAAGGCCCGTCTCCACGTCCTCGAACTTGAACTGCGGAACGAACATCGTGTAATCCTTGGCCCCGACGTTGCCCTTGACATAGTGGCCGTCTGCGTCGATTGCCTGTACGTTGAATTCCAGCGTGCTCAGAGTGCCGCCCTCGCCGTCGCTAACTACGGCCGCTCCCGGCACGACGGTCCATACGGTGCGGTCTGCGTTCGGGGTGCAGCTCTGAAGGTTGGCAAGACCGGCACCTTGGCCAAGTGAGTAGGTCGCCGTCATGGTTACCGGTGCAGACCACGTGAAGACGATCTTGTCGTTCACGCCCTTGACAACTCCGGGGTCCTCGGGTGCAAGTCCGAGGTCGGTGATGTTGGCCGGTACGGGGCTGATGCTCACCAGCTTGGCGATAGTCGAGTATTCATAGGGGACGGTGGCGCCGGTGAACTCGAAGTGGTAGCTGCCGCAGGCGAGCTTGTGGCCCGGCTGCCAGTCCATGCCGCGCTTCTGCATCGAGTCGTAGAAGTAGATGTCGAACGTGTAGACCACGCCTTGCTCGTATTCGCGAGTGTTGGCGTTGCCGCCGCAGCCGAGGAGAGGATGGGGATAGGCCACGCAGTCGCTTCCGCTCGTGCCCACATAGTTCTTGCAGTATACTGAACCGTTGGTGGCCTCCTGAACGGTCTCCTGGTTCCAGACGTCCTTGTCGCCGGTGCCGTCCTTGCGCTGAACCTCGGCCACGAAGCATTCGATCCATTCATCCCATGTGGTGTTGAATACGATGCCGCGGTTCTGGTTAAGTGAGGCGATGGCCTTCGGCGAACTTTCCCAGTCCATCAGGTTCTCACCGCCGGTGACGGTCTTCCAGAGGGTGTACATCATGGTCACGGGGACATCGGCCGGCGCACCTTCCATGGCGCGGAAGATGTCGGTGGTGTTGAAGAAGTCAACCTTGGTAACCTCAAACTCGGGGCGGTCGTTGGTTGCGTTGGGGTCGATCCATGTGATCTTGAGGGTCTTCTCGACGCTCTCCTTTTCGCCGTCCTTGAAGAGACCCTGCGGAAGAACGCAGGTCCAGACGCCGTAGGGGTCGATCGGCCACGGAGCCGACATGGTGAACATCATCCAGGCCGAGTTCAGGAAGTAGGTGATGTCGGCCTCGACTGTGGCGCCGTCTTCGCGGATCCACTTGGCCGGTGCCTTCGAGCTGTCGAGAGTCACGCCCGTCGGAAGACCCGTGAACGTTACGTTCGAATCGAAGTCGTTGCCGGCATACTTGTACTGGTAGTCGTAGTTATCATTAACTCCGAAAGACGCATACGAAAAGCCGTAGTCGAATGTCTCTACAACAACAGGCTTGGGCTCAACAGTCCAACTGTAGTTGATAAACGGACTTGTCATTCCCGTAGTCTCGGAAATAAATACACCGGGTCCTACCATCAGCGTGTATTTCCTTGTCTCTTCCGAAGTAATCGGTGTTTTGAGATGAATAACAATCTGATTGTCAGCGACAGGCTTGCCGTCCAGCTGATGATTAATCATTGAGGGGGCATCGGCAAGCATGATTTCCTGTTCAGTCTTTGTGGCAGTTCCCCCTGTACCGTTTACTTGAACATAGGAGATGAAGGCCAACAAGGGATCGTTGAAATCGGGATTGAGCTTGATGTTGGTGTCGTTTGCGCCGAAGGTGAGAACGATGTCCGACACACTTTCGACAGAGCTGTCAGCTGCCGGAATGCATTCCGATGCGTTGAGCGTCAAAGCTCCGGAGTCGCTCTCTGCGAGAGCCTTGACACCTGCTCCCGCGCTCCATGCGGTGAATCCGCAGATCACGGTGAACAGAGTCACCAGTGAGTAAAGATACTTTTTCTTCATGAAAAGAGTAGATTAGGTATTAGTGATGGATGATTTACACACAGCCCCCGACCCACCTCCATCATCAGAAGGTCGACGACTTTTTTCTACTGTCACCCGGAGCGCAGTTAGTCCATGCGACAACGGGCGAAAGAAGTTTAAGTATCTTTGAATATCTTGGTATGAGAAGAACACAGAGAAGCCTGTCTCAGGCTTTAGCTCCGGCAAAGTTACAAAACACAATTGATATTTGCAAGCTTTTAATCAATCTTTTTGCATTATGGGGGGGGGTAATTACATATCTATCAATCAGTTACCAACACCGCACTTTATCCCTCGCCCATCAAATCGTCTGGTTGCACCCCTCTCCACCGTTAATCCTTCTTGAGAAACTCTCCATCTTCCTTATAAGATTACCCTTTTACCAACCTGGCTTTCGAAGAGGTCAATGAAGAATAAATTATCGGATAAAATATGACGAATTGAGATTTTGATCATTAAAACAGATAAAGAATGGTCAGAATGACATTTAAGATTCAGATTTTGCGTGATTTATTTGTCCGTCTCAGATAAAGGACTTAATTTTGTCATTCCAAAAGTATGGAGCCATGATACAGGAACTGAGGATATCTAACTTCAAGTCCTTCAAAGAGGAGATTGAGTTGAGTTTTGAACCGTCTGGTGACGATCCCTATAACAGTGTGGTCACTATGCCGGACGGGGTTAAACTGTTGCGCTTTGCGGTTGTTCTGGGAGCTAATGCCAGCGGTAAATCCAACCTTTTAGAAGCCTTTGAATTTTTGCGCATTTTTTGGAATCGCATTCCCTCCACCAACGACGATGGAACGGATGTACAACCCTTTCTCTTGCGTAAAGAGGCTCTCTCATTCGACACTGAATTTGAACTCAAATTCTATGTCGATGGAATCCGATATCGCTATCTGCTGAAGGTAAATCCTGAGAAAGTATCGCATGAATCACTTTATGTCTATCTCTCCAACAGGCCGACAAAAGTTTTCTGTCGCGAAGATGACAGAGGTGTCTCGAAACTAAATTTCAACCCCGCAATTGTAAAATTATCTCAGTCAGAGATAGACGTGATGGCAATGAATTGCCTACGCAACATGTCATTGCTCGCTACACTCAAGAAAGTGAATGTTTCTGTCTCACATCTTGACATGATGCGTTCATGGATCGACACTTGCCTGTTGCCGCTTCAAAGAGGCTCGCTTGAAAATCTTTCATACGATGCTAAGAAGCGGATAGCCGAGAGCGAGGATTTTCGTGAATACCTGCTTCAATTTGCCAAGGAAGCGGACTTCAATATTTCCGACATCAGGATTCAGAAAATGGCGGCCCTATTTGGTCACAAGGTCGTTCAACCGGAGGGGACCTTTGAATTCATACTTCCGGAAGTATGCCAGAGTGCCGGTACAAAGCGAATGGTCGAGTTGGAATCGGTGATTTTTGAACAGCTTCGCCGACAGGCATTTCTGGCTGTTGATGAAATCGAAGCCTCAATGCACCCGAATCTGATGGAATACATGATATCTAAGTTTGTCAATCATCCCGATAACAAGTCCCAACTATTAGTGTCCACTCACTATGATCCTATTTTGAAAAATATTGATGATATTTTCGGGAAGGATTCTATATGGTTCACAGAAAAAGGGCAGGATGGGACCTCCCAATTGTTTTCGCTCGTTGACTTCAAGGGTCTCAACAAACTCTCATCTATTCACCGCGCCTATATGAACGGTCGATTCGGCGCCTTACCCAACGTATTGTAATGGCAAGAAAGATTAAAGAGCGAAAGCTAAAGGCGCCGACTATAACCATTATAGGAGAAGGAGCTACCGAGAGATTCTATTTCACTCATCTGAAAAGTTGTAAAGGTTATAATTATGTCTGTAAACCTCGGAATTTCACTGAACAGAATATCGATGATCTTGATAGGCAGGTAGATAGAGTTCTTTCGGATGAAGGAGTGGCCGTTTGCGTATTCGATACCGACGTTACAAGAATTCACCGCGCCGACAAGATCAAGTTTGAGGCAATGTGTCGGAAGTATGCAAACAACCCATCGGTAATCTTATGTGATAGTATGCCATCCATTGAGTTTTGGTTTCTTTTGCATTATATAAAGACTAACCGATATTTTACCTCATCAGAAGAAGTGATAAATTTACTGAGACGTTATCTACCCAACTTCAGTAAACAACAGTCTTTTTTATCAAAATCAGAATGGGTAACCTCTTTGGTGGCAGACAACAAGTTGGAGGATGCAATGAACAATGCAAAGGGAATCGGAAACGATGGCGAATCCTATTCAAATGTATACAAATTATTTGAACTTCTCCATAAACAGTAATTGGTGAAAAGAAGTGTGAGACACAAGCATCAATTAAAGCGGGCACCCGGTGAGGGATGCCCGCTGTCTTGTTGTTTGGAGGTGTAATTGAGTGGAATCAGAGGAGGATCTTGACGGTCTTCTTCACGTCGCCGCTCTTGATGACGAGCAGGTAGGTGCCGTTGAGGACGTTGCCGATTGTGGCCGATGTGCCGGCGACAACGCGGTTGGCCACCTCAACGCCCGTCAGCGTGTAGAGGCTGATCTGCGAGCCTTCTGACAGACCGCTGACGCTGAGCATGCCGTCCGCACCCTCGATGACGAGGTTCATCGCCTCGACGCCTTCAAGGCCCGTCTCCACGTCCTCGAACTTGAACTGCGGAACGAACATCGTGTAATCCTTGGCCCCGACGTTGCCCTTGACATAGTGGCCGTCTGCGTCGATTGCCTGTACGTTGAATTCCAGCGTGCTCAGAGTGCCGCCCTCGCCGTCGCTAACTACGGCCGCTCCCGGCACGACGGTCCATACGGTGCGGTCTGCGTTCGGGGTGCAGCTCTGAAGGTTGGCAAGACCGGCACCTTGGCCAAGTGAGTAGGTCGCCGTCATGGTTACCGGTGCAGACCACGTGAAGACGATCTTGTCGTTCACGCCCTTGACAACTCCGGGGTCCTCGGGTGCAAGTCCGAGGTCGGTGATGTTGGCCGGTACGGGGCTGATGCTCACCAGCTTGGCGATAGTCGAGTATTCATAGGGGACGGTGGCGCCGGTGAACTCGAAGTGGTAGCTGCCGCAGGCGAGCTTGTGGCCCGGCTGCCAGTCCATGCCGCGCTTCTGCATCGAGTCGTAGAAGTAGATGTCGAACGTGTAGACCACGCCTTGCTCGTATTCGCGAGTGTTGGCGTTGCCGCCGCAGCCGAGGAGAGGATGGGGATAGGCCACGCAGTCGCTTCCGCTCGTGCCCACATAGTTCTTGCAGTATACTGAACCGTTGGTGGCCTCCTGAACGGTCTCCTGGTTCCAGACGTCCTTGTCGCCGGTGCCGTCCTTGCGCTGAACCTCGGCCACGAAGCATTCGATCCATTCATCCCATGTGGTGTTGAATACGATGCCGCGGTTCTGGTTAAGTGAGGCGATGGCCTTCGGCGAACTTTCCCAGTCCATCAGGTTCTCACCGCCGGTGACGGTCTTCCAGAGGGTGTACATCATGGTCACGGGGACATCGGCCGGCGCACCTTCCATGGCGCGGAAGATGTCGGTGGTGTTGAAGAAGTCAACCTTGGTAACCTCAAACTCGGGGCGGTCGTTGGTTGCGTTGGGGTCGATCCATGTGATCTTGAGGGTCTTCTCGACGCTCTCCTTTTCGCCGTCCTTGAAGAGACCCTGCGGAAGAACGCAGGTCCAGACGCCGTAGGGGTCGATCGGCCACGGAGCCGACATGGTGAACATCATCCAGGCCGAGTTCAGGAAGTAGGTGATGTCGGCCTCGACTGTGGCGCCGTCTTCGCGGATCCACTTGGCCGGTGCCTTCGAGCTGTCGAGAGTCACCCCAGTCGGAAGACCCGTGAACGTGATGTTCGATCCGAAGTCGTTGTCGGCATACTTGTACTGGTAGTCGTAGTTGTCGTTCACTCCGAACGAAGCATACGAGAAGCCGTAGTCGAATGTCGCGGCTTTTGCTGACGAGACTCCAAGCACGAGAGCCAACAGCATCAGGATAGAGTAAAGTTGGTTTTTCATTTAATTAGATGAAAAAGTTGTTTGAAATTATGATGGATTAGATACATGAGCCACCAGCCTCCTCGTCCATCATCGAAGAGAGGCAACTTTTTCTTCAAATTATCGTGCTTGGTATAAAAAAGTACAAGTAGAATCTTAAATCGGCAAGAGTCGGCAACAAAGTTAGACAAAATTTCAGAATTCACCAACTGTTCAACCAAAAAATCATTCCTACTAAAGAAAAACAGGGAGCTGTAATCACTACAGCTCCCTGTTTCCGGTGATATCATATAATCTCTTACGGAATATCCCCTGTCCTTGAATGTATGATTGGAGTATTCAACAAGTGGCCCGTTGAGTAATAGACAGGCCACCTGTCTTTATCTTTGACAACCGAAGGATATTTTGGTTTAATCGGGTTGAAAAAAATTTTCAACTTTTTCTCATGATCGCGCCAACATCCTCAGTTGCAGTCGTCTGAACCTTTATCAGTCGCGACGGGGACCACGCGGACCGCGGGGACCGTTGTTGTTGTCGCGACGGGGTCGGTCGCCGTCAAAGCGGGGACGGTCGCCACGCGGACGGTCGCCGTCACGGCGGGGACGTTCTCCACGGGGACGAGCCTCGCGCTCAACGTATCCTTCGGGCTTCTCGGTCAGAGCGCGCATCGAGAGGCGATACTTGCCGGTCTTCTTGTCAACCTCAAGGAGCTTGACTGTCACTTTGTCGCCCTCTTTCAGACCGCTCTGCTCCATCGAGTCGAGACGGTTCCATGAGATTTCGCTGATATGGAGAAGACCGTCCTTGCCGGGCATAAACTCGACGAACGCACCGAAGTCGAGAATCGAACGGACTGTTCCTTCGTAGGTCTCGCCCTCTTCGGGAAGAGCAACGATCGCACGGATCTTGGCCAGGGCGGCGTCGATACCGGTCTTGTCGCTCGAAGCGATCTCGACACGTCCGATTCCGAGCTTCTCGTCTTCGTCGATCGAGATGGTAGTTCCGGTCTCTTCCTGGATACCCTGGATGACCTTGCCCTGAGGGCCGATAACGGCACCGATGAATTCTTTCGGAATCTCGATGGTGACGATACGGGGCACGTGGGGCTTGTAGTCCTCGCGGGGTTCGGGGATGGTCTCGTTGATTATATTGAGGATATGGAGGCGACCCTGACGAGCCTGTTCGAGAGCCTTCTCGAGCACTTCATAGCTGAGGCCGTCACACTTGATATCCATCTGGGTGGCGGTGATACCGTCTGTTGTGCCGGTCACCTTGAAGTCCATGTCGCCAAGGTGGTCCTCATCGCCAAGGATGTCGGAGAGGATGGCATATTTGACGTTGCCTTCGTCAGAGATAAGACCCATGGCGACACCGGCAACGGGGCGCTTCATCTTCACGCCGGCATCGAGCAGGGCGAGTGTACCGCCACAGACGGTAGCCATAGACGACGAGCCGTTAGACTCGAGGATGTCGCTGACGATACGGCAGGTATAGGGGAAGCCGTCGGGGAACATACGCTTCAGCGCACGGTGGGCGAGGTTTCCGTGACCGATCTCACGACGGCCCACGCCACGCTGCGGACGCGCTTCGCCGGTCGAGAAGGGGGGGAAGTTGTAGTGGAGAAGGAAACGCTCTTTCGACTGATTGAGAACGTCGTCGATGATCTTTTCGTCGAGAGTGGTTCCGAGAGTGGCGGTCACAAGTGCCTGAGTCTCACCGCGGGTGAAGATAGCGGCACCGTGAGGGCCGGGAAGGTAGTCGACCTCACACCAGATGGGGCGGATCTCGGTGGTCTTGCGGCCGTCGA
>CAZTSQ010000035.1:0-22390 GCA_964615915.1 uncultured Sangeribacter sp.
TTAAGTAAACAGCATTGAATCGCGTCCCTACTGGGACCGGCTGGAAGCCGGCGCTCCTTGCGCCGACATTACCAACCGTCAGGTTTTTGAATAGCCCCGAAGCTTCAGCGAGGGTCTACTGCGTAGCCCACTCCCACAAAGGACAAAAAAAAATTGATTGTCATCGCGACAACCAATCTTGCGTTAACCTTAAAATCTAATACCATGAAAAACTCGATGCAAAGGTAGACAATATTTTTGAATTATGTTATACAACACAATCCAAAAATCGTCTTTTTAAGGTAATTTAACGTATCGAAGAAATTTTCACACTAATTTTAACGGTTATTAACAAATACAACCCCGCAAATCGTCAAGGTAAGGGACTAACATAGGCTAAAGCTTCGTTATATAGGTATGGAAATCAGAAGACAGACACTGACTCGATATATAACACCCCTGCGCGAAGGGGGCTCGCTGCCGGCTTTGGGGGAGGCCGACGACGGCTTCCGTTACGCCGTCAAGCTACTCGGAGCCGGACATGGCGCCAAAAGCCTCATCTCCGAATTTGTCGGCGGGATGGTCGCCAAGGCCTTCAAGTTCCGCACTCCGGAACTCGTTTTGCTCGACCTCGACCATCTTTTCGGAATTACCGAGCCGGATCAGGAGGTGCAGGAACTTCTCCGAAAGTCCGAAGGCCTCAACTTGGGGCTCCACTTCCTCGACCGGGCAATGACCTATGACCCTGCCGTGAACCTCGACACCGTCGACCCGCTGACGGCCTCGAAAATTGTGTGGATGGATGCATTTCTGACCAATGTGGACCGTACGCGACTGAATCCGAACATGATGATGTGGAACAATGAGCTGTGGCTAATCGACCACGGTGCGTCGCTCTATTTTCACCATTCTTGGCGCCCGGTCGACGAAGCGATCGCCGACCCCTTCCCCTTCATCAGAACCCATGCCCTGCTTCCGCTCGCCTCGCGTCTTGAGGAGGCCGACAAGCTCATGCGTCAAGCCATCACACCGCGGACCCTCTCGAAGATCGTCGACCTGATTCCCGAAGAGTGGCTTACTGAACCGGAATCGGAGATTTCCGCGACTGAAAGACGCGAGACTTACCGCAAGTTCCTGCTCGGACGCCTCGCCAATTCCGAAGTATTCACCCGGCGCGCCATCGAAGAGCGCTCAAAACTCCCCTTAAAGTCATGAGCGCCTCTCAGCTTCCCGCCGACGCCGCCCTGTACGAGTATGCGGTGATCCGATATGTACCGCGAGTGGATCGCGAGGAGTTCATCAACGTCGGGCTGATCATGCTCTGCAAGCGCCGCCGCTGGATGAAGGGCCGGATCCATCTCAACGAGGCTCGACTGAAGGCCTTCGACCCGAAGGTTGACCTCCCCCGTCTGCGCAATCAGCTCTCCCTCTTCGAGCGTCAGGACGTCCCCGCCGCCGACCTTCCCGCCGAGGAGCGTTACCGCTGGCTCGCAGCCGCCAAAAGCGCCATCATTCAGGTCTCTCCCTCCCACCCGGGCCTTCTTTCCACCCCCACTTCCACCCCTGACGACACCTTCGACCGTCTCCTATCCGACCTCGTCTGCTAAAAATGAGGGCATCCGGAGCCAGAGTTTGCACATGAGCGAAATATTTCGTAACTTTGCAGTTCCAAACGAAAGTCTGTGGCTCCGTCATGAGATATTTATCCTGTCACATATGCCATCATGAGCGCCGACGTTCCCGAGACGTCTGCAGCTGGCGACGGGGCGCGCAGTTTTCTGCGGACAAGTGCGTACGCCTGACTCCCTGCGGGATGTGCGGCCGCGTGCGCAAACTCAAGCGGAACAATTAGCGACAAACATAAGACCGTCACGCTCTAAACGCGTGGCGGTCAGTCGTTTATTTAACGCCATCACCTCTGTTTAAACCGTTTTATCGAAGATATATCAGACATGAAAATCGGAATTGTTATGGGCTCCACGAGCGATCTGGGAGTCATGAAAGGGGCCGCGGAGATCTGCGACCGTTTCGGTGTGGAGTATGAAATGAAGGTGCTCAGCGCACACCGCACTCCCGCTCAGGTCGAGGAGTGGGCCTCTTCAGCCCGCGGCCGCGGGTTCGCCGCAATCATCGCCGGCGCCGGCGGTGCAGCCCACCTCGGTGGCGTCGTTGCCGCATACACCACTCTGCCCGTGATCGGCGTGCCCATCAAGTCGCGCTCGCTCGAAGGCATCGACTCCCTCCTCTCGATGGTCCAGATGCCCTCGGGTATCCCCGTCGCTACCGTCGCCATCGACGGCGCAAAGAACGCCGCCCTCCTCGCTATCGAAATGATGGCAATCACCGACACCCGTCTCAAGGATGAGCTCGACGCCTTCCGCAAGGAACAGAGCGACAAGGTCCTCGCCGCAAACGATACCCTATAACAAGTCTAAATTTCACTCTACCAACATCATAATGAGCAACTACCGTCTTTTTGTCGAGAAGAGAGAGCCCTATCGCGTCGAGGCCGAAAGCCTCCGCAACGAGCTCAATTCAAACCTCGGCCTCGACATCAAGGATCTGCGCGTGTTCTGCGTCTACGACCTCTTCGGCTTCGACCCCGAACTCGTTGACAAAGCGCGCTACAAGGTCTTCGGCGAGACAGCGACCGACACTGTCGCCGACTCTTTCGACCTTTCAGAATCACCCTATATCGCCATCGAGTGCCTCCCCGGCCAGTTCGACCAGCGCGCCGCCTCGGCCAAGGACTGCGTCAAGCTGATCGACCCCTCGGCCGACATCGAGATCCGCTCGGCCAAGCTCCTCGTCTTTGACAATTCAGTCAGCAGGGAGGACCTCGAGAAGATCAAGAAATATACCATCAACGCCGTCGAATCGCGCGCCAAGGACATGACGGTCCTCACCGCTCCGGAACGCGCCGTGGCCAAGGAGGTCAAGGTGCTCGAAGGGTTCCGCGACATCACTCCGGACCAGGCTCCCGAATGGGTAAAAGCCAACGGTCTGGCCATGAACGCCGACGACTTGATGGAGGTGGTCAAATACTTCACCGCCGAAGGCCGCGACCCCAACGAGACGGAGCTCAGAATCCTCGACACATACTGGAGCGACCACTGCCGCCACACCACTTTCACCTCGCGTCTGACCGACATCGAGGTTGAGGATTCTCCGGCGGCCGACGCCATCCGTCAGACACTCGAAGAGTGGCACAATGTCCGCCGCGAACTCGGCCGCGAACAGAAGGATCTCTGCCTCATGGACCTCGCCACAATCGGCGCCCGCTGGCTCAAGGCCCACGGCAAACTCGACGACCTCGAGCAGAGCGAGGAGAACAACGCCTGCTCAATCTTCGTCGACGTCGATGTCGACGGCAAGACCGAGCGCTGGCTCCTTCAGTTCAAGAACGAAACCCACAACCACCCGACCGAGATAGAGCCTTTCGGAGGCGCATCCACCTGTCTCGGCGGTGCCATCCGTGACCCGCTGAGCGGTCGCGCATACGTCTATCAAGCGATGCGTGTGACCGGAGCGGCCGACATCTGGCAACCCGTGTCGGATACAATGGCCGGCAAGCTTCCCCAGCGCGTGATCTCGCTCCGTGCCGCCTCGGGCTACTCATCATACGGCAACCAGATCGGTCTGGCCACCACTCATGTCCGCGAGATCTTCCACCCCGGATACGTGGCCAAGCGTCTCGAAGTCGGTGCCGTTGTCGGTGCCGTCAAGGCTGACGACGTTCGCCGCGAACGTCCCGAACCGGGCGACGTCATCCTCATGTTCGGCGGCCGCACCGGCCGAGACGGTATCGGCGGCGCGACCGGCTCTTCAAAAGAACACACCGAGGCCTCGCTCGAAGAGTGCGGCTCGGAGGTTCAGAAGGGTAACGCCCCCGAAGAGCGCAAGATCGAGCGCCTCTTCCGTCGCCCTGAGGTGACACGTCTGATCAAGAAGTCGAACGACTTCGGCGCCGGCGGCGTCAGCGTCGCCATCGGTGAGCTGACCGACGGTCTCGACATCTATCTCGACCGCGTGACAACCAAATATGACGGTCTGAACCCCACCGAACTCGCCATCTCCGAAAGCCAGGAGCGCATGAGCGTCGTCGTTGAGCGCAAGGACATGGAGGAGTTCATGAAATATTGCGGCGAAGAAAACCTCGAGGTGCGCCACGTCGCCGATGTGACCGTCTCGGGCCGCATGCGCATGTACTATAACGGCGAGGTAGTGGCCGACCTCAAGCGCGAGTTCATCGACTCGGCCGGCGCCCCCCACTTCGCCCAGGCTACCGTCGGCACCTTCGAAGACCTCGATCCCTTCAAGCGCAACCCCGAAGGCGATACTCTCGAAGAGAAGTTCAAGTCGACCCTCGCTCTGCCCAACGTGACCTCCCAGAAGGGTCTGATCGAGATGTTCGACTCGTCGATCGGCGCCTCGACCGTCCTGATGCCTTTCGGCGGTCGTACCCAACAGACTGAATCTCAGGTTTCTGTACAGAAACTCCCCGTCGGCAACCACCACACGGACACCGCCTCGATCATGAGCTTCGGCTTCAACCCCGAGCTGTCGTCGTGGAGCCCGTTCCACGGCTCGCAGTATGCCGTTGTCGACTCTGTGGCCAAGGTGGCCGCGGCCGGTGCCGACTGGTCGGGAATGCGTTTCTCCTATCAGGAATATTTCGAGAAGATGACCTCGCGCCACGCCTGGGGCAAACCCTTGGCTGCACTTCTCGGCACACTCCGCATGCAGATGGAGCTCGGTCTCGGCTCAATCGGCGGCAAGGACTCGATGAGCGGAACGTTCGGACACATCTCGGTGCCCCCGACGCTGATCGCCTTCGGTATCACCACCGTCGACGCCAACCGCGTCGTAAGCCCCGAATTCAAGGAAGCGGGCCACAAGCTCTATCTACTGCGCCACACACCCAAGGCTGACCAAACCCCCGACACCGACCTTCTGAAGGCTAACTTCACGAAGATGAACGAGCAATCGGAGGCGGGCAACATCGCCGCCGCCTCCGCCCTCGGATTCGGAGGTCTGGCCGAAGCTCTGGCCAAGAGCACGTTCGGCAACCGAATCGGCGCGAAGGTAAACGTCGACGAGGCTGAACTCTTCGACCTCGGCTACGGCACAATCCTCGTCGAGGCCAAGTCTCCGATCTCCGACCCCGCCTTCGTCGAGATCGGCGAGACCATCGCCGACGACAAGCTGATCGTCAACGGTGTCGAAATGGCTATCGAAGACCTCTATCAGGCCAACCGCACCAAGTTCAACGAGGTTTATCCCGACAGCACCCCCAAGCGTGGCCGCGTCGAGAATGCCGTTTCGGAGAAGAACACCACCCGTCGCGAGGGCGCTCCGGTTGAACATCCGACCGTCTACCTCCCGACCTTCCCCGGCACTAACTGCGACTATGACATGGCCCGCGCCTTCGAACGCGAAGGTGCGAAGACCGTCACCACCGTCTTCTGCAACCTGACGCCCGAAGACATCGACCGCTCTACCGACCGCATGGCCGAAGAGATCGACAAGTGTGATATCCTCGCTATCTCGGGCGGATTCTCGGCCGGAGACGAGCCCGACGGAAGCGGCAAGTTCATCGCCTCCGTGCTTCAGAACGAAAAGGTTAAGGCCTCAATCGAGCGCCTCCTTGCCCGCAAGGGTCTCGTGCTCGGAATCTGCAACGGCTTCCAGGCCCTCGTGAAGTCAGGCCTTCTCCCCTTCGGCAAGATCGGCGAACTCACCCCGGACAGCCCGACGCTGTTCCACAATGACATCCACCGCCACATATCACAGATGGTGACCACCCGAACGGCTTCGGTCAAGTCTCCCTGGCTCGAAGGCTTCGAACTCGGCGACCTCCACACCGTAGCCGCCTCTCACGGTGAAGGCAAGTTCACCGCAAGCGCCGAGCTCGCGGCCGAACTCCGCCGCAACGGCCAGATCGCCTTCCAGTATGTCGACGCCGAAGGCAACGCCACCATGGACTCGCCGGCAAACCCCAACGGTTCGACCGAAGCGATCGAAGGCATCATCTCGCCAGACGGCCTCGTGCTCGGAAAGATGGCCCACTCCGAACGTTATGCCGACGGCCTGATGAAGAACATCCCCGGCGAGAAGCGTCAGAACCTCTTCCGCAACGCCGTCAATTATTTCCGTAAAAACAACTAAAACTATATATGGCAAAAAGTTATGAAGCTTCGGGTGTGAACCTCGAAGCGGGATATGAAGTTGTCAGCCGCATCAAGAAACATGTGGCCTCGACAAACCGTCCGGGCGTGATGGGCAACATCGGCGCCTTCGGCGGAATGTTCGACCTCGGGTCGCTCGGCTACCGCCACCCGATTCTTGTCAGCGGCACAGACGGTGTCGGCACCAAGCTGAAGCTGGCCTTCGAGATGGACCGCCACAACACGATCGGCATCGACGCCGTCGCCATGTGTGTCAACGATGTCCTCGCCCAGGGTGCCCGTCCCCTCGTGTTCCTCGACTATGTGGCCGTGGGTAAGAACCACCCTGAGGTTGTCGAAGCGATCGTCTCGGGTGTGGCCGAAGGCTGCCGCCAGGCCGACTGCGCCCTCGTCGGCGGCGAGACTGCCGAGATGCCCGGAATGTATGCCGAAGGTGAATATGACATCGCCGGCTTCACCGTAGGCGCCGTTGAGAAAGACCGCCTGATCGACTGCTCAAAGGTAGCCATCGGCGACGTCCTGATCGCCCTCCCCTCGAGCGGTGTTCACTCAAACGGCTTCAGCCTTGTCCGCAAAGTGATCGCCGACAACCACCTCGACCTCAAGAAGGAGTACGAGGAGATCCCCGGCCGCACTCTCGGCGACGCGCTCCTCGAACCGACCCGCATCTACGTGAAGCCGGTCCACAAGCTTCTCGAAGAGGTTGACGTTCACGGAATCGCCCACATCACCGGCGGCGGCTTCGACGAGAATATCCCACGTATCTTCCCCGACGGACAGGGAGCCATGATCACCGAAGGCACCTGGGAGATCCCCGGCGTCTTCCGCCTGATCGAAAAGTACGGCAACATCCCCCACCGCGAGATGTTCAACATCTTCAACATGGGTGTCGGCATGGTCATCGCCGTCGACGAGGATGATGCCGAAAAGGCCATGCAGGTCCTCGAGAAGGCCGGCGAGAAACCGGTTGTCATCGGCCGCGTGACCGAAGGCCCCGGCGTCGACATCCTTCTCCTTGAAGATGAAGGCAAATAACCACTAAAAGACTATCACTCAATATGAGAGCACTCATAAGCGTAAGCGACAAACGGGGCGTTGTGGAGTTCGCAAAGGCCCTCAAGAACCTCGGGTGGGACATCATCGCCACCGGAGGCACAATGACCAAACTTCGCGAGGCGGGCCTTGACGTCATCAACATCAGCGACGTCACCGGCTTCCCCGAGATATGCGAGGGTCGCGTGAAGACCCTCCACCCCAAGGTTCACGGCGGTCTGCTCGCCCGTCGCGATAAGGCTGACCACATGGCGACCATCGCCGAAAACGGCATCGAGCCGATCGACATGGTCTGCGTCAACCTCTACCCCTTCGAGGCCACCATCGCCAAAGAGGGAACCACCCTGGAAGACGCCGTCGAGAATATCGACATAGGCGGTCCTTCGATGCTCCGCTCGGCCGCCAAGAACTTCGCCGCCGTGACCGTTGTCTGCGACCCGGACGATTACGACAAGATCATCGCCGAAATCACCGAGACAGGCAACACCCTGCCCGAAACCCGCTTCAAGCTGTCGGCAAAGGCGTTCACCCACACCGCCCTCTATGACAGCCGAATCGCCGAATACATGCGCCGCGAGGCCGGTCTCGACGAGAAGCTCTTCCTCGACTTCGACCTCGTTCAGTCGCTCCGCTACGGCGAGAACCCCCACCAGCAGGCCAAGTTCTATCGCTCTAAGCCAGAGGTCTCTTACTCGGTGGCATACGCCCGTCAGCTCGGAGGCAAGGAACTGAGCTACAACAACATCCAGGACGCCAACGCCGCCCTCGCTATCGTCCGCGAGTTTAAGGAGCCCTTCGCCGTGGGTCTCAAGCACATGAACCCCTGCGGCGCCGCCGTCGGCAAGGATCTCAAGGAGGCATGGACCAAGGCTTACGAGGCCGACAAGGTCAGCATCTACGGCGGCATCGTCGCCGTCAACCGTCCGCTGACCGGTGAAGTGGCCGAGATGATGAAACCCATCTTCCTCGAGATCGTGATGGCTCCCGAATTCACACCCGAAGCGCTCGAGGTCTTCTCGAAGAAGAAGAACCTCCGCCTGCTCGAGGTGAAGATGGACAACGAGAAGCAGCCCCAGCGCCAGTATGTCGGCATGTCGGGCGGTCTGCTCGTTCAGGACGCCGACGTCAACTGTCTCGACGTGACCGAAGACATGACCGTCACCGAGCGCAAGCCTACCCCCGCCGAACTGGCCGACATGGACTTCGGCTGGAAGGTTGTCAAGCACGTGAAGAGCAACGCGATCGTCGTTGTCAAGGATGGCCAGACACTCGGCGTAGGCGCCGGCCAGATGAACCGCGTCGGCTCGGCCGGAATCGCCCTCGAAGAGGCTAAGGCAGCCGGCCACACCGAAGGCCTCGTGCTCGCCTCAGACGGCTTCCTCCCCTTCGACGACACCGTCGAACTCGCCTCGAACTACGGCGTGACCGCCATCGTTCAGCCCGGCGGCTCGATCCGCGACGAAGACGCTATCAAGAAGGCAAACGAAAAGGGTATCACCATGCTCTTCACCGGTATGCGTCACTTCAAACACTGATCCACAACTCCTTATGATAGAAGACAAGAAAGTGAAACGGGTGCTCGTCGTCGGTAGCGGCGGCCGCGAACACGCTATCGTCAACGCCCTCGCCCGCTCGTCGCGCGTGGCCAAGATCTTCTGCGCTCCCGGTAACGCCGGGATCGCGGACAAGGCCGAGTGTGTCGACATAAAGGTGACCGACACCGACGCCCTCGCCCGCTTCGCCAAGGAACACAATATCGACCTGACCGTCGTCGGTCCCGAGGCCGCGCTGGCCGAAGGGATCGCCGACCGTTTCGCCGAGGAGGGACTGAAGATTTTCGGTCCCACCCGCTCGGCCGCACGAATCGAGAGCAGCAAGGAGTTCGCAAAGGAGATCATGGAGCGCCACGGAATCCCGACAGCCGCCTACCGTTCGTTTGACGACTACGACCAGGCCTGGGAGTACGTCCGCAACCGCCCGCTCCCGGCCGTCGTTAAATACGACGGTCTGGCCGCCGGCAAGGGTGTGGTTGTGGCCCCGACTTATGAGGAGGCCCAGGCTGCCCTCCGCGACATGCTTCAGGGCGCCGCCTTCGGCAAGGGGCGCGTCGTGATCGAGGACTTCCTCGAAGGTCCCGAATTCTCGTTCATGTGCATCGTTTCGGGCCGCAAGCTCTACCCGCTCGCTATCGCCCAGGACCACAAACGTGCCTTCGACAACGACGAGGGTCCCAACACCGGCGGCATGGGTGCCTACTCACCCGTTCCGTTCGTGACCGACGAGGTTCGTGAGCGTGCGCTGACCGAGATCATGCAGAAGACGGCCGACGCACTCGCCGACGAAGGAATCGACTACTGCGGTGTCCTCTACGGCGGTTTGATCCTGACGGCAGACGGCCCGAAGGTGATCGAGTTCAACGCCCGCTTCGGCGACCCGGAGACCGAAGTGGTTCTTCCTCGCCTGAAGACCGATATCTACACCCTCTTCGAGAGCGCCGTCGACGGTGTCGACTGTCCCACTTCGTGGGATGCGGCGACCTGTCTCGGTGTCGTGCTTGCCGCCGAGGGTTACCCCGGATCATACGCCAAGGGAATCGAAATCAAGGGCACCGAGAAGGTCAACGGTGAGGTGATCCACATGGGCACCGCACGCCGCGAGGGCAATCTCGTCAGCGCCGGCGGCCGCGTGATGATGATCACCGCCATGGGCGACGACGTTGCCCAGGCTCGCGACCGCGTGATGGCCGACATCAAGAAGATCGACGCTCCCGGCCTCTTCTGGCGAACCGACATCGGCCACTACAGCCTCTAACCCACTCTATACCGAAGAGAAAATGACAATAATCGACGGCAAGGAACTTGCCAAACAGATAAAGACGAATCTGGCGGCTTCCGTAGCCGAGATCACCGGCGAGGGAGCACGTGCTCCCCGCCTGGCGGTGATTCTCGTCGGCGACGACAAGTCGAGCGAGACCTATGTCCGCGCCAAGGCCAAGGCCTGCGCCGAGGTGGGTATCGAGAACACGACTATCCACCGGCCGGCCGACATCTCCCACCGGGAGCTGCTCGACCTGGTCGACAGCCTCAACAATGACCCGACGGTCGACGGAATCCTCGTCCAGCTTCCTCTCCCTCAGCATATCGACACGCAGAAGATCATCGAACACGTCAGCCCCTCGAAAGACGTCGACGGTCTGACGCCGGGCAACGCCGGCTGTCTGGCCCAGGCACTCCCCGGGGTCCGCGCCTGCACTCCGCGCGGAATCATCGCCATGCTCGACTCGATCGGAACGCGTATCGACGGGGCGAGGGCCGTTGTCGTCGGCCGCAGCAATCTCGTCGGCTTCCCCGTCGCCAAGATGCTGCTTGACCGTGACGCAACCGTCACGATCGCCCATACCCACACCCGCGACCTCGGAGCCGTCACCCGCGAAGCCGACATCCTCGTCGTCGCCGCCGGCTCCCCGCGCCTGATCAAGGCCGACATGGTCAAGCCCGGCGCCGTCGTGATCGACGTCGGCATCACCTATGACCCCGCCACAGGCCACCTCATCGGCGACGTCGACTTCGACGCCGTCAAGGAGAAAGCCGCCGCCATCTCCCCCGTCCCCGGCGGCGTCGGCCCGATGACCATCGCCGGCCTCATGCTCAACATCGTCGAGTGCTGGCTCCAACATATAAGGAGTTAGCCCCCCTTTCCAACCGTCAGGTTTTGGGAGAGCCCAGTAGGGACGCGATTAATCGCGTCCCCCACGACAAACCCGCCATCATCGTGGACGCGATTAATCGCGTCCCTACTGGCAAACATAACTATGGCTCCTTCCAACCGTCAGGTTTGTGGAGAGCCCAGTAGGGACGCGATTAATCGCGTCCCCCACGACAAACCCGATACCATTATGGACGCGATTAATCGCGTCCCTACTGGCAAAAAGCGAAGTCAATAATAAACTTAGACATCATGATAGAACGTTACGGCCGCGACGTCATGCGGCAGATATGGACCGAGGAAAACAAGTTCAACGCATACCTCAAGGTTGAACTCCTCGCAGCCGAAGCCTGGAGAGAACTTGGCGTGGTTCCCCCCGAAGACATCGAGAAACTCAACGCAAAGGCTACATTCAACATCGACCGTATCAAGGAGATCGAACAGCAGACCCGCCACGATATCGTAGCCTTCACCCGCACCGTCTCCGAGTCGCTCGGCGAGGAACGCAAATGGATCCACTACGGTCTGACCTCGACCGACGTGGTCGACACCGCCAACGGATATATCTTCAAGCAGGCCAACGAGATCATCAAGGATGACCTCCGCCGCTTCTCGGCTATGCTTAAGCGCCAGGCACTCCGCTTCAAATACACCCCCTGTATCGGTCGCACCCACGGAATCCACGCCGACATCACCTCGTTCGGCCTCAAGTGGGTCCTCTGGCACGAAGAGATGCGCCGGAACATCGAACGCTTCGACTACGCCTCGCGCGGCGTCGAGGTCGGCAAGATCAGCGGTGCGGTCGGCAACTTCGCCAACATCCCCCCCTTCGTCCAGGACTATGTCTGCGAACACCTCGGAATCGCCTCGGCCGATATCTCGACCCAGGTCATCCAGCGTGACCGCCACGCATACTACATGGCCACAATCGCCCTGATCGGAGCCACCATCGAACAGATGGCCCTCGAGGTACGCAACCTCCAGCGCACCGAGGTCCACGAG
Organism: uncultured Sangeribacter sp.; assembly: GCA_964615915.1. Classification (GTDB taxonomy): domain Bacteria; phylum Bacteroidota; class Bacteroidia; order Bacteroidales; family Muribaculaceae; genus Lepagella. Next base: position 11,928 of record CAZTSQ010000035.1, read on the forward strand.
GTCGAGGAGTCGTTCGGCAAGGGCCAGAAGGGATCGTCGGCTATGCCCCACAAACGCAACCCGATCGGCAGCGAGAACATGTGCGGTTGCGCACGCGTGCTCCGCGGATACATGCAGACCACATACGACAACGTCGCCCTCTGGCACGAACGCGACATCTCCCACTCGGCCACCGAGCGTATCCTCATGCCCGACGCCACCATCCTGCTCGACTACATGCTCAACCGCATGATGTCGATCCTCGAGAACCTCGTAGTCTTCGAAGACCAGATGAAGGCCAACATCTACCGCACGAACGGCGTCATCTTCGCCCAGCGCGTGATGAACGCACTGATCGAGAAGGGCTTCGTCCGCGAAAAGGCATACGACACCGTCCAGCCCATCGCCATGCGCGCGATGGCCGAAGGCCGTCCTTACGCCGAGCTCCTCGCCGAAGACCCCACAGTCAGCTCGATGCTCACCCCCGAGGAACTCGAGGCATGCTTCACGCTCGACTACTACATGAAGAACGTCGATTACATTTACAAACGCAATAAACTCGAAGAGTAATGTCGGAATCTTTAGTTGTCATCGGCTCCCAGTGGGGAGACGAGGGAAAGGGTAAAATAACCGATTATTTCGCATGTCGCGCCGACATGGTTGTCCGCTATCAGGGGGGCAACAACGCCGGCCACACCGTTGTCTTCGACGGCCACAAGTATTCGCTCCAGTCGATCCCCTCGGGCATCTTCAACCCGAAGACCGTCAACGTGATGGCAAACGGCATGGTCGTCAACCCCGTGTCGGTCATCGAGGAACTCGACCGCCTTCACAAGCAGGGAATCACCGACTACCAACTCTTCATCTCGAACCGCGCGGCGATGGTGATGCCCTGGCACTCTGCCTTCGACGGCGCCTACGAAGCCCTCAAGGGAGGCAAGCTGATCGGCACAACCAAGAAGGGCATCGGCCCGGCATACTCCGACAAGTATAGCCGCACCGGCCTCCGCATCGGCGACCTCCTCGAGCCCGAATATTTCGCCGAGCGCCTTCAGGCTGCACTGGCCGAGAAAAATCCTCAGCTCGAGATGCTCGGCCTGCCGACCTACGACTTCAAGCAGGTCTATGACCAATATATGGAGATCGCCAGGGTGATCGGCCCGATGATCACGGACACTTCGCTCCTGATCGACTCCTACCTCCGCCAGGCCGACAAGAAGATCCTCTTCGAGGGTGCGCAGGGCATGATGCTCTGTATCGACCACGGCACCTACCCCTACGTGACTTCCTCGACTCCCTCAGCCGCAAGCGTGCCGGTCGGCGCGGGCATCTCGCCGAAGTGGATCAAGAACGTCGTCGGCGTCGCCAAGGCATACTGCACCCGCGTCGGTGAAGGCCCCTTCCCGACCGAGCTCTTCGACGAGCGCGCCCATGAGATCCGCGAACGCGGTCATGAGTACGGAACCGTCACCGGCCGTCCGCGCCGTGTGGGTTGGTTCGACGCTGTCGTTGCCCGCTACACCTCGCGTCTGGCCGGAATCGACTGGTGGGCCCTCATGCTCTTCGACGTCCTCTCGGGCCTCGACAAGATCATGATCTGCACCGGCTACGAATGTGACGGCGAGATCCTTCAGGCTCCCCCGTCGACCATCGCCACCCTCGCCCGTTGCAAACCCGTGCTGATCGAAATGGACGGTTGGAAGGAAGACATCACCGGCTGCCGCTCGTTCGACGAACTCCCCGAAGCCGCCAAGGCATACGTCCGCAAGATCGAGGAAATAACCGAGACTCCCGTCGGGATGATCTCCGTAGGCCCCGACCGCAAGCAGACAATCACTATCGCAGAAAAACTTAAGGAATTCTAAAACGCTCTATATATGTCTTTTATCGATGAAAAAGTGGCCCAGGAGGGTGTGACGTTCGACGACGTCCTGCTGATTCCCGCCTACTCCGAGGTCACTCCCAATATGGTGAAGCTCGGGACCCGTTTCTCGCGTAACATCAACCTCAATATCCCCCTCGTCTCGGCCGCTATGGACACCGTGACCGAGGTCGAAATGGCTATCGCCATCGCCCGTCAGGGTGGTATCGGTGTGATCCACAAGAACATGAGCATCGATCGCCAGGCCGCAATGGTCCGCAAGGTGAAACGCGCCGAGAGCGGCATGATCTACGACCCGATCACGATCTCGGGCACCGAGACCGTCGGCGACGCGCTCCGTCTGATGGAAGAGAACCATATCGGCGGTATCCCCGTCGTTGACGCCGACAACCACCTGATCGGCATCGTCACCAACCGCGATCTCCGCTTCCAGACCGACATGCAGCTCCCGATCGAGCAGGTGATGACCAAAGAGAACCTCGTGACGACCACCAATCCGAACCTCTCTGAGGCCTCGGAGATTCTCCTTCGCCACAAGATCGAGAAGCTTCCCGTTGTCGACAAGGACAACCACCTCGTAGGCCTGATCACATATCGCGACATCACCAAGATACAGGACTATCCCAACGCCTGCAAGGACTCGAAGGGGCGTCTTCGCGTTGCGGCCGGCGTCGGCGTGACCTCAGACACTCTCGACCGTGTGAAGGCACTTGTCGAGGCCGGTGTTGACGCTGTCGTGATCGATACAGCCCACGGTCACTCGGCCAACGTGACCAATACCCTCAAGGCTGTAAAGCAGGCCTTCCCCGAAATCGACGTACTCGTCGGCAATATCGCCACCGGTGAGGCAGCTGAGTACCTCATCAAGGCTGGCGCCGACGGCATCAAGGTCGGAATCGGCCCCGGTTCTATCTGCACCACCCGTATCGTCGCCGGTGTCGGCGTTCCCCAGCTCAGCGCCATCTTCGACGCCGCCAAGGTTGCCCACAAATATGGTGTGCCCGTAATCGCCGATGGCGGTCTCCGCTACTCGGGCGACATCGTCAAGGCCCTCGCAGCCGGCGGCGACTCGGTGATGATGGGCTCGATGCTCGCCGGTGTCGAAGAGTCTCCGGGCGAGACCATCATCTACAACGGCCGTAAGTTCAAGTCATACCGCGGAATGGGCTCGATCGAGGCCATGGAAGCCGGCTCGAAAGACCGTTACTTCCAGTCTGAGAAGACCGACTCGTCGAAGTTCGTGCCCGAAGGAATCGTAGCCCGAGTTCCCTATAAAGGCACCCTCGCCGAGACAGTCTATCAGCTGATCGGCGGCCTCCGCTCCGGCATGGGCTACTGTGGCGCCCCCGACATCGACACGCTCCACAACGCCAAGTTCGTCCGCATCACCTCCGCCGGCGTCGCCGAGAACCATCCCCACGACGTCACCATCACCAAAGAGGCCCCCAACTACACCCGCGGTATGTAACAGCATGTACCACAGGCGTCCCCGCCTGTGCCCCAGTAGGGACGCGATTAATCGCGTCCCCCACGACACTCCCCCGCCAACGGGGACGCGATTAATCGCGTCCCTACTGGCAGACATATCGATGGCTCCTTCCAACCGTCAGGTTTTTGAACAGCCCCGAAGCTTTAGCGAGGGGGCAAAAGCGAAGCCCTTTAAATAAAAGTATGGAAAAAATCCTCATAATAGACTTCGGATCGCAATACACCCAGTTGATCGCCCGCCGCGTCCGCGAGCTCAACGTCTATTGCGAGATCCACCCTTTCAACAAGATCCCGGACCTCGATCCGGACGTCAAGGGTGTGATCCTATCCGGCTCTCCCTACTCGGTGAGAGATGAAAACGCTCCCAAGCCCGATATCTCGGCTATCAAAGGGAAGCTCCCCCTGCTCGGCGTCTGCTATGGCGCCCAGCTCCTTGCCAACGAGTTCGGCGGCCGCGTCGACGGCGCACCGAGCCGTGAATACGGCCGCGCAATGCTGACCGTAGTCGACCCCGAAGATGCCCTGATGGTCGGGATCCCCTCGCCCACTCAGGTCTGGATGTCTCACGGCGACACGATCACCGACGTCCCCGCCACATACCACATCATCGCCAGCACCGACAACGTCCGCTGTGCCGCCTATCATATTGAAGGCGAACAGACCTGGGGAATCCAGTTCCACCCCGAGGTGTTCCACTCGACCGACGGTCCCCGTCTGCTCCACAATTTCGTGATGGGTATCTGCGGTTGCTCCGGCTCATGGTCGCCCGACTCGTTTATCGAGACCACCGTCAAGGAACTCCGCGAGAAGCTCGGCGACGAAAAGGTCATCCTCGCCCTCAGCGGCGGCGTTGACTCGTCGGTTGCCGCCATGCTCCTTCACCGCGCAATCGGCCACAACCTCCACTGTATCTTCGTTAACAACGGCCTGCTCCGCAAGAACGAATTCGAAGAGGTGCTCGACTCATACCGCCACATGGGCCTCAACGTCCGCGGCGTCGATGCCTCGGATCGGTTCTATGCCGACCTGGCCGGCGTGAAAGACCCCGAACAGAAGCGTAAGATCATCGGCCGCGACTTCATCGAAGTCTTCAACGACGAGGCACAGAAGATCGGTGGCGCACGATGGCTTGCACAGGGCACCATCTACCCCGACGTGATCGAAAGCGTCTCGGTCAACGGTCCCTCGGCCACCATCAAGTCTCACCACAACGTCGGCGGTCTCCCCGAGAAGATGAACCTCAAGATTGTCGAACCGCTCCGCCTCCTCTTCAAGGATGAGGTTCGCCGTGTCGGCAAAGCCCTCGATATGGATCCCAACCTGCTGGGCCGTCACCCCTTCCCCGGCCCCGGCCTCGGCATCCGCATTCTCGGCGATATCACCCCCGAAAAGGTACGCGTGCTTCAGGAAGCCGACCGCATCTTCATCGACGGCCTCCGTCGCGAAGGTCTCTATGACAAGGTTTGGCAGGCCGGCGTGATGCTCCTGCCTGTACAGAGCGTCGGCGTCATGGGCGACGAACGCACCTACGAAAGCTGCGTCGCGCTCCGCGCCGTCATCTCGACCGACGGCATGACCGCCGACTGGGTCCACCTCCCCTACGAATTCCTGGCCAACGTCTCGAACGAGATCATCAACAAAGTCCGCGGCGTCAACCGCGTCGTCTACGACATCTCCTCCAAACCCCCGGCAACCATCGAGTGGGAGTAACCTCCCCGCTTTTTGAGCCCTATGAGTTCTAAGAGCCCTATGAGTTCTGAGACGTTTCAGACCGTCCCAGTTCTCATAGGGCTCTCATAGCTCCTAGAACTCTTCTTTCCTTCCCCCTCTTGGTTTGGCGACGCGGGCGAAGCCGGTTTGTCGCAGGTGTCACAACCCCCTAAACAACTCCGAATACTGGCGGCAGACACTCTCTTTCGAATACCCGTCCTTGATCACGTCGAGCCCTTTCAGACCCATCGACTTCAGCTCGCCGCGGCTCGTTGTCTCCAGCCACGCGGCTATCTTCGACGCCTTCTCCTCGACCCCGCGGTCCGTCACCAGCTCCGCACAGCCTATCGGCTTCAGGAAGTTGACCAACGGCGTACCCTCGGGCGAGCAGACCAACAGCGGCTTACCGACCGCCATGATCGTGTAGACCTTCGACGGGAAACCCTGGGCCGCAACATCGGGCTCCATAAAGATGAAATTGACGTCCGAGAAGGCCATGATCTCCGGCATCAGCTCACGCGGCTGATATGGCAACAGACGGATATTCGTCAGCTTGTGGCGCTCGATCTGCTCTTTCAGGTAGTTGCGACGCACACCCTCGCCGATCACATAATACTCGATCTTCTCGCCCAACGTCTTCTTCGCGACGGCGATCAGCGTATCCCAATCCTGCGCCAGTCCGATGTTGCCTGCGTAAAGCAACTTCAGGCTGTCGCTCTCCTTGAATATCTTCGGATCAAGATGCGGATGCGAGTCAAGCGGGCGGTAAATCTCCGTATCGACAAAGTTCGGGATGATGTGGAGCTTCGACTGGTCTTTCACGCGCCCCACGATTGTGTCGTAGAACACCTTGTCGATCGTCGTCACCCCCGTCGACCGGTTGTAGATAAACCTTTCCATCCCCCTCAGGACGTTGTTGACCACACCGGGCTTGAGGTTAAGGATGTCGGGATACACCTCCTGTACGTTATATACCACCTTCGACTTCTTCAGCTTGCCAAGGATCACGTTCAGCACCCCGATCGTCAGCGGCGGCGACGGGGAGACGATGATGTCGGCCCGCTTCATGAACAGGGCGACGATGAACGAGATGATGTGCCAGTAGACGAACCCCGACAGGCGGAGGAACGTCGAGTTGAATTTCTTCTGCGGTATGTGATAGACCGGGATTCCGTCGAAGTCGCTCTTCTTGACCAATCCCCACACCAGCCACTTCGCCGGCTGCTTCTTGAGCTGCGAGGCGACGCGGTTATAGTGGGGCGTCGTGGTCAGGACCCTCACGTCCCACCCGTCTTTCTTCAGCATCCGGGCGATATCGCCATACAGATATGCTGTCGAAACACCATCGGGACAGAATACGAGACTATGGAGCAGAATCCTCTTTTTCATCGGGCTAACTCTCCTTGCGCCAGACCATCTTGTTCACAACCGAGACGTAGCTCTGGATGATCTTGACGACGATCGTGCTGACATTTTCTCCGACATACACGTCTACGGGTGTGCCGAAATCATGGTCTTCGTTCATCTTCACCGCGGTCTCGACGGCCTGGAGCAGCGATTTCTTGTCGATTCCGGCCAGAATGAACCCGGCTTTGTCGAGCGCCTCGGGGCGCTCGGTCGAGGTGCGGATGCACACCGCCGGGAAGGGATGGCCGACCGAGGTGAAGAAACTGCTCTCTTCGGGAAGCGTCCCGGAGTCGGAAACCACCACCGCCGCGTTCATCTGTAGGCAGTTGTAGTCGTGGAAGCCGAGCGGTTCGTGCTGGATCACCCTCCGGTCGAGCTCGAAGCCGGTCTTTTCGAGGCGTTTGCGGCTGCGCGGATGACAGCTGTAGAGAACCGGCATATCATATTTCTCGGCCAGTGCGTTGACAGCCTTGAAGAGCGAGAAGAAGTTGCGGTCGGTGTCGATGTTCTCTTCGCGATGGGCCGAGAGAAGGATGTACTTCCCCTTTTCGAGCCCGAGGCGCTCGTGGATGTCGCTCGCCTCAATCTCGGCGAGGTTGGCATGTAGCACCTCGGCCATCGGCGACCCGGTGAGGTAAGTGCGCTCGCGCGGGATTCCGCAGTCGGCCAGATAGCGGCGGGCATGTTCTGAATAACAGAGGTTTACGTCCGAGATGATGTCGACAATCCGCCGGTTGGTCTCTTCGGGGAGACATTCGTCCTTGCATCGGTTGCCCGCCTCCATGTGGAAGATCGGGATGTGCAGGCGCTTGGCGGCGATGGCCGAGAGACAGGAGTTGGTGTCGCCCAGAATCAGCAGTGCGTCTGGCTTCGTGGCCTCCATCAGCTTGTACGAGCAGTTGATGATGTTGCCGATCGTCGCGCCGAGGTCGTCGCCGACAGCGTTCATGTATACGTCGGGCTCGCCTAACTTCAAGTCCTTGAAGAAGACGCCGTTGAGGTTATAGTCATAGTTCTGGCCGGTGTGGGCGAGGATGGTGTCGAAATACTTCCGACACTTCGTGATCGTGGCCGAGAGGCGGATAATTTCGGGTCGGGTCCCGACAATGATCAGGACCTTCAGCTTACCGTTGTTTTTGAAAGAGACGTCGTCGTAGTAGAGTTTCATCATAGGCAGGGGTCCTGGTTCATACTGGGTCAAAAAAAGTGTCGGGGTGCTGGGGATCGAACGGTTCGTTACACCACATGAGTGTCACCAGGTCTTCGGTGTCCGAAAGGTTGATGATGTTGTGGGTGTAGCCGGGAATCATCTCGACCACCTGTATCTTGTCGCCCGAGACCTCGAAGTTGAGTATCTCGTCGGTCCCCTCCTTGCGGAGCTGGATGAGGCCGTGGCCCTTGACGACTACAAACTTCTCGTTCTTTGTGTGGTGCCAGTGCTGGCCCTTGGTTATTCCGGGCTTGGAGATGTTGACCGACATCTGGCCGGCGTTGGCCGTGCGGATGATTTCGGTGAACGAGCCGCGGTCGTCGGTGTTCATCTTCAGGTCGTAGGCCATCTTCTCGGCCGGCAGGTAGCTGAGATAGGTCGAGTACAGCTTCTTCTCGAAGCCGCCGGGCGTGAGGTCGGGCACGCCGAGGGTGCGGGGCATCTCTTTGAAGCGCTCGAGCATCTCGACTATCTCGCCGAGCTTCACCTTGTGGGTCGTCGGGACGTAGCCATATCGGCCTTCGGGCGAGGGCTTCGGCGTCGTGTCGTCATAGTCGGCGCGGTGTTCGTTGCCACTGAGGGCGGCGATCATCTCCTCGACAAGGTCGTCTATATAAAGGAGTTCGAGCTCGACGTTGGGGTCGTTGACCTGGATCGGGAGGTCGTTGGCTATGTTGTTGGCAAACGTGGCGACGGCCGAGTTGTAGTTGGGCCGGCACCATTTGCCGAAGAGGTTCGGGAAGCGGTAAACGAGCGCCTTTGCCCCGGTGCGGTCGGCGTATTTAAACAGATAGTCTTCGGCGTCGCGCTTGCTCTGTCCGTAGGGATGGCCGGCATATCGGCCGGTCATCGAGGCCTGGATCGAGCTGGAGAGCATGACCGGGCATTTGTTGCCGTTGCGCTCGAGTGCTTCGAGCAGTTGGGTGAGGAACCCGAAGTTTCCCTTCATGAAGTCGTCGGGGTTCTCGGGGCGGTTGACGCCGGCGAGGTTGAAGACGAAGTCGGCCTCGCGTGCGTAGCTCTCGAGCTCATCAGGCGTCGAGTCGACATCATACTCGAAAACCCGGTCGATCGTGACCGGGTAGTTCCGTGCTTTCCCCTCCTTTATATTATTGAGCTGGGCGCAGAGGTTCTTCCCCACAAATCCTTTAGCGCCGGTGACCAATACTTTCATCTCTTTCTCTCCTTAATTATTAGGGGGATTATTCAGAGCGGATCTCCTTCTTGGGCTTCGCCCCCTCGAGACCGAGGTCGACGCGCACGAAGTTCAGTTTCTTGAGCAGCTCCTTCATCTGTTCGACGTCGAGACGTTCCGTGTTGTGGCTGTCATAATCTTCGGCCTTGCTGAACTTCTCGTTGCCTTCGATAAAGAACTTGTCATAGTTGAGGTCGCGGACGTCACAGGGAATGCGGAAGTAGTTGCCCATATCCTCGGCCTTGGCCATCTCCTCGCGGGTGACGAGCGTCTCGTACAGCTTCTCGCCGTGGCGCGTGCCGATGATCTTAACCTCGGTTTCTCCGAACTTCGGGTCTATTTCGGCATAGACCTCCTTGAGGGCCTGGGCGAGCGTCGCGAGTGTGGCCGACTTGGCTTTCTGGACGAAGAGGTCGCCGTTGTGGCCGTGGGTCATTGCGTGGATGACGAGGTCGACGGCGTCGTCGAGAAGCATCATGAAGCGGGTCATCTCCGGGTCGGTGATCGTGATCGGGTGTCCGCTCAGAATCTGGTCGACCCAGAGGGGGATCACCGATCCGCGCGAGGCCATCACGTTGCCGTATCGGGTGCAGCAGATTGTAGTCTGTGCATTCTCGCCGAGTTCGCGACCCTTGGCGATCGCCACCTTCTCCATCAGCGCCTTCGAGATTCCCATTGCGTTGATCGGGTAGGCAGCCTTGTCGGTCGAGAGCACCACCACGTTCTTCACCCCGTTCTCGATGGCCGAAAGGAGCACATTGTTGGTGCCGATCACGTTCGTGCGGGTCGCCTCCATCGGGAAGAACTCGCAGCTCGGGACCTGCTTCAGCGCCGCCGCCGAGAAAACATAATCGACCCCGCGCATCGCGATATCGACAGACTCCTTGTTTCGGACGTCACCGATAAAATACTTCACCTTCGGGTTCTGCAGGCGGTGGCGCATATCATCCTGTTTCTTCTCGTCTCGGCTGAAGATCCGGATCTCCTTGATATCCGAATCGAGGAAACGGCGGAGCACCGCATTTCCGAACGACCCGGTCCCGCCGGTGATCAGAAGAATCTTATCTTTAAATATGGACATATGCTCAAAGATTGGGGCTCAATTTATAGGGTTCAAAAGGTAAACCGGGCGAAGGCCTCTCGACGACAAACCATCAGCGAACCGTCAGATAACCGTAGGCGGACTGACAGCGACGAGCTGTCTGCAAAAGGCCATGAAATCACATTACCGATTGGAGAGAAAAGCGTGCGATCTCAGCTCTGTCCCGACAAAGTTACAAAATAATAGTGACAACACAAATTTTTTCGCCAAAATTAGCACGCATGTACCTCAGGCGCCCCCTTGTAGGGACATGCCTTTGGCATGTGGAATCTGCCCCCGTCTTCTCGGTCTGTCCCCGAAGCCGCCCCTAACCCTTGTAGGGACATGCCTTTGGCATGTGGAATCTGCCCCCGTCTTCTCGGTCTGTCCCCGAAGCCGCCCCTAACCCTTGTAGGGACATGCCTTTGGCATGTGGAATCTGCCCCCTTCGCAGTTTGTCCTTCCGACCGTCAGGTTTTTGAATCGCCCCGAAGCTTCAGCGAGGGTTTAC
>CAZTSQ010000036.1:0-22117 GCA_964615915.1 uncultured Sangeribacter sp.
GTAAAATAGGTAGAGAAGTACACATGGTTAGTCTTAGAGTCTTTCATATCATCATGGTTTTGATTGGTTTGAGACTACAAATTTAACACATCTCCTGCAGATCCGCAACCCTCAATCGCTGGCCGCATGGGATGTAGAGTCAACAAGCAACTGCAAAATTAGGTAATTCTTTTGAAGAACTTCTTTTTAGGGGAAGAAAAGTCCAATTTTTTTCGACCTATAGGTCTCCTTTTTTCGTTTTTGTATTGCTTGTTGGGAAAATTGCCCTCTGCGAGGCCGAATATCGGATTGGGAGGGGAAGTGGCTTAGTGAAGCCCCATCCCCAATCCGATATCCGGCCTCGAATGACACAAAAACATGTGGGCTAGTCAGTCGGAAGTTTGCACTTCGTTCTGGAATCTACATATATATTCAAGGCTTCCCTATGATATCTCCGTTTTGTTCATTGATAGATAAAAAGCGTTAAGGGCGCTATAAGAGATTTGATGAATTGGCAATCGCAATGACCGAATTAAGACACACCTTAAATAGGAGTGCTTGACCACGTGGTGATACGCCTCTCTATCTCTGATTTAGGAAGACGTACATTGATGTTCTGGAGCTCTCTAAGCTTTTGACCAGCTGCACCCTCTTCTATTAATCCCTTGGCCACCAGCTCGTCAAAAATAAACAGAATACCTCGCACGGTAACTTGGGCCCTTTCAGCGTATTTGCGCAGCTGACGATCTCCAGTTAAGAGGGTAGCAGAGTGTTTTCTGGCATAGTAACAGACGGAGCAATCAGTAATGGATAAGTTGCCAGACACTGTTGAATGTTCATCGATAATCTCTGCCAACTCTCCCCCATCAAGGCTCTCAACTTTAATTTTCCCATCTCTCACCAATTGCGCTAAAGATTCAGCCTGTACCGGATCGGTGATTTCATTTATCACAAAGTCCACTGTACGCACGTCGTATGGTAACTCACACAATGAGTGTAGTAGACCGATCGCCTGGAGGTCTATGAAGATGTTTGTATCATTGACAATTATCTCCATGTATTTACACTAGCTGGAGGGTGGAGGTGACGGTGGAGACGGAGGTGTTGAGCAGGGCGGCGGCCTTCGAGGCGGTAATGATCTCGTCGGCTAAGGCTCGGTATACCATTCGCGCGAAACGACCTGATGTCTCGGGCTTGACACGCGATTGCTCCACTAACGCACGGATGTCTGCCATGTCGCTCTTCTTCTTCTGAAAGACGGTGTATCTATTGGCCGAAATTACTCCCAACTCTTGAAGCGATGCCATTATGTCATCAACCGAAACACCAAACTGTCGCTGAATATCAGTCAATTCCGACAACGAAATGTCGTGACGTCTGGAGCCCAACTTTGATTTAACGACAACAGCAGGAAGCAGCATCTCACTGGCAAAAGCATTACATAGTCTCTCCTCCTCCTTCGAAGGCACATCGGAGGGGATATCGAAAAGTAGGTGGGCAAGCTCATGAAGGGCGGTGAAGCGCTTGCGCTCAGTGGGGAGACTGCCGTTGACAACTATCAGAGGGATTACTTCGTTTGCAAAGCCACTAAGGCCGTCAAAACCGTCCCCTTCCGACAGTTCGATTACCTTGATACCATTGTCTTCAAGCACTTCGATCACATTGGAGATGCCGTCATTGCCAAGAGATAAATGCTGACGAATCTCTCGGGCGAATGCTCTCCCCTCTTCCGGAGTACGGACTTCCTTGCGAGGCAGAATGAATTGTATCTGCGAACCGACTATCTGCTCAATCTCCAGATAGCGTTCCAATTTCTCGCGTACGCGCTCTTTGACAACACTCGCCATTTTATCGGTAAATCCGGATTCCTTGCAGAACTCGACTTTGTCAACTTCAACAGTAAAGGGGCGGAAGAAATAGTCTATCTTCATTCCCAAAGCATTTGCAAGGGCGATCAAGACAGAGCTGTCCGGTTTCATCTGTCCTTTCTCGTACTTGTTGATTGCCTGCCGGCTAATAGGCATAGGCAGAAACTGAGCCAGTTTCTCAAGCGAGAAACCTCTCATCAGCCGGGCTTGCCTCAGTCGGCGAGGGAATATGTCGGGGGCTTGAGCAGTCATGTGTCGTTTGTTTGGTTGACAAAGTTAGCAAAATAATTTGACAAGTCAACCATTATTCTTTACTTTTGTAGGGGATTTGCTCTCAGGAAAATTTCCAATAAGAAGTGCAACGGGTGTTTCGATACGTCAGCCCACCCGCTTCTTTGGGCCGAGAGCCCACAACCCCGGTACAAGGTAACTTTTAACAAAGATACTAATCCACCCTCGGCGATTAGACGCAGAAGGCGATGTGGTCGGGATAGTCGGGGGTGCCAAGCGGGAGGAGGTGGTCGGTCTCGAGGGTGAGCAGATCGCGGGGGTCTTCGATTGAGCGGGTGACAATCTCGCGCAATAGGTGGCCGCGCAATTCCTTAAGGCGGTTGGAGGTGGGGGTGCGCCAGCCGCCGCCGTCGCGCAGTTCCTTGAAGTCGACTTTCCATACTTTGGCGAAGTGCTTAACCAGCTTCCAGTCTACTGCTTTCGAGGCGTCGGCCGGCAGGAGGTTGAGCACCGATTCGCCGGCCCGTTCCTTGATATCGCGCACAAGGGCGATGGTGACGTCTTTCTTCCAGTATTTCACCATCGTTTCGTCGCCCGGCGCGAGCGGTGTGGTGTAGTCGAGGCGATAGGCCTTGACGATGTCGTCGGGGCGGAGCCAGCCGTAGAGCGACGACACGATCCGAACAGTCTCCGAGGTCATTTTCCGGGCCAGGGGGTCAAGCGACCCGTAGCCGAACGAGCGGAACACTACCCCCGTGAAGGCCTCGATCGCTTTCTGTCCGATCGATTTGTCAGGGAAGTCGTAGGCGAGGCTGATGGCTTTGGCGGCCATCGCCTGACTGAATTTAGCCGCCACTGCGAGCTCGGGAGCGGTCATCCTTGCAATTTCAGCCATGATCATTCCGGCCGCTTCCTCTCCAAGCGGCATATTGGCGTCAAACTCACCGCGGCTCACCGGGAGGTCACACGGCGTCATGGTCTTCGATTCAGCTATAAGAGTCAGCATAGGCTACAGGGTGTGTTAGAATCAAAATGTCGGTCAATCCCCCCATCGTTACAACCAAATTATCACGCACAATGTTGAACTTCTAAAACCCAACCTTAAGTCTAAAGCAAATCAATAGCCTATGCTGAGCGATATACTCTATCTCGTTGCCGGAATCGTCCTTCTGATTCTCGGAGGCAATTATCTGACCGACGGCGCCGTTGCCGTTGCCCGTCGCTTTCACGTTTCGAGTCTTATGATCGGTCTGACGGTCGTCGCGCTCGGTAGTTCGATGCCCGATATAGCGGTCTGTGTCGAATCTGCCATCGAGGGGAAGACGGCCATAGCCGTCGGTGATATCGTCGGCGCCAACATCTTCGACCTTCTTCTTGTGGCGGGTGCCATGGCTATCTGGCGCCCGTGGAAGCCGGGACGCATGATGACCACGCGCGACCTCCCCATCCTCTTCCTCGCGATGCTGTCGCTTTGGATAGTGGCCGACAGTCAGATCTTCGACGGCGCACATGCCAATATAATCAACCGTTCGGCGGGTCTGATGCTGATCGTTGTCTTCGTGTTCTATATGTGGCTGACTATCATAAGCGCAAAGATGGAGCAGGCTCCCGCCGAGCCTCAATCGGCACAGACCGTGACGGCTTCGGCCGTTGGACCGGTGCATAAGGCCGGCGGAGTGGTTTTATCCCACACCACGAAAGGTGAACGCAAGGGCAAGCTGTCGGCCAACACGCCGTGGCTGTCATGGGTGATGATCGTCGGCGGACTCGTCGCGCTGGTGATCGGCGGCAACTGGGTCGTTGACGGTGCGAGCGGCCTTGCGCTCAAAGCCGGGATGAGTCAAGGTATGGTGGCGCTGACCGTCGTCGCCATCGGCAACTCGCTTCCGGATCTGGTGACTTCTCTGACAGCGACCTATAAAGGTCAGCCCGGTCTGGCATTCGGCAACATCGTCGGCGCCTGTATAATCGATGCCCTCTTTGCGTTGGGTGTCTGCTCGGCCATCACGCCGCTCGCGGCCGGTTCGGTAGGTTTCTTCGATTTCATCACGCTCGTCGGCGCGGCTCTGCTCGTCTGGTTGTTGCCCTACACTTCGAAGTCGCGCAAGATGCCCCGTTGGTCAGGTGCGCTGCTCATCGCACTCTATGTGGCTTATATGACGATTATTATCGTGCGCGGTTAAGAGTCACTGCGTTTAAAGGTCGATGATGATCGGGGTGTGGCCGGTCGCGGGGAGGATACGGTCAAATATGTCGGCGGTCTTGAGCTTTAGGTGGTTGGTCACCGTCCCGTCGGGGAGCATGAACTCAGGCTGTTCGGTCACTTCGCGGTCAACCACCAGCATGAAGGCCGAGGCGGGATGAGTGAGCGTACACAAAATATTGGTCGCCCCGCGTTCAACACCCAGGAGTTCCTGAAGCAGTTCCTCCTGTGCGAAAGAGACGCGTGGAATTCCCAGCGCGCCGCTGAAATCGCGTGTGACAAACGGCTTGTCGCCCGCCATCACGACGAGCCAGAACCGATTCTTCTGGCGATTGGTCAACAGTAGGTTCTTAGCCATCTTTCCGCCGAGACGCTCGTTGATCGTCACAGCGTCCTCCATCGTGTGGGAGGGCGAATTGCTGACCCTCTCGAACGGGATCTGCATCTCGGACAAGGTTTCGTATATCTTTTTCTGCAACGGGCTCTCGAACGTCTCGGGAGCCGTCGTCATCACTTCGCTGACTTCTATCATAGGTTCACTCAATCATTATCAAACAATCCCGGCTGACAGGGACCGAAAGTCAGCCGATGGTGAGACGTGACTCCGAGACGAACGATCGCCTCGCGATGGTCGCGTGTCGGATAGCCTTTGTTCTTCTTCCACTGATATTGGGGATACTCGGCGTCGAGTCGCTCCATGAGTTCGTCGCGGTGGGTCTTTGCCAGAATCGAAGCAGCCGCGATGCTCATTATTTTCCCGTCGCCCTTGACCACAGTCTCATAGGGGATGTTGCCATATGGGCGGAAACGGTTGCCGTCGACCATAATTCGGTCCGGGCGCACACGCAGGCAGTCGAGCGCACGATGCATCCCCGTGATAGAGGCCTGCAGGATATTGATCCGATCGATCTCTTCGGCCTCGACCATCACGACCGCCCACGCCACGGCCTCGCGCTCGATCACGGGCCTCAGACGCGCGCGCATCTTCTCGGTCAGCTGTTTCGAGTCGTTCAGATCGGGTAGCGAGAAATCTCGGGGAAGGATGACGGCCGCGCATGCGACTGGGCCGGCCAGACATCCGCGTCCGGCCTCGTCACAGCCCGCCTCAAGGTCTGAAGCCGGCCTGATCAGGCTCGGGCTCATCTGTCGCGTGAGATTATGAAGTCGAAGATCTCGCG
The DNA here is from genome assembly GCA_964615915.1 of uncultured Sangeribacter sp. Classification (GTDB taxonomy): domain Bacteria; phylum Bacteroidota; class Bacteroidia; order Bacteroidales; family Muribaculaceae; genus Lepagella. The sequence goes on from CAZTSQ010000036.1 coordinate 5,460, forward strand.
GAAGGCCTCTTTCGACTCGCTGTCGGGGAAGTCGGCGAGCAGCCCGTCGGCCTCCTTCTCCATCTCGCGCATCTTGGCGAAGGCGTAGTCGATTCCTCCGTGGCGCTTGGCGAATTCAATCAGTCCGGCAATCTCGGCGTCGGACAGGTCGCCGCGTCTGAGCAACTCTTTCTTCGCATCCGCCTCTTCGGCGGGAGCTGCGGCCAGCGCGTGGAGCAACGGGAGGGTGACCTTGTTCTCTCGCAGGTCGTTGCCCGTCGGTTTTCCGATCTTGTTCTGGTCGAAATAGTCGAAAACGTCGTCTTTGATCTGAAAACAGAGCCCGAGCAATTCGGCATACCTCTCGAGGGGACGGATCTTCTCTTCGGGGGCGTTGACGGCCTCGGCTCCCATCCGCACGCAGTTCATGAACAGCGACGCGGTCTTCTTTCGGATCATCGACAGATAAGATTCCTCGTCAAACTTATGTTCGCGGACGTTACAGATCTGGTCTATCTCGCCGAGCGAGAGCTCCTTGCCGAGGGCCGAGAGGGCTGAGATGATCGAGAGGTGTCCGGTGGCGATGCCGGCCGCCAGAGCGTTCGAGACGAAGAAGTCGCCTACGAGCACGGCGATGTGGTTGCCCCAGTTGGCGTTGATTGTCGGCAGTCCGCGGCGGAGGTATGTCTCGTCGACGATATCGTCGTGGATCAGCGAAGCGTTATGGAGCATCTCGAGCGCCGCGCCGGCGTGAAGCACATCGGCGTTTACGTCTCCAAACATCTTGGCGCTCAAGATCACCAGAATCGGCCGGATCTGTTTCCCCTTCACCTTGAGGTATGAGGTCACGATCTCGTCCATGAGCGGGGTCGAGGTCGTCAGATAGCGCGAGATGATCTCGTTCATCTCGGTGAGTTCCGGCGCGAGCCGGTTATGGATGGTGTCGAATTGCGCCATAGGTTCGATGTCTGAGACCGCCGTTTTTTGGTCTTCCGGAGGCCTGAAATTGGTCCCGAAACACCCCTCGGAGGGGTCTTCGGGCCAAACAACCGACAAAATTACAAAAAATCTTCAACTTTCACTCCCTATTTTTGCCCATATCTCCACCTTATTTGTTACTTTTGAAGAGAAAACCCAATAGCGCACTTCAGCATGTCAGATAAAAAGCTCTTCCTGCTCGATGCCTACGCACTGATTTTCAGGGCCTATTACGCTCTGATCAAAATGCCGCGCATCACCCAGTCGGGATTCAACACCTCGGCCATCTACGGCTTTGTCAATACCCTCGAGGAAGTTCTCCGCAAAGAGAACCCCTCTCATATCGCCGTCTGCTTCGACCCGTCGGGGCCGACTTTCCGTTCGGAGGCCTTCGAGGAGTATAAGGGAGAGCGTTCGGCCACACCCGAAGACATCAAGCTCTCGGTCCCCATCATCAAGGAGATCCTCGAGGCTTACCGGATCCCGGTGCTTGAATGTGACGGCTATGAGGCCGACGACGTGATCGGGACCATGGCCCGGCGCGCTGCCGGCGAGGGCTTCACGGTCTACATGATGACCCCCGACAAGGACTTCGGACAGCTTGTCGGTCCCGAAATTCTTCAATACAAGCCCTCCTATCGCGGCCAGGACTTTGAACTTCGCGGCGAAGAGGAGGTGTGCGCACGCTACGGCATCTCGCGCACATCGCAGGTGATCGACCTCCTGGCGCTGATGGGCGACAAGATCGACAACATCCCCGGCTGTCCCGGTGTCGGGGAAAAGACTGCCGTCAAGCTGATCCAGGACTTCGGAGATGTCGAGAACCTTTTGGCCAACACCGACCAACTCAAGGGGGCGCTGAAGAAAAAGATTGAGGAGAACGCCGAGCAGATCCGATTCTCGAAGTTTCTGGCCACAATCAAGACCGACGCACCGGTTGAGGAAACGCCCGAATCGCTTCGTCGCCACGAGCCGGACAAGGACAAATTGATGGATATCTTCAAGCGTCTGGAGTTCAAGACTTTGATTGACCGCGTAGGGCGCCGGCTCGGTGATTCGACCCAGCCTGTGGCCTCGAAGGGGACGGTCGTTCAGCCGGGTCTGTTTGACGCTGATTTCGCCGACGAACCCTTCACGGTCCCTGTCTCTCACCACCCGGCTACGGAGGTCTCACTTTCGTCGGTAGAGGTGACGTTGGTCGACACTCCCGAGGCGCTTTCAAAGATGCAGGAGGCGCTCCTGCCCCTCGAGGAGGTCGGAGTTAGAGTAGTCAGCGAGGGGGAGAACGATATGGAGGCCGTGTGGATCGGCACCGCCCTCTCTGGAGTAGACGGGAAGGGATGGTTCATTCCCCGTGCGTTCGCCGAGGGGCACGCAGCCGTGCTTGACCTCTTCGCACGGGGTGACATACGCAAGATTTCCTCCTCGTCCAAGCGTGATTACGTCCTGGCCGAACGCTGTCGCCGCGAGCTCGGAAACGGCTCGATCGAGGTCCCGGCACTGGCAAACTACTTCGACATTTCGCTGGCCCACTATCTGCTTCAGCCCGAGATGCGCCACGACACCGAAAACCTTACCGAGCAGTATCTCCACGTGACGCTGCCGGCCGCGCCCGTGGCTCCCAAGCGGAAGAATATGCCGAAGCCGACGGTGGCCGAGGTGGCTCCGCGTGCCTGTCTGTTGGCGGAGATGGACCGGCGACTGCGCCAGCCGTTGCTCGAGGAGGTTGAGCGCGAAAAGATGACGTCGCTCCTTTATGACATGGAGCTCCCGCTTGTGCGCGTGCTGGCCGAGATGGAGCTGACCGGTGTGCGCCTCGACATAGCGGCCCTCAACGAGGCGGCCGCCGATATGGAGCGCAAGATGGCCGAGATCGAAAAGGAGATCTTCGAACTCGCGGGCGAGGAATTCAATGTCGGCTCGCCGGCCAAGGTGGGCGAGATCCTGTTCGTCAAGCTTCAGCTCGACCCCAAGGCGAAGAAGACCAAGACGGGCCAGTATTCGACCAGCGAGGATGTGCTCGAAAAACTGCTGCCGAAGAACCCGATCGTCGGTAAGATATTGGAATACCGTCAGATAAAGAAACTGCTGAACACGTACTTGACGGCATTGCCGGCCGCCATCAATCCCGAGACCGGGCGCGTGCACACAAACTATAACCAGACGGTGACCGCGACGGGGCGTATCTCGTCGTCGGCCCCCAACCTGCAGAATATACCCGTGCGCGACGAGATGGGACGCGATATCCGCAAGGCCTTCATTCCTTCGCCCGGCAATCTCTTCCTTTCGGCCGACTACAGTCAGATCGAGCTCCGACTGGCCGCTGACTTTGCGGGAGACGAAACGATGCTCGAGGCTTTCCGCGAGGGGAAGGATGTACATGCCATCACGGCCGCCAAGATCTACCACAAGCCGAACATCGAGGACGTCACGGCCGATGAGCGCCGCAACGCCAAGACGGCCAACTTCGGTATTCTCTACGGCATCTCGGCCTTCGGGCTTTCGACACGTCTGGGTATTCCGCGGGCTGAGGCGAAGAAATTGATCGACAACTATTTCAAGACTTTCCCGACGATCCACAAGTACATGAGCGACGCGGTTGAGTTTGCCCGCGACCACGGTTATGTCGAGACCAAGATGGGGCGTAAGCGTCGACTTCCGGATATCAACAGCAAGAACCCGGTGGTCCGCGGCTATGCGGAGCGCAACGCGATCAACGCACCGATGCAGGGCCTTGCGGCCGACATCATTAAGACGGCGATGGTCAATATCTTCGCCCGGATGGTAGAGCGCCGGCTACGTTCGCGGATGATCATGCAGGTACACGACGAGCTCAACTTCGACGTTGTCCCCGAAGAGCTCTCAGAGCTACAGGAGATTGTGGTCACCGGCATGGAATCGGCCTACAAGGGCCGCGTCCGCCTCACCGCCGAGTGCGGCGTCGGCCCCAACTGGCTCGCCGCCCACTAAACCCCAATCTACGTATGGATAAACGCGAGAAAAAGAACAGGATTGACTACATAGTAGCCTGTGTCAGTGAGTTTGCCGAGAGGTTTAATCTGTCGACTCGGCAGGCTTACGCCTATCTGCGGTCGTTTAGCGGCATTGAATTGTTGATCAAGCACTACGACACGATGCACACCCTCTCGATCGATGACACCGTCGACGATCTTCAGATCGCCTGCTATAATAGAGGAGGTCGAATCGTATGATCACACTTCATGAATAAAGATATACAGTTTCAAATCGAGTGTCTTACCTCTGAGCTCGTAGAGATGCTTATTGAACGTTACAATTGGGATATACTGAAAGCAATGGACGTCCTTTACGCCTCTGAGACCTTCGCAAAGCTTAACGATCCCAAATGCGGTCTCTACTATCAAGGTCCCGTCTACGTCTTCGATTACCTGAAGGATGAAATCGAACTGGGCCGAATCGCCTAGGCCGGTTCCGTGACCTACCCCTTCTCTTTTTTTTACACAGGGTCGGATTTTACACAGGGTCGGAGGTTGCGCGGTAGAGAACCTTTATTTGCGGCTAAGGACGACGAAGTTGGAGGCGTTAGGAACCGGGTGCTCGTGAAGGTAGGTCGGCGTGGTGTCGTTTCTCTACGACATTTTCTACGACATTTTCTACGACATTTTCTACGACATTTTCTACGACATTTCACCGACACTTTACCGACATTCTACCCTCATTTTACCGTCACCCTTATTTACAGGGGCATTTTTACCCTCATCGACTTTCCGTGCGGTTTAGTCGAGGTCCGTGCCGGCGCCCCTGCGTCAGCTCGGCCTCGATGACCATCTAATCTAAAAGTTCCGTGCCGGTTCCTTTGGCTCAGTGGGTAAGTCCGAAACAGAGGCGCAGCCTCCGGCCGGTTCCGTGACCTAACACCTTCTCTTTTTTTACACAGGGTCGGAGGCTGGGCGGTGGAGCCGCTTTATTTGCGGGTGAGGAGGACGAAGTTGGAGGCGTCGGGAACGGGGTGTTCGTCGAGGTAAGTCGGGGTGGTGTCTTTTTCTACGACATTTTACCGACATTTTACCGACATTTTACCGACATTTTACCGACATTCCCATTTTGTGGGGAATTCTCCTAGATAGTCAAGGTCATTTTATAGATGAGAGAAATCCGGATCTGATTGCTCGAGAGCTTTTTCTATTTCCCAATGACCTCCATTTTTTGGTCCAACGTGGCGTATATGATTTATCATCTTCTGGGTTTCTCTTTCAATTGTTCGTGTCGTAACTCCAATAATCCTTGCCATCTCTGCAATACTTATAGTGGGCTTATTTGTGACAAGGTCCAATATCTTCTGTTGACGTTCAGTTAATTTTTTACCCTCATTTTTACCCTCATCCTCATTTACAAGGACATTTCTACCCTCATCGGCTTTCCGCTGGATGGCTGACTTCAGTGGGAAAGAGACGGTGGCGATTGTGCGCTCGCTCTCGATTGTCGGAGTCGTGCCGGTCAGAGTCTCCCAACTGGCGAGTTTGTTCATTCCGTAGCCCGCATTTTCGGCTATGCCTACGAAGCGAAAGAGTTTTGCAATGGTAGGATTGCGAAGCTTGGAGTAGATTTTCCCCAAAATGTCTTTCACGGGGAGTGGGAAAGCACCCCCATTCATAAACTCAATATGGTCGGTGTAGACGCGGATACAAGAACGCAGTGAATCAAAGTGGTCACAGTGCATCACCATATTGGCGAGGGCCTCGCGGAGCACCTTATATTGGCTCTCATCTGTTGTGGCAAAGCCATCATCCTTGATGTGGATCGGGGCGTCAACAAGTGTGCGGAAGCGGCGTAGAATTATCTGAACCGCCTCCCAGATATTGTCTTGTTCCGGAATCCGATACGTGTATCTTACCTCTGCCTGCTGGATTGTTGGGCCCGGAATTTCAATGTAGTCCACACAGAAAGTAGGAACATGACGAAGGACGTACGGTGCCTTACCGAACATCAAGAGGCCAGCGTAAGTCAACAACCCATTTCTGGTGATATTGACTTGTTCACAAAACTCGGCATCGGTTACTTCTCGAAGATTGACAAGATTCTGAGTCTGATTGAGAGCGTAGCGGTAACTTCTAAGAGTATCGAGGTTTAGCATGTCGATACTCGTGTCTGGAATGACCTCCTCAGTCTTCTTGCCAAACGATTGGTCGCGAAACATGGCCCGTATCTCACCTTCGGTTGCCCGCTGATCGCCGCTTCCCATACGGATGAAGGAGTTGACGGGATTGCCGAAATATATAGGCTTCAATTCCACCTCGGGCACATAAAACGCCAGAAGCTTCTTGCCCTCAATGTCGTATCGCTTGGAGGAGACCGCCAATCTCTGATTAAATTTTTCGGCACGCAGGGTTCCGAGAAAATCCTGTTCGAGTTTTTCGATGTTGTCCACCCCTTGCACTTCGAAAGTTTTCCCGACCTGCTTGACTCCGAGCACGATCCATCCGCCGGAGGTATTAGAAAACGCACTGACGCTTTCCCAAATACTCTTCGGCAACTCTGATTTTGCAGCTTTGACTTCAAAATCTTCCCATTCAATGTCGCGTAGCTTAGCTACGAGCTCATCCTTTGTCATTCCACCTATAAAACTACCGAATATTGAGCTATTATCAAAATTATATTTAATCGTGAGGATTTCTATTCCTCTCGTTGAGATAACTTTGAGGCGGTAAGCAGTCTATCTTGCTCCTGCTCCCAAACCATCACATCTTGAATGAAACAAGCGGAGTTCGGTTTGCGTATCCATGGTGTTTCGTATTTATCATACCACAGATTAACAATACTCATAGACGGGAGTTTAGATAGGGACATTCTCTTCTTCTTTATATTATCCGTAAGAAGATCACGATAGTAGCGAATAAAAAATGACTCCACTTCCTCCACCTTTCTATCAGAGTGCCATCTCAGATCTCCAAAGCAGCCTATCCATATTTCCAACGAAGAATCCATCTTCATTGAGGAAAGTATAGGATGCCTATAATTGAGTCTCTTCTGAATGCCATCAAGTTTCCGGTGTATTCCAAAGTAGCGGTGAGTTTTAGGCCTTCCAATCTTCTTGACTCCACTCAGATAGTAAAATGTGAAACATGAGGAGTGACACCTTTCCCCATTATCTCCTTTTTTCACATAATCGGCTATTTCTTCGTCAGACTTGAACGGGCCGACCCACTGAATAACGTAGGTTCTCTTAATGTCGTCCATTTTTTCACTGAATATTAGGTCGTGATGAATAGAGGTCTATAGCTAGAGAAAGGTAGAATTTACTCGACCCATAGATTTGGCCACTCTTCTTCAAAATCTATTCCAGAGAATGGATTCAACCATCCTGGGCGCTTGGTGTTAGCTGCCATCCCCTCCCCGTGGAGCCAGGAGACTGAGAGGAAGATGCCTCCCGTTTCCTTCAGTTGGTGTTCTCGCTCGAATGCTGTAAGATACCATTTTTCGGAATCATAGGTCATCTTAATCATTTGCTCGCGACTCAGGATGAAGAATTTGAATTGGGGATCTTCATCCGTGCCGATTAACTGAACAAATACCCATGGCCCAACAATTTTCTTCTCTAGATATTTTAATCCCTTGGCCAGATCTACGTTCCCATTGACGTCAAAGAACTCCTTATGAGTGATACCCAGGTTAAAGCTGTTGCTTCTTGTTGTTTTTACCTGAATAGCAGCATGCTGATTATTGTCGTTTTCACAGAAAATGTCAACATTCTTGAAGTTATTCACGGCCATGTTTAGGATGGCTGCGTGGTATCCCATAAGGAGTAAGCGAGAAATCACCTGATGTTCTCCGACCGCTCCAAGATTAATTTTTGTTATGGTACCCATGGCTAGAACGATTTTGCCACAAAGGTACTACTTTATTCTCTACTATCCAAATATCTAGTCCCCCCTCCTCAAGGAGGTCGGCCGGCGGAACGCCATTACTTAAGGGTGAGGACGACGAAGTTGGAGGCGTCGGGGACGGGGTGCTCGTGAAGGTAGGTCGGGGTGGTGGCGTTGGCGTTGAGACGGTAGAAGCAGTAGTTCCAACCTCCACCCATGTCGGTGTAGAGGGCCTCCCTTACTCCCTGGGAGAGGAGGGCGTTGATGAAGTCTCCGAAGGTGATGGTGTTCACGCTTTCGTAGAGCGCGAGGTTGTCGGTCGAGTCGAGACAGAGCGCCCGGAAAACGTTCTCATTGTCCAGCGGACGAGTCGTCTTGACTTCGCGCCCGTTGTGGATCATCATCTCCTGGGTGAAGGCCATCCCATCCTCCGAGGCCGCTTTGTCAAGTGCCCCGGAATAATCCTGATAGTAGAACTTTGGTCCTGAAACGGGAGACCAGGTGAAGGCACCGTTATTGCGCTTGCAATAATAGCCCTTGTAGCGCTTGCCGCCCGAGACATGGTCGCCGGCCACATTTGTATGGCCCGCACCAAAATCGGTTCCGGTAAAGGCACCGGCAAACACCAGGGCCGTAGAATCGTTCTCGGCCGAGGGAATGCCTCCGCATTGCAGATCCATCGTCAGCACGTCCATATCTGGCTTCAGGCAAATCAGATCGCCATACTTCGTGCTGACCTCCGACACCGTCAGGAAATCGGGCTGATCCGATACCGATACCTCTTGAGCTTTGGATTCTGTCTGCTCGACTGCCACACTATCATTTCCTTTGCTTTGGGTGCCTGTGCATGCCACCATAACGCAAACGCCTTCACACAAAAGCGCGCCGGCAAGAACTGTCTGTTGTATTCTCTTTCTCATGTCTGTCATACGAGAGCCTTGTCTCTCTTTTCTCTTATCCCCTTCTCCCCACAAAGGTAAACGTTAAAAACGCGTTATAATCCGCCAAATGTGCCTTTTTTGACCCACATTTGGCGGATTATAACGCTATTTTGGGGGTGTAGGGGGTGTCGAATCAGATCGAGAGGCGGCGGAGGGTGGCCAGCAGCTCGCGGTTGATGGGCTTGTCGTTCTTGATCGCTTTGGTGATCGGGACGTAGACGATCTCGTCGTTCTTGATGCCGATCATTACGTTGCGCTGGTCGTCAAGGAGGGCGTCGATGGCCGCGGCACCCATGCGCGAGGCCAGAATGCGGTCAAAGGCCGTCGGCGAACCGCCGCGCTGAAGGTGACCCAGTATTGTCACGCGTACATCATAGTCGGGATACTCCTCTTTCACACGCTGAGCCAGACCCATCGCGCCGCCGGTGATCGGAGACTCCGCCACAAGGACGATCGACGAGTTCTTCGACTTGCGGAAGCCGTTCTTGATCAGCTCCGACAGCTGGTCGACATGGGTCGAAATCTCCGGGATGATCGCCGCCTCGGCACCTGAGGCAATAGCGCCGTTCAGGGCCAGGAAGCCGGCATCGCGACCCATCACCTCGATGAAGAACAGACGCTCGTGGCTCGTCGCCGTGTCGCGGATTTTGTCGACGCAATCCATGATCGTGTTCAGCGCCGTGTCGTAGCCGATGGTCGAGTCGGTCCCGTAGAGGTCATTGTCGATAGTGCCCGGAAGGCCGATGATCGGGAACGAGTACTCGTTGCCGAAGATACGCGCGCCGGTCAGCGAGCCGTCGCCGCCGATGACAACCAAGGCGTCGATTCCGCGACGCTTCAGCACGTCATAGGCACACTGGCGCCCCTCGGGGGTCTGGAACTCCTTGCATCGCGCGGTCTTCAGGATAGTCCCGCCGCGCTGGATGATGTTCGAAACGTTCTGGGTCGAGAACTCCTCGATTTCATCGGTGATCAGACCCTTATAGCCGCGATAGATACCGAAAACCTTGAACCCGGCGAAGATGGCGGCGCGTGTGACGGCGCGGATGGCGGCGTTCATTCCCGGCGCGTCGCCGCCCGAAGTCAGAATGCCGATTGACTTGATGTTGGACATGATATCGTGATTTAAATGAGATTTTGAGAATTGCACCCACAAAATTACCATTTTCTCCCCGTTTGGTGATCATCAATCGGTTCTTAAACGTTAATTTTGCAGGATGGAATCCCTCTCAGCCACATACCGACCGACGAGGGCTCCTGAAAGTATAACAATGGAAAACCAAAAAAAGCAAGAAAGACACTGGATCGAGTCGATCGAAAATGTCGTTTATGACCTCGGCGGGGTCGTCATAGATCTTGACCGCATGCGTGCGGTCGAGGGGCTCGAGTCACTCGGAATCAAGGGTGCCGACGAAATTCTCGGACAATATGAGCAGAAAGAGCCCTTCCTTTCGCTCGAGACGGGGCGCATCAAGACGGGACCCTTCTTCGACGAGCTACGCTCGATTGCAGTCTCAAACGGCTTCTCCGCGCCGACAGACACCCAACTGGCCGACGCCTTCAACCGCTTCCTCGTCCGTCTGCCGAAGGAGCGTCTCGAGACGCTGCGCAAGATGAGAATGGCCGGATTCAGGATCTTTGTCCTCTCGAACACGAATCCGATCATGTACAATTCGTGGATCGACGAAGCCTTCCGTGCCGAAGGGGGCAACATCAACGACTACTTCGACGGAATCGTCGCCTCGTTCCAGGAAGGGACCTGCAAGCCCGACCCGACGATCTTCGAGACCGTCATGCGCCGTTATGCGCTCAACCCCTCGAAGACTCTGATGCTCGATGACTCCGAAGCCAACTGCCGGGCGGCCGCCTCGACCGGGATGCACGCCCTTCAGGTCGGCGCCACGCCCGAGACCGACATGATCGCCATCTCCAATCTCCTTCTCTCAACACGCGGTGTCGAATGAGCAGGGAGACTGAGACATATAAGGCCGCGACAGTCGGGACCTTCGACGGTGTCCACCTCGGCCATCGGCTCGTTCTCGACACCCTCCGCGAAGAGGCCCTTCGCGACGGCCTCGAACCGATAGCCATCACCTTCGACCGTCACCCGCTGTCGCTGATCGCCCCCGAGCGTGCCCCCGGCTATCTGCTCGACACCGACGCCAAGCGCCGGCTTCTCGATGCCGAAGGGGTGACGCCCGTCGTCATGCCCTTTAACGAGCAGATGCGCCGCCAGACGGCCTACGAGTGGATGCGCCGCCTTCACGACCGTATGGGGGTGAGGGTGCTTGTCGTGGGCTATGACAACACGTTTGGCTCCGACGGACTCTCGCTCGACATCGGCGACTATCAGTCGCTCGGCGAGGTTGTCGGGATCCGTGTCGTAGAGGCTCCGGTGCTCGCCGGAGTCAGCAGTTCGGCAGTGCGCAAGGCTGTGGCGTCGGGTGAGATAGAGAGGGCAAACGAGATGCTCGGACGCCCCTATCGGCTCGAGGGGACAGTCAAGGGGGGCAACCACCTCGGTTCGAAGATAGGCTTCCCGACCGCGAATCTGCCCGTACCCGAAGGCCAGATTATTCCCGCCGAAGGTGTCTACGCGGCCGAGGCAACGCTTCCCGACGGACAGCGCCGACGCGCGGCGGTCAACATAGGCCGACGCCCGACAATCGGCGACCTCCGCGCCCCCATAATCGAGGCCCATATCCTTGACTATGACGGAGATCTGTATGGCGAACACCTAGCGCTCGACCTCATCGGCCGTATCCGCGGCGAACAGAAATTCGACTCGGTCGAAGACCTTCAGCGCCAGCTCGACCGAGACGTCCGCCAAGTCCGCGACCTCTGACTGACGGAAACGTGATAAATTAAACCCCGGCGCTCTTCGTTATGTCGCCTATTTTTAGTACTTTTGCATACCATGAACAACAAACCCGAAATAATAAACTTTGCGGAGACTCCCTCGCTCGTCAGCCGCTATATGCTCGAGCTTCGGGACACGTCGATCCAGCACGATCCGATGCGCTTCCGGGCCAACCTCGACCGGATCGGCGAGATAATGGCCTATGAAATCTCAAAGCGCCTGAACTATAAGGATGTTGAAGTGCAGACTCCGCTCGGGACAGCCCTCTGTCAGACCCCGGCCGACAAGATCGTGCTGGCGACCATCCTGAGGGCCGGCCTTCCGTTCCACCACGGTTTCCTCAACTTCTTTGACCGCGCCGAGAACGCGTTTGTCAGCGCATACCGCCGCTATAAGGAGAAGGGCGATTCGTTTGACGTTCTGATCGAATATCTCGCCTCGCCGCGTCTCGACGGCAAGGTGCTGATTCTGGTCGACCCGATGCTGGCCACCGGTTCGTCGATGGAATTGGGATACCGCGCTCTGCTCTCGAAGGGGACACCCGCGCACATTCACGTCGCCTCGGTCATCGCCTCGCGCCAGAGTATCGACTATGTCTGCGAGCACTTCCCGGCCGAGAAGACCACCGTCTGGTGTGCGGCCATTGACCCGGAAATCAACTCACACAGTTATATCGTCCCCGGACTCGGCGACGCCGGCGACCTCGCATACGGCGAGAAGGACGACGCCAAATAAGAATCCGACATGAGGCTCAACCGGATCGACATACTCAACTTCAAGAATATCCCGCAGGCGGCTCTCGAGCTGTCGGCGGGCGTCAACTGTCTGCTCGGGGCCAACGGGATGGGTAAGAGCAACCTGCTCGAGGCTATCCATTTCCTCTGTCTCGCCCGTCCGATGCAGTCGATACCCGAGAGCGCCCTCATTCGCCACGGCGAGGAGATGCTGATGGTCAAGGGTCAGTTCGAGATGGATCCGGGAACAACGTCTGAAGTGTCCGTCGGAATCGTCAAGGGCAAAGGCAAGTCGCTTCGCCACAACGGCAAGGAGTATCCCCGGATGTCGGAACACATCGGCCGATACCCGATCGTGACCGTCGCTCCGCGCGACTCGGAGATCGTCAGCGGTTCGGGCGAGGAGCGCCGGAAGCTGATGGACATGGTCATCTCGCAGGCCGATCCGGTCTATCTCTCACACCTGATCCGCTACACGTGCTCGCTCGAGAGCCGCAACCGTATGCTCCGCGCCGGCGTCCGCGACGACCTTCTCTTTGAATCGGTCGAGGGAGGCCTCTGCGAGGCGGCGGCCGCTATCCACGCCGCGCGCCGCGAGTGGGTGAAAGCCATATCGCCCGACTTCAAGCGATACTACTCCGCCATCTCGGGCGACGCCGAGACAGCCTCGCTCGCCTATCGGAGCGTGCTCAACGACGCCTCGCTGGCCGATGTTCTCAAGGAGACGCGGGCGAAAGATGTCGTGCTCGGATACACCTCGAAAGGCGTTCACCGTGACGATCTGGAGACCAAGCTCGACGACTGGAGCATGCGCCGTCTGGGGAGCCAGGGCCAGGTCAAGACCTTCACCATCGCCCTGCGCCTGGCCATCTTCGACTATCTCCGCCGCGCGAAGGGAGTGACACCGCTGTTGCTCCTCGACGATATCTTCGACAAGCTGGATTCGAGCCGAGTCGGACGCATCATGGAGCTCGTCAGTCGTGCGGACAATTTCAGTCAGATCTTCATCACCGACACAAACCGCGAACACCTCGACGAAATCCTCGCCTCCATCTCGGGCGACCATCTTCTGCTCGGGGTCGACAACGGCCGGTTCACCCCCCTCGCGAACGGTTCAAACACTGTTGAAAGCTGATGAAACGGACCGAGACACAATCAATAGGCGATGTCTGTCGCCTCGCCCTCGAGGAGGCGGATCTCGTCACCCATCTTCTCGAACGCCGGGCGTGCGACTTCTGGCGTGTGCTCGTCGGAGATGTGATTGCCTCGCGCGCGACGCGTCCGACAGTGGTCCGTGGCGTGATGAGGATCGGAGTGGCCGACGCCGCGCTGAGACACGAACTGACGATGCACCGCTCGAATATGGTCCGCCTGATCAACGACCGCTTCGGCCGCGAGGTCATCAGCGACATCCGCTTCGGAGCACCTTAAAATTTTTAACTCAAAAACATTCAACCCTTAAAGAAATTAAGATACCCCAATGGAAATACAAACGCCTGATCTATCGTTATTTCGCCATCGTTCGGACCTTCAGCTGAGGTTTAACGACGTCGATGTGCTGGGCCATGTCAACAACACGGTCTATTTTTCGTTCTATGATACAGGGAAGGCTCTGTATTTTACTGATGTTCAGGGCCACGCCGTAGACTGGCGCCACGTAGACCGCGTGATCGCCAACGTCAACTGCTCGTATCTCTCGCCGATCCATTTCGGCGACGCTATCGAGGTTCTCACGCGCTGTGAGTCTGTGGGCCGCAAGAGCTTCAAGCTCCAGCAGATTCTGCGCGAGAAGACGACAGGCGAGATCAAGTCGGTCTGCGAGACGGTGATGGTCGCCATCGACCCCGTCACCCAGCGCGCCGTCGAGCTGACCCCGGAGATGCGCAAGGCCTTCTCAGACTACGAAGGGAAGGAGCTGTAAGCCTGCTCCCCCTCCGCCGCCATTATTGACAATAAAAAACATAAAGATATGACTCTCACTGAAATACCCATTCGTATCGAGGCTTTCAAGCCGGGTTCAAAAGAGGCAAAAACCCTCGCCCAAGTGCTCGCCACGCGTGCCGAGGCTTCGGAGATGCTTGCCAACGAACGCTATATGGACGCGCTCGAACGTGTCGTCACCGCGATGCGTGAACTGCGCGAGTTCCCAGACTATGACAACGTGGAGTTCCGAGCCCTTCTGCTCGCGTTGCTTTTCGATCTGGCCGAGCTTCATTTCTATATCAAGGACTACAAGCAGTCTGAGAAAGAGGTCGACGTGATCTTCAAGCTTCTCGACCTTCTGAACGAAGCCGACAAGGAGCGCTTCGCACCCCATCATATCGAGGCGATGGCCCTCTCGACCCGAATCTTGCGCTCGCGCAAGAAAGCCCTCGAACTGCTGATCAAACGCCAACTGAAGGTCGAGGAGATAAGCGAGAAGGTAAACTCGGGCATCACAGCCGCTACCGACAAGCTGATCGAAGCTATGCGTGGCGTAGGTCTGCTTCTCGCCTCGAGCGGCGACTACCGCGCCGGCATGAAGTTCCTCGCCGAGGCTATCAAGCTGTCGAAGAAGCGCACCGGCCGCGTGACCCGCAAGGAAATCAAGATGACCATCGAGATGGCAGAAATCATGATGCGCGTCAATTCGATGCGCCCCCGTGCCCGCCGTCTGCTGAATGCCGTTCTTCCCCACGCCATCGCCCAGGAAACCATCGAACTCGAGGAGGATATTCTCGCCCTGATCGAGATCATGGATGCCCGCGAAGAGAATCCGTCGCGCTGGAAGACCTTCATGCACAAACTCGGAAAGGCAACCAAAGAGCGCTTCTCCCGCAAGAAACACGACGAACCCGCCGAGGCTGAAGAAGAGCCCGAAGTCGACGTGGATATAGACATTGAGGAACCCGAAAACAACTGATCTGAGCCATGTCCACAATACTGAACACGAACGGGGCCGAACTGGAGATCCCCAAAATCAAGGTACCCAAGGAGTTTCGCGTGGCGATAGTCACCGCGAAATGGAATCCGCAGTTGACCCACGCACTTCGTGACGGTGCCCACGACGTCTTCATCAAGGCCGGGGCACTTGAAGAGAACATACTTCACTATGACGTCCCCGGCACGGTCGAATTGGTCTATGCCGCCGGTCGACTGGTGAAGATGGACGAGTTTGACGCGGTGATCGTCATCGGCTGTGTGATTCGCGGCGACACGCCCCACTTCGACTATGTCTGCGAACAGGCCGCAGTAGGTATCGCGCACATCAACGCCGAAGGTCAGACGCCGGTCATCTTCGGTGTCCTGACGGTCGACAACCTCCAGCAGGCGCTTGACCGTGCCGGCGGCACACTCGGCAACAAAGGCTCCGAAGCGGCCGTCGCCGCCATCGAGATGGCCGACTTCCGCCGCACCCTCATGTACGACAGCCTCGACCTCCCCTTCTGACCCCCGATCCCCAAAGTCTAATTTTTAAAGAATTATTGTAAACTATGGGGATTCGGTTGCCGGATAATATGGTGCCCAGACTGTCGGAGGATGAAATCAGGTGTCCTTCGATGATCGGCAATGTCGACCAGCGACTAATGGGACGCCCCGACGTGGCCGCGCAACGACTTGAGGCAATCTTAACAGACAAGGTGCTCCGGTTCAATCCATATACCGTAAGCGATGAGGATCTGCTCGCCTGTGCAGGTCGCGGTTGGTGGCGACCGTTCCCTGCACTGACGCAGATGGTGATCTTCCATTTCCTCGATATCCGTGAGGTGCCGACCAGTGCACGGAATAAGTTTGAGGCCATCTTCTACCGTGTCGGAGACTCGCCTCGAGAATACTACATTCCTTTAAATCACTTCACGAACACAGTCTCGCATCACACCTGCAAACAGCCCCACCGCTCGCAACTTAACGGCCGCAACATCACACCCTCTACCATTCCGAAGATGGTAAATCGTACTTGTTTCGTCAGTCACGCCATAGTCGGACACGGCACAATAGGGAAGCTCAGGCTCGCATACAGGATGCAGCAGCTGAAAGGCCCCGTATCGGTTCAGTCCAATGCCATTCGTGAGCAGATGATATGCTCAAAGATCGCGATGCTCGAAGAGGTGCTGAACTATCCTCAAAGTCCCGTATATCTGGGATACAAGGGACCTGAATTTGACCATGCCACACTCATCCAAGCCGCCATAGCCACCATCAACAGCTATCCCACCGCCCCGTTGAGATAGGAAAGCTTTTACTCTCAATTTTTTACGGGATATACTACGTGGATCCCTGCGATACTGGAGGGCGTGCCTCCTTCCGGTGTAATAACCGGAGGGGACGGTGCGTTTTTAGGGTA
>CAZTSQ010000037.1:0-4275 GCA_964615915.1 uncultured Sangeribacter sp.
AGGATTTTCAGTCCTTTGCTCTACCAACTGAGCTATGGCACCATGCGCAAAACGCCTCCGTATTTAACCCCTAATAACTATGACCTTCCAGTCTGCTGCACCTTTTCAAGTGCGTCTCAGAGGCGTTTGCGGTTGCAAAGTTAGCTCTATTTTCCGGCCTGTGCAAGTTTTTTTGAAACTTTTTTTGAAGTTTTTTCTCACTTATTGATTCTCAGAGAGTTAGAGTTTCATCTTTTCGAACCTCTCAATCGTCAATGATGGTGATCGGAGGCATGGGACCGTGTTTCTTCTCCCATTCCGCCACTCGATCGTCGGCTATTGGGTTGGTCTTGCCATCGACAAGACATAGGCCGAAGAACGGCGCTTCGTAGGGGAAGCCGTAAAAGACCGACTCCATGACCAGGCTTTCGTACTGGCGTCGCGTCATCCTGAAATAGCGCATGTCATACGGCTCGTATTGCTTTTCTTCGTTCTTTTCGCTCATAACTGATTCGTTTTGGTTAGTTCGTTCTGGAGCCTTGCTCGGAGAAAGGCCTTGACCCCTCCTCACACCGGTTCTCGCTTACACCTGCAAATTTAAATAAAATCATGAGATTGTCAAAGACCGGGACCAAAAAATTTGTATAGTTCGACAAAAGATTGTAACTTTGACGCCACATAGATACTTGAGATATTTTTTGGTAGGGTTTGACTTCTGTTTTTTTCACTTAATCTTTTTTTTTCACCTCATGAAGAAAGTTTTTCTTACTCTTCTTTCAGTGGCCGTTTTAGGTACCGGTACAGTCCTGGCGGATTCGCAGAAACTGGACTTCGACGGCACCGGCGATCTCTACGGTCTCACCCGGGTACGTGTCGAAGCCGACCCCACACCCTCAAACATGGGCTCGCTCATTAAGGAATGGTCTTACAAGGCCGGCGATGTCGAGTTCAAGGTTACCCTCGGACCACAATCGGGAGCGGACGCCGGCTTTGCGCTTGTTGACGGCTACGGTAAAAACCGTAACAACCAGAGCACCTACGGCTTCGCTATCTCGGGCGGTTACTCCGCTCCCCAGAAAGCCGAGCCCGAAATCAACATCAGCGTCCCCGGCGCGAAAATCAATTCGGTCACAATCGAGCTTTCGGGCAGCGCGTGGAGCACTGCCTCGGACCTCTTTGTCAACGACGGTAAGACGGGCGCCGACGGGAAACCGGTGATCACCACCATCAACCCCGAAAGCGGAACTGCCGCCTGGGCAACCGCCATATGGACCGGCGAAGCCGAGAACTCAGTGACTGTCTCTTACGCGCCGAGATGGTACATGACCTACATCCATTCAATCAACGTCGACTACACTCTCGACTCCGGAGACAAGCTGCCCAACGGACTGGCCTTCTCCCAAACCAGCGTCGACGGTATCCTGAAGGTCGGTGGAGTCTTCAACGCTCCCGAGCTTTCGAACCCCCACAACCTCCCGCTCGAATGGGAGAGCTCGAACCAGGATGTGGCCACCGTTGATCAAAACGGAGCCGTCACTCTGCTGACTGCCGGCAAAACCCGAATCACTGCCCGCACGGCCGGCAATGACCAATATGCCCCGGGCAACGTTTCGTACGACATCACCGTGCTCCGTTCGGCAAACAACATCAAGGACCTCTTCTCGTTCGCGCCCAACAAGGGAGACCGTGTATATGTCAACTTCCCGATGATCGTCACCTGCTATATCGGCACGAGCGGCAACGAGTATGTCGTCGACATGTACGGCAACGCAGCTCTGGTCCGTGGCGAGAAGCTTGTGGCTGACGAGGAGGGTGAGAACGAGGATCTTGAGGTCAAGCCGATGAGCTATGACCGAGGCTCGGTGATTCCGCAGGGTTGGATCGTCACCAACACGCCGATGGGAAACAGCACCTGGACACAGTGGACCGGCTTCCCCGAGAAGAGCAGCTCTACGACCGATGTCGTTTATCCCCGCGTCGACAAGGTGACTCCCGAAGACGCCTACCGTGTGGTCGTGCTCAAGAATCTTTCCGTCACCGCAAGTCAGCCGGCCGGAATCGACACTCCCTACTACGGTAAGGCCGGTGACGACACCTATGAGATCCGCAACTCGTTCGGAACGTGTGTGCCCGAAGGCACCTGGGACGTCACCTGTGTCGTTTCATACGCCATCCGTTCGAACGTGCCCTATTTCTATCTGATGCCCCTCAAGGCAGCCGCTCCCGCGAAGCTCGAATTCCCCGCCTCATTCAACGTCACGGCCGACAGCAAACACGTTGAGATCAACCAATATATGGACGAAGAGGAAGAGCGCTACACTTTCGAGGTGACGGGCACCACATATTCTGACAAGGTGGTCATGAAGTTCGACCTTCCCTCAGGTTGGGACGGCCTCGTCGGCTACAACTCCGGAATTATGGGTGCCTCCGAGCGTCGGAAAAAGGCCAACAGTTCGGAATGGCTGAGCATCGATAACGTAAAGGCGATGCTTGAAGGTGAAACCGTCCAGGAGGGAACTTCGCTCGTATTCGACGCCGACAAGGCAACCTTCGGTACATATTTCCTCTACTCCGGAGACAAGGTCGACGTAGCCAACCCGATCCTGATCAACTGTTATGTGACCCAGGTGGAACCTGAGGACGCCGCCGAGTTCGAAGTGACCGTCAACGGCAGCGCGACCGGAAGCGACAACGGCATCAAGATCGTTCAGGACAATGAAGACCGCTA
The DNA here is from genome assembly GCA_964615915.1 of uncultured Sangeribacter sp. Taxonomy (GTDB): domain Bacteria; phylum Bacteroidota; class Bacteroidia; order Bacteroidales; family Muribaculaceae; genus Lepagella. The sequence goes on from CAZTSQ010000037.1 coordinate 2,708, forward strand.
CGAAATCAACATCACCGGAGAAACCACCGAAGACAACGTGGTCATCACCATAGGCGTTCCCGAAGGCTGGGACGGTTTCATCGGCATGTACTTCCGAGCTTCGTATGGCGCCCCCGCGTCCAAGAAGGCCCTCGCGCCGGTTGAGTTGATGCCTATCGACCCCATGATGGAATCGATGATGACCAAGGGCAACGTAATCACCATCCCCGCCGACGGAGCCCTCTATACCGGCATGTACTATCTCTACAAGGGCAATGAGTATGACGAGGCCAACCCGATCATGCTCAACGTCCAGGTAGCCAAGGGTGAGCCCAGCGGAGTATCGCCGGCAGAGGCGATCGATCAGGAGGCCCGCTATTTCAACCTGCGCGGAGAGGAAGTGACCAAACCCGCAGCCGGCCTTTACATCAAGCTCCTTGACGGTAAGGCCACCAAGGTCATCTTGAAATAAGGTCCCTCAGATAACGATATGAAAGCCGCCCCGCTCATCAGCGCCGGGCGGCTTTTTCAATATGCGCGGGCACCGAAGGCGCTATAAACCATTTCGCAGCCGGGTATGTTTAGGTTATAAGACCAATGAAAAACAGAATTATGACAAGAAAAGAACTTACCGATATAATAGCCAGGCAGATTGCCGAGGTAATCGCCAATCCGGAGCAGTGGGGACCGGATCCCCAGCTGAGCATCATCCCGACCACTCTGTTGGTGACCATCGAACGTCGCGATGACGCTGACCGCGCGATAGCTTTCAGCGACTACGCAATCGAGGAAGATGCCGTCGAAGACGGCGACTATTCTGAGGATGCGGCCGACTTCCAGTCGGCTTCGGATCCGGATCTATACCCCGTCGGTCTCTACGTCGACTATGCGGCCAAGAAACCGGATCTGAAGAAGATCGCCGGTCTCGTCAAGAAGTATATCCCGGAACAGGAAGAGAACCTATACGCCGAGTGAGCCATGAAGATAATCGCAATCAACGGAAGCCCGCGCAAGGGCTGGAACAGCGACAAGCTGCTTGAGAAGTGGGTCGAGGGAGTGAAGTCTGTACTTCCGGACGCCGAAGTGAAGACTGTCAACCTGTATGACCTGAAGTTCACCGGATGTCGCAGTTGCTTCGCCTGCAAGATGAAGGGAGGCAAGTTCTTCGGGACGTGTCCGATTCCGGACGGGATTCACGATCTGCTGGCCGAGATACGCGAAGCCGATGCTGTGGCCATCGCCTCGCCGATCTATTATCTGGACCTCAACGCCTACACCAAGTGCCTGCTCGAGCGCGCGGTCTTCTCGGTAGCTCCCTACTCGAATCCGCCGAAGAGCGTGGCTCCGAAGAGAGTGTCGTTCACGATGATCTACTCGATGAACGTCGACGAAGCGGGCTTCAAGAGCTATGGCACTGAGAGTCGGTGTGACATGACCGAAATGACGTTGAGCCGTTACTATTTCATGCCGGTTCACCGCGTGACGGCGTTCAACACCTACCAGTTCTCGGACTACTCGCGCTATGAGGCCGACATGTTCTCCGAGCCGGCGAAGCGGGCCCAGCGTGACACTCAGTTCCCCAAGGACCT
>CAZTSQ010000037.1:4375-9351 GCA_964615915.1 uncultured Sangeribacter sp.
TGTTCTCCGAGCCGGCGAAGCGGGCCCAGCGTGACACTCAGTTCCCCAAGGACCTTCAGTCGGCCTTCGAGACAGGTGTCAAGGTTGCCCATGAAATCCAGGATCCGTCGGTCACCGGCGCCCCGATAGACCACGTCATCCACTTCTAAGGGGAGCAACGCAAGGAGCGCCCACAGTAGCGCCTTCAGTAGCGCCGGCTTCCAGCCGGTAACTACCCTTATCAAAGACCAATAACTACCTTTATCGCCAATTTTTAAATCAAACAGCAATACATATCAACGCTATGAAAACATTTGAATCAAGAATCAACGAAGGCATTCCGTCACTGGCTGTGTTCATGCACGCCGGCCTTCAGGATGCCGCAGAAGTAAAACGTCTCGCCGAGGGTCTCCGCAGCGAGTTTGGCGACCGCATCAACCTCTTGCGCGTCGACGCTTCGTATGACCATCGTCTGAAGCATCAGTACGACATCCTCGTCTACCCGACCTGGATTCTCTTCAAGAAAGGCGAGGAGCTTCAGCGCGAAACGGGCCACAAGACCCTCACCGAGCTCTCCGACATGGTCAAGCGCGCCCTCTAACCGGCCCGCCTCCCCATGGAAGCCGACTCCCTCTTTCCTCCCTCCCCCTCAGCATATAAAAACCAACTCCGCCTGACCCATCTCAGACGGAGTTTTTTCATTACCACCTATCAAAAGGATAGGATGCCATCAGAACTGGGTGCGGAGGAAGGTGCGCAGATGCACATGATGAATGCCGGGATAGGCAGCGAGCGGTCCGGCGAGATCCTCCATCGTGACGACATATTTCGGATAGTTGTCTTTGATGAGAGCCAGATTGCCAAACTCGCGCTCAATGGTCTCAGGGCCCGAAAGTCTGTAGGCTACCTGAATGTAGAGCACCAGACTACCCTTCCGCGCTACAAAGTCAATCTCCCCCGTTGGCAGGACACCTACGAATACCTCAAATTGCTGGACGAGGAGGTGATGACGGACAACATTCTCCATTATCTTCTCGACACTTCCGTAAATCTCGGGCATTGCACCGGCCACACAGTTGCGTAGCCCGTGGTCACCGAAGTAGTATTTTTCGATCAGCTCAAACTGGCGCTTGCCGTGTATATCGTACCTCGCTACTGAGTCGGCAATCAAGGAGTTGGTTATCGCTTTCAGATATTTCGAGGTCAGGTCGTTCGTAACTTTGGTACCTTGAGCCTTCAAGTACTTGACGATACTGTTAACCGAAAGAAGCTGCCCAACGTTGTCGGCAACAAACTGAATCAAGTTCTCAAGGAATTTGACATTACGCACCTCTTCGCGAGTAATTATATCCTTGAGTACGACCGTATTATAGACTCCCTGGAGATAGGCCTTGATTTCAGGGACTTCTTCAAACTCATAGTTGACAAGACCGGGCAACCCTCCGAACTGAAGATAGCGCACAAGCGCATCCTGACTGTCGGTGAGCTTGTGGAATGTCAGGAACTCTTCATAACTAAGACTCCGGATGGGAATCTCTATATAGCGGCCGGAAAATTTAGTTGCTATCTCTGACGAAAATATGTAGGCATTACTGCCGGTGACCACGATCTGGCAGCGATCTTCGGCGTAAAGACTCCGCAGGGCCACCTCGTAGTCCACGATGTCCTGCACCTCGTCTATCAGAAGATAGTTGACTCCACCCTCAGGTAATCTCTCAAGCGCGTGAGCGTATAGATCTTGTGAGGTTCTGATAAAATTGAAGCTGTCAAAGTCCTTGTCGATAAACAGTACATTGGCCTCTGGCTGACTCACCTGAAGCCAGTTGGCGAGATACTTCAGAATAAAACTCTTACCTACACGACGCTGACCGACGAGGACGAGCATCATTCCCCGGTTAAGTTGACGTGTGATTCGGTCGATATATATCGGGCGTTCTATTATCTTCATTTCACGCAGATGATTTTGACCGCAAAGTTACCGCTTATACCCGAAACAACCAAGAGAATTGCCAATTCTTTCGACTATAACCGTAAACTTTTTGCCATCAACGAATCCTATGAAGCCTATCCAGGTCTTCATTCAGGAGAGCTCTCATCATTCGGAGCGGAAAACGCCCTCCTAATACACCCCTCTCGAACTGACCCTTCGGCTAATAAACCCCAGTCGCACCTCACCCTTCTCAGACGGAGTTTTTCGTTAACCCCTGATACTCTTAACAGACAATATTGTTGTCAATGTGAAGAATATTTGTTAATTTTGTCATCAAAAGCAACATAACTATGGCATTACCAATAGCGTCCATGCCCATTCTAACTGGAGAAGTCGCTCAGCGATTTGAGACCGAGGCCTTGGCAACCTATCGACGAAGCCTCAACCGTTCTGAGCGGGAAAAGAAAGCCGAGGCCGAAGCACTTGAAAAAGGATTTGCCAAGCTTCGGCGCATGCTTAACAATGCCCATCTCGACGCCAAATGAGCTTTCTGGAGGATAAATGGCTGGCTTCTTAGAGTAGCTTTCAGCAATCGCCTATCTCTTGAACTTCACCTACTAATAGAGGTAAGAAAGTACCAATTACAGCCTCTGTTGTGGCTCCATAAAAGTTAGGGGATGGACCTAAAGCTGACACAAGGCCGTCAATACCTCCTTCTGTGCATTAAAAAGAAAAGATAATAGACTTTATCTAAATAAGAAATGAAATGGAAGATATATTACATTTTCTGTTTTTTATAGGCTGTTTGCTCATTATATGGGGTCTTTGGCATGTGACTTATCTATACCTTCTTAGGTACCGATATTCTAAGGTGATTTCTTGTCTGAAGAGACAAGGATATAGATTTTATGGGGGATATAGTACAAAAGGTAAGGGGTTAGTTTACCGCAAAACTATCGATAAGGAAATAATCGACAGTCTTCTGCTTAGGTATAAATTTTCACCCATAAATTTAAAGGGCAACTACGTCGTTATGGATTATACTGCTATTATAAAATTCCCATTCTGGGAAGAATGGGCCCCAGGCGTTTGTATGCGACATGGAGGGGTGAGATTATTTCATTTTTACAGTATAGTAATGCAAAGAGGTGAAAAGCTCTTTTGTCGCCGCCTTAACATCTATCTTGAGGAGAAGAGAGGGCAAGAATTAGCTCCAATAGATCTTGAGAGCCCAAAGCTGGTGGAGTCAATTCTGTCTGAAAGTATCATATACGCCATAAAGGTATTCAATGATGATGAATTGAGTTATTGGAATTCTGAATTAAAAGATTGGGCTAAATAGAATCATTCATCCCTTTTCCATTCATCCTTACTTATAAACTATCGACTTATTTCAAATCTCTCCCTAAGCCTCCTATGGCCAATCTTGGCATGCCTTTGATTGTTATTTCTGGGTACCATAACCTTTGCTTTCTTTTGACCTCGAGTTACAACACCTCGCGTTGTTTTAGGTTTATGAGCAACACCAATATGATTCTTGAGGCCGCTTTATTAACGCCATAAAGTCTGGGAATGCGAGTTTTTTTGTAACTTTGTGTCGGAATCACAAACGAAAAGACCGTTGTTATGGCAGAATTCGACCTAAGCAAGCTCAGCGAATATAGAGAACATAATCAGCTTGAGGCCAAGGCGGCCAAAGGGGGTTTCCCGGGCTCTTTCTGGGAGACATATTCTGCTTTTGCCAATACCGACGGTGGCGTCATTCTGCTTGGCGTTAGCGAAGCTAAGGATGGCTCCTTGCATCCCGAAAATGTCGATGTTGAGAAGCTTCAGAAGGATTTATGGAACATGGTCAACAATCGCCAAAAGATTAGCGCCAACATCCTCACACAAAGTATGGTCAGCGCCGAGGTTCTCGATGGTAAGAACATCCTCATAGTTCGCGTCCCTCGTGCCGAACGTACTGCACGTCCAGTTTTCGTGGGTTTGGACCCGAAATCAGGTACCTTCAGACGCAATCATGAGGGAGACTATCACTGCTCGCTGGATGAGATGGCGTTGATGTTCCGGGACGCCGCCTATGTGACCCAAGATGCAAAGGTGCTTGAGAAGATGGATATGTCCGTATTCTGCATGGATACCATCAGGAGCTATCGTAATTACTTTCGCTCCACCCATGTCAATCACCTTTGGAACAATGAGGATGATGAGATGTTCTTGCGTAAAATCGGTGCTATAGGAATCGGCGAAGATGGCAAGTACCATCCTACGGCGGCCGGACTTCTTATGTTTGGTTACGAGTATGAAATTACGCGCGAATTTCCAAACTACTTCCTTGACTATCAGGAAAACAGGTCCTTGGGAGAAACCCGCTGGACAGACCGCCTCGTTTCTACCTCTGGAGATTGGAGCGGGAATGTATTTGACTTCGTATTCCAGGTGTTGCGCAGGATGCAACAGGATCTGAAGGTACCCTTCGTACTGAAAGGCAATCAGCGTGTCGATGACACTCCAATTCATAAGCTACTGCGTGAAGCGGTTACAAATATGGTGGTCCACGCCGATTTCTATGGTCGGCAAGGGTTGGTTATCCAGAAATCCGAAGAGGGTTATAAGCTGTCAAACCCCGGCTCGGTACGCATCTCTATCAGCGAGGCAATCAACGGAGGCATCTCTGACCCTCGCAACGGTATAATGCTGAAGATCTTCTCTCTCATAGACTTCGGAGAACGTGCCGGCAGCGGACTGAGCGGTATCTGTAAAGTTTGGGAAAAGGTCTTCCATACTCCGGTCGCTATAGAGGAAAACCATAACAACGGTGTAGACCGCACTACATTGACTCTCTCAACCGGCGGCAATGAGCAGGACGTTAATGCCATGCTCGAACTCTACGATGAGTATATTGAGACAGACCCGAATACTACCCAGACAGATCCGAATACTACCCAGACAACTACCCAGACAGACCCGAATACTACCCAGACAACTACCCAGACAACTACCCAGACAGACCCGAATACTACCCAGACAACTACCCAGACAGACCCGAATACTACCCAGACAACTA
>CAZTSQ010000037.1:9451-21460 GCA_964615915.1 uncultured Sangeribacter sp.
ACCCAGACAACTACCCAGACAGACCCGAATACTACCCAGACAACTACCCAGACAGGGACCAAAACTCTCTCAGTCCAAGATCAAATTATACTTGAACTTCAAAAGAACCCTAACCTTAGCCGGAAGGAGCTGGCAAATATCTTAACCTCTATCACAGAAGACGGCATCAAATACCATTTGAAAAAGCTTCAGGGAAAAGGGGTTATCCGTCGTGTTGGCGCCGATTTCGGAGGTCACTGGGAAATAAGGAAGAAATGGCCCCTAAAAGAGGAGTCAAGAGACTGAACCCCAAAATGAACCCCAAAACCAGGAAGATGGACCCCAAAATGGAAGCTTAGGGGTTCATGGACCCCAAAATGGGCCCCAAAACGAAGAGAATGGACCCCAAAATAAGCGGATGGAGCCGAAGGGGAGGGGGAGGCGCCTCGTTAGGCGCCGAGGTCGGTCTGGAGCTGGTGCTGAAGGACCAGGGCGTTGTTGTGGAGGGTGTCGTGTGATGAATATAGAAGGGTGACCGTAGGTTTGTCGGCTATCAGCTGTTTCAGCTCGCTATAGGCGGGGGTCGCGAGAAGCTCCTTGCGATACCGTTCTTCAAATTCGGTCCATTCTGCACTCGGATTCTCGTGAAACCATTGGCGCAACTCGGTCGAAGGGGCTATCTGCTTGTCCCAAAGATCATAGCGAAAGGTCTCGTGCGAGAGTCCGCGTGGCCATAAACGGTCAACATAGATTCTGTAGCCATCGGCCGGCGATGCCGGTTCATAGGCTCTCTTTGTCAATATGATGTTCTTCATTATCGATATAAAAAGGGTTTGTCGGCCCTCTATTTGAACCGCTCTATCTCCCAGGCTTCGAGGCCTTGGGCCTTGTCGGAGAAGTTGGCGCCGATGAGATATACCTTTCGGGTCGAAGAGGCAAAGCGCCCCGCGTAGTCGCGGTCATGAATCTGCGCCATCGCCTCGCGGGCACTGTGATTATACTTGAACTCGAAGATGTAGACCGCATTTCCCAACCGGACCTCAAGATCTGTCCGTCCTTTATTCGAGTATCTCTCCAAGACAGCTCTGAAGCCTAAGAGTACGAAGATCAGGTATATGATATTGCGGTAGAAGACCTCTCCTTTTCCTCCATAGCCTACATCCTTCAGCAGGCTTTGAAGACGTTTCATAAAGCTGTCCGGCTCGCCGGAGATGAGGTCGTCGCGGAAGCTTCTGATGTCGAATTCGGTATCTCCTATGCTGGCTTCAGGCAGGTAAAGCCGGAACAACTGGGAGGCGAAGCCGTTCTCGACCTCATAATTGGGGAAGTGGAGCTCACAGTCATATTCGTCAAATGACTTGATGGTCAGGTATCCCGTCTGGAAAAGGAGGGGAATCAGATTGTAGGAATCAGTCCCGATGGCCTGAAGCGAAGCGCGTGGACACCAGACGCTGTCGAGCGCGAAGAGATTGACCTTCGCCTCCATCACACGTCGGGCCAGAAAAGTCGGAGTACCGGTAGTGAACCAATATTGACTCAACTCACCCTCGCTGAGAGCTGTGCTGACACTGAAAGGATTGTAGAGCTTGCTCCCGCCGGGCGCGAAGACATAACCGTCGTAGAACCGTCTGAGGTCTGACAAGGTATGGTCGAAATCTGTGCCCCGGTTCTCTCCCAGTTCGTCTATTCCGGGCCGGAATCCCTCGACCAGCTCCTTCTCGGTCCATCCGCATATGTCGGCATAATGACGGCTGAATGAGATGTCGTGAAGGTTATTCAAATCGGAGAAGATGCTTACCTTGCTGAAGCGGGCCACGCCGGTGAGCAGGGCGAACTCAATGTATTCGTCAAACGACTTGAGGACCGAAAAGAAACCCTTGAGCACAGCCTGGTTGTTGTCGCGCAGTTCGGGTTGGTCTTCTATATCAAGCAATGGTTTGTCGTACTCATCAACAAGTATGACGACACGCTTCCCGGTCTGACGGAAGGCGGTCATTATCAAATCTTCAAGCCGTTCGGAAAAGGAGACGGCGTCGGTCTCGATACCATATTTTCTTTCCTCCGCTCCCAAACGGCGGTTGAGGATAAGGCGCAATGCTTCGGGGTCGCGGTAGTTCTCGGCGTTGAGGTCGATGTGGATCACTGGCCGCGGATCCCACGAAAGGTCAGCCGAATCGATCGCCAATCCCTTGAAAAGCTCACGCCGACCTTCAAAGTATGCCTGAATGGTCGAGAGCAACAGGCTTTTGCCGAACCGTCGGGGACGACTGAGGAAGTAATATTTCCCTTCCTTAACCATCCGCACGATGAAGGCGGTCTTGTCGACATAGACATAACCGTCGGTTCGAAGAGCGGCAAATGATTGGATCCCGATCGGATATTTCAGTTCGGCCATAACGGAAATGGAATTAGCGGATTAGGCTACAAAAATAGCGAAAAAATCTGAGAGGCACAACTCGGGTCCGAGAGTTTATCATGGGCACTATCAAGGTGCAATCTGAAGTAGTCAATTCTCGAGGACTCTAAGCGCGCCGGTCGTCGAGTCCATCACGTAGCCGCCGACGCGGACATCCTTGGCCATCAGCGGGTGATTACGGATAAGATCCATAGTCTCGCGGACGGCCTCTTCGCCGTCGTCAAAACCGTGGAGCCAGCTGTCGAGGTCGATTCCGCAGTGGCGCATGAGCGAGATGTGCTCCTCGTCGATTCCGCGCTCGCGCATCAGATGAAGCATCTCCTTGGCGTTCATCCCCTGGACGCCGCACCCGGTGTGGCCAATGACCATAATTTCCTCAACCCCAAGCTCATAGACCGCCACCAACAGCGACCGCATCGTCGAGTCGAAAGGGTTGGTGATCGTCCCGCCCGCATTCTTGATCATCTTCACGTCGCCGTTGCTGATACCCAGCGCCGCCGGCAGAAGGGTGACCAGCCGAGTATCCATACAAGTCACGATCGCGATCTTCTTGTCCGGATACTTCGACGTCTCATACTCCCGATATCCCTCCCTCTCAACAAACTCGCGGTTGAACCGCAAAATCTCGTCAATCATAGGTTTCCTGTTTTTCCGGCAAAGATACAGAAAAATCGCGATTTTTGCCTATCTTTGCGCCATGAAACCGATCGCTGACATACCTGAAAACTATAGCCAGAGGGGGGAAAGCTTCACATATAGCACGGAAGATTTCACGACATCGCTTCCGGCTGAAGAATATATCCGCGGATATTGCAATTCGGAGTGCTTCATCAAGTACTGTCGCGAGTGTCGCAATTACGGCAAAGTGTGGGCGTGCCCTCCGTTCGCACACGACACGATGGCCGAACTGCGACAGTATTCCGATGTCCTTTTGTTCGCGACAAAGATTGTACCCGACGCCCCCGAGATACCCATAGCCGAGATAAACCGATTCATCCGCCCCGAGCGGATGCGCCTCGAGCAGAAACTTAGGGAGATGGAAAAGAAATATGGAGGTCGCGCCTTCGCCTACGCCGGCAGCTGCCTTTACTGTCCCGAAGGGACATGTTCGCGCCTCGACAACCAGCCGTGCCGTCATCCCGAGCTTGTACGCCCCTCGCTTGAGGCCTATGGCTTCGACCTCGGCCGGACAGCCACCGAATTATTCGGGTTTCCCCTCCTCTGGAGCAACGACGGCTACCTTCCCCAATATCTCACCCTAATCTGCGGACTCTTCCACAACAACCCCGGCCTCGACGCCGCCACTTTCCAGCTCCAGTAAAGCACGCTTGATCTCGACGCCTCCTGTGTAACCACCCAACTTGCCGTCTGAGCCCACCACGCGATGACATGGGATCAAGATCGGGAAAGGATTGGCACCGCAAGCATTGGCCACCGCTCGGAAGCCACCGGGCGAGCCTACACGTCGCGCCAATTCCTTATAGGTTATGCTCTCCCCGTACGGGATCTTTCCTATCTCCCTCCATACTCTAATTCTGAACTCAGTACCGACTGGGCGCAAAGGTATCGTGAACACCTTGCGTCTACCCTCGAGGTATTCCTCTATCTGTCTGATTGCCAACTCAATCACCTCTTTCCCCCTTTCCGTGCCCTCGACCTCATCGGACCCCTCGCCGGGTAATAGCCATCGACATCCCGTCAAAGCGTCACCGTCGGCTATTAGACGCATCTTATGGCCGAGAAATGCATATATTCTGCTCGTCATGGGTCTAATAACAATCGTCAGAAATCTTAACCCACATCCGGATTCTCCCTATTGAAGAACTGACCCTTCCCTTTCGTGACTGTCCCGTATTGGGTGCTGTTGGTCGGACAGACATGATAACAGGCACAACAGCTCGTGCAGTCGTTTCCCCACTTAGGATGACGGTCGATGATTGTGATGTTGCCCACCGGACACACCGAGGCACATTTGCCACAGCCTATACAGGCATCCGTGGCATGCCATTTCTTCGTGTTGATTCCCATCTTCATAAACACGGGGTAAATCACCGTTGTCTTGAGCCGCGGAAGCGATCCGAGATGGACGTCTGAAGCCGGTATGCGTGCAGTTACCTTACACGCTATTTCCTCGAGCCTCCCCACGGCATCCTTCAGTTTCGTTTCCTCCACCTCCTTGGGGTCTGTGCCGAAGCCCGGGAAAACGACATACACGTTGGGCATAATCAAACTCCATGATGCCCTCAAAGCTATCCCCCTCTTCTTCAGCGCTTTCTCGAGCATACGGACCGCCATGCCGGTCTCATCGCCACACGTAGCGACACACCAGACATAGGTCGATTCCACCTCCATACCGGCAATCATTTCTTCGGGCAGACGCTTGATGAAATCTAGTACTATCTTCGGTACACCCCAGGCATAGACCGGGAACACGAACCCGAGTGAATTGCCGTCGATATCAGCGAACTTCTGCTCTAGCGGGTTTGTATCGGGTATGAACCGGACTTTCTGATGAGTGAGCGAGCCAAGTCTGAGTGCGGCATATCGGGAGTTATGGGTTCCGGAGAAGTAGTAGATCATTGGGATTCGGATTGGGTTTAGTTGTTCACTGCAAAGTTACGTTGAAATCCCCACACCACCAAATATCCCCCCTCCGAAGAACGTTATTGGTGTAGACTATGAACGGATTATATATAGGCATACTTTTGCCTCTGTTGGGAACCACTCTGGGCGCCGCGTGTGTGTTCCTGATGAAAAACAGCATCGCTCCGCTGTTGCAGAAAACCTTGACGGGGTTCGCAGCCGGAGTGATGGTGGCCGCCTCGGTGTGGTCTCTGATCATTCCTTCGATAGAGATGACCGGAGCCGAAGGACTGAAGAGTATTGTCCCGGCTCTTGTGGGATTTTCTTTGGGTATCGCCTTCCTGCTCTTTCTGGATGACATCATCCCCCATCAGCACATCGACAGCGACGAGAGTGAGGGGCCGAAATCAGGCCTTTCGAAGACCACGAAGATGGTCTTCGCAATAACCCTCCACAATCTGCCGGAGGGGATGGCCGTCGGAGCGGCTTTGGCCGGCACACTGGCCCACAATTCCTATATGTCGATGGCGGCGGCCATAGCGCTGTCGGTCGGCATCGCCATACAGAACTTCCCGGAGGGGGCGATAGTGTCGATGCCGTTGCGCAGTGTGGGGAATTCCCGGTTCAAATCATTTGCCATCGGCGCCCTCAGCGGGGTCATTGAGCCGATCGGCGCGATTCTGACCATCGCCCTCTCCTCGCTAATGATTCCGATACTGCCCTACATGCTGGCGTTTGCCGCCGGCGCCATGATGTATGTCGTCGTAGAGGAACTGATACCCGAGACCCAGACCGGAAAGCACTCCAACATGGGCACCATAGGCTTCGCCGTCGGCTTCATGCTGATGATGGTCCTCGACGTCGTCCTCGGATGATGCCATTATGGCAATCTCAGGGAAAATTACTACCTTTGCAATCACATCCCATAAATCTGTGGAAATCTCAAAGTCAAAGATGTTGGGGGCTACTCTATTCCCTAACCCTTAAATTGTGTCGACACTGTCGACACAATTATCATGGTCTCATTTTGCGGAGGTGCTTCCGTTAGAGGATAGTCTACAGAGAGGGGACTAAGCAATCAGGGGGGATTTGGACAATTGTCCAAAATTCGGTAACTTTGCGTATGCAACAGAACATCGACACAACAACGGTATACAACCATGCAGCCGAAACCATAAAGAATGCTATCCTCAAAGGCCAATATGAAGCGGCAAAGGGAGTAAATCGTGTGCAATTGCTTACATATTTTGCTATTGGAAAATATGTATCTCTAAACACGAGAAACGGCGTATGGGGAACCGGAGCATTGAAGGCTATCAGCGAAAGACTCAGGAAGATACTGCCGGGTCTAAGGGGATACGGAGAGACACAACTTAGAGAGATGAGGTTGTTTTATGAAGGTTGGTCTTTCCTTGACTCAAATTCATCGGTTGCAACCGATGAATTAACCGCAGCCAATTCGTCGGTCATAACCGACGAATTACAACACCCTGTTAATTTGGAAGATATCTGGAGTATAATCAAAATTGCGACTCCAGCTGTCTTTCCCATAGATGATTATCTAAAGACTCCCTTCACTCATCATACCCTTCTACTGCGCAAATGCAATAATAATGAGGAACGGTACTACTATATGAAACGGTGTGTTGAGGAACACATGTCGGTGTCTCGCCTTGAACAAGCTATAACAGCTGAAGAGCATAAGAATGCCGGGAAAGCCCCCAATAACTTTATAGAGAGGATTGAGGACAAAAAAATGGCCCGCAAGGCCGTGATGCAATTCAAGGACTCTTATTTGCTGGACTTCATAAATACAGAGGAGATAGGTGAAAGGGACTTGCAGGATATCGACGAGCGAGTGGTTGAGCAGCAAATCGTCCATAACATCAAGAAGTTCATCATGACCTTCGGTAAGGATTTTGCCTTTGTCGGAAATCAGTACCATCTCGAAATATACTCCGAAGACTTCTTCCCCGATCTCTTGTTCTTTAACAGAGAGCTGAATGCCTTGGTGGTCGTCGAACTTAAGACGGGGAAATTCAAGACCAGCTATCTCGCACAGCTGATGACATATCTACGTATTCTGGATGACAAGGTTAGAAAACCGCACGAAAATCCATCTATAGGAATTGTTCTCTGCAAGGAAGCCAACAAAAGTTTTGTGGAATACGTCATGCAGGACTATGACAAACCAATGGGTGTGGCAACCTACACCACCTCTCAAGAGATGCCTGAGATGTTAAGAGAAACTCTTCCAGATATGGAGGAACTAAAGAAGTTATTATAGGCCAATGAAAAATAGTAGTTTTAGATGAAAATAGTAGTTTTAGACGGGTACGGGATGAATCCCGGAGACCTTTCGTGGAACCAGCTCGAGAAGTTAGGGGACGTGATGGTTTACGACCGCACTGCTCCCTCTGACGTCGTTAAACGTTCCGAAGGGGCCGAAGTGCTCCTCACCAACAAGGTGATTCTTGACCGACAGGTTATCGACCAACTCCCTGATCTCAAGTATATAGGAGTGCTCGCCACAGGCTATAATGTCGTTGACATAGAGGCCGCAAGAGAAAAAGGCATCATTGTCACCAATATTCCCTCCTACAGCACCGCCTCGGTAGCCCAGATGGTTTTCTCGCTCCTCCTTGCCATCACCAACAACGTCGAACACTATACCGCCGACAACCGCGCCGGACGCTGGAGCCGTAACGCTGACTTCTGTTACTGGGACGCCCCCCTGACCGAACTCGCAGGGAAGAAATTCGGCATAGTGGGCTTCGGAAATATCGGCAGTAAGGTGGCCGGGATCGCCCTCGCACTGGGCATGAAAGTTCTGGCATTGTCCTCAAAATCAGCCGACCAACTCCCCGCCGGGGTTGAAAAAGCGGAGGACCTTGATCAGCTCCTGAAGGAGAGCGACGTGCTCTCGCTCCATTGCCCTCTTACGGACTCAACCAAGCATCTCATCAATGCCGACACATTGGCAAAGATGAAGCCGTCGGCTATCCTGATCAATACCGGACGCGGCCCGCTTGTCGATGAGCAAGCGCTGGCCGATGCCCTTAACAAGGGTGCGTTGCGGGGAGCCGGGGTGGACGTCCTGTCATGCGAACCTCCGACACTTGACAATCCGCTCCTATATGCACGAAACTGTTATACCACCCCTCATCTGGGCTGGGCAACCTTTGAAGCACGTCAGCGCCTGATGTCCATAGCCGTAGCCAACGTCGCCAACTTCATTGAAGGCACCCCCACAAACGTAGTCAATTAAGCGCCCGACTCAAAGAAATGATATTATTTTATGAAAGCTAAGCTCCTGACCGGTCGTCGCAGCGGCCGCAGTTGGAACAGCCGTTGCAGGTCAGGCGCGAGCCGCATGTGGCGCAGTGTGCGCGAAACCGGGGGACATAGGTTTGGGACACTATGAGGTCGCTTTCGGTGTCGCCGAAGAGGGTCGGGTCGGCCGACTTCAAGATGAATTTCGGCTTGCCGTTATAGTGGCTCAATCCCGATTTGAAGGCCTGCTGGCTCTGGACGCTTTTTGATGGAATCCGGTAGGTTTTTCCCTCCTTGACGAAGACAGTGCCCGTTTCGATGAAGTTAAACGTGACCTCTGCCTCGGCGCATTGTCTCGACAGCGACTCGACCCATTCGTAATGGCACGGTCTGGCGCCGTCATAGTTCTCGCCTCCACATAGGACCTCCTCGATCTGGCCGGTCGCCAGATATTGGGAAGCGTCGATCGGACCGATAAACGGCGCTGCCATGAAGCCTTTGTGGCGTGCCGGTATGTCGAGCAATATCGGCAGCCGAATATCGGCATTGCGCTGATTCTCGCACGTGACCGACAGCATTACATTCTCATAACCCTTTCCCCAATCCTTAGGGAGACAATCGCGTAACCTATGGGCTCTTTTGGTGAGAATGCGGAAGGCGATGTCTGAGCGCCGGCGTATCATCGCCCATACCTCTTCACGCCATACGTCGGCCTCCTCGACAAAGAAATCGGTCGACAGCCCGACATAGAGCGTCATCCCCGAGGAGAGTTTATAGTTGCCACGGCGATCGCGCTGAACGGGGAGGTCGAAATTGGCCGTACGCGTAACCAGCGAGGTGTCCACACCCCGCTTGCCATCGAGGAAATACATATAGCAATGCTCGCATCCCTCGCTCACACGATGGCATCCATGCCACGGATTCCAGATAATCATACTCTCAGTTAGGCAAATGTTCTTCTAGTCAGTATATTTCTTATTCCATTCCCGGGAGCTGAAGATGAACAGACAGGTTGCCCTGCATGCTCTGAAGCGTGAAAAGGGAGTCAACGGGAGCCGCATGGCCCAAGGCCGCCGTAATCATGACAATAAGGAACAAAAGTTTGCGCATAATTACATAACAAAATCGTTATGCCTATGGTTTACAAAATCCGTCCGTTCCCGCCTGAGCGGTAATTCATTTGTTGTCATCATCTTAGGCTCGTCAACGCAGGATCGCCGCCATCCTGGCGGTACGGCTCAACAACGCAAGTTGGAACCTTAACCTGTCCCCAGCTTCTTCGTCAGCGCTGGTTGGAACCTATAACCTGCCCCCAGGTTCTTTTCTCACAGGTTCTATCCCCATGTCCCCATGTCCGCAGGTTCCTTCGCGTCGCGTCAAGTCGGTCATGTGTAAAAGAATCCCCGAAATCTTTACTTTTTTTTACGACGTGTAAAGAAAAAGCCGCTTTTCTTTACACGTCGTAGAGACATGTAAAGATGTTTTATATTCTCTGGTCGCTCTCCATATTCGAGTTAATGGGATCTGCCTCTGTATCCCCTTCCGAGTGAAAAGCGTTGAGTATGAAGTTAAAAAGACCTTTATTGATATAATAATTTTCACGTCCTAATTTAAGCTTATCCAAAATTCCTTCCTCGATTAATTGGTTCAGATATGACATAGCTGTTGGCCTGCTTACTCCCACCTCCTTAATAACGAATTCAATTATATTAGCTTTTACTTGTCCTCTATAGGTTGGTTCACTTACATTCTGAGGTCGATTCGCTTACTTTTCATTATATTTGCACTCGGAATCACATCACCGAGACCAACACAAGTAGCTTTTGCATGTACCTCAGGCGTCCCCGCCTGAGGGAGTAATTATTGCTTATCATTCTGTTAGGCTCGACAACGCAAGGAGCGCGGCCATTCTGGCGGTACGGCTCGTCAACGCAGTAGCGCCGCCATCCTGGCGGTAAGACTCGACAACGCTGAGTTGAACCTTTAACCTGTCACCGGGTTCTTCGTTCTTCGTTCTTCGGGTTCTTTGTCCCCGGGTTCTTTGTCT
The DNA here is from genome assembly GCA_964615915.1 of uncultured Sangeribacter sp. Lineage (GTDB taxonomy): Bacteria > Bacteroidota > Bacteroidia > Bacteroidales > Muribaculaceae > Lepagella. Next base: position 19,750 of record CAZTSQ010000037.1, read on the forward strand.
TTGATGGTGATCCTTGAGGGGCTTTTTCTCCAAACTATTACTACAACTCATCGAGGTATTGAAGAAGGGTTTTCAAGGTTATTGCCCCTTCTACATCTTTATTTTGGAACACCATAAAGTATCTGAATTTGTCGCCGGCAAGGTCAGCCCACTTGTTTCCAAGCCATAGTTTTTCCGCTGACTCTGAATTGTCAAGATGATCTCCCTTGGTTTCGATGAGAAGGGTTATGCCTGATTTCATCTTTACTATAAAATCTGGGTAGTGATTGATAAATCCATTAATGGCAAACTCCTTCCGTTCGCGGTTACGATGCCAGAACAGCACATTAGGATGGTCAGCTATGGCAGCGATAGCCTCATACTCAAAACCGTTTACACTTTCTTCTGCCACATATAGCCCCTTGTCTATTCCGACCAGTTCATCACGCAGCGTTATCTTATCTAAGAAAGTATAATGACCTTCGAGCCTGATGCGCCCCGTACTCAGCCATTTACCGAAAGTCTTGCGCCTGTGATCCTTCATCAACGACTCGATTTTCCCTTTTATGGCGTCACGGGTGAGATAGATGTTATCAATCAGGTTCTCTATCTGGTCAGCATCCAGCCTTTCAATGGCCCTCTTTACATATTTCTTTATCGCAGGTTCAGGAACAGCATCGAGCTTTATCATTGCGGCCAGTTGACCACTTATTCCCTCTTTTTTCAAAGAGGCTGATTTATCCACATATTGTTTGCGAATAAAATCAGTCAAACCATGATTATTCTTGCGGACGGCATCGCCTGAATCAGCTACATCAATCGTGATGCCGTCAGGACGAACGATAGTGAAATCAATGTCGGCATCTTTAGTCGACAAATCGAACCCCTCGGACAACATGGATTTTTCCAATGGAATCCACTCCTCATCACTAAAGAAGACTGACTGCGAAGTCTTGATATAGAAGAGGGGCAGATTCATTTCTGTTACCACTTCTCCAAAGTGGTCGTTAATAGGATAATACATCTCTTGCGGAGTTATAGACGCAAGAGGGTCTATTTCCCCCTTGTCGCTTTGCTGTTCAATGATTTTTGTATATTCTTCGCTCTCCTGTATCGCCTGTTCTTGAAGGTGCTGAATATCAACGGCTGAATCCTCAGCGATAAGTTCGTTTTTCAACTCCTCGACATCGTTCGGGTCGAGTGCAAGCGCCTCAGTAACATCGCTTTCCTTCTCCTCACTCTCTGTCTGTTCAGGAAACAAAGGTTTAGTTGTTGGTTCCGGCGGCATGGATGAATTCCCCATTGACTGAGGCGTGACGTCTCGGAAATCCTTCCGGCTGAACCCGACTTTCTGTAAAGAGCGTATGATACCGTCAATAGTGTTACGGAAGTCATTGCTCGACGTGAATGCGTATGATAGATTCAACAGACTTATCCCGTGCTGAGTGGTATAAGGCTGCCGCAGGATACGGCCCAATATCTGCTCCACGTCCACCTTACTCGTCTTGTTGGCGAGTGTGGCAAGAATGTAGGCAAACGGACAGTCCCAACCCTCTTTAAGGGCATTGACTGTTATGATGTATCTCACTTCGCAGTCGCGACTCATAAGATCAATGCCCCTGAGTTCATCCTTGTTAGCTGTCTTAATCTTTATTTGATTTTCGGGAATACCTACGTCGATAAGCTGCTTTTTAATCTTATCGAACGTTACGTTGTCCTCATCAGTTTTTGG
>CAZTSQ010000038.1:0-20939 GCA_964615915.1 uncultured Sangeribacter sp.
TACTGCGGGGACGCTCATAATCTTTTGGAACCGGCTGGAAGCCGGCGCTACTGCGAGGCTAAAGCTCTCCTTCCCGCCCACATGGTCCCGAAAGAAATAAGGTTCGTGGAACGGATTCCACGAACCTCTAATGGTAAGATAGACCGCAAAGCCTGTCGGAGTCTTGTCAATTAATGGCCGGTTAGCTTCGCCAGTCGAGGTTGGCGAACTGGGCGTTGTCGAGAGGGGCTGAGGTGTCGTAGGTCATGAGATCGCCTGTCAGGCGGACGGGAGTGACGAAGTTGTTGGTGTAGAGGGCACCCGTGCCGAGACCTTGCGGATAATCGGCCCACTCTGTCCCTTCGATCATGTGGGCTGTGAATTGGGCGAGTGCGTTGAGGCCGACATTCGACTCGAGAGCCGAAGTAATCCACCAACCGATTCCCAACTCCTTGGCGATGCCGATCCATGTCTCCGCTCCCGAGAAGCCTCCGCAGAGAGCCGGCTTGCAGACAATATAGGCCGGACGGACGTATTCCAGCAGGTGTCGCTTCATGTCATCGTCATAGACTCCGATCAGTTCCTCGTCGAGAGCCACCGGTACTGGCGACACATCGCAGATGAACTTCATCAGGTCGATATTGCGAGCCGGTATCGGTTGCTCGATCGAGTGCACCTCCAGATCAGCCAACTGAGCGAGGCGGGGCATAACGTTGTCCATCACGAAGGCGCCGTTGGCATCGACCCGGATTGTCATTTGCTCGGCCGTGAAGCGTGAGCGGATCAACTTGATGATATCCAGCTCCTTCTTCCAATCGATGGAGCCGATCTTCATCTTGACACAGCGGAAGCCGGCCTTGAACTTCTCTTCAAGGCGCGCGAGCATCTCCTCTTCTGTACCCATCCAGATCAGACCGTTGATGATGACCTCAGACTTACCTTCGGTGAACTGTGAAGGATAATAGAGGTGACGGCAACCTCCGGCGAAGTCACGTATAGCCATTTCGAGACCATAGTTGAGCGACGAATATCGACTGAGATCGGTCCCGCGACCCAAAGCGATGTTTGCCAGCATCTCGACAAGCTTATACTCGTATCGGCCGTCGGCCTCGGGAGAGAGACCGGGAAACACGGCACACTCTCCGAGACCGAAACGTTCGGGTTCCTTCTCGTCGTAGATCTTGATGATATAGGTGGGCTTCTCTGTCAGCACCCCGCGCGAAGTCCCGGCAGGTTGCTTGAAGTGAAGCATGTAAGGGCAATAGGCCAGACGCATCTGATCAGGGGAATTTAGGGAACTGATCGAAGTCGGGGTCACGCTTCTCAAGGAAGGCGTTCTTACCCTCCTGAGCCTCTTCCATGAGATAATACATCAGCGTTGTGTCGCCGGCAAATTCCATCAGGCCATGTTGGCCGTCAAGCTCGGCATTCAGCGCACGCTTAATCATGCGGATGGCGAACGGTGAACGCTTGAGGATAGTCCGACACCATTCAACGGTCGTCTCCTCCAGCTTGTCAAAGGGGACAACGGTGTTGATCATACCCATTTCGAGAGCTTCCTGAGCGGTATACTGACGGCAGAGGAACCAGATCTCACGAGCCTTTTTCTGACCCACGCAGCGGGCGAGATAAGAGGAGCCGAAACCGGCGTCGAAACTGCCGACCTTCGGACCGGTCTGCCCAAAGCGGGCATTATCTGACGCTATCGAGAGGTCACAGACGACATTGAGGACATTGCCGCCGCCGATGGCGTATCCGTTGACCATGGCGATCACGGGCTTCGGAATAGAGCGGATTGCATGGTGGAGTTCGAGGACGTTGAGGCGGGGAACGCCGTCGGAGTCGATGTAGCCGCCGACACCCTTCACATTCTGGTCACCGCCGGAGCAGAAGGCCTTGTCGCCGGCGCCGGTGAGGACGACCACTCCGATGTCCTGACGCTCGCGGCAGATCGCCATAGCGTCGAGCATCTCCTGATTTGTCTTCGGGCGGAACGCATTGTAAACCCGCGGACGGTTGATGGTTATTTTGGCGATACCCTCGAACTGTTCGAAGAGGATATCTTCATATTCCTTAATGGTTTTCCAGTCGTATGACATATAGGTATTGTTTTTGTATTATTGTAGGGACATCGCTTCGCGATGTGGACCTTGGGATCGTTTTTTGTAGGGACATCGCTTCGCGATGTGGAATTCTGAATATCGGTGCTGAAAACCGAATTTACGGTGAAGAAAGAAGACGTCTCAACTCATCCGCTCCCGTCTGCGCCGGCACTACCACCTCCAGAATGGCCTTGTCCCGAGACTGAAGGAAAGCCGGGAGCACCCTCTCCAGCTCCTTCTCCGAGGTTGCTTTCGCATAGCTCCAGCCGTAGGCGCCAGCCAGTTCACGCACAGGCGGTTCCGGATCGGCGCAGAAATATTGCTCGCGCAAATCATCGGATAGGGCAGCGGTGGATCCGATGAACCGGAAGATCGCACCCCCATGATTGTTGACGACAATAATCTTGAAGCGATCAGGAGCAAGAGCGGAACTCAACGCTCCGAGGTCGTACGCGAAACTCATGTCGCCTGTTACGAGCAATGTCGTTCCGGAGTAAGCGAGCGACGAACCGAGAGCAGTCGATGTCGAACCGTCTATCCCCGAGACACCCCGGTTGGAATAGGTTGCGTGCACATCGAAGTCAAACAGCTGACCGTACCTTACACTTGTTCCGTTCGAGAGGTGAAGGTTGATGTCACGGGTCAGATATTTCGAGAGCAGGTCAAAGGCCTTCAACTCGCACCATGGAGAGGAGGCCACAAGTCTGTCCCTTCTTTCGACAGCGATCTGACGCTCTTTTTTCCATGCGGTACGGTAGGAAGGTGTTGAAGAATCTACGACCCCACGAAGCACGGAAGCCAATCCGCGCAGGAATGGAGCCCTGTCCGCCTCAATCCTTTTCGTCAGCGATCGGAAGCAGTCGACGGTCGTGTTGAAATAGCCTACACCCCAATGCTCGGCACCCGAAGATCGGAGAAACTCCTTGAGTTTGCGTGAAACCAGGGCACCGCCGACCGAGATGACAATATCCGGAGCCAATTCCTTTCGCTGCTTCTCGCTCAAGCGAGCCAACACCAGATCGACTATATGGGCATCTTCGGAGTCAGTGAAGTTAGCCAGCGTTTCGGCCATGACACAGACGTTCGGAATCTCCTCCAGCTCCCTGAGCGCGCGCATCATCTTGTGGTCCGGGTTCATGAAGCCGCAGACGATCATGACCTTCTTTCCCCGAGCTTCCCGGGCCAGTTGTTTGAGGAGGTCGCGCCCAATCTCTCCCGGAGAGGTCAGACTGGTGATAATCCGTGGAGATCGGGGAGTTTCATCTGTCAATCTCCCGAGGGGCTCGGGAAGCCGCAGATTCAAGTGAACAGGACCCTTAGGACCGGAAAGGGCCGTGAGCATCGCGTCGTTGGCGAGACGGTTTGCCAAACCCGAAGGCGAGATGTTAGCCAACCCCGAGGCTTCGAGGTCGTAGCTGTTTTTCACGAAGTTGCGCAGAGCCTCGAACTGACGGATGGTCTGAGAGTCATCCTGATCTATCCACTCCTCGGGCCTGTCTGCCGACAGCACGATCAGAGGGATCTGACGGTAATAGGCTTCGGCCACAGCCGGAGCATAGTTGAGCAAAGCTGTTCCGGACGTGCACACAAGTCCGACCGGACCGCCTGTTGTCGTGGCGATACCGAGGGCGATGAAACCGGCTGTCCGTTCGTCTGCCACCACATACTTCTTCAGATCTTCGCGGGCGGCCGCGGCGATCAGCAACGGTGCATTTCGTGAGCCGGGCGAGAGAACGGCGTGCTTCATCCCGTGGCCCTTAGCCACGTCAATCAGTTCGCGAGCTTCGGCGACAGCAGTATCCCTTGCCATAGTTTAGTTCATTTCCCAAAGTGAGCGGGATGGTAGCCCAAAAGATAGGCCGAAACTTCCATGCGCTTTTTACCAACCGGCTGGATCTCAAGGATCTCGAGAAGAGAGTCGGCGGTAGCGACGTATAATTTCTTTCCTTCAACAAGTGCGTCGCCGGGCTTGAGTTCACCGACATGTCGATCTGTCAGGGCAGTCGAGAATATCTTCAGTTCGCCGGGTTTTCCGTTGACCGCCGTAACTTTTGACCATGCCCCCGGATATGGCGCTAACCCGCGGATATGATTGCGCACGTCTCGGGCCTGTCTGTTCCAATCAATCTCACAGAAGTCCTTGAAAATCTTCGGCGCCGGCACAAACTCACCCTCCGGTTGCGGCCGTGTCTGGAGAGTGCCGTCTTCTATCGCCTTCACCGTCTTCAGGGTCAGTTCCGCGCCGAGGTGCATCAGTTTGTCGTGGATTGTCCCGGCGTTGTCATCCTCTTCTATTTTGACCTCAACGCGGTCGATTATGTCGCCGGTGTCGATTTCGTGCTTGAGGAAGAATGTCGTGACGCCCGTTACCTCCTCACCATTGATGACGGCATGATTGATAGGTGCCGCTCCGCGATATTTCGGAAGGAGGGAGCCGTGAAGGTTGAAGGTCCCGAGACGGGGCATAGTCCAAACCACCTCCGGGAGCATCCGGAAGGCGATGACTATAAACAGATCCGCATTGATTTCGCGAAGGGCCTCTATAAACTCCGGATCCCGAAGTTTCTCGGGCTGAAGAAGTCTGAGACCGTGGGCGACGGCATACTTCTTCACGTCACTCTCGATGACCTTGTTTCCGCGGCCACCTGTCTTGTCGGGCATCGTGACAACCGCCGCAACGTCGACGCCGTTGGCGACGAGCCTATCGAGACTTTCGACAGCGAACTCGGGGGTTCCAAAAAATACTATCTTCATCTGTCTGATTTGAAGAGAATTAAGGGTTATTCGACCGTATAGTTCCGGAGAACGTCGCGATAGGAGTTGAATATCTTCGACTTCGAGACGAAGCCGATATACTTACCGTTTTCAACTACGGGCAGGTTCCATGCTCCGGTCTTGTCGAAAAGTTCCATCACACGGTCCATCGTGTCCGAAATCTCGATCCTCGCGGGGGGCATCGACATGAAACGCGAGACGTGCATCTTATGATACAGATCGGGCCGGAACATGATGTTGCGAATGTCGTCGAGAACCACGACGCCGATGAAATTATTGTCATCGTCCACGACCGGGAAGAGGTTGCGCTTGCTGACGGCGATCGTGTCGACCATCTCCTTGAGCGTCATCTCCGGTTTCACCCGTTTGCAGTCGGTCTCGATCACCTTGGCGATCTTCATCAATGTGAGCACGGCCTTGTCTTTCTCGTGGGTCAACAGATCTCCTTTCTTGGCCAGACGCATTGTGTAGATGCTGTACGGCTCGAAGATTCGGATGGTCATATAGGAGATAAGCGAGACAATCAGCAGCGGGAGGAACAGCTCATAGCCGCCGGTCATCTCGGCAGTGAGGAAGATAGCCATCAGCGGCGCATGCATCACTCCGCTCATCACACCCGCCATACCGAGCAGGGCGAAGTTCTTGTTCGAGATCGTCTCCGGGTCGATCAAGTTGTTCAGGGTATATGCGAACAGGAAGCCGGCCATCGCGCCCACAAACAACGAGGGGGCGAAGGTACCGCCGACACCACCGGCACCATTGGTGGCCGAAGTGGCGAAGACCTTCATCAGCACGATCGCGGCTATGAAGATCGCGATCGACCAGATTGAATGGCGGTCAACATAGAAGAGCGACGAGTCGACTATGGCTCCCGGGTCGCCGTCAAGCAAGACGTTTATGGCGCTGTATCCCTCACCGTAAAGCGGAGGGAGAAGGAAAATGAGGATGGCGAGAATCAGGCCGCCGGTCGTTATCTTCCAGTAGCTGTGGTGAATATGACTGAACATGTTCTCCATATGGTTCATCATCCTCGTGAAGTAGAGGGAGATGAAGCCGCAGAAGACACCGAGCGCAATGGCATACGGAATCTTGCGCATGAAGAAAGCCTCAGACTGAGAGAAGAAGAACTCGGCGTCATAACCTTCGAGACAGTAGGCCACCGTCGCACCCGCTATCGAGCTCATCAGCAAAGGCATGACGGTTACTCCCGTGAGGTCGATCATCAGCACCTCGAGTGTGAACAGCATCCCGGCGATGGGGGCGCGGAAAATGCCGGCTATACCGGCGGCCGCTCCGCAACCGACAAGGAGCATCAACACTCTCGGAGAGAGGCGGAAGGCCTGTCCGACATTCGAGCCAATCGCGGCGCCCGTGAAGACTATAGGACCCTCGGCTCCGACTGAACCTCCGAATCCGATCGTCACGGCCGAAGCGACGAGCGAAGTGTACATGTTGTGAGGCTTCAGACGCGATTTGCGGCGAGAGATGGCATAAAGGACACGTGTGACACCATGTGATATATTGTCTTTGACGACATACCGGACAAAGAGAGAGACCAGAATGATGCCGACAATAGGGTAGACAAGATAGAGCCAGTTTTCTGTCGTCTGGCTGAAGTGGGCGGTCAGGAAGCCGGCAATCAAATGGATCAGATACTTGAGAAGCTGGGCGGCGAAACCACACGCGACTCCGATCACGAGGGCAAGCACAATGATCAGATTGCGCTCGCTGACGTGTCTCTCGCGCCAGGTGACTACTGTCGCCCACCACTCGGTAAAGCCGTTGTGATATTCCTTATAGGCCATTACAGATCATCTGATGATTTTAAAGAGCCCACCGTCGCCGAGGCGGATGATCCCGCTTGGTTTGCCCGGCGGATCGTTTCGGCGCGATTCGCAAACATAGTCGACCGACTCAACTATTTCCGGAGCTATTTCATCGAATGTCCGGGGTGTAGGCTCGCCCGATTTGTTGGCCGATGTAGAAACTACAGGACGTCTCAGCCCCCGACAGAGAGCAGCCGAGAAAGGTTCGGCTGTTATACGCACACCCAACGAACCGTCTTCACCGAGCAGTGAGGGTACCACACCTCTCGATCGGTCATAAATGATGGTCATCGGGTCGACGGCAGCTTCAATAAGGTCATAGGCGACCTCAGGCACATTCTCGATAATCCTTTCCATAGAGGCCACGGAGTCGACGAGCACCAACATTGGCTTTGAGTCAGCCCTCTCCTTGATTTTATACAGGCGTGCCACAGCTTCCGGGTCGGTCGCGTCACATCCGAGACCCCACACCGTATCGGTAGGGTAGAGGATTACTCCTCCCTTCTTCATGACTTCGACAGCGCGCCGAACGTCTGCAAACATTTCGTCGGGAAGTCTCTCGCTCATTGCTTACCTCCTTCCTTAGAATTCCCTTCTAATTCTTCCTCTTTCAGCTTCTTGACCTCTTCGAGCCACATACGAGAAGAAGCGTCCGACGGCATACGCCAATCGCCACGGGGCGAGAGACATACGGAGCCCACTTTCGGACCGTCGGGCAGACAAGAGCGCTTGAACTGTTGGGAGAAGAACCGGCGATAGAATGTCTCCAACCAGTGGAGAATTACAGCCTTATCATACTTCGTCCCGAAGGCTTTTCGGGCAAGCAGGAAGATCTTGGCCGGTGTGTATCGGTTGCGCAGAAAGTGATAGAGGAAGAAGTCGTGAAGCTCATACGGGCCGACGAGGTCCTCGGTCTTCTGGCTGATGGTCCCGTCTTCATTCGCCGGAATCAACTCGGGGCTGATCGGGGTGTCGATGATGTCGCGAAGAGTCGCTGCAATCTTGGTATCTCCCTTATCTTCGGCTTCGATTGCGAAGCTCTCGATAAGGTAGCTGACAAGGGTCTTGGGAATCGAAGCGTTGACAGCATACATCGACATATGGTCGCCGTTGTAGGTGCACCAACCTAACGCAAGCTCAGAGAGGTCTCCGGTGCCGATGACGATAGCGTTCTCCTTATTGGCCATGTCCATAAGGATCTGTGTGCGCTCGCGCGCCTGCGAGTTCTCATATGTGGCGTCGTGGACCGACGGATCCTGGTCGATGTCCCTGAAGTGTTGATCAACCGCCGGGCCGATCGGAATTTCGAGAGTCGTCACCCCGAGTTCTTCCATCAGATCGTGGGCGTTTGTGCGTGTGCGCGACGTCGTTCCGAAGCCGGGCATCGTGATTCCGATTATACCCTTCGGATCGAGGCCGAGCATATTGAACGTCTTGGCCGTCACGAGGAGAGCGAGGGTGGAATCGAGACCTCCCGATATTCCGATGACCGCACGTTTACATCCGATCTTCTTCAACCTCTGGGCAAGCCCCCAGGCCTGCATCTCGATAATTTCGGCGCATGTCTCCAAACGGTGACTCCTGTCGGAAGGGACGAACGGGGAGGGCGACACGTCCCTCTTGAGGTAGTCGGCAAATACTTCGACCGGTTCGCTCACGGGGTGAAGCTGTTTGTGGCAGTCGATCAGAGTGTAGTTCGATGGCCCGCTGTCCTCATTGAAGGTCTTGAATCGCTGGCGGTCTGTCTCAAGTCTCTGCGTGTCGATGTCTGAGATACATGAAGTGCCGTCGAGCGAAAATCTTTTGCCCTCGGCCAAGATTGAGCCATCTTCGGCTATGATTGCGTTGCCTGAGAAAACGAGGTCGGTCGAAGATTCGCCACTACCGGCCGACGCATAAACGTAACCGCAACGGCAACGGGCAGACTGCTGGCGAATGAGGTCGAGCAGATAGCGATGCTTGCCGATCGATTCCGGCGTTGCGGAGAGATTGACGATCACTGTCGCTCCGTTTTGAGCCAGTCTGGCGCTCGGGGGATTGGGTACCCAAAGATCCTCGCAGATCTCGCACCCGAAGATGGCGTTCCGTACCCTGAAAAGCAGGTTGGTGCCGAAAACCGTCTGGTCTCCGACCGGCATACCGAGCGGATCGTTCACACTCAGATAATGGGCTTCTTCCGAATCCGGAACCGAGAACCAGCGGCGCTCGTAAAACTCGTTGTAGTTGGGGAGGTATTGTTTGGGAACGATGCCATAAATTCGGTAATGACCCATTACGACGGCGCAGTTGTAGAGCTTCCCATCGCGGCGAAACGGACTGCCCACGACAACGGTAGGACCATTCTCGCGAATATTCCGACAGATCCGGCACAATCCTTCTTCAACCTTTTCCATCAGAAGGGAGTCGAAGAACAAATCCGCACAAGTATAGCCCGAGACGGCGAGTTCGGGTAGTACGAGAATATCGACATCCTCATCTTCCGCTTTTCTTATGGCGTCGATGATGCTGTCGCAGTTGCGTTTTATGTCGCCCGGATACGTCTGAACTGATGCTGCCATCACTCGGACGTAACCGAATTCTGTGAAGTAACGGTCCATTTTCTTTCACTCTTGTTTACGTGGCGCCGGTCGATGGTTCGGCAGGGCGCAATTTCCTACAAAGTTAGCACAAAGTTGGCAAACCATCAAACCATTTTTAAATTAGTGTTGTTTAACGGATATAAAATTCACTCCGAGGGTTGACGCAGTGCTCCCGAGGCCAAAAAATACAAGTACTATGAAGAGACGATTACTCAAAGTTGCCATCGCCATGGCTTCAGTGCTCGCAATTTTCGGCGCTGCCGACGCAAGCGCACAGCGTGGAGAAAAGACCCTCGGTGTAGCCGGCGGTTACTCCGGTTACAACAACAGCGGCTATCTCAAGGCCTATTTTCAGTATACTATCATAGAGCATGTCCGACTCGCTCCGGAAATCGGTTACTCGTTCAAGGGTGATCACGGTGCCTCGGCCTTCGAAGCAGCTCTTGATGTGCAGGCTCCCTTCCGCGTAGCACGCGGATTCGCCCTCTATCCGCTCGCCGGTTTTTCGTTCAACTCCTGGAACTATGAGCATGGCGGAACGGACAACCGCGCCTGCTTCGATCTCGGAGGGGGCATGGAGTTGAAAGTAACCCCCAACCTCAAGTTCTCGCTTCAGGGAAAGTACTCCTTCACGAACAATACCGGCGGTTGCTGGATCGACCTCGGAATCGGATACGTCTTCTGACCTTCAGTCATCAAGTGGTTATCCCTTCATTTTTCAAAGGATTAACCTATTTCAATAATACACCTACCGGCTGGAAGCCGGCGCGCCTTGTAAGGCGTCCAAAAAAGATAGGACCCGCAACCGGATGGTTGCGGGTCCTTATATTTGGTGTGAGATTGGTTGGGGAGACGCTTATTTCAGCTTAGCCTGAACTGCGTCGTTGGGAACCATCTCCTCTTTGAAGACGTATGCGCCGGTTTTGGGCGAACGCTCCATGATGATAATTTTCGAGTAGGTGCGGCCTTCACCTTTCTGAAGAGACGCGACGGTTTTCTTTGCCATAGTGTGATGGTATGGTTTGGGTTAGGAGTGTCCTGTGTGGGTTATTATTTGATCTCTTTGTGGAGTGTCACCTTCTTCAGAATCGGGTTGTACTTCTTGAGCTCCATACGGCCCGGAGTGTTCTTACGGTTCTTGGTGGTGATGTAACGCGACATGCCGGGCATACCGCTGTTCTTGTGTTCGGTGCATTCCAGAATAACCTGGACACGATTACCTTTTGCTTTCTTTGCCATTGTTATTCGGGTATATTAGAGAGATACGATTGTGATGTTCTTGAAGTCGAGGTTACCTTCGGCTGCGGCGCGCTTGAGAGCGGCGTTGAGACCGATCTTGTTGATGGTGCGGAGAGCGTGTGCGCTGACGCGGAGCTCAATCCACATATCCTGCTCCACCCAGTAGAATTTCTTGGTGTGGAGGTTGACGTTGAATTTGCGTTTGGTACGACGTTTCGAGTGCGACACGTTGTTGCCAACAGACGCCTTTTTGCCGGTGATCTGACAAACTTTTGACATGGCTGTTTTCAGTTAATTCTTCAAATTGACTTTTTTTCTGTTGACTTGAGGCCGCCATCTCAGTTCTCATATCGCGTCGGACTGCATCTTTTCCGTCGCTTTCAAGGAGGAGCCACAAATCAGGCGCAAAATTACCAAAAAAATCCGACCCGACCAAATTTTATCACAATTTTTCACCAAAAATTTAGTCGTCGTTGACGTCTTCCTGCTCAACGTAGACATTTCGCAGTAGCTTGATCAACATAACCATGGCGTGGTCCGTTGCCGCTTCTATCACTTCGATGCGGCTGCCGCTGAAGTGTTTGAGTTCAGACACCACCTGATCCTTATATTTGGCCGAGATCCAAACGGTGCCGACCGGCTTGTATTTTGTACCTCCGTCGGGACCGGCGATACCGGTCGTCGACATCGAACAGCCGCTTCTCATCAGCGTCGCCACTCCCTTCGCCATAGCTTCGGCAACCTGACGGCTGACTGCTCCGTGGGCTGAAATGTCGGCGCGCGGAACGTTGAGCACGTTGGCCTTGACGTCGTTCGAGTAGCTGACTACGCTTCCCATAAAGTAGGCCGACGAACCGGGAACCTCCGTGATACGGTGGGCAAGATTGCCTCCCGTGCAACTCTCGGCGCAAGATACCGTCAGCTCGCGCTCGGCGAGCAACGTTCCGAGTACTTCGGCGATTGTCATGTCGCGGGTCGCGATGACATCCTCGGTGAAGATCTCGGTCAAGAGCTGTAGGAAGCGATTCATGTTAAAGCGCAACAGCTCGAGGCCGGTTCCCTGGCCACTCAGCTTCAGCCGTGTCACAAGATTTGTGTGCTCGATTTTCAGACGGACATATTCGGGGAGCTGACTCTCGAAGCGTCTGAGGATCTTCGACAGTTCATTGCGGGTATAGCCATAGATGACGATATACCTTGTCTCGACATAAGGTTCGAGCTGAATGTTATTGATATCGGCTGATGTGTTTTGCATCTTGTGTTCGATGAGTGGGAAATTAGGGATTGGGTTCCGGCGGTATGTTTAGACTTCGACACGAGCGAAGGGGGGGAGCGAGGAGTCACAGAATTCGCCGTTGTGGAATTTGAAGGCTCCGGCCGTGGCGACCATAGCGGCATTGTCTGTCGTGAAGCGCCTCTCGGGAATCCAGGCCTTGAGATTTCGCCGGCGACAGAATTCGGCTATCGCCTCTCTGACCCCGGAGTTGGCCGAGACTCCACCACCGATGGCGACCTGTCTTATCTCGGGGTGTTGCTTGAGAGCCTTCCCCAATTTGTCGAGCAGTATGTCGATGATGGTCTTCTGGAGCGACGCCGCGAGATCCTTCTTGTTTTTCTCGAGGAAGTCGGGATCTTCCTTGAGCCCGTCTCGAAGTGTGTAAAGAAAAGCGGTCTTGAGGCCTGAGAAAGAGTAATCGAGGTCCGGAATGCGTGGCTTGGCAAACTTGAACTTCACCGGATCTCCCTCGGATGCCAGCCTGTCGATATGCGGACCTCCGGGATAGGGGAGTCCCATGACTTTGGCGCATTTGTCGAAGGCTTCTCCCGCGGCATCGTCGATAGTCTTGCCGATGATCTCCATGTCGAACGGGCTTCGGACAATCACGAGTTGGGAGTTGCCTCCCGAGATCAACAGACAGAGATAGGGGAACTCCGGCACTTCCGTCTCGGGTGTTTCCTTTATGAAGTGTGCGAGAACATGACCGTGAAGGTGGTTGACGTCGATCATGGGGATTCCGAGACCGGCGGCCATACCTTTGGCGAAAGATGTACCGACAAGCAACGAGCCGAGCAAGCCGGGGCCGCGGGTGAAGGCGATCGCTGAAAGCTCTTCCTTGCGCACACCGGCCTGACGGAGAGCCTCGCTTACCACAGGCAATATATTCTGTTGGTGAGCCCTCGATGCCAATTCGGGCACGACGCCGCCATACGCTTCGTGTACCTTTTGGCTTGCAATGACGTTCGAGGCCAACACACCGTCGACGATTACGGCCGCCGATGTGTCATCGCACGATGACTCTATCCCAAGAATAATCTCTTTCATATTATCTGCAAATTTACTAATTAAACGCCAAACGGCACACTAAATTGCACAACAATTGTCACTGTGTGCAATCTCTCGGGGCCTCTTTTTGCATGAGTCGGGATTTTGTGCTAATTTTGTAGTTTGGATTCGAGGGCACGAACAAAAGCCGGCCATCGGATCGGCCTAACGCATGTCGAAGATACCCAAACATATATATCGCGTTGCCCGCGCACTGCTTTTTGCGGCTATAATAGCCGTGGCGGGGCTATACATTCTTATATACGTGTTGGTGTCGATGCCCGCGCTCCAGAAACGCCTCGTTGCCATGGCCGAAAAAGAACTTTCGGCTCTCGTCGCCTCAAAGGTAGAGATCGGAAAGCTCGAGATCTACCCCTTCAACGAGATCCGGCTTTCAGATGTGAAGATCTACGAGCCCGATTCGGCCGGTGTCAAGGCTCCTTGCCTTTCGGTCGGATTGGTCGGCGCCGGTGTCGACCTGGTCGAGTTGTTTCAGGGCCATTTTGTGTTCACATATGCGGAGGTGACCTCTCTCAACGCCCGGATTACCCGCGCCGGACCTGACACACCTTATAATATAGAGTTCCTTATCGACGCCTTCAAACCGAAAGAACAGAAGGAGTCGTCTAACCTGAATTTCAAGATCAGAACGGTAGTTATCAGACGGCTCTCAGCTTCTTATGATCTTCTATGGAAGCCGCGACGTCAGTCCGGTTTTGACCCTTCTCACCTTCAGCTCGACAATTTCCGAGCCGACATCTCAATTTCCTCTCTCAACACAAAGCCATTTGCGATCGACACCAAAGTGCGTCGTATAGCCTTTACCCTCAATCAGTTACTCAAAGTCGAGGATATTGCCTTCACGGGGTCGTTCTCTCACAAGGGCCTCGAATTGAAAGACTTTCAGCTGAAACTACCGGCGTCAAGTCTCGCACTCGATGATCTCAAGCTAAGTTACGATTCCATTGCGGGTCTTTCTGAGTCTATAAAGCATACCGGTCACCCCGTAGCCCTGCGCGGTTCGGTGACGCCGTCCGACCTGGAGTTGTTTCTCTCGGCGCTTGCCAAGTTTGACGAGCCTTGGGATCTTGATCTGTCGGGAGATTTCTGTCTCGACTCTTTCAAAGCGCTCAATCTCAGTCTTAAGAACGAGTTTCCCGGTTGTGCGGTGAAGCTGAAGGGTGATCTTTTTTCATTCACTCATCCAGCTGACCTTCACGGTGTTCTCGATGTCGATCAGCTTTCGGTCGCCCCGGAGACCGGTGCGCTCATTCTCTCCTTATTGAATCTTAAGGAGGAGAAGGCAAGAAAAATACTGAGCTTAATCGGAGATCCGGCTCTCGATGTTAAGGGAAACATTGTCCGCGAAGTTGGCGGTCAGATTTTGGCCAACCTTTCGGGAGATGTTATGACTCAGGCCGGAAATCTCAGTCTGGATGTAGAGGGGGGACTCAAAAACCTTAATTCAGCCTCTATAAAAGGAAGTTTGGAGACGGATCGTCTTCCCTTAGGTAACCTGACAGGTTTCAACACGATTGGAGAGGCTTCATTGTCGGCCGATTTTGATCTTGCACTAGCGGGGAAGGATATCTCGGGAGAGGTCACTGCCGAACTTCCGTTTGTCGAGACAACGGCTGGAATGATCGAGAACGTTGAGCTCAATTTAGCCAAGCGGGGCAAGGAAATAGGTCTGAAACTGTCGGCCGATGGGGCTCCGCTCGATATTGAAGGTGAGGGTGCTTTGGAACTTAACGGGACAGGATCTCAGTTATTGGCCTCTGTTGATCTCCGCAGCGTTTCATCTACGCTTCTCGGATTGAAAGGGAAGCTGTCCGGGAGTAGCCTTCATGGCGACCTAACCGTTGAGACCACCGGTAACAGCATCGACAATCTGTTCGGCAATGTGACGCTTAGCGGTGTGGGTGTCATGCTTAACGACGGCAAAGAACTCACCCTTGACAGACTGATCCTCACCTCGGAAGTAGGAGATGATGGCACTCGAGACATCCAACTGGCAAGCGATTACGTTGATGCCACTATCTCGGGTCACTTCACCCCCTCTCATTTGGCGTCGGAGTTTTCCCGAATGTTCGCAGACCTTTTGCCTGCCGTCAATCCGTTGGCTTCCAAGAAGACAATCAACTTCGCCGGGTCCCATCAAGGTAATCTCTCTCTCGGGATGACGATTCACCCTCTCGAGGATTTAGCCGATTTCTTCAACCTCCCCGTTCGTCCCTTGACCGACGCGTCACTCAGTGCCAAGGCCGATTTCACTGCCGGGTCAGCTGATATTTCTTTCAAGGCCCCTTACCTTCAACAAGGTCAAAGCAAACTACTTCGGGATACGTACCTGCAAGCCAACATGACTGCGCCGGGTCGAATGGTAGCGGACATCTCGACCATTATGCCGGTGAAGAACTCAGAGATGCTCGTCGAGACACACACCGACATCTTCGGGAACTCGGCTGATATCCGAGCAGACTTCAATTCCGACCGCGAAGCTCCCTTCTCCGGCTTCTTCAACCTTTTGGCCAAGGTCGACAATGTTCTTACCCCCGAGGTATCGATCAATCTCAAGCCCTCTCAATTTCAAATCAACGGTGGCGAGTGGACCGTAGCAGACGGAGACATACTTTTTCACGACAAACGCCTGAGCGCCAGCAATATCAGGGTTGCTCACGGTGACCAATTCATCGAAATAGACGGCGTTGCCTCAGCTTCGCCCGAAGATGTGCTTAGTGTCCGTCTTGCCGACATTGACCTCTCCTATGTTTTCGACGTCCTCAACATAGAGTATGTAAACTTCGGAGGATTCGCAACCGGCGATGTACTTGCGAGCCAATTGTTTACAAAGACTCCGAAGCTTCGTACCTCGGGCCTCAAGGCTCGTAATTTCACTTACGGTGGTGCTGTTTTAGGAGCCGCTGATCTCTCGGGTATATTTCACGCCCCCGAGCAGAGAATCCAAATCGGTGCGCACATTGTCGATCCACGTCAGAACAATGAGCGACGTGCAGACGTCGACGGAAGTATCTGGCTGAAACGCGACTCACTGAGCTTCAACTTTGACGCCAACCGCATTAACGCCTCTTTTCTCGGCCAATTCATGTCGGCCTTCGCTTCAGACTTAAGTGCCACGGCCTCCGGAGATTGTCATCTTTTCGGAACCTTCAAGGACATTGATCTCACCGGTCGTCTACATGCCGACTCGATCCGATTCAAGCTGGATTTCACCGGAGTCTATTATTCGGGTAGCGACTCAGTCTTCCTTGAATCGGGAAGGATTCACATCCCCTCCTTCAGAATATATGACCGCGACGGAAACAAGGGTGTCTTCTCAGGTGAACTCAAACATAAATTCCTACGCGACGTCAATTTCGACTTCCGCCTGCGCGACGCCAAGAACCTTCTCTGTTACGATCTTCCGAAGGGTCAGGACGATTTCTGGTGGGGCACGGTTTATGCGTCAGGTAACGCCTCGATTCACGGAGTTCCGGGCATGACCGACATTAATCTCGACGTCACCACCGACGGAGGCTCTTCATTCTACTTTGCTCTTTCGGACACCGAAGCGGCTCAGGAGTATAATTTCCTGACCTTTACCGATAAGACACCGAAACCTGATCTGCCGAAGAAAAAGGAGACGCCCGACTTTGTCGAGATGTTCCGCAAGAAGAAAAAGATCGAGGAAGATGGCGCGCCGAGCGACGTCCATATCGACCTTCGGTTGAACGCAACGCCGGGAGTAGCCGTCACGCTGGTGATGGATCCGGTGGCGGGCGACAAGATTACCGGTCGCGGTTACGGCCCCCTCCAGCTTCAATATGAAACTGAAAACGACGAGCCGCGTCTGTACGGAAAGTTTACTCTCGTCGAAGGCGTCTATAACTTCTCGCTTCAAGATGTGATTCTGCGAGATTTCCAGATCAAGGATGGTTCGTCAATTACGTTCAACGGTGATCCTTTGGCCGCGATACTCGACATCAAGGCTGCCTATCGTGTGAACACTTCGCTGACCGATCTCGACAAGAGCTTCGCCTTTGACCGAGACCTGAACCGCACCAATGTTCCGGTCGACGCGATGCTCTTGGTCAAGGGACCGATGGACGCACCCGATATTGACTTTGACATCGAGCTTCCGACCCTGACCGAAGAGACGACCCGAAAAGTTCGGAGCATCATCTCGACCAACGACCTGATGAGCCGTCAGATTATCTATCTCCTTGCCCTCAACAAGTTCTATACGCCTGAGTATATGGACACTTCCGGATCGGGGGGCGAATGGACATCGGTGGCAAGTTCGACTATTTCTTCTCAGCTTGGCAACGCCCTGTCTCAGTTGACCGACAAGCTGAGCGTCATGCCCTCGTTCAGGAGCGATAAGGGTGACTTCTCAGATCTCGAGATGGACGTCGCCCTATCTTCGCGTCTGCTGAACAACCGCCTGTTGATCAACGGCAATTTCGGATACCGTGACCGAACCACCTCCACGACCACCTTTGTGGGAGATTTCGACGTCCAGTATCTCCTGAACCGCAAGGGCACTTTCAGGCTGAAAGCCTACAATCACTTCAACGACCAGAACTACTATCTCCGTCAAGCGTTAACTACTCAGGGGATAGGAGTCGAATTTTTACATGACTTCAACCGTTTCCTGTCCTTCCTCAGACCGAAGAAGGCAAAAACGGTTGCCGATTCCGTGCGCGCTGTAACCTCTACGGAAGGCAGACGCGAGGAAACGGAGTTAAACATAACCAACGATGGAACAACAGAATAGACTGAGCGTCCCCAACCCTAAAATAGTGATGAAAAAGATCGAGGGCCTTCTCGAACGGATAGGTCTTCGGGACAACACCACCGGCGTTGCCTTCAGCGGAGGAGGCGCCAGAGGTTTCAGTCATGTCGGGGTCATGAAGGCCTTTAAGAAATTCGGGATCGAGCCGAATGTTATCTCAGGCGTATCGGCCGGTTCGATTGCTGCGGTTCTCTATGCCGCCGGTCTGACCCCGAAAGAGATGATCGAGTGCTTCATGGCCCAGGAGAAGTTCGGAAACTTCACTAACGTCCAGATTCCGAAAGAGTCTTTCCTCCGTCTCGACCGCTTCGCGAAACTTCTCGATAGCTGGCTGCCAGTCAAGCACCTTGAGGAACTCAATATACCGACGGTCGTCTGCGCAACTGACTTTGACCATGGCAAGTCGGTCGGCTGGGCCAAGGGTGAGATCGTTCCGCGAGTGGTCGCTTCGTGCAGTATCCCGATCGTTTTTGCACCGGTGCGCATCAACGGTGTCAACTATGTTGACGGCGGTGTGTTGCGTAATCTCCCTGCCTGGGCCATACGCCCGTACTGTAAGCGCCTGATCGGTTCAAACTGTTCGCCGCTCAACAAGGACTTCCATTATAAAGGGTCCATCATCGACCTCAGTCTCAGGTCATATCAGCTGATGACAAAGGCCAACGTGCCTCAGGATCTGAAGTTGTGCGATATCGTTATCCGCCCGGAAGGTCTCACCGGAGTCAGCACCTTCGATCTTTCGGTCATCCCACGTGCCGTCGACCTCGGTTATGACGCTGCGTGTCGGGTGCTCGAGGAACAATTGTCAAAATAATAGAAACCAACGTCAGGTAAACATATCCCCTTAACTTTTACCTCTCCCGCCCCTGTAAATGGAACAAAAAGAGAAACTAATTGTATATCAGGTATTTCCCCGAATATTTACCAACACAAACTCCACGCGTAAGCCTTGGGGCACGCTCGAAGAGAATGGCTCGGGCCATCTCAGTGACCTCAAGGGCGAGACCCTCATGTCTCTGAAGGAGTTGGGGGTCAATTGCCTGTGGCTGACGGGTGTAATCGAGAATGCCACGAAGACAGCTTATCCGGAGGCAGGAATTCCGGCGGACAATCCCAATGTGGTCAAGGGAGAGGCAGGGTCGCCTTACGCCATCAAGGACTTCTATGACGTCGCTCCCTGTCTGTCAGCGAACCCCAAGAAGCGCATGGCCGATTTCGAGGCGGCCGTCAAGCGTATCCACAAGGCCGGACTGAAGGTGATCCTCGATTTTGTTCCCAATCACACGGCCCGGGTATATCACTCGGATGTCGCACCGAAGGGGGTGAGGGATTTCGGTGCCGACGATGACATCCGGATGTTCTTCGACCCCCAGAACAACTATTATTACTGTACCAACCAGCAGTTTGCGCCTCACTTCGACATCTCCTCCCAAGGCGACAAACCATACGTTGAGTTCCCGGCTAAGGCTACCGGCAACGACTGCTTCACAGCCTTCTGTAACGAAACGGATTGGTACGAGACTGTGAAGCTCAACTATGGAGTAGACTATCACGGTGAGGTACGCGAACACTTCAATCCCCTCCCCGACACTTGGAAGAAGATGTACGACATCCTTCACTACTGGGCCTCGAAAGGAATCGACGGCTTCCGGTGCGATATGGTCTTCATGGTGCCGCTGGCCTTCTGGCACTGGGTGATACCCCGAATCAAATTCGAGTTCCCCAAGCTTATCTTCATCGGAGAGATCTATGACGTGGCCCAATATCGTCCTTTCCTCGACTACGGATGCTTCGATTACCTCTACGACAAGGTCAATCTCTACGACACCCTCGTCGGGATCGAGCGCATGAACTGGAGCGCCGCTGCGATCACCGGTTGTTGGCAGAGTATCGACGGAATTGGTGACCGTATGCTCAACTTCCTGGAGAATCATGATGAGGTCCGCTTCGCGTCGCCCGAGTTTGCGGGCAATCCTCTGCGTGTCGTGCCTTACCTCGTCGTGAGTGCGACGATTTCGACCGGTCCGTTCATGCTCTACTATGGTCAGGAGCTCGGTGAACCGGGAACGGACAATGAGGGCTTCGCGGGCAACAACAACCGCACCACCATCTTTGACTATTGGAGCCTTGATACACTTCGCCGCTGGTATAATCAAGGTAAACCAAGCGACGCGAAACTCACGCGTCAGGAGAAATGGCTCCGCGAAACCTATGGAAAGGTGCTTCGATTGTGCAATAGCGAAGAGGCGATTCGAGAGGGTGGGTTCTTTGACCTGATGTATGTCAATCTGCGAAACCCCGGCTTCGATCCGCACCGCCAGTTTGCCTACCTTCGTCATACCGACAAACAGAAGTTGTTGATTGTAGTCAACTTCGCTGATGAGGAGAAACTTCTCGACGTCAATATCCCGTCTGCGGCCTTCGAATATGCCGGTCTACCGGAGACCAAAGACACACAGCTCCCCGCGCGAGATCTCCTTTGGGGTGATCTCCAATACCTCACCCTCCGACCCGACGCTCCCACCCGCATCCGCGTAGCTCCCATGAGCGCCGTCATCCTCGACATCCCCGTGTAAATCAAATAAATAAACGCGCCTTTCGAGGCGCGTTTATTTGTGTAGTAGAGTATTGAGATACCGGCCGGGAGCCGGCGTAACTGCTTTATTGTTTCATCAGGTACTGAGACGAGATTGACTGGTTGTTGTGGCAACGGCGGATGGTGTCGGCGAAGAGCTTCGCAACGGGGAGCACCACTGCCTTCTTGTTGTCCTTGCCATAAGGAATCGAGTCGGTGAAGATGATTTCGGTCAGACCCGAGTTCATCACACGCTCGGTGGCGGGATCCGACATCACGGGGTGGCTCGACAGAGCGCGAACGCTCTTAGCGCCGGCGGCGAGCAGAAGGTCAGCTGCCTTGGTGATTGTACCGGCGGTATCAACGATGTCGTCGACGAGAACGACGTTTTTGTCAACCACGTCACCGATAACGGTCATTTTCTCAACCACATTTGCCTTTGCACGCTGTTTGTGGCAGAGCACAAGGGGAACATCGAAATATTTTGCGTAGCTGTTGGCACGCTTAGCACCGCCTACGTCGGGAGAAGCGATCACCATATCTTCGAGCTTCAGGCTCTGGATATAGGGAATGAAGATTGAAGAGGCGTAGAGGTGGTCGACGGGGACGTTGAAGAAGCCCTGGATCTGATCGGCGTGGAGGTCCATGGTGATCAGACGGTCGATACCGGCGGCGCTGAGAAGGTCAGCGACGAGTTTGGCGGCGATGGAAACGCGCGGTTTGTCCTTGCGGTCCTGACGGGCCCA
>CAZTSQ010000039.1:0-20834 GCA_964615915.1 uncultured Sangeribacter sp.
GACCGTGGCGAAGGCATTCCCTGGAAAGGAAACTACTCGTCATGGCTCGACCAGAAGACCAAACGTATGGCCCAGGAAGAGAAGCAAGCAAGCAAGCGCCGCAAGACTCTCGAGCGTGAGCTCGAATGGGTGCGTATGGCTCCGAAAGCCCGTCAGGCCAAGGGCAAGGCGCGTCTCTCAAGCTATGACAAACTTCTCAACGAAGACCAGAAGGCTCGTGAGGAGAAGCTCGAAATTTATATCCCGAACGGCCCGCGTCTCGGCAACAAGGTGATCGAAGCCAAAGGTGTCGCCAAGGCTTATGACGACAAGGTTCTGTTCGATGACCTGAACTTCATGCTCCCTCCCAACGGAATCGTCGGAGTCATCGGCCCCAACGGCGCGGGTAAGACCACTCTCTTCCGCCTCATCATGGGTCAGGAGAAGCAGGACGGCGGAGACTTCGAGGTCGGAGAAACCGTGAAGATCGCATACGTCGATCAGAACCACAAGGACCTCTCGCCCGAAAAGACTGTCTACGAGGTGATCTCGCAGGGCGTCGAATCGTTCCGCATGGGTGGCCGCGACATGAACGCCCGCGCCTACCTCTCGAAGTTCAACTTCACCGGCGCTGATCAGGAGAAGAAGATTGGAGTCCTCTCGGGCGGTGAGCGTAACCGCCTGCACCTCGCTATGGCACTCAAGGAAGAGGGCAATGTGCTCCTCCTCGACGAGCCGACCAACGACATCGACGTCAACACCCTCCGCGCTCTCGAAGAAGGTCTCGAGAACTTCGCCGGCTGTGCGGTGGTCGTCAGCCACGACCGCTGGTTCCTTGACCGCATCGCGACCCATATCCTCGCCTTCGAGGGCGACAGTAAAGTCACCTTCTATGAGGGATCATATTCGGACTACGAAGAGTTCAAGAAGAAACGTGACGGATATGTCGAGCCGAAGCGCGTCCGCTACCGCAAACTGACAGACTGATCAAACCCAACAGACTGATATATTACTCCATATAATATAATTCGCCCCTCGATAAGCTTTTCAAGCCCTTTTCGAGGGGCGAAATTATCGGGTTACTTGCATGATTCAAAAGTTTTTTGTAATTTTGCACGCCAATTCAGCGGGATCGCGACCTGCTGAGCCCAACCCGATGCGGGCCGGAAGACAAGCTTCCGTCTGAAAGTCCGCCTCTCGAAAAACAACTTAATTAACTGCAGAAATTAAAATGAAAAAAGACATCCATCCTTCCAACTACCGCGAAGTGGTGTTCAAAGACATGTCTAACGACGAAGTCTTTATCACCCGCTCAACTGTCGCTTCGCGCGAGACCATCGAGATCGACGGTAAGGAATATCCCCTCGTGAAGCTCGAGATCACCTCAAGCTCTCACCCCTTCTTCACCGGTAAGCAGAAACTCGTGGACACCGCAGGTCGTGTCGACAAGTTCCGCAGCCGCTACGGCAACCGCGCAAAGAAGTAAGAACCGGATTTCGGATCTAACCTCAAACGCAACGGCGTCGCTCCCTTTCGGAAGCGACGCCGTTCGCTATTTGGAGACACCTTGTAGGGACGTGCCTTTGGCACGTAGACAATGGAGCCGGGTTCAACATCGCGAAGCGATGTCCCTACAATGGATATTACAGAAAACAAAGAATGATCACCTGGGCCACGATCACGCGCATGAACATAGTCAGCGGGTAAACGGTAGAATAGGCCACGGCCGGCGAGTCATTGTTGGCTACCTTGTTTGCGTAGGCCAGCGCCGGGGGATCGGTGTAGCTACCAGACATCATACCGCATATCGAGAGGTAGTTCATCTTGTATTTTGCGCGCGCGATTATGCCGACAGTCAGCAACGGAATCACCGTGATGATGAAGCCGTAGCCAACCCATGTCAGACCCCGCACATTGAAGACTGTGGCAGCAAAGTCCTTGCCGGCGGCGATTCCTACCGACGCGAGGAAGAGGCAGATGCCGATCTCGCGGAGAAGCAGGTTGGCCGAGGAGTTGGTATAGGTCACGAGGTGAATCTTGTGGCCGAAAGCCGAAAGAAGAATGGCGACTACGAGAGGACCGCCGGCGAGTCCGAGCTTCATCGGAACCGACATGCCGGGGAACTGCAAGGGGATGCTGCCGACAAGGATGCCGAGGAAGATACCGATGAACATAGTGATCAGATTCGGCTCGTCGAGACGCTTCACGGAGTTACCTAACTTTTCGGCAAGGCGGTCGATGTCTGCCAGTTTACCGACGACCGTCAGACGGTCACCGATCTGCAGACGCAGGTTTGAAGTCGCCACGAGATCGACACCCGAACGATAGACACGCGTCACGTTAAGCTTATAACCGTTTCGCAGACGGAGCGAGCCCAGCTTAACACCGTTATATTCAGGCTTGGTAATCAGGATTCGACGCGATACGACGGGACCCTGGACCATCTCCCATGTCTTTTCGATCACGGGGCCGAGGAAGCGCTTGAAGATCTCCTCATCCTGAACCGAGCAGACCACAAGAACGAGATCGTCGTGCTCGAGGGTATCGGCCGATGTCGGGATGATCACACGGCCGTCGGGCTTCTCGATGCGGGAGATTACGAAGTTGCAGTTGATCAGAGTGTGGAGCTTGCTCAGCGAGAGTCCCTCTATGAGATCATTGGTGATCTTGAAGGTCACGATATGGGGGGCCAGCTGGGAGTCGCTTTTTTCGTTCTCAATCTCGTCGATCTCAGCCTTGACGTTGATTTTGAAGACCTTCTTGATCACAAGCATCGTCACGATGATTCCGACCACGCCGAGAGGATAGGCGGCCGCATAACCCATCGACATCTGCTGACTGATGTCGTAGGCGTCTGAGTTGATCTGAAGGACAGTCTGCTGAGCCGCACCGAGGCCGGGGGTGTTGGTCACCGCACCGCTCATGATGCCGACAAGTTGGGAGAGCGTTGTCTGACCGTCGGCGCCTCCCTGAAGGAAGTAGATGGCCAGCATGATGACGACATTGAGGCCAATGCCGATGAGGGCGAGACCGTTCATCTTCATTCCCCCCTCCTTAAACGAGGAGAAGAAACCGGGACCGACCTGCATACCGATCGAGAAGATGAATAGGATAAGTCCGAACTCGCGTAGGAAATGGAGAGTGTTGCCCTCAACCTCATAACCGAGATGGCCGAGAAGGATACCTACGAACAAGACGAAAGTCACGCCCAACGAGACGCCGAATATCTTGATCTTACCAAGATATATACCTGCGAAAATCACGAAGGAATAAAGCAGGATCGTGCTCGCCAGTGTCAGCTGATGGGGCGACAGAAGAGTAAATAGCCATTCCATGGTGCAAAATTAGCTAATTTTTCCGACATAGGGGACATTGGCTCTCCAAATTTGGCTCTCCAAATATGGTTTGGCCATGATAATTTTTTGCGTTGGATTGTTATTTAAGACGTAGTTGCTCTCCAAGTAATGATTTAACAGAAAGATAGAATGAAGAAAATTCGTGCAGCGATTGTGGGCTACGGCAACATCGGTCGCTATTCTCTCGAGGCTCTCGAAGCCGCAGAAGACTTCGAGATTGCAGGTATCGTACGCAGAAATCCTGAAGATCGCCGCGGTATCCCGGCTGAAGTTCCCGTTGTCGGGTCAATCAAGGATCTGAAAGATGTGGACGTGGCTATTCTTGCCACTCCGACCCGCGAAGTCGAAAAGCATGCCCTTGAGATTCTGGCTATGGGCATCAACACGGTCGACAGTTTCGACATCCACACAAAGATTCCGGAGCTTTTCGCTTCTCTCGATAAGGCAGCCCGCGAACACAAGGCAGTTTCGGTCATCTCTGCCGGTTGGGATCCGGGTAGCGACTCGGTGATCCGCACGCTTATGGAGGCTCTCGCCCCCAAGGGCGTCACGTACACCAACTTCGGTCCGGGCCGTTCGATGGGCCACAGTGTAGCGGTGCGCTCAATCGAGGGTGTTCGCGACGCACTGTCGGTCACCATTCCTCTCGGAACCGGCATTCACCGCCGTATGGTCTATGTGGAGCTCGAACCGGGTGTCGACTTCGAGACGGTGGCCAAGGCGGTCAAGAACGACCCGTATTTCGTCAATGACGAGACGCACGTGATCAAGGTTGACAGTGTGGACGCCCTCAACGATGTCGGCCACGGAGTGAACATGGTCCGCAAAGGCGTATCGGGAAAGACCCACAACCAGCTCTTCGAGTTTGACATGAAGATCAACAACCCGGCGCTCACGGCCCAGGTGCTGGTAGGCTGCGCACGTGCCACGATGAAGCTCACCCCCGGCGCCTACACGATGATCGACATCCCCGTCGTCTCGCTCCTCCCCGGCGATCCAGCCTACTGGCGCGCACATCTCGTCTAACCCCTCCGATACTAATAATTTAGCGGATACGCGACCTGTCGCGTATCCGCTTTATCGTTATTATGCGAAGCCGAAGTAGGCTTCGATTTGGCGGCAGGAGGAGATGAGGGAAGCTTCGTCGTTGATGCCGGCGGCTGAGAGGGCTCGTTCGAATTCCATGTCTATTTCGCGTGGCATTTTGTCGTAAAGCTGCTCAAACTCGTCTGACCATATGCGCTTTCGCTCAGGTTTATAGCCGTTTGTATCCGGGGTTGCTTCAGCTTCTTCCATCCTCTCCCCTATTTCGGCCATCGCCTTTCGGATCTCAGCCACAGCCTTCATATCTACATCCAACTGCACCCCGAGCTTCTTGCAAAAGATAGACACGAGCTCTATGGCCGGTCCGCCCGCTATCCCGCCGAAGCCCCAGATTGAGGTGTCGATTATATCAACCCCCTTTATTATCGACATGACAGCTGACCCCAACGTTACACCCTGAGCTGTGACGGGCAAATAGATATCCACGGGAGTCTTCAACGCTATCTTCAGTTTCGGCATCAAAGAGAAGATTCTCGACGGCGTCAGAATTCCGGAGCGGTCGGCCAACGTTATGACCTTCGCGCCGCTTTTTTCGAGTTCCAGGGCGAGCCTGACGAAATAGTCATCGGTATACTTCTTCTGTGGCACCTCTACCTTAGGCTCCGGCTTTGAGAACCAACGGGCAAAAAAGCCCTTCTTTGTCTCGACCTCCTCAACGACTTCGACCTCTTCATCTTCAAGATAGCAGATAGCAGCATCGGGGACGCCTCCCAATTCGCTGACCTTGCGGATAGTGCGCTTAAGCAACTCGGGATCGTTGTCATTGTCTGCGAAGCGAATAAGATCGAGACCGTTTTCAAACGCTATCCGGCAGGCTTCATCGAGATCCATTGTCGGATGTGTGCCGTCTCCCAACATTGTTCTCACCAAAGAGCTGACTCCCAACATCGACACGCCACGGAGTTCGCGATCGCACGCCCGCATCCGCTCGAGAGCCTCCTCTCCTACGGTGCGTCCGGTATCGCCCGCAACCTCTTCGCGCCACATCTCGAGAACATAGTAGTGCGCGTCGCGATAAAGGGGCAAGATCTTTTGCAACCCCTCCATCGAGAGCTTCACGAGCGAAAAAGGTTCGCGCGCATCACACAGCGTAAGGTCTCTGACTTTTATTGCTTTAGGCATATCAAACGCAATGAGAGTTAGTCAAACACTCCCTCTACTGTATCCTCTTCAGAAGCATCGGAAGATGACGATGAATACCACATCTGTCCGCCGCAGGGCGAGAAGCCTTCGGGGAAGGTAAATTTAGTCTCTTGAGAATATGGGAGCTTCTTGTCGGCGTAGACTTTCTGCATGTACAGGCCGTAGATAGGGAGGGCCGCACGGGCACCCTGACCGAGCGCCATCGAGTTGAAGTGGATGTACCGTTCCTCACCCCCGATCCATACTCCGGTGACCAAGTCGGGAGTGAAGCCTATAAACCATGTGTCGGAGTTGGAGTTGGTCGTACCCGTCTTACCACCCATCTCGGCCGAGATGCCATATTTGGAGCGAAGACTCGCGGCCGTACCGGCGTTGACAACATTGGTCAGCATCGAGAGCATCTTGAAGGCCGCATCTTCCGACAACACCTCCGTTCGGTGAGGAGTAGCCGAATAAATCACATTGCCCTGATTGTCCTCGATACGGGTGACGAAAACGGGGTCTGTCCGGACTCCCTTGTTTGCAAACGTTGTGTATGCAGCCACCATGTCGCGGACGGGGACATCGACGGTTCCGAGACAAAGAGGCATGGTCGCCTCGATGTAACCCGTCAGGCCGAACATTCTCATCTTGTTCGCGAGGTTGATAGGCTGAAGTTCGGCGATCAGTCGGGCTGAAATCCAGTTGTTCGATTGTGTGAGTGCCCAACGGAGGTCGACCATCTCCCCTATTCTCGACGAGCCGCTGTTTCGCGGCGACCAATTGCCGAAGGTAGGCTGAGCGTTCAGGAAAGTCGAACAGGGGGTGAAGTCCTGTTCCATAGCCAACGAGTAAAGGAATGGCTTGGCGGTCGATCCGATCTGTCGCTTACCCGTCGAGACCATATCATATTGGAAGTGGTAGAAGTCCGGGCCTCCGACATATGCCTTGACATATCCGTTTATGGGATCCATCGACATCATGCCGACGCGCAAGATGGACTTCATGTATAGCAGAGAGTCGTAAGGGGTCATAGTCACCGTCTTGGTTCCGGGGACATATCGGCTGACACCGTCGGCGCCGCGTTCGGTTGTCCAGGTGAAGACATCCATCGTATAGGGGACATGGAATGCCCGCTCCATTTCTGCTTCCGACATACCGGCCAGCTTCATCACACGCCACCTTTCGGTCTGCCTCATGGCGTTGCGGATCAATCGCTTGACGCCCGCTGCGCTCAACTCGTCGCTGTTGGTGGTATATGGGCCGTTGGGATTTGAGCGCTTTTCCTGAGAGAAGGCCGGCTGAAGCGTACCTCCCATATACTGATTGACCGCCTCTTCGGCAAACTTCTGCATGTCGACGTCGATGGTCGTGTAGATCTTCAGACCGTCCGTATAGAGGTTATAGGGTTTGCCGTCAGGTTTCGGGTTCTTTTCTATCCAGCCGTAGAGGGGGTTCTGTTCCCACTGTGTCGAATCGGTGTTGTAGTTGCCCCAGGCGATGTTGTAGGCCATTGTCGACTCGTAGTCCGAGCGGTTAGGGCGCACCGGTTTCTTGGCGGTCATCAGGTGGCGGATCTCCTCGCGCAGATAGGGAGCGAAGCCCTCACGGTGATCAACCTTGTGATAGTCAAGACCTAAAGGGAGTTGCTTGAGGGAATCCCCTTCGGCTTGCGAGATCTTCCCTGCCTTCACCATTTGGGAAATGACGACATTGCGGCGCTCGAGCGTACGCTCAGGATGACGCAGAGGATTGAAGAGAGATGGGTTCTTCAGCATGCCGATCAGCATCGCGGCCTCTTCGGCCTTGAGGTCCCCCGGCTCCTTGCCGAAGTAGACGTTGGCCGCCGTCTTGATGCCGACGGCGTTGTTGAGGAAGTCGAAGCGGTTGAGATACATGTTGATGATCTCATCCTTGGTATAGAATCGCTCGAGCTTGATGGCGATCATCCATTCGATCGGCTTCTGCATCATTCGCTTGAGCTTGTTGCTCGATGGTTGCGAGTAAAGCTGTTTGGCCAGCTGTTGGGTGATTGTCGAAGCACCACCCGACGATTCATGACGCAACAGGATCGTCTTGAACACCGAGCGGCCGAGAGCGCGGAAGTCGATACCGGAGTGGTCTTCGAAACGGACGTCTTCGGTGGCGATCAGGGCGTCGATCACATAGGGAGACACTTTGTCATAGTCTGTATAGACGCGGTTGCCGGCTCCGGCAAAATAGCGGCCGAGTTCGGTCGTGCCGTCTGAGGCTATAAGAACGGAGGCGAGTTTGTCGTGAGGATCTTCAAGTTCCTCGATCGGAGGCATATAGCCTATCACACCGTTATATATCAGAAGCAAAAAGATCGCAATTACCGCTCCGAGAGAAAGGAACGATATCCAGAGCCATTTCACGATCTTTGCGGTTCGCGAAACGGGTTCGGCATTAGATTCTTTTTTCGTATTGTTCATTGATTTCGCAAAACTATAGGTCACCGGCCACGTATCCGTAGGGCCGGACTATCTTGCAAAGGTAATCATTGTTTGCGTATCTGCAAAATCTAATTTCCACTTCGGTCTGCAATCTACATTTTTTCTCTTCGGGCTGGAATTCAGGAGCGTCTCGAGTCGAGATAGCCGGTAAGGATGATGACAGCGGCCATTTCGTCGGCAAGGTCCTTTCGCTGGCGGTCTTTGCGTTTCATCCCGGCGGCAATCATTTCGCGGTGGGCGATTGTGGAGGTGAAACGTTCATCAAAGCGCTTGACGGGCATCTCGGGCATCAGTTTGGCAAGTCGTCTGAGAAACGGACCGATATATGTCTCGCTTTCAGAGGGAGAGCCGTCCATTTGAGTCGGCAGACCGACGACTATCTCGTCGACCGTTTCTTTGGCACAGTACTCTACAAGGAACTTCTCGAGATCACACGTCCGCACTGTCGGCAGACCGTTAGCCGCAATCTGCAGAGGGTCTGTCACCGCCACCCCGCACCGCTTCCTCCCGTAATCGATACAAACTATTCTTCCCATAACTTCTTAATCTTTTACGATCCAACGGCCTCCTCTGTCCGCACCTACTCGGACCAGTCGACCTTCCGAACGAAGTTTTTCCATTACTTTTCTAATTCCATCTCTTGTAGTTCCAAGATGAGACGCCAATGCTGTAGTTGACATATTAGGGGCTTCGCGTAAAAGTTGTAAGATTTTTTCTTGTGTACCTGCGCCGGTTTTCTGTGTACCTGCGCCGGTTTTCTGTGTACCTTCGTCGGTTTTCTGTGTACCTCCATCGGTTTTCTGTGTACCTTCGTCGGTTTTCTGTGTACCTCCGTCGGTTTTCTGTGTACCTCCATCGGTTTTCTGTGTACCTCCGTCGGTTTTCTGTGTACCTCCGTCGGTTTTCTGTGTACCCTCACCAGCGATAAGTAGACTTGACTCCTCGTAAAGGAGTCTCATAGCCTGAATATCCGGTTGATTCCCTCCAAATGACAGACTTAAGGTAGTACGGTCAACGCCTCCGTTAGACTCTTCGACCGTCGGCTCCGTATGATATACTTTCTTCCAAACTGAGAAGATACCATGAAGTCCACTACCGGCTCGTTCTCCATACTGTACGAGAGCCAGTATTTTCAACATTATGCCGTTACGTGGATCTGACAGGTTATCGTGGATAGCTTCCTTTAAAGAAACTCGCATGCTTCCTGGATTAGCAAACTTAAAGCCATCGGAATTTTTCTGAACAACCACTCCGCGTCTACCGTAAAAGTCCGCATTGGTCAGCATATTGACCATAGCCTCACGAAGAACCTTATGAAGGGGAGTTGTCGAGACGGTTTGGTTACCATTAAACACGAAGGGCACCTTTAGGTCCGCCTGCAGCTTAGGAACGACCTTCAAAAGAAAGTCGAAAACGTTACCACTCCAGTCTCCGGTTTGGGACGTGATACGATCAGTCCAGCGGCTATCAATTCCCCCTATTCTTTGTTCTTGATAATCAAGGAAATACTGAGGAAACTCTTCAAGAATTTCGTACTCATATCCGAACAAAAGAAGCCCAGCTGCCGTAGGATGAAATTTTCCGGTTTCCTTATCCTCCCTCATCGCTCCTATACGACGCATGAAGATTTCGTCAACCTCCTGATTCCATAGATGATCCTCATGTAACAGTTTGAACAGGTTGCGATAGACTCGGATTGTATCTTGACAGAAAACAGAATAGTCAAGCTTAGTAAGCAATCTATAGTCCTCGGTGATAGGGGAAGCATCACGCAACATGAGAGAGACTTCCTCAATGGAACAATGATAATCACCGTCTCCGTTTCGTCGGTATGTGCCCAATCTTGGATCCATACCAACATAAACGGGCCGAGTGGTGCGTTCAGCACGTGGCACTTTAATGACAATAAGAGCTTTCCCCTCTATCTCCTCAACCGTCACCATACTATCCGTAAGAAGATTCGTACTTACTTTCTGACGATTGTTGATAAGGTTCCAGAAGTCCTTCTTTAGCTTTTCAGCATCCTTAAGACCTTCTACAAGAAAAGTCCCGTCTTCATGCTCTCTAACACCGAGTACAATTATTCCGCCCTCGCTATTGGCAAAGGCTGAATAGGTCTCCCAAAGGGAGGCTGGCAGGCCACCCTTAGCGGACTTTACTTCAAGTTGTTTTCCCTCTCGATAAGCCTTGAGATTACCAAGATCAAAAGAAGTGCTTTCACTAGTTGCCATAGGTATATGTTTAATGCAAAGTTAACAAATATCTTTGACACTCACACCTTTTTTAGGAGTTCATACCATAACGAATGATGGAAAGACGCAAGTCCTCCCGGCAGCGTGGGCTGCCGGGAGGACTTGATGTTTCTATAAAGTAAAGGGTCTGATTACTTCTTGTCGCCGAAGTAACGGTTGTAGAGACCTTCGAAGCCGCGGCCGTGACGAGCCTCGTCTTTCGCCATCTCGTGGACTGTGTCGTGGATAGCGTCGAGGTTGGCTGCCTTGGCGTTCTTGGCGATACGCATCTTGTCTGCGTTGGCGCCGGCCTCAGCCATCATGCGCTTCTCGAGGTTTGTGCGGGTATCCCAAACCATGTCACCGAGCATCTCGGCAAACTTGGCGGCGTGCTCTGCCTCTTCCCAAGCATAACGTTTGAAGGCCTCGGAGATCTCGGGATAACCCTCGCGATCAGCCTGACGAGACATTGCGAGATACATACCTACCTCGGTGCACTCACCGATGAAGTGATTGTTCAGATCCTTGATCATCTCGTCGCCGGTTCCTTTGGCGACACCGATTTCGTGCTCGGTTACGAACTGAAGAAGTTCTTCCTTGTTGAGTTCTTTGAACTTAGACTGGGGCGCGCCACACTGCGGGCACTTTTCGGGAGCCTGTTCACCTTCAGCAACATAACCGCACACTGTGCAGATCCATTCTTTTGCCATAATATTTTTTTGTTTCTTGTTTTTAGCTTTCGTTTTAGACTTGCTACCTAATTAACACACGAAACGGGACGAAGGTTTGCGTCTATCGCGCTTTTTTCGTAATTTCGTTCCCATGAACACCCACGAACCAGAACTACCCCATCTTGTCTCAACGGTGCGAAAAGCTCTAAACAAGTACCATCTCCGCAATCTGATCGTCGGACTGTCGGGTGGGGCCGACTCCACCGCCCTGCTGACCGCCTTCGCCTCCATACGCGATGAAGAGAGGGTCGAACTGACTGCGGTCCACTGCAATTTTCACCTCCGGGGTGCTGAAAGCGACCGCGACGAGAAGTTCTGCCGCGAGCTCTGCGAGTCGTTGGGTGTGGAGGTACGGGTCTTTCAATGTCCTGTCGCTGAATTGCGCGAGACACACAAAGGCTCCGACGAGATGGTGTGTCGCGAAGTGCGCTATGACATTTTCCGCACGGTAATGGCTGAAAAAGAGGCCGACGCCATTGCCATAGCACACAACGCCGACGACCAAGCCGAGACTTTTCTGCTCAATCTCATGCGTGGGGCCGGCTCGACGGGACTGAAAGGGATGTCGAAATTTGCCAACGGCATTTTCCGCCCCATGCTTGACCTCTCACGATCGGATATTTTGGCTTATTTGAAGAGCATCGGAGGCGAGTTTGTCACAGACTCGACCAATCTTGACTCAGTATACCGGCGCAATTTCCTTCGCAACAAGCTCATCCCTCTGCTCGAAGAGGAGTGGCCGGAGGCAAAGCGTTCAATCAACAGAAGCGCGGAGATTCTCAGCCGTGAGCACCATATTATAGAGTGGACACTCGAACGTCTGCTCCCTTCGGGCGCCGAGACTCTTTCACGGAAGCTGATCGCTACTTTCCCGGACCCTGAGTCCCTTTTCAGACGACTGCTTTTGCCTCACGGAGCTTCGGCCGCGCTGATCCACGAAATTGCGCTCACCTCGACCCTCCCCTACTCTGGCCGAAGCTGGGATCTTCCTGACGGCAAAAAACTACTGGAGAACCGAGACGGTTGGGAAGTCGGAGAGATGGAGCCAATGTGGGCATCGACCCTTCAGAAGGAAGAGTTAGCTTTCATCCCACTGTTGATGGATCGTATCCTCCGCGCGCCGCTAAACGAATTCTGGGCTGACGCCGCGATACTCTTCGAATGGCGCGTATGGCGTAAAGGAGACCGTATCAGACCGCTTGGGATGCGCGGGTCGCGCTTGGTCAGCGACGTGCTCACGGAGGCCAAAATATCACAAGCCGTCAAGAATACATTTCATGTTCTTGCCCTCCCCGCCTCCAACGAGGTGATTTGGATTCCCGGGATCAAGCGCAGCCGTCTTCACCTCGTGGAAAAACCAAACATTGTGGCCCGATATTTTGTGATTTAAGGAGAATTTGTTAATTTTGCACCGTGAAAGCGGGAAAAGGGCAACGTTCGACTGCCGGACTGCCCGCGATGCTCAAGACGATCCCACCTTTTACCGACCCCATGAACAATCATTTATTTAACGGGGTTATTTTCTCGAGCTTCCATCTCATTTTTTCTTATTGAGATCTTTTCTCGCCTGTCAGCGAGCTAAATTTCTCTTTTCCCACCCCCCTTCGTGACTTGAAGCTCTCCTCCCCCCATTACCCGACATTTTTATGCACACATTAGAAGAACTCGAAAGCTACGATAACGCCCGTCTGCGCGAAATAGCGGCCGGACTCGGAATGACCGATCCCGGTGAAAGCACAGACGAGTCGTTGCGTTACTATATCCTTGACAACCAAGCCAATAACTTCGCAAAAGCTGAGGTTTCCAATGCCCGCAAAAAGCGCGAGCCCAAAAAGCGTGGCCGAAAACCCAAATCTGAAGAGCAGAAGGCCGAAAACCAGTCTACCGACTCTTCAGCAACTCCGGCCTCCGCACCCGTTGCTGAAGCGGAACCCGAAAAACCGGCACCCAAAAAGCGTGGCCGCAAGTCTAAGGCGGAGCTGGAGCGTCTGAAACGTGAGGCCGAGGGCGCCGAAGCCCCCAAGGAAACTCCACAGGCTCCGGTAGAAACTGCCGACACCCCCGCCGCCGATAAAGCCGCAGTGGAACCCGAAAAACCGGCACCCAAAAAACGCGGGCGCAAGTCTAAGGCTGAGTTGGAGCGACTGAAACGTGAAGCCGAGGCCGCCGAAGCCGCCAAGCAAGCTGAAACTGAACAGCCCTCTACCAGCGAAACTCCCGCCGAACCTGAGACACACAAGGAGGAACAGACTGACAAGCCTGTTGAAGCACAGAAAAACGAAACACCGGCTCCCAAGAAGG
Organism: uncultured Sangeribacter sp.; assembly: GCA_964615915.1. Taxonomy (GTDB): domain Bacteria; phylum Bacteroidota; class Bacteroidia; order Bacteroidales; family Muribaculaceae; genus Lepagella. The sequence continues at coordinate 13,299 of CAZTSQ010000039.1, forward strand.
CTCCTCAGCCCAAGCCTGGCCTCGATTCATTCTTTTCGAATGCAAAGGGCCGTACATTCGTGCCCCGTTCTCAGCAGAATCGCACCGAGGGTGAGGCTCAGGATACAGCCACCGCTCAGACGACCGAACAAACACCGGCTCCCGTTCCCGAACCCGTTCAGGATCGCATGATGCCCGCACCGAAGCAGGATTTCCGCCCCGCTCAACCGGTTCAGCAGAAGCCCCAGCAACAGATGTCGAAGCGTGAGCGTCAGCAACAGCGCCGGATGCTTCAGCAGCAACAGCGTCAGCAACATCAGCAGATGCAGCTCGCCGAGCCGCCCTACAGCCTCGAGGGAATTCTTACCTGCTATGGCGTTCTCGAGATCATGCCCGAAGGCTTCGGATATCTCCGCTCGAGCGACTACAACTACCTCCCTTCGCCCGACGATATCTATGTCACCCAACAGCAGATCAAGGAGTTCGGTCTCAAGCCGGGCGACGTAGTCGAAGGTGCCATCCGTCCGCCGCGTGAGGGCGAAAAATACTACCCGCTCTGCAAGGTGATCACCATCAACGGCCAGGATCCGGCCATCGTGCGCGACCGCGTCGCCTTCGAACACCTCACCCCCCTCTTCCCCGACGAGAAGTTCAATCTGACCAAGGGTCGTTCGTCGAACATCTCCACCCGTGTGGTCGACATGTTCGCCCCCATCGGCAAGGGCCAGCGCGCGCTGATCGTCGCACCGCCGAAGACCGGTAAGACTATCCTCCTGAAGGATATCGCAAACGCCATCGCCGAGAACCACCCCGACACATATATAATCATGCTCCTGATCGACGAACGACCGGAAGAGGTGACCGATATGGCGCGCTCGGTTAATGCCGAGGTGATTGCCTCGACTTTCGACGAACCGGCCGACCGCCACGTGAAGATCGCCGGCATCGTTCTCGAAAAAGCGAAGCGTCTCGTCGAGTCGGGCCACGACGTCGTGATCATGCTCGACTCTATCACACGTCTCGCACGTGCATACAACACTGTCGCTCCCGGGTCGGGAAAAATCCTCTCGGGCGGTGTCGACGCCAACGCACTCCAGCGTCCGAAGCGCTTCTTCGGCGCGGCGCGTAACATCGAGAACGGCGGCTCGCTGACGATCATCGCCACGGCGCTGACCGAAACGTCATCGAAGATGGACGAGGTGATCTTCGAGGAGTTCAAGGGTACCGGCAACATGGAGCTCCAGCTCGACCGCAAGCTCTCGAACAAGCGCGTCTTCCCCGCCGTCGACATCATTGCTTCGTCAACCCGCCGCGATGACCTCCTGCTGAGCGAGGAGACCCTCAACCGAATGTGGATTCTCCGCAACTACCTCTCCGACATGACCTCGATCGAGGCGATGGAGTTCATCAAGAAGCGTATGGAGATGACCCGTTCGAACGAGGAACTTCTCGTGACCATGGATAAATAAGACGTGGTCCAAATAACCCCTACCATATGAACATAAAGAAAACAAACGCTGCCCGGCTTCTCGACAAGCTGGGCATCGTTTATGAACTTATCCCATATACCGTCGACCCTGAGAATCTCGCGGCCGATCATGTTGCGGCCGAGCTCGGCGAACCGATCGAGCAGGTCTTCAAGACACTCGTGCTCCGGGGCGACAAAACCGGCTTCTTCGTCTGTGTGATAGCCGGCAACTGCGAGGTAGACCTCAAGAAGGCGGCCAAGGTCTCGGGCAATAAGAAAGCCGAGATGATCCACATGAAGGAGTTGCTTCCCAACACGGGCTATATCCGTGGAGGGTGCACCGCTCTGGCCATGAAGAAGTCATATCCTGTCTTTATCTCCGAGGAGGCTCCGGAGTTTCCTTTCATTTATGTCAGCGCCGGGCAACGCGGTCTGCAGTTGAAGCTGAAAGCCGACGATCTCCGCTCGGCAGTCGACGCTGAATATGCCGACATAACGGTGGGCCCTTCAACCGACAATACACCCGCAGAATGAATTCGTTCGGAACATATTTCAGACTGACGACGTTCGGGGAGTCTCACGGCCCGGTAATCGGTGGGGTAATAGACGGTTGCCCGGTCGGCTGGAAACTGGACGTCGAGCTGGTCCAACACGAACTTGATCTCAGACGCCCGGGAGCGTCGACACTCACCTCAGCCCGTAGGGAAGCAGATCGTGTGGAGTTCCTTTCCGGATTGCTCGAAGACGGAACAGTTCTCGGTTCGCCGATTGCCTTTCTGATCCGCAACACAGACTCGCGGTCGAAAGACTATGAGGCATTGCGCCATGTCTTCCGCCCCGGCCATGCAGACTTTACCTATCAGATGAAATATGGGGTGCGCGACCATCGCGGAGGGGGACGTTCTTCGGCACGCGAAACCGCCTCACGGGTGGTCGGGGGTGCCGTGGCGCTTCAGTGGCTGAGAAGTGTCAAACCTGACATCGCCGTGGAAGCTGCACTATCTCAGGTCGGGAAGGTGCGGGTCACTTCACCCGAAGATATTCGGAAGGAGATTGAGCGTGTCCGTGCGTTGGGAGACTCGGTCGGAGGCGTAGTCAGCGGAGTGATCTCCGGACTGCCCGTCGGAATCGGTGAACCGGTCGGTGACAAATTGCAGGCACGGCTCGCCGGGGCGATGATGTCGATCAATGCGGCGAAAGGGTTCGAATATGGCGACGGTTTCGCGGCCGCGGAGATGCTCGGAAGCGAAGCGAACGATCCGATGCGTCGGGGTCCGAATGGCGAGCCACTTTTCATGTCGAACCATGCCGGAGGCATTTTGGGGGGAATCTCCACCGGAGAGCCGGTGACGTTCCGCGTCGCCTTCAAGCCTACCCCATCCATCGCGCGGCTTCAGCAGACGTTGACCGATGACTTTGAGGAGACTGAGCTCCGAGTCGGAGGTCGCCATGACCCTTGCGTCGCCCTACGTGCTGTCCCCGTGGTAAAGGCAATGGCGGCTCTGACTATCGCCGATCTGATGATCGCCGGAGGTAGATACATATAGGTATGGGTAGCTTCAAGACATACGGGGAGTACTTGGCCGAGAAATTCCCGGGCGGAAAGGTCCAGAAGATTTCGGTCAATGCCGGCTTCTCATGTCCCAACCGTGACGGCTCGATAGGAAGGGGCGGGTGTATCTACTGCAACAACTCAGCCTTCACACCGTCTTATGTCTTCGATGCGGAGGATGTCAAGACCCAGCTTGAACGCGGCAAGGAATTTTTTGCGCGCAAATATCCGACGATGCGCTATCTCGCTTATTTCCAGTCGTTCACCAACACATTCGGAACAGATCTCGCCTCGCTGGAGAGACTTTATCAGTCGGCCGCCGAAACCGAAGGGGTGGTTGGAATAATAGTCGGCACACGTCCCGACTGCGTGCCTGAAGATGTGGTCGAGGTGTTAAGTCGCCTTAACGAACGTATGCCGGTAATGGTCGAATTGGGCGCTGAGTCGTTCAAGGCCGAGACTTTAGCGCTGATCAACCGAGGTCATACGCCGGTGCAGACTGACGATGCCGTGAGGCGCTTGACAGCCGCCGGTATATCGGTCGGACTACATCTTATTTTCGGACTCCCGGGTGAGAGCCGAGAGGACATGTTGGGGTCGGTGCGCCACGCGGTCTCCCTTCCCGTCGACACCTTGAAGTTCCACCACATGCAGATCATTGCCGACACACCGCTGGCAAGCCGTTGGCAACGCGGAGAGCTGACCGCCCATCCTGAGCCTCCCAAACCCGACGCCTCCCCAACCGACATTACGATTTGGGACACAGACCTTTACCTCGACTTCTGTCGCGAAGTCATCGGGCTGATCCCCCCGCACATAGCCATCGAGCGCTTCACAGCCTCCGCCCCCTCCGGACTCCTCCTCGCCCCCCGCTGGGGCCTCAAGAACCACGAGTTCATGAACCGCCTCAACAAACGCATGTAACTCCGCAGTAGCGCCGCAGTAGCGCCGGCTTCCAGCCGGTAATCGCCTGATTTCCAAGGAGCGACAACGCAAGAAGCGCCGGCTTCCAGCCGGTATCTAAAGCCCCTGGATGTAAAGCAGACCTCCCCCCCGGTAACCAACTGGTATAATCATTTCTTCACAAGGTTATATACGAGCATCATCTCGGCTTCGACCGATTTGGGAGAGTAGCCGGTCGGTCGCGTCATTCCGGCGTAGGCAGCTCCGAGATAGCAATCCTCGAGCAAATGGGCAAGCTGTTCGGCGTCGACTTCATTAATCTCACCGCTTGCGATCGAGGCTTCTATAACTTCGCGCCAGACTTCGCACTCCTTATCATACCACTCGCCGGTAGCCTTCAGCGACTCTTTCGATAGGTTGAAATAAGAGTTCTCTACCGTAAAGAGCGCAAAGTTTATGTTCTTGATCCCCTCCTTACGCCAGACGCGCTGTTCTTCGACCATCATCTTGATGAACTTATCGATTGTCACGCGTAATGACAGCTTGTCTTCGGGCGGGAGGGCGGTCAACGTATTGTTGCGGAACACGAACATCTGAACCGCCTCCTTGAAAAGTGCCTCCTTGTTCGGAAAATGGTACATCAACGCACCGCGGCTCAACCCGCTCACGCTTTCGATATCGCGCAGCGTCACCTTGTCGTACGGACGCTTTGTGAACAGATGCAGAGCATCAATCAACAGTCTCTTTCGGGTAATATCTCCTCCGGTTCTCATAGTGCCACAAAGATAACACTTTCATCCGACATGCCCAAAAATAAAAGGAAGCCGGTGTTCCTTGCGCTGATAAATGACTATCGGTTAATAATTTACCTCTCAGGCGGGGACGCCTGAGTTACATGCCCTTGCCTCCGAAAAAACGTTAACGGACAAAAAAATTGAAAAATTTTTGCCAAAAAATTTGGTGGTGACGATTTTTGGTTGTAATTTTGGCCCAAAGTAAACCCATTAGTCGGTTTTATCACTTAACTAATTATACACCAATCAATGTCTTACACGAAGGCTATCTCCCCTATATCCGCATCGTTCTCGCCCTCATTCGGTGAGAATTTCGCCGTGTGCCTTTCCGTAATTGCGGGGGGGGGTAATTGATTGGCTATCAATTAGTTATAATTTAGATAAATCTCTGTATATGCTGTCCCGCCATCGGGACGGCATGTTTTGTTATGTCCCTACCCTTCGGGTCGCGGACAACCCACTATTCCGACGACGGCAAACCGTCGAATTCATTTCCTAAGACCAAACAACCGACAGACTGAGGGGTCATTCGACACTCTTCTGCCAAATCTCAAACTAAATAATTCAACATCATGATTCAAACTTTATCCGATGTCGGCAAGTGGTGCCGACAAGCAGGAGCAAGGATCTTAAAGGACAGACACAAGGACTTGCTTGCAGGATCCTTGACAATCCTCCTGTTATCGCTCATCCCCCTGAGCTCTAACGCACAAGCCATCAAATACGTTGCTTCTATTCCAGAATCAGGCTCGACGGTAGATTCTTTTTCCAACATTTCTCTTGTGTTCGATCTGTCTGAGATCGAAGAAGCATACGGCGGTGTTGGCCAGTGGGGAGTTTCTTACAATGCCTCGTATAATGCTAAATTACCTTCTAAGGAGAAATCCGCAGTGCTTTATAAAGGAAAGATGGAAGATGGAGAGGTAATTGACCGTCTCTCGACACGTTTATCTGCGTCAGAATCGGGTAACACACTAGTAATGGCGTTCAATGACGTGGAGATAACTCCTAATCAGGAATATACTATTGTAGTTACTTATGAGGTGTACCCCACTAATGTCATTGACGCGACCAAAAATGACAATACACCCACACTGGTTCTTAAGGACAATCCAATAGTGCTTACATTTTTTGGTGGTGAAAACGCAAAAAAAGTTTTGACCGCATCTTCAAACTCTATTAAAGTCAACGAAACTTACGAATCCCTTCCTGAAATCAAGGTTGGCTTCAACTATGATGTGGCCGTAAACGCTGGAGCAAAAGCCTCAGTTTACGAGGGTACTGACCTCGTTGCGGAGTCAGCGTCCATTTCCGTTGACCCCTCTGACAGCAAGACGATCCTTGTGAACTTCCCCGAGACACCCCTCTATACCTCCCACTCTTACAATTTCGTCATTCCTGAAGGATGCGTCAGCATCGCAGACGAAAATGACATCGTGAATAAGGAGGTGGCTATCACCATCCAGGGTGCTTCCTACCGTTACTTCGGCGTGGCAAACGGCGTCAACCCCGCCAACAACAGCGTCTCAATCCTCAGCGACATCTATATACCTTTCGATTTCCCGAACACTTCGAGCAAGACCTATGGAGTGAAGGATATCTACGACACGCTGACGGTATACCTCTATGAAGGAACCGATACCGAAGGGGAGCCCCTGCAGACTCTCATTGCCGAGGGTGCACCGGATTGCCTCGGCATCATCATCCGACCGAACAATGCGTTGAAGGCAGGCACTGAATACACTGTCGTTATTCCAGAAGGCACCGTCAAGGCATACGATATGGACTACAGACAACCGCCTATCTTAAGGATGCCATAAGCGAACGTATAGAGCTCCACTATAGCACTCCCGCCGTGGACGATCTGCCCAAGTGGGAACCGAAGCCGGTCAATCTCAAGGACAATGACGAAGTGGGGGTACTGGACTACTTCATCATCGACAATCCTCCCTACTTCTACAATAAGACTACCTACGGCGTTGCCTTCAACCGCAATTATGTCGGCGAACGCAAGGATGGCATTCTTTATGAAGTAACCGAAGACGGAGAGAAGGAGATCGCTACTTTCACGGTGACCAAACAGACTCTCGACGAGACTTCGGAGATCGGCGACGGTCAGCTGAACGGAAGCTACTTTGTCGGTGAGGTAAACCAACCTCTCTATGAAGGCAAGCAGTATCGCGTAGTCTGGGCTGAGAACTATTTTGTGGTGAATAACCCTTTCCTTCGCCAGTATGTCTACAATCCCGAGGTGGCTGTCACGCTGAAAGGTACGACGCCCGAAGGAGTTGACACCGGCCTCGGAGAGGTTGAGGAGTCAGCCTACGCTCTGACCAAGGATGGCGCCAACGTCATCATCTCGGGACTGAAGGGTGGAGACGTCGTGACGGTCTACACCGCAGGCGGAATGAAGGTAGCCGAATTGGGCGAGGTCTCCGCAGGCATGAAAAACGCCTCGGTCAACCTTCCCGAAGGTCAGCTCTACATCGTCCTGATCAACGGCACCGCCATCAAGTACAGACACTAACTCTCATACCAAGCATTCATAAATCCTTGAATCAGGGAGCGCCCCAGCCGGCGCTCCCTTTTTTCGTCCCCCGGCAGTAGCACCGGCTTCCAGCCGGTAACCAATTGATTTACAGGGAGCGACAGCGCAAGGAGCGCCGGCTTCCAGCCGGTATCAAAAGCCCCTGCACGTAAAGCAGACGTCCCCGTCTGCGGGAAAGGGATGCGCGTCATTGTCTCCAAAGTCGGGGATTTTCTGACGTTCGAATATCTCTGTCGGCGGGGACGCGATGAATCGCGTCCCAATGCTGTTTACTTAAGCCTTAGATCGCCTC
>CAZTSQ010000040.1:0-20232 GCA_964615915.1 uncultured Sangeribacter sp.
CCCTCGTTCCTCCGGTGGTGGAGTATTCTGAGGAGGAGGACGGGGCTCCGAAGCAATGGACGGTGTATGTGCCGACGGAGGCTGTGGAGGCATACGCGGCGGATCCGTACTGGAGCTCGGTCAGCAAGGAGATCCTGCCGATTACCGACAAGCTGATACCGTTGGTGAGCGAGCCGGAGCTTGAGATCGAGCAGTGGAAGAGCCACGAATATCTGTGGGATGTGATGACGCTGGGCAACGCCGAAGCGGCCGAGACGGGCTTCTGGAGTTCGGACAACGAGACCGTCGCCACCATCGATCAGGACGGCAAGCTGAAGGCCGCCGGCATGGGCGAGGCCATGATCACCTTCACCCTCGAAGACAAGGAGGGAAACGTCTACACAGCCGAGTCAAAGGTCAAGGTCGTCGAAAACGTCTCGGCAGTTGAAGAGATCGATGCTGAAGAGGCCACCGAAAGCGACACCACTCTATCAGCCATCCCTGACGGCGTCTACAACCTCCATGGCCAGCGTGTCGGCGACTCGACCGAAGACCTGATACCGGGGCTCTATATCCTGGTCTGCGGTGGCAAGACCCAAAAACAGCTGGTGAAATAGAGGAGGGGGGTGGAATAAACTATCATCGGTCCATAAAATAATACTTTCGAGCGAACCAAAGTTGGGGTGAAGGCGTTTAAGATACAGAAAGAAGAAATTCGTTTCACTTCATGATGTTAGGTTAGTTTGAAAGTATTATGGAAAACATTCACTTGCGGGTCGCTGAGAAGCGGCCCGCAAGTGGTTTATTAGGCGGGGTACAAGATAGTCCGCATAGTTTATGTGGTCGCCATGTCGTCAAGCGACAGGGAGACGAAAGAGAGGGCCCAGCTGTGGCGCTTGGCCTTGATGGCCTCGGCTTTCTCCTCGAGTCGATGGAGGTCTATCCGCCGCTTGTTGCGCTTGACTTCGCCGATAACTATCTCGCGATCGGCTTCGTTGACCGCCACGAGGTCGATTTCGTTCCGGCCTCCCTTCTCCCAATAGTTGGTGACGATGTTGTACAGTCCCGTCTCGCGATAGAGCTGTCGGAAATAACGCTCGAGTATCCACCCCGAATAGGTGTCATAGTCGGCCCGGACCTTATCTCGGACATAATCGAGGTTGCCGATCTCGACCGCACTCCGATATTTGTAGATGAAGCGGAACCAGAAATTCAGGAAGTTGTCTTTGATTCCATACTTGACCGTCTGACTGTTGGGACTCGCCAGATAGGGACGGTAGCGATAGAGGAGGTCGTAGGTCTTCTCAAGTTTCTCCAAATAACCGCCTGCCTCGATTCCGGTATACGATTTTATCTCTCCGCGCTCATTGAAGCCCGAAGCGATTGCGGCCAATATGGAGAAATAGTTGCCGTAGTCTTTGCCGAACTCATCAGAGAGCAGTGCCTTACCTTCCTCGATAAAATAGGATCCGAACGAGAGGACACTGTCAAGGATCTTCTCCTTGATGAAGGCGCCAGCTTGAATAAGCAATTCGACATACTTGGCCACCCCTCCGGTTACCATGTAGAAGGCCAGGAGGTCGTCAGGTCCTAACTCCGGGTTGTGGTCGCGCATGATTTCGACGAGCGTCTTCAAGGGGAAAGCGCGGAGCCGCATACGCGAAGTGGCGCGGCCGTAGAGGGGCTCCTTGCGGTCATCGAAAATCTTGGTCATCATCGAGTAGAAGGACCCGCAGACAGTCAGGTTGATGCGGGCCTCATCCTTATTGGAGTCCCAGATATTCTGCAGATCGCTGAAGAAGGCTTCGTTGACATACTTAAAGTTCTGAAACTCATCGAAGACCACAGTAAAGTGGCGTCGTTTGGCGAGTTGCATGAGGGCTGAGAAGAGTCTGGCCATACTGTCGAACTCGCCTAAGTCTTCGCCCAACCTGTCGCGGACGGTCTCGGCCAGTTCCTTGCACAATAGGGCCTCGCTCTTTCGAGCCACGAAGAAGTAGATCATCTCCTCTGCACTGTAGGCATGTTTGATGAGGGTGGTCTTGCCGATTCGGCGGCGACCGGTAATGACGGTCATCTGGGCGAAAGAGCGCGATGTCTCCACGATCTTGCGCAATGTCTGCGTCTCTATCTCTCTGTCGTAGAACTTCATAGCTTTGCAACAGCGGTTACTGTAACCGCTGTTGCAAAGTTAACGATAAATTCCGTACCCTCCAAATCGCAAGGCTGACTCTCTATGTCTCACATGGTAATGGGGTGGCTTTCTTTGGTGTTCTGTACTTCGAAATGACAAGAACCATATACGTCATTTAAAAAGGACTTAAAAGGACTTGCTCACAATTTTGCCTCCTACTAATTTTGCCCTCAAATTCAAACACCCCAATTGCTTAATTACATTCATTTCCATTATGAATAATAGGCTCTATGTTTGCCTCATATTGGTGTTGCTCGCACTAATCAATACACCGGTTGCTGACGCACAGCGACGCGCCCGTCCCGGCTCGATGAAACATTCTGAAGCAGAAGTAACCGAAAAGAAAAAAGTTACTAAACTTAGCTGCCGGTATATCAAGGACGGTTCCATATTCGAAGGGCCCGTCTATATGACCGGTGAAGCCGGTGGAATTAAAATCGGCGATGCTGCTATCATCTTCAGAGCCGGAAAATACCACCTTTCGTTTGACGCCGCTAAATTCAAGATCAAGAAATATCCTGTCATGACTGACGAGGAGCTCTTCCGCCGTGGCATCTCCAAACATACTTACGAGAATTCATGGGAATACAAGAAACTCGGCGAAGATTTCGAGTATGGCGGCAAATATGCCACCATTGAGCAATATGGCGATAAATGGCTTATTCTTTATCAAGGTGACACCGACAACGTTTATGCCAAAATACCTATTGAAAGCGTGGCCGATGACTCATTTGAACTCAACGAAGATGACATGTTGGTAAGAATGAAAATAGTAAGATAATCAACAATCATAAGTATGGAAAAAAGAGTACTTCATTTACTCGCCCTTATGGTCATGTTGGCCATAGGAATGAGTGCCGGAGCTGCCGACATTTACAAGGGCACGCATTATCAGGGCATCGGAAAAGTCAAAGGTCAGCCCATCGACTTGTGGGTCGACATGGTGTTTGACGACGGTGACCTCGAATTCAACATGGCCAACGTCATTAATTGCACGGTGGAATATTCCGTGAGCGGCCAGGGTGCCAACCCGTTATTGAACGTCAAGTTACCGGGCATCGGCAATGTGCCGTTGAAAACCACCGATGGAGGTCAAAGCCTCATGGGCAAATTCACGCGCATGGGTCAACAGATTGATTTGTGGTTACTAAAAGTCCCCGTGCAACTGACTCCCTCCACACTCTCTGCCGATGAGCTTGACGCTATAGTGGGCAGTCCCGACGGCTACACCGCCTTTGTAAAGGTGGAGATGCCCAATGAGCAGGTGATGTGTGCTACATCTGACTTTGTTCTCTCTGCCGGAGAACACTCCTTCAGCATGACTTGCGACTCACCCGCGATGCAAAAAATTTTCGATAAAATGCAGGGCACTTACAAGGTAGCCGACGGCTCTCTTATCCTCACCGACGCCGGGGGTGTCACCAAATCAGGTAAGATTTTCGATAACGGCAACTACATAAGCATCCCCATGGGTTCCGGGCAGGGTATGACTCTTACCCTTGTACTTATCAGATAACTAAATACTTATCCTCTAAAATAATCACAAAAATGAGATTGACAAAGTTAATTGCGGTCATGCTGACTCTGCTTGTTGCCTTCTCGACTGCCGATGTGTTCGCACAGACTCGCAAGAAGGGAGCCTCCGGGAAACCCGCCACCACCGCACGCAAAAAGGTGGGCACAGCCTCTACGACAGTAAAACCTCTGACCAAGGCCAATATAGAGGGCAACTATTACACTGGCCAGTGGGTGAGCAATACCGAAATGGGTAAAGATGTGGGTATCGACATAACAATAGATTTTAATGAGCCCAACGGTTTTACGTGGGGAGTGCTTGGAAATGATCTTGGGGGGGAGTGGTCTGTAACCGGTAATAAACTCAAAGTAGTTTCAGGAGGTTTGGTTATGACGCTAACGTCTCCTGACAAAGGGAAGACACTAAAAGGCAGTCTCCTTTCGAAAGGGAAACCCAGTGGCTCAATCGTACTTCATAATATTCCCAACGGGCACCTTGAGGGAGATGAGTTGAAGAACGCATTTAACAAGGGCCTGTTCGGATGCGATGTGTATATGTCGAAAAATGGCGAAGGAATGTCATTTCCGGCAAAATTCACAGTCACTCCAAATGCCGATGGCTCTGGCGGTAGTTATAAGGTCGTAGCCGACAATCTAATAGGTCTCGGCATAGTAAAGGGTACCTATCAATTCACAGACGACGGTGTGGTATTCACTTCAAATCTGAATGGTTGCTCAACAGAGGTGCAAAAACCGCTTTCTAATAAGAAAGGTTTATATGCCCAGATAGGAACAAAGAAACTTGACGACGGTACAGTTATGTCCGTTACTTTAGTGTTCTATCTGAAGTAATCTTAGCACCAAACACATGGGAACACATCGGTGAGGGCCGGTGTGTTCTCTTCTTATCCCTCGCAGGTTTCAAAAAGAATTATTAATTTTGTAGCAAGGTTGCTTTGTAACTCACATCTGGATTGCCAATGGAAGAAGTGGAATCAGGTTTTGTGGAGGAGGCTGAGGTGACCGGACCATTCTTCAGCCGGTTCACTGATGTTGAAGTGCTTCGTGTGTCGCAGACTAATGTGGTGGCTCGCGGCAGGCGCTATGGGCGACTGTGGCTTCTCAAGGGCCTTTCGCCCGAATTGCGGGCGTCGGCTGCCGGACATCGGCGTCTGATGAAGGAGTTTGATGTACATTCGTGCCTCCGCCATCCCTCTGTGGTTCAGGCGGTGAACATGGAGGAAGTTGAGGGCCTGGGGCAATGTATTGTGATGGAGTGGGTTGAGGGGCGTGTCCTGGCTGACCTGCTCCGCGAGGGACAGCTGAGCCGTCATGAACGCAAGCGCATTATGCGCGAAATAATTGTGGCCGCCGATTATCTGCACCGCAACGGTGTGGTACATCGCGACCTCAAGCCCTCGAACATCATGGTGCGCAATGCCGGCGGCAGCATAGCAATCATTGACTTCGGTCTGGCTGACACCGACAGCCACGTGGAGCTGAAGCAGGCGGCTGGTACCCGGGGTTTCATATCGCCTGAGCAACTGGAGCATGGCGGTGCCGACCCGGCCGATGACGTCTACAGTCTGGGAGTAATCATGAACCAGCTGTGTCCCGCCTATAGGGGGTTGGCCCGGCGGTGCACATCGAGGCGAGAGCGGCGTCCTGCCGATGCGGGCGTGTTGCTGAGACTCATTGACAGGCGAAAGAGCTGGCTTCAGCTGGCGTTGGGGGCCGGACTGGGGGTGGTGGTGCTCGCGGCCGGCGCGGCGGGCGTCCGACAAATCTATTTGCTTGAAGATGCTTCGCACAACCTTGAGGAGGCCTCGCTACATTCAGACAAACGCGTGAATGAGCTCGTGCTGGAGAACAAGCGCAATGCGGAATATGCGGCGCATCTCTCTGACTCATTGTCCAAGGTGTATGCGCGCATGGAAGAGGCTGAAGCCGAGCTCAGTCGGGAAACCGCCTATACACAGCTCTACAGAAAAATGTATGAGGCCGGCTGTATTGCATTGACGGCCGAATTCGACCGTTTTGAAAAAAAGGTATTGCCCACCCTTACACCAGCTATGGCTCCGTTGGACATATATAATTTTGACCAAAGTCTGTCGGCGATCATTGATCAAGGTGTCAAGCGAGGCGCGGGGGCAGGTCTTTCGGAGACTGATATAAAGCGACTTGAAGGTGACCTGCAGAATTTTTATATATCGGAAGGTAAAAAACGTTATCCAAAATGGAACCCAACATACCAGTGAACCCGCACATCGAGAGTCTGTGCCGCAGGGTGGAAGACACCATGGGGATGAAAGCGGAGACACCCAAACACTTCGAGCAGCTCGCCATAATGATATTCGGGCGAACGGGAACGTTATTGAGCCCCACAACGCTCAAGCGTCTTTGGGGCTATCTCAATGAGGGCACCACTCCGCGCAAATTCACGCTCGATACTCTGGCGCAAAGCTGCGGCTGGAGGGACTTCGATGATTTCGTGAACGGGAATATCCCGGAAATCGAGAGCGGCTTCGTGGGGTCGCACGTGTTGAATGTGGATAGAGACCTCGTGCCGGGCGACATGGTGCGTCTCATGTGGGCGCCGGCGCGTGTGTGCGTGATAAAATATTTAGGCAAAAGCAAATGGGTGGTGATAGGCTCCGAGGGTACTCGCCTCGCGTCCGGCGACACATTCACCTGTCCTCTAATCATAGCTGGCGAGCCACTATATCTCGACAACGTTCAACACCCCGGGTCCCGTCCGGGCGTGTACGTTTGCGGTCGTCGAAGCGGCATCGGCTTCATCCGCGTAGCTCAATAGACCTCTTGAGTGATACCGGCTGCCGGGCTGTAAACCGGTAGTCAGTACTTAATTTTGTAGTTGCTTGTTGACTCTACATTTGGGGGAAATTTTGGCGAAAAGTTGTGGGGTGGAATTTTTTGCTTAACTTTGGCGCGGACATACAGATTATACCAAGCGTAAAGATACTTCAGACACCATAAAAGTCGCCACTCTTCCGATGATGGACGTGTGGATTGGCGGCTCGTGTCAAATATCCATCACTTTCAAAACAACCTTTTCATTCAATTTGCATGAAAAAGTATCTTTACTCTATTCTTACAGCGCTGCTGGCAGTATTCTGCTTCGACGGCGCTAACGCAGCTACCTTCGATTACGGGTACACGTACGAGTCTTATGGCGTGAGCAACATGGCCAATTCCGAGTTCAAGTAGGAAGGCAACGACTTCGGGTCGAACATCACGTTCACCGGTCTTCCGACCGGCGTGACCATCGACGACTCGATGCTCCCGATCAAATGGATCCGCGAAGACGGCGCCACCGTCGAGGCCAACCTCTTGATGGGTGGCCTCTCCGGTCTTCAACTCAAAAACTACGAACCGCTTGGCCAATCTGTTGTAGAAGACGAGATCGACGAAGAATTCATCGTCCTCAAGCAGAATTCGCTTCTGGCGCGCAACGAATGTGACAAGTTCGTAGTACTCTCGCTTATCTTTGTCGGGTATCTGAATTAGAGTACGATACTGCGTCCAGTTGAATTGTGAACGCACTGCGTTCACTTTTGGATAGGTCAGATAAAATTGTCGTGCAAAGTTAAGTTGTCTGTACGAGAAGCCGCTGCCATATTGCGGCTCAATTTCTTTGGCGAGGGTCTTGATCAACCCTTTGCCATATTCAGCGCGGGCATTCCCATCTTGCTCTTCTTCAACGATACGGCGCCCAATTTCCCAATACATCTGTACGCGGCAGAAATCTCCAGAAAGGGAGGGGGTTAAGTAATTGATACATATCCAATTACCCCCCCCCTGATTAAATATTTTTGAGAAAAAATTTGGAATTAATGATTTGATTCGCTAACTTTGTCGGCGTTAAAGCCTTGGACAGGCTTCTTTTTTGTTCTTCTCATACCAAGACATAAAGATACTTCAGATTTCTTGTGGACCGCCGCCAGAGGTTGGTCTGCAGAGGGATCGTAGCGATAAACAGTCGCCGGGTTGCGAAAGATGGACGCGCCCCGGATGACCAAAGTTGTTATTCCATCACGTTAACCTAACCTATCTTCACCTTTATGAAGAAACAGTATCTTTATTCATTGGTAGCCCTGGTTATGGCGATATGCGGTTTCACCGCATGGAGCTCCTCCGGAGGCATCAATCTGCTGGCGGACAGTGCTGAGATGACTCTCCAGCTCGACAAGTTCGTCCCCGCAGAAAACGGATCGGTAAAGGGAATGTCCTATATTCTCTTTACGTTCGGTGAAAACGACACCGACATTCAGGTCAATCCGGCCTTCACCGGCAAAACACTCGGAAATATCTCCGTGCCCAATGCCAACGGAACGTATACGGCGGTTGAAAAAATCACATCTTCCGATGTTGACCGCTTCGATCATCAGATCGACGGCAAGCCGGTGGCTGCGAATCAGATCGTATACCACTTGGCGAATCCAATTTCGGTAGAAGAAGCCGCGGCCTACCACATCGCTTTCGCCAACAACGTTCTTATCTCGGCGAGCGGCGCGACCAATCCAATCATCAAGTATGACTGGACCATCCTCCCCGCAAGCACCGAGCCCGAGCCGTTGACAATCAACACTTCGGCATGTACCCCCGCAGAAGGTAGTGTGGTATACGGAATGTCATACATTATCTTGACATTTGGTGAGGACCAGACCGACATAAAGTTGAATCCGGACTATACCGGTACTAATGTGGGTTTTCTGGCTTACAGTCCCAGCGGTAGCACTGTCGAAAATTTCAGAACTGCAAATGCAGCCGATTTCCTGACTCATGAAGTTGCCGGAGAACCTTTGGCAGCCAATCAGATTGCGATAAAATTAGCGAAACCGATTCCTTCTGTTACTTTTAAACAGGCTTATCAGGTAGTCATCAGCAAAGGAGCTTTTATATCCGGAACAACAGGTGGAGTTCTCGATACGTCAACACGCTACGCATTCACCCTAACTGTTCCTCCATTGGAAGAACGTCCCATAGTAGCATCCGATCCGGCTAACGGAGCTACTGTCAGTGGTCCTGTAGATATTATTATCTTAACCGGCTCAGCGGATCTGGACGGATTCGATAAAAACTATAGTTTCGTAGGTGACCCCGGGGCGATCGTAAATGTTGCCACTAATGAAGTTGTAGAAAATCTGAGTGCCGGTTATTTCGACTATGAAATTGACGAAGAAGAACTTCCGACTGATCAATTGGCATATTTTCTGGATAAGCCACTTGAAGCAGGTACATATAAGTTTTCTATAGCTTCCGGTGTACTCAAGAATAAGAACTATCAGAATGCACCTTACGAGTTCACCTTTACCGTTATCGCGCCCGACCCGGACCCGATTACGCTCAACACTGCGGCTTGTTTCCCGGCTGAAGGCGAACTGGTTGCTGATCTGACCCACATTATTCTGACCTTCGGTGAGAAGGATACAGATATCAAGGTGAACCCCGACTACACAAGCACCAACATCGGCTTTATCCGTCAGAACAACAATATGTCGACGATGGTTGACTTCAAGACTGCGGATGCCGCGACATATCTAACTCACGAGATCGATGGCGTTGCGCTGGCCGACAATCAGATAGGAATTATTCTCGACAAAACTCTTACGGAGGCAACGACTAAAACCTGTGAACTGATACTTCACAAGAACTCTCTTATATCGGGAGCCACAGGGGGCGTGCTGGAAAATAACGCATCGCTGATATTTACTTTGCGCAGAACTTTAGGTGCGTTGGTTCCCATCGTATCGACAATTCCGGCTAACGGTGCGAAAGTTGAAGCTCCCGTCACTGAACTGATCTTCAACACGAGCTTTACGACTTGTGAAAAGAACAATGCGTTCGCCGGTGACTCTAAAGTGAAGATTGTCAATGCGAAGACTGGTGAAGTTGTAGAAGACACGAAGGGCTCGCTTACCTATAAGGTGAACGGCACTACTCTCGACGACAATCAGTATGCCTACATACTTGCAACTCCGCTTGAAGCAGGCACCTATACCGTATATCTTGCGGATCGTGTGTTCTATGATACAAAAGGCGATAAGGACGAGAATGCCGCCTATGAGTTTACCTTCACCGTTGTCGACGACCTCAACGCTCCGGTCGAGACCTTCGACTTCGGATTCACCTACTCGAGCTACGGCGTGACCAACAACTATGACTACTCATTCCGTCGCGTGAAGTTCAACACCAACGTGACCTTCCTCAACGTTCCCGCCGGCTTCACCATCGACCCAGAATTGACTCCGGTCAAGTGGGTTCGCGAAAGCGACGGTACGGTAGTGACCGCCGATGTCATCAACTTCATGGACACTCCGATGATGTTGACCGAAAGTGCCAAATGGCCCTCGTCGCCCGGTGGCGTCTGGACCTGTGTGCTTCCGCAGGGTCTGATTCAGTCAGGCGACAAGGTGAGTGTCGAGAAGACCCTCAAGGTTACATGGGATGACCCGAACGCCGAGCCCCCGCGTCCCGCTTTCGAAGTCACCAAATTCAACTTCCTCAACACTCCCGACGCGTTCAACAGTGAGGAAGGCCAGCCCGACGGCGTCCCCGCAGACATGATGTTCACTCTCTGGCAGACCGCCGAAGGTGGCGAAAGCATGCTCGACTGGGAGACCAACCCGAAATCGATCGCCTCGCTCAACATGAACCGCGGCTTTGTGATCAACACCACCTGGGACCAATGGATCCAGTGTTTCATCGCCGAAGTCAAGCGTAAAGACGGCACCGGCGAGATCGATACCTGGAACCAGGAGACCATCCAGGAGATCTACGGCTACGGCAACTATCCGAAGAACTATGTGGGCTCGAGCGTCAGCGACTGCGTGCCCTACCAGCACCCGATGCTCGGTTGCGGCGGCAACGAGGACACCCGCGAGTATGCCCAGGATGTTGTCTACACGTTCGACATCTGGTTCTATGACTCTCTGATCAAGCGCAGCTACGAGACCGGCAACCACCAGAACGCATGTGGAAGCTACCACTTCGAGTTCACCGGTGCTACCGCTCCGTTCGTTTACTCTCAGATCGCCAAGCTCGTCAGCATCAGCCCCGCGCCGACCAACGCTACCGAGCTCGGTCTGCCCGCCGAGACTCCCGGCGTCGTGAAGGGCATCAACGCCCCGATCGTCTTCACTTGGTCCGCTCCCGTGACGATGACCGCCAAATATTCGATGGGCAGCGAGTCGGGTCTTGTCGACGCACAGAGCTGCGTTCCGAACGCCGACCGCACCGTCTGGACAGTAGTTCCCGGCGAAGCCTGCATCTACAACGGCGAAGACGGCTATCTCGACGTGTTCGAGTTTGACGTTCAGGCAATCGACGCCGAGGGTCACTATGTGAAGGGCAACGTCGGCACGAAGCGCAACACAATGTTCGTACCCTCGTTCAACTTCGAAGACGTTGAGACCGGCCTCAATGCCCTCGACGCCGAGAACCTCAGCGTGGTCAGCGCCAACGGATCTATCAACGTCCTCGGCATCGCCGAAGGCATGACGGTTTCGCTCTACACTCTCGAAGGTCTCGAGATGGCGAAGGTTGTGGCTGCCGACTCAACGGTTGAGTTCGCCAACGTCCTCCCCGGCGCTTATCTGATCGTCGTTACCGACGGTGAGGCTCAGGCCGCAGTCAAGCTTCTGCATAAGTAATAAGTAAAAAGTGAAATAGTTGATGACGACGGACTTAGCGTCCGCCAGACATGAAAAGCCCCCGGTTCAGTGTGAGCCGGGGGTTTTGTATGTCGGTCCGGTTTTCCGTTTCTTCAGCCAGATGAAAAGCCCGGCGAAGATGATGGCGATCGCAGCTCCCAGAATCAGCCAACGGGTCCAGTGGTCTCTGATCGGGTCCTTGTCGATGTCGGCGATCGTGTCCGAGTTGGGTTCGACCCATCCCAAAGTGTTTCGGATCACGGGTGTCTGACCGTTCAGGCTCTGGTCTTGGGTCATTTCCCCGTAGAGGGTCGAGAGGATCGAGTTGACATCGTGACGGTTACCCTCCTCCCAGCTTTTGCAGAAATAATAGGTCAGCGAACCGTAGCCTTTGTCGAGCTCGCGGTTTGACTGATTGCTCTTGCAAGCGCCGATGAGAACGACGTCGCCCAGATTGGAGCCCCGTGTGAGAGACTGGCTGTCATACGAGTTGGCATGTTGTTCGAGCTCTTCGATTTCGCCGGCGTCAAGATTTTCGGCACCGAAGATTTGGTCGGTTCCGCGGTATTTGCGGTCGCCCTGGACGTCAGAATTGCTGTGGCAAGCGTCAAGGAGAGTCATCACGAGCCCCTGGGGTCCGACCGCTTCGCGCATGGCGATGATTTTGGAGCCCAGAATACTGTTGGTCAGATGATATTTGCCGTCATAGGCACCGCGGCTCTTGCGGGCGTCAAAGGGAACGAACGCTTCGTCTACATAATCGGTGTCGAACGAAGACCGGGCGGTGATTATCCGTTGGCCGTGGCCCGAGAAATGGACGATGATGGTGTCTCCCTCCTGGGCCTGGTTTTTCAGTTTGTCGAGATTCGAGATGATATTGGCGAAGGTGGCTTTCGAGTTGGAGAGAGCGACGGCTTGGGGAAAAAGGTTCTTCATCAAGGCGACGTCCCGGTTTGCGTGAGTGGCCGACCATCCGGAATTAGAGGGATATTTGGAGATGCCTACAGTCAGGACACGCACCTCGCCGAAAGAGAGGAGCGCGCACAAGAGAAATGTGAGGCTCAATAGTCTTCGCATCTTCTTAATCAATGGGGTGAAACGAGGCCATCGCACGATGGACCTTCAATTGTGAATAACGGCCACGAAAGCGTTTCGGTTCATTTTGACAGAAAAAGACCCTGTCTCGGGGGGATGAGACGGGGCCTTACAATATCTTGCGATTGGGGGAGGGGGGTGCTTAATTCTTCGGTTGTTCCGATTTGAGGAGGTCGCGGATCTCGGTCAGCAGTTCGATCTGCGGATCGGGAGCCGGTTCTTCGGCGGGAGCCTCGGCCTCTTTCTTCTTCAGCTTCATGGCGATGCGGATCGCAACGAAAATACTGATGGCGATGATCAGGAAGTCGACGATGTTCTGGATGAACATACCGTAGTTGATGGCCACTTCCTCGACTGCTTCGACAGCACCGTCGGCACTTGCGGGCACACCCTCTTTAAGCACATATTTGAGCGTTTTGAAATCGGCACCGCCTGTCACGATGCTCATCACCGGCATGATGATGTCATTGACGAGCGAAGACACGATCTTGCCGAATGCACCGCCGACGATCACGCCGACAGCCAGATCAATCACGTTACCCTTGAGGGCGAATTCTTTGAAGTCAGTCAGGAACTTTCCCATAGCTGCAATACGGTTTAGTAGATTTAATTTATGACTTTATAACCGAATTGTCTGTCAAATGGTTCGCTGTCGATTCCAAAAAATTTGTGGCCGGTTATCACTGGCCCGGCTCGGCTACACCGGCGCCGATCTGGTCGATCCGTCGGAGCCAGAGGCCGCGGACGGATTCCCAAAGGGGCGTCAGGCCCTCACCGCCGACAGGCTCGACCCAACGGCCGTTGAGTCGGACCGCGGCGTGAGCCTCGTCCGAGCCGGGGGCACGCAGAAGGACGACCATCACGTTGGCCGCCATCGGGGTGATGTCATAGTCTTTCCATCGGGCCGACAGCTCGTCCCAATCGAGCGGAAGGTCAACGCATCCCGGCAGATCCATCAGCGCCACGAGCGGTAGCAGCGTCTCGGCGTGGCCGAACCAGAAGTTGGCGTTCGTAGTGCCGTTCTCGAGCGAGCGGTCCGTGCGGGTGACAACAGCTTTCAAGAGGGGGGAGACCGCCACCATTGCCTCGTTTGAGAGCGACGTCAGCGAGCGCTGAAGATAATGCTTCAGGTTCGTAGCCTCCCAGCAGGCCCGGTATTCGTCGACAGACATCCATCGGGTAGTCGGAGCGGGCAGCCCGGTGCATCGGAACGATTGAAGCACTCCGTACATGTCGAGCGTCAGCTTCCGCAGGTGTTTGTTGTCACCTACGTTGCCGAAGAGTCGGCGTGCCGGTTCGGGCGAGACGTGAGCGGCCACAAATTCATCGTACACTTCCTGCCAGTCGCCATGGCTGATATAGTCGGCGTAAGTACGGTTTGTCTCGAAGAAGCGCACGAGCGGCGAGAATTCGGGACCCTCTTCGGTGGTCAGTGAGTTGTTTTTGGAGTTGGCGGCTATGGGATAGAGGAAGTCCCACATGGTTCGGACAACACGCGGAACGTATGAGGATTGCGCCAGGCCGACAGTCTTTTGCGAGAGCGCGGGCATCTGCGTGCAGAATTCCTCGCCGAGTCTCTGTTGTTCGCAGGCTCCGACGGCCGATAAGTCACCCCAGCGGCCGCGTGAAATGTCGCAGACAGTGTCGAGAAGCGACGCGAAGGCTTCGCCCTCGAAGGTTATGGACCCTTCACTCCGAGACTTCTCCACCGCTTTCAAGAGCGCCTCGACCTTCTTCTCAGACGACAGATAGCGGGCCCCGTGGCGGGCGACATAGGAGACGGCCACAGGCTGGAGATCCGTGCCGGTCCACGGCGTCACAGTGTCGCAGGCCGCGAAGTCGTAGGGCATCATCGTCCCGTCGAGTTCGGGCGGAAGGGTTTCGTAGCCAAGCGCGAGGGCCGGCAAAAGAAGCAGGGTCAGAAGGAGGGTGAGGGTGTGTGTTTTCATAGGGAAACGATTTATATTCATTTGGTTACCGGCTGGAAGCCGGCGCTACTGAGGTTATTACCGGCTGGAAGCCGGCGCTACTGAGCTGGCGCTCCTCGCGGCTAATCTTCATCGAGGATCGTGAGGGCTTCGGCGACATCGACGATGATGTCGTCAAGGTCGAGGATGTCGAGGGCATCGGGGAGGACACCGAGGAGTTCGTCGATCGCCTCGATCGAGGCGTCGTCGCCCAAAAGCGACGCGATATAGTAGTCTTTGAGCGAGTGCTCGTAAGAGTAGGGGAGACCGTCGGCGAGCGAATAGCCGTCGGCCAAGGTCCGGTATGTGTCGGCCAACACCTGAAGGTCACCCAAGAGCAGCGCGGCCGAAGCGACTGTCGGGGCGTTGCGGTTGAGCATGGCCGCGAGTTTCGTGCGGGCGTCGGGGAGACCGGCGTCGGCCGCTTTCATATATAGTTGAGCCGCGAGGGCGTAGTCGGTTTCGGGTGTCTGAGGTTCCGAGACAATATCGGCCAGCTGAGCCATGGCCGAAGGGAGACCGGCGTCGGCGGCGCGGCCGAACCAGTAGAGGGCCTTCTCCCGGTCGGGCACAACCAGCTTGCCCTCGATCAAGAGTGCTCCGAGGTTGTTGGCCGCCTTGGCGTCGCCGCCTATGGCCGCCTTTTCCAACCATGCCAATCCTTCGGTCGGATCGGCCTTCACTCCCTCGCCGCGGATCAGCCGGAAGCCGAGGTAGTTCTGAGCCGGAGCATAGCCCGCTTCGGCCGAGAGCCGATAGAGGCGTGTCGATTCGAGGGTGTCTTTCGGAATCGAGTCGTAGCCGATGTCGTGGACGTAGGCGAGTCGGTAGAGGGCGTCACCGTCTCCGGTAGCCGCCCGTCGGCTGAGCTCACGCAGAGCTATGCGGGCGCGTGACGGCTCGGCCGACGCCACCGAATCATGCTCGACCTCCCGGGCGGCTCTGATCCCGAAGTGCGCGCTGAAAATCAGCAATATGAGAAGTGCCTTTTTCATAGATTATTTCGGAGTCATGGTCACGAGCGGAACCAGCATCTCCTCGAGCGAAATGCCACCGTGCTGGAAAGTCCCGTCGTAGTATTGGACATAGTAGTTGTAGTTGTTCGGATACGAGAAGAAGTCGTTGTTCATCGCGTAGATGAACGTGCTCGAGAGGTTCGGTGCCGGCAGTCCGAATCGCTTCGGATCCTTCATCTCGTAAACCTGTTTGGGGTTGTAGTTCAGGTTCTTGCCGACCTTATACCGAAGGTTCGTGTTGGTGTTGCGGTCGCCGACGACCTTGATCGGGTTGTCAACGCGGATCGAGCCGTGGTCGGTCGTCAGGACGATCTTGAACTTCAGTTCGGCCAGACGTCTGAAGATATCGATGGTCGACGAGTGGCGGAACCACGACTCGGTCAGCGAGCGGTAGGCGGCGTTGTTGTTGGCCAGTTCGCGAATCATCTTCGACTCCGTGCGGGCGTGAGAGAGCATGTCGATGAAGTTCATCACGATCACGTTGAGCGGAGTGTCTTTCAGAGAGTTGATCTTGCCGAGGAATTTCTCGCCGGCCGACGAGTCGTTCAGCTTGTTGTATGAGAACCGATCCTTTCGGCGATAGCGATCCAACTGAGTCTGAATCAACTCCTTCTCGTGGATGTTCAAGCCCTCGTCCTCATCTTCCTCAACCCATAGGGCCGGGAACATCGTCGCGATCTGGAGGGGCATCAGGCCGGCGAAGATCGCGTTGCGCGCATACTGGGTTGAGGTCGGGAGAATCGTCGGATACAGTTCCTCCTGGACGTTGAAATACTCTGAGAGAAGGGGCTGGATGACCCTCCACTGGTCGAGTCGGAAGTTATCGATGATGATCACGCAGACCTTATCGCCGGCGTCGAGCAGGGGGAAGACACGCTTCGAAAAGATGTCGGGACTGGTCAGCGGCCGATCCTGTCCGTCGATCCATTTTTCGTAGTGACGCTTGACGAACTTGCAGAAGCCGGCGTTGGCCTCGCGTTTCTGCATAAGCAGAAGCTCGTCCATCGATGTGTCTTTGTCGGCCAGCTTGATTTCCCAGAAGACGATCTGCCGATAGACCTCCTTCCAGTCGTCGAGGGTCGAGGCCATGTTGATCATCTGGGAGATGCGCATGAACTCCTGCTGGTAGTCCGACGTGGTCTGTTCGGCGACGATCCGGGCGCTGTGTAGGTTCTTCTTGAGCGACAGGAGGATCTGGCTGGGATTGACCGGCTTGATCAGATAGTCGGCTATCTGGTTGCCGATCGCCTGGTTCATGATGTTCTCCTCTTCAGACTTGGTGATCATTATGACCGGTATCTCGGGGTGGGTCTGGTTGATCCGCGTGAGGGTCTCGAGACCCGAGAGGCCGGGCATGTTTTCGTCAAGAAGCACGAGGGCGAACGGCTCGCGGTCGAGCGCGTCGAGGGCGTCGCGGCCGTTCGAGACGGTCTCGACGTCATATCCCTTCGCCTTGAGGAACATTATATGAGGTTTGAGCAGATCGATTTCGTCGTCGGCCCACAGTATCTTTTCCATAGTCAGTTTTCTTCTTCAGTGTTAACGGCTTGTGGAGCTTCGGGGTTCATCGCCGGGGTTTCTTCAGAGTTTTCTTCGGTCTCACCGATGTCTATGTCGGCGTCGGCGGCCTCGGGGTCGAGTTCTTCGATACCCTCGAGAGCCTTCGCCTCGACTTCGGCCGCGGCTTCGTCGGCCTCGAAACGGAAGTATTCTTCAAACGAGCGGCCCTCGCGGAGAAGGAGTTCGAAGTTGGCTTTGCTGATCATCACGGGGCGAACACCCTCGGGGAGTTCGAAGTTGTTCGACGCCATAACCGAACGGTAGTGTTCGAGCTGACGGAGGTTTTCGAAGCCTTTGATTATCAGCAGCCCTATGTTGCCGAAACTCATCTGCTCGAGGTCGAAGTCCTGAACGACGAACGATGAGAAGTTGAAGCGGGCAACGTCATAGAGCAGTTGGTTCGAGCTGATCGAGTCGCGGTCAAAGGCCAGCACGAGATACTGCGGCTTGTTCGGGTCGCGCTCGAAGGTGGCGGGCTGACCGTCGGCGGCCAGAGGTGTGTCGGAGTCTGTCAGGCGCAGGTCCCAGATCATTCCGCGTGTGTTCGACGAACCGGCGTGGGGCGTGCGTCCCGCGTTGAGACCGCGTACTATGCTGCCGGCCATGTCTGTCATATCCGTGTCGGGCCATTTCTGGAGCAACTCCGTCAGCCGCTCCTTGAACTTGTCATAGTCCTTCTCGGTCAGATACGAGAGGGCGTCGATAAAGACGAACTTCGGCATGATCGGAGACAGCGGATAGGTGGTCTGCATCTCCTTCACGAGCCGGTGGACCTCACCGTTGCGGTTGTCGAGATAGGCGTCATAGGTCTCCTGATACATCGACTCCTGGCGCACATGCATTGTCCGCAGGTTGTTGAAGTAGTCGGGATCCTGCATCGCCTTTCCGTAGGGCGAATCGGGGAACTCCTCGATTATCAGCCTCTTCCACTTCTCGGCCTCGGCACGGTCGTCGCTCCGGACAGCCATCAGGTAGAGGTTGTAGTAGACGTCGAGACGATAGACGTTGTCCGGATAACGCTCCTCGAGTTCGAGGAATTCATGGCGTGCGGCCGGGAAGTCCTCGAGCTTGTCCTTGAGGATGACGCCCATGTTGTACAGTCCCTCCTGGATGACGTCGTTGGCCGTCTGGATCTCTTCTTCGGTTTTCGGGATCTGCGAGAGGTAGAACTCGACGTTGTGGGGATCCGAGGCGGCCTCGAGAGCGGCGCGTTCCTCTTCGGGAATAGAGTCGTTTGCGGCGCCTACGCCTTCGCCCTGCGCGTCGCTGTCGGCAGGGTCTTCAAACGAGAAGGAGGTCTTGTTGCGGCGGCGCCAGTCGTCTTCAAGCTTACGCGAACCCCAACGGCGCTGGAACTCGGTCTTACCCTGGTTCTTGGTCATGGTGTTGTAGAAATACCATGACTTGTCGTTGTTCATGTTGAAGGCCGGGGTGGCCGGAGTCTGCTGGTTCATCGGCGAATTGGCTTCGGCGTTGGCCAAAGCCTCTTCACGTCTGGCAGCCTCTTCGGCCTCCTTCTCCTGGCGGATGAGGTCGTCGACGATCTTCTGGCATATCTTCCGCTGTTCCTCTTCGGGAAGTTTGGAGAGGGTCAGCAGTGAGTCCTGGAGCTCGACGTTGCCGGCATAGACCACAAGTTCGTCGAGCACGTCGCTCCGCTTCTTGAGTGTCTTGTAGTTGGGGAAGGTTTCCGACAACTGGGGGATAGCTTCGGAGTAGCACGGCTGGGCCTTAACGTAGTCGTGCTCGTCGAAATAGATGTTTCCGAGAGCGACGCCGACGAGGGCCTTGTCGATTCCGTTGCGGGTCGACTTCTCCATCGCGAGTATATAATTCTTCTTGGCCTCGGCCGTGTCGCCACGCGAGAGATAGAGGTTGCCGATAGCGTAATAAATCTGGTCGAGGAACTCACTGTTTCGCTGATAGCGGGCCAGCGAGCGGAGGGCGCGGACCTCGCCGGCGATGTCCTTGCCGGTGAAGACCTCGCTCTGCTTGATGCGTGCGTTGAACTTGGTGCGGTAAGGGGTCGCCAGCCCCGAGGCCGCTTTCTTGAATGCTTCGTAGGCCTCCTTGTTGTTGCCGACGGCGCGCGCGGCCTGTCCGGCGAGGAACCAGAGGCGGTTCTTCTGTGTGCCCGAGGCGGCGGCCGCCGCCTTCTTGAGGAAGGGAAGGGCCTTGGCGAACTCCTTGGTGCGGACATAATAGTCGCCCATCGTTTCGTTATAGAGATTGCGGAGCGCCTTGGTTGTCAGTTCCTTTTCCTTGATTTTGGAGAGGATATTGTCGGCTTCATAGTCCCAGTCCATCGCGCAGTAGCACCGGGCCTGCCAGAGTTTGGCCTCGGTGACGACGTTCGGGAGCCAGGTGAAGTGCTTCGATATGTACATGAACGTAGACGAGGCTCCGAGGAAGTCACCGTTGAGGAACTGGCTCTTGGCCATCATCATCCATGCGTTGTGGATAAACGGGTTGAACTCAGTGCGGGCGCGGAACTCCTTCTCCTTGGCCGAGCCTGATTTTTTGGCCGGTTTTTTCGAAATGGAGTGGAGCTGGATCGCCTTCTGCATCTTCTCGATGGTGCGGTTGAAGTCGCCCGTCGGTTGAGGCAGTTTCTGGTCGGCCTTGGCTTCGGCCGGGTGTGTCATGACGAAGCGCGTGTAGTCATCCTCGTAGCTTTTCTCCATAGCGTCGAGGGTCTCCTTATAA
Source organism: uncultured Sangeribacter sp. (assembly GCA_964615915.1). Classification (GTDB taxonomy): domain Bacteria; phylum Bacteroidota; class Bacteroidia; order Bacteroidales; family Muribaculaceae; genus Lepagella. The sequence continues at coordinate 19,706 of CAZTSQ010000040.1, forward strand.
TGTTCCGAGCCGTTGAAGTAGACGTTATAACGCGTGGTGAACGCGTGCCAGTTGCGCGATGCCGGGGTGTTCTTCTTGGTCGAACAACCGGCCAGCGCGGAGCTGACCAATATGAAAAGTGCGGCCACAACGGCTCCGGCCGACAGCCGTCTGAGCTGTCGGGCCTTACGGACTGCCCCTCCGACCTTCTTGCCGGACGGGCGGTTGCCTCTGTTGGAAGACGGGCAGTCCCCTATGTTGGAAAGTAAGAAAAAGCGCTTCATCACATTAATTAACGGAAAAAGCGCCAAAACATTGAACAACCGCCCGAAAAAGGGATGTATCTTGGAGGATATCGAGAAAATAATGCTTTCAGGCGAACCAAAGTTGGAGTGAAGGTGTTTAGAAGACAGAAAGAAGAAATTCGTTTCATGATGTTAGGTTAGTTTGAAAGTATTATGGAAAACATTCACTTGCGGGTCGCTGAGAAGCGGCCCGCAAGTGGTTTATAGAGGAACTCATACTTCTCATACGACAAGAATTTACGG
>CAZTSQ010000041.1:0-18119 GCA_964615915.1 uncultured Sangeribacter sp.
ACTAATTGCCAATATTATAAAGCTGAATTTTGCCATCATTATAATTTTTGAAGTTGGAGGATTTCACTATATTGTCGGTATTGTCAAAATGTTGTGGAGCGGTCGTAACCTTACCGATAGCAAAGTTACAAAAAATTTATGAAACGCCTGATACCGAGAGGGTAAAAGTATCGTGATACCAATCACTAAAACGTCTGCCGTCTGCTTCGGCCGGACGATCATGTATGGAGACGCGGTCAGGTATCAAGGTTTTGCCCCGGTCTTGTATTGTTTATCCTTGTGGCGACGGTATTTCATCTTATGCTGACAATAAACATGTGGGCTAATCAGTCGGAAGTTTGCACTTCGTTCTGGAATCTGCGTATTTTTTAGGTTCTTTTTCTTTTATATGTCCGAAGTTGGTCTTAGGTTAACAAGGGAGGAAAGGGGGCGGTCGCTTTTCCCTCAGGCGGGGACGCCTGAGGTACATGCGTTTGCTTCTCCTCACAGGCGAGACGCCGAGACTGAGGTACATGCGGAGGGCTCTTAGCGGAGGAGGACGAAGGGGGCCTGGTAGTAGGGGGAGGTGTAGCCGAGATCGGCGAGGCGGCTTCGGAGATGGTCAAGAGCCGTTTCGGGGTCGTGGCCTTGCGCGAGGGCTTCATAGAAGGCTTCCATTCCTATGGCCGTCGTGGAGTCGGGTATGTCCCAGAGGGTCATGAGTACCTGCCTGACTCCCGCGGTCTTGAAGGCATTCGCCACTCCGTAGATGACGCCCGTGAGATTGCCGCGGTCACCGTCGCCCGTAGAACAGGCAGAGAGGACAGCCAAGTCTACGTCGCGAAGATGAAGCCGTACGATCTCGCCTGCGGTCAAAATGCCGTCGTCTCCTCCGATTACCCCTCTCCTGAGCGTGTTGTTTGCCCCGGCCATCAGTAGCCCCGAGCGAGACAGGATGGTGCCTAAACGTGTGCCGTCCTGAAGCGGACGATTTGTACCATTATCCGTAGATATCGTGTCCTCCGGCAAGTAGTATCCGTGGGTGGCGAAATGGATCACCGTCACCTTCTCGCGATCCATAGCCTTGGCGCTCTTTTCATCGGCCGCGTCACCGGTGTAAAGACCTTTGATCGAATCTCTTAGAATCCGCGCGATTTTTTCCACTTCCGTTTTCGATTCGGGGAGAGGCGCCACGCCTTTGCGTAAATCCGCCAACTCGCGCGTGAGGTCTACTTCAGGCTTTCTTACACCGCTGCAACCGACTGAACCGTAATCTATTCCGCCCCAAAGTTTGGCCGTCAAGTCCGTCGGCTTCCGAGATGCTTTCACCTGCGGAATATCGGCTGTCGAGGACATCTGAACAACCCTCAACCTGTCGCGAAGAGGACCCTCTCCCACCGGTGCTGCTCCGTAGTTGAACACAGCAAACTCATTCGAGCCGGAGATGTAGAGCGTGTCCATCCCCTTGAGATAAGGCTCCAAGAGGGCCATGAGCTTGCTGAGAGGGCCCTCCGGCTGATAGAAGGCGTTGATCGCGATCGGATCCACGGGCGAATAGGTATCGATAAGGTCCAAAAGAGTTTCGTCAATGGGGATCGCGAGGGGCCGTTCGAAGTCGTTGCCGAGCACCAGTATCTCCCACGGTATGGCCGTTATCTCAACGGCCAGCTCCCCCTCGCCGAGACTTGAGCGCACGTCTTCCCAGCGCGACGGTCGCTTCGGAGACCAACCGGCGTGATAGTCAAGGAATCCTTTTCTGAGCAACGTCAGGTCATAGGCTATCTTCTCCCGTTCCGGCAGTGAGTCACAGACCACAGAGAAGTAGGTCATCGCTATCCCGAGGATCGAGTTCCAGTATTTTTCGTCTTCCGCGTCGTTGACGTTGAAGTCGAGATCTTCCAGCTCCGACTGAAGCAGGGTGAGAAACTTGGTCCAATCGCGCGCTCCCTGTGGATCGTTCGGGGGTGCGAGCAAAAGGCCGCCGGCGATTTCCCGACACATGTTGAGGTGCTCCTCGCGATCCTTGCGCCAATCGGAAGCGGCGAACGCGGAGGTAACCGACACCATCATGAAAAACAAGGATAACAGACGCTTCATATAACTTCTATCATAGCCGTGTGAGAGACGATAAGCGGACGGGGAGGGTTGGAGAGGGGAGGGGGAAACTTTCCCTATAGCTTCGACCGGAGTTCGCGTACCTTGGCGCCGAGGGCTGTGGAGGCCGGATACTCTTCGGCCAATTGGTCGAGAAGTATCGCCGCGTCCTCCTCGTTGTGGTTGCAGAGGTAGGCGTTCGCCAGAATCCAACCGATCTCAGGATGATAGTTGGTATAGGGATTATAAGTCGTTTCCGAGCTCATATCCCAAATCCTGACGAGTGCGTCGACAGACATCTCGAGGTTCTCCCCCTTAGCGACATTGGTGCGCAGATCCTGAAGCATCTGCTCCACAGAGCTGTCGTCCCCTCTGCTGAACTCAGTCGCAGGTATCGCCGCGAGGTATTCCTTCCCGAGCTCCACCATCCGCGAGTTGGTATGATATCGATAACCCCCGACCGCACACAGCACCACGGCCGCAGTCGCGGCGATCGAAATCATCCATCTCCTGAAAGTCATCTTCCTGAGCTTCTTGCCCGATACTCTCGCCTCAGACTTTCCGCACGCTTTGGCGGCAATCTTCCGCACCGTCGCTTTGTCTGCGCCCTCTAATTGACTGACTACTTCCTTGTCGCGTGCCGAGCCGTTTTCAGCCATTGCCTCGACGGTGCGCGCGGTGAAGGCCGCTTTCTTTTTCAAATCCGGGTTATCTTCAAGCATCTTACGGTACTCGCTCTCCTCCTCCGGGGTCATTTCCTTTCGCATAAACTTATCCGTGAGGTCATCGAATCTTTGGCTCTCAATGTCACTTTTGTGTTTGTCCATGGCGTTTCCTATTTTGCGGTCATTTTGTGATAGCGTGCGCGCAGTTTCTCCATACACCGATGTTTGGTAACCTTGACCGAATTCTCCGATTTATAGTTCAGCATGCGCGCCAGTGTCGAAAGGGAAAGGTTGTCGCGATAATATCCCCAGAGGATCTCGGCACAGGGCGACGGCAGCGACCCCACGATGTCTTCGAGAGTCTCTTCCTCGGCCTCAGTGGAGCCCTCTTCACAGGCCGCCAACTCATCGAGCCGTTCACGGCTGAGGGGGTTGCCGGTTATCTCTTCGCTTTCGTCGAGGCTCACGGTGTCGCCATCCTTGCGTAGTTTTGCGAGAGCAAGGTTGCGACATATCGAAAGGAAATATGCCGACAGCGAGGTGTCGGCCTGATAGACGAACTTCCCCCGGCGGATGTTGTCATGAAGCACGATAAAGGCATCCTGAAAGATATCCCGGCTGTCCTCGTCTGAGAGTCCGAACCGACCCTTGAGAAAAGAAGCGGCGCGCGGCCAGATTTCTCCGGCGAACCGGCCGAGTGCGTCTGCGGATGTCTTGGCGTCGGGTGTTGTCATTTGGTTTTTTCGATTACCATGTTCTGTTTGATCAGTCGCGGGTCGCTCTCCATCATCTTTCTTACCGATTCGGTCCACTGTGGGTCCGAATCAAGTCGGTGGCTATTCAGCCACCGCCCAACATAGTGGCTCAGCGGCCCCACGAATCTTCCGTTCTCTTTGATCTCGGTGTTTGTCTGGTAAGCACGACACGCTTCGAGAATGCAGATTCCGCTCAATCCGGGCTTCCTCTCAACCGGTATGTTGCCGCGTTTGTCCATGACCGGGACATATCGCCTGCCGTTTGGAGAAAAACAGGCGTCGGTACCTCTGAAGAACCACTCGTCTTCATCTATCTCCTCGCCCCGTGCCATTCCCCCCGAATGACACGCATCGATAACGACATAGACGAACCCACGTTCGCCGACCTTCAGGCGCAGAGAGTCGAAATATTTCTCCAACTCATCGTCGAGTATATGGTTCTCTCCCTCATAGACACCCCACCTAAAGCTCTTCGCGGCGTCATAGGGAATGATAGCCTCGTCCCAGCCATCGGCTTCATCGCCAGACAGATCCTCGAACGCCTGACCATGGCCCGAGAAATGCACGTAAACAATGTCTCCGGCCCCGCACTCAGCCACAAGCTTTCTGAGGGCACTGCGGATACCCTCAGCCGTCGCCGAGCTCTCGGTGAGCGTCATTACCCGCACTCCCTTCTTCTTCAGCAGAGCGGCAAGGTCTCCGACATCGTTTGCACCGTGAACGGGGCTCCAGTTCATCGTTGGATCCCCGGATTGAGGGTAGCCGGACACTCCGATCAGCAACGCGCGACGTTGAGCCGCCAAACACGCCACATTCACAGCCGTGAGCAACACCAAAAGCCCGATCAATCTCTTCATAAATAGAAAGGCCGGCAGTTCCCGGGGGGAGACTGCCGGCGGTTAATGCGTTTGCAAGGGGGGAGACTACGGTGCCGGTCAGATGGCCCAGACGAGGTAGAGGGCTCCCCAGGTGAAACCGGCGCCGAAGGCGGTCATCATGATGCGGTCACCTTTCTTGAGCTGGCCCTTGTATTCGTCGAGGCAGAGCGGAATAGAGGCGGCCGAGGTGTTGCCGTAGTGCTGGATGTTGACCAGCACCTTTTCGCGCGGAATCTTCACGCGGCCCGAGACGGCCTCGATGATGCGGAGGTTTGCCTGGTGCGGAACGAGCCAGTCGACATCGTCTACGCTCAGGTTGTTGCGCTTCATCACCGAGAGGGTCGAGTTGAGCATATCCGAGACGGCGTTCTTGTAGACGGCGCGACCTTCCTGATAGATATAATGCTCGCGAGCTTCGACTGTCTCGTGAGATGCCGGTTTGACAGAGCCGCCGGCTTTCATCAGGAGGTTGGGCAGTCCGGTGCCGTCGATATGGATTTCCGCGTCAATGACTCCGAGGTTGGGATCGTCAGAAGGCTCGACCATCACGGCGGCCGCGGCGTCGCCGAAGAGGGGGCATGTCGCGCGGTCCTCATAGTCGGTCATCGACGACATCTTCTCGGCGCTGACAACGATCACTTTCTTGTACAGACCGGCCGAGATATATGCTCTGGCGGCCTGGAGGGTCACGATGAAGCCGGCGCAAGCCGCCTGGATATCATAGGCGTATGCGTTTCGAAGGTGTGTCCCGTGGGCTATCACCGAAGCGGTCGAGGGGAAACGGTAGTCGGGGTTCGACGTGGCGCAGATCAGCAGATCCACTTCTTCGGGCTTGACGCCGGTCGAGGCGAGCAGGCGCTCGACGGCTTTTATTCCGAGGTATGAAGATCCTTTCCCCTCTTCGCGGAGGATTCGGCGTTCCTTGATTCCGACGCGTGTTGTGATCCACTCGTCGTTTGTGTCGACCATCTTCGAGAGCATCTCGTTGTCGAGAATGTCGTCGGGGACGTATGATGCGATACCGGTAATAATAGCGTTCTTCATCACTTATACTGTAAGGGGAGAGGCTTAAAAAACCTTCAGGGAGATTGTGCGGACGAGAAGGTTATGTTAACCGCCCGGACAGGAGGCCGCCAAGAGGATTTGGGGCCGCGGCCGGGCGGAAATCTGTTCTGAGGAGTGAACTCCCGAAAAGGAGGAAGCTGTTTAAGCTTCTGCCTTTTCGATTACGAGTTTGCCGCGATAGTATCCACATTCGCCGCATACGGTGTGCCAGATGTGCCAGGCGCCGCAGTTGGGGCAGATAGCGAGTGTCGGGATAAGGGCTTTGTCGTGTGTGCGGCGTTTGGCCGTACGGGTGTGTGATTGTCTGCGTTTAGGATGTGCCATTGTTTAAACAATTGAATTTTTGAATCTTTCGTTACCCCGGTTTTCGAGGCCGGGTCTTCGGCGCCCCTTTATCTCCTCGTCGGAGCGGGAACGCGAATTGGAAAGATTCCAGCTGTTATTTTATTTTATTTATTTTCAAAATGTTGTTTCTCTATCGGGATCGGTCCGTGAGGCTCCGGCGTCGGTTATTCGTCGCCCATGGGCTCCGAGTCGACTTCGTCGAGGGCTTCTTCGACTTCCTCGTCGCCGCTGCGTCCCGAGTGTTTGCTGAGGACCGAGGCCATCGCGCGGTTGCACTTGCCCATCGGGTGGACGTGGCGCATCGGGATGGTCAGCAGGACGGTGTCATACAGCAGGTAGGCGACATTGAGGATCGGATCCGTCTCGGGGATCACCAGGACGTCGTCCGAGTCGTCGCTGTACGTTTCGCCGTACTTGACGGTGATGTGGTATGTCGTGTCGACCTCATGGTCAAGCGGGTCGAGACAGCGGTCACAGGGAACATGAATCAACCCCTTGCAGATGAAGTTGCAGTCATACATCCCGTTTTTCTTGACGAGATCAAGATGAACGTTGACATCCGAGTCGAGCACATCCGGGTTCTCCATGTTCTTGAAGAATTGGGTGTCGAGGTGGAAGTCCTGTTCATAGTGGCCGTCACCGAGGCTGGCGAGAGGCACTTCGAAGTGTGTGAACTTTCCCAATTTTAAAACGTGTTTTAAAAAAGCGCCACAAAGATAGCGAGTTCTTTGCTAACAGGCAAATATTTAGTGTTATTTTCACTAAAAATGGCTCATTTCGGAGCTCCCGAGCCTCGGAAATGGTAAAAATCGCTCCCGAACGCGAGGCGCCGGGAGCGATTTTATGGTTTCCGGGACGATCCTACCCGACAGGGGAGGAACCGGACCCGAGGGGGAATCTTATCTTACGACAACCTTCACCGACTTGCCGTCGAGCGAGACGATATACATGCCGGCGGGGAGGTTCTCGGTGCCGGTCTCGATACCCGAAGCGTTGAAGACGCGTGCGCCTTCCGGAGCCTCGATATATCCCTTGCCGCCGCGGATGCCGGCTGCGAGCTCGATGTCTTCGACGCCGCTTCCGAGCTTCGAGGGAACGAAGGTCTGGACGTTTGAGGACTTGGCGCTGGGAATTTCATTTCCACAACGAACATATGCTCTCATAGTCTGGTTCCACGCTGTGGGCGAGATGTTGCGGACGATCACCTCGTTGATGTCTCCGACCGGTTTGTTGTTGTAGCCGTCGACGGTATAGTAGCGTGTACCCTGGAGGCGTTCTACGGTCACATAGTAGTTGGTCACGCCTTCGATCTTGTCCCATTTGAGCTTGAACTCACGGACACCATCGGTAATCTCGGGCATACTGAGGACAGTGACGTCGGTCACCTGGACGATTGTGTTGAAATCAAACGAGCCCATTCCGGTTTCAGAATCATACTGGATTCCAGACACGACGGCGTCATATTCGGCGCCGATTGTGGCAATCGGGAATTCGGAGGGTCCTCCCTTGTAGATCACGTGTTCGGCTGTTTCGCCGGTTCCGGGCCATACGGTGCTTCCTGCCACGGTGGTGATCGGCGTGAGGCGCGAACGGCCGGCATAGTTCACCTGGTTGGCGGTCCATCTTGAGCGTTCGTAGTCAACGTGCCAGATGAGCATGCCCTGATCCGGAAGAGCCGAGTCCCAGCCGTCGAGTGAACGGCTTTCGATGACGAAATATTCAGGATAGAACGAGCTCATGCCGGGACGCTGGATACGCAGACGGTATGCGGTCGGCTCCTTGCCGGCGCTGATGTCTTTAGAGAGCGACGGCACTTCGAAATGGCCCGAGGCGTCGGCAAGAAGATCAGTGTACTCAAGCCACCTGCACATCCACTGTTCATAGGCGCTGAACAACGGGGGACGGGTCGACTTGTCGTTGTATGTTCCGTTACACATCACGTCCCAGTAGCCCGGAGTCTGAGTCGATTTGTTGTAGTCTACGTCATACGTGTCGGGAAGACCGAGAACGTGGGCGAACTCATGGACAAAGGCGCCGATACCGTCAAGATACGGCTGGCTCTCGCCTTCGGGAAGTGTTCCGCCCTGGAGCTCGTTCGAGCAGGCGTAGGTCGAGAACTGTTTGCCGTCGAGGAAGATGGGGTCCAGTTTGAGCGTCTGGGGCAGCGTGAAACGCGAGAAATCCGACTGGTGGGGCCAGATGGTATTCTTGTAAGGCGAGTCAGCCTGACCGTAACCGGCATAGAAGAAGAAGATGTTGTCGATCTTGCCGTCGTCGTCATAGTCATATTTGGAGAAGTCGACTTCGGGATCGAGTTTCTTCAGGGCTTCGTCAAGAGCGTAGCCGAGATAGGCGTTCGATCCGTCGCCGGGCAGTCCGGTTCCTTTGCCGATATAATATTCAGCGGTTTGGGAAACCTCAACGGGACCGTAGACGTCGAAGGTCGGTTTGAAGTTGCCGTTCGACGTGGCGATATAGTAATCGCGTGCGGAGCCTTTGCCGTGATATTTTGAGTAGCCTTCTTCATTACACATCTTGTCGAAGGCTTCCTGCGGATTGGGGACGGTGAATTTAGTGTCTGCGAATTCGATGAGTACCACTACGCCGTGAACCTCACCTTGACACGGATATGTCGAACGACCCTGGGTGTCGAGGGCGGCCATACGTTTTTTCGAGTTGTTGGGATTCTCGATGAAATAGTCGGGGAGTTCATCGCGGAGCAACATCACATTCTCGGCCTCAGCCTTGAGTTTCATGCCGCCGCGAACGGCCGGCGACCAACGGAGGCCGTCATATTCGAGCAGAGTCTTTCCGTCGGCGCTGACAACCCACGAGAAGGACTCATCGCCGTTGACGTAGGCTTCAACCGTAGTTCCGTCGGCATTCTTGAGTGTACGCAATCCCGGGGCGGCAGGGCGCGCCGAGGAGAGCAACGGCAGCGCGAGGGCTACCAGAGGGAGGAAATGTCTGATTCTCATTTTATCTTTTCAGGTTAGTTAGTACCTCCGAGGGGAATCGAACCCCTATCTAAAGTTTAGGAAACTTCTATTCTATCCGTTGAACTACAGAGGCTTGTATTCTGTCTTAAAGCTTAACTCCGGCCGGCGCCGACCCTCGGTCGAGGCGCAGGGGCTGAAAGCCAAACGCAAATTTAATACATTATTTCGGTCTGTCCAATAGGTCGGGGGTCCGAAGCGCCAAAAAAATTGTTAAATAATACTACCGGATGTTTATATCGTCCTTTTGTCAGGGGTGGAGCCGCAGCTTCTGGCGCGGCGCATCCTTGGCCTTGGGGTTATATTGGCGAAGGGCCTCCATCTTGATTCCGAAGCGCTGTGAGAGAGAGTGCATCGTCTCGTCGCGGCCTATGACGGCGGTCTTCACGTCCGCAGGCCCTTCGTCGTGTTTGGCCGTCAGGTAGACCTCCTGCCAGGGGCGGACCTCGCAGTCGGCCTCCATATCGTTGTTGGCCAGCAGAGCGTCGAGCTCGAGACCGAACTCCTTGGCGAGCGACCCGTAGGTGTCGCCCGGAGTGGCGATCACATAGGGCAGTCCGCGCGAGCGTCTGATGACGTGGCTCGAGGCCATGATTCCGCGGATAAACTCGGCCGTTTCCTCAATCAGGCGGGCGTTGCCCGTGTCGTAGTTGAAGAGGGCGTACTTTTCGATGATGGTCACCAGGATGTCGGCATAATGGGGGTTCGTCGCGTATCCGCAGGCCTTCAGCCCCTTGGCCCAGCCGGCATAGTCGGCCGGATCGAGTTCGAAAAGCGGGGCATACCGCTTGCGCTTGAGGAAGAGGGAATGGTCTTCGAAGCTCTGCTCGGCCGAATCATAGACCCGGAAGCACTCGTCGGGGGCGTCGTCGCTGCGAAGCATCGTCTCGCCGTTCCATGTGTTGTGACACTTGATTCCGAAGTGATTGTTGCCCTCGGTGGCGAGGGTCGAGCGGCCGGCGGCGCTTTCGAGCAGGCCCTGGGCCAGGGTGATCGAGGCCGGGACACCGTGTTTCGTCATCTGGGCGACCGCCATGTCGGCAAATTGGTCTATATAATCGGTATACGCATCGGCCCGCGCCGACGTAACTGTCATATATATTGCCAATAAGGTTATCAGAATCCGTTTCATCACCCTATAAACGCTCCCCGCCTCTCCATTATTGTATCACCGATTCGCCCTCGAAATTGTTACTAAGTAAAAACTACGCTCATGAAAGAAAAAGAGATAAAGACTTCCTATAAGGAATATGGCTTCGACGAGCTGCCGGCCGAAGACCGCAGGCTGGTCGAGAAGGCGAAGGAGATGACCCGCAATTCGTATGCGCCCTGGTCAAAGTTTATGGTGGGAGCAGCCATTCTGCTCGAGAACGGCGAGATTGTCGGGGGAGCCAATCAGGAGAACGTCGCCTTCCCTTCGGGGACGTGCGCGGAGCGCTCGGCGTGCTACTATGCCGGCGCGAACTACCCCGGCGTGCCGTTCAAGAAGATAGCCATCGCGGCCCGCAACCTGTCGAAAGACGACACACTCGACTTCGAAGAGAGTTTCGAGAAGACTCCCGTGGCCCCCTGCGGAGCCTGCCGACAGGCCTTGGCCGAATACGAACGGCTCCACGGTCCGATCGAGGTGCTTCTTTATGGAGCGGACTCGGTCTATGTGATTCCGAGCGTCTCGGCGTTGATGCCCTTCACGTTCAACGACTTCTGATCACTCCTCAGCGGGCTTCGGTTTGCGGGCATGCTTGAAGCGCTTGTGGCTCCAGAGCCAGTAGGGGGGATCGCGGCGGATTGAAGCTTCGAGAAGCTCGTAATACCTGTCGGTGACCGCGAAGGGAGCGGGCATCGTCGAGGCGTCGTTACATATCTTGACGAAACGCCCGACATACCGTCCGCGTTCCGGTCGGCTCATGTCTACGTAATATACCGCCGCCTTCAGACGCCGTGAGATCTCCTCGGCGCCTGTGATGGCGTCTGTCTCGTGGTGAAGGAAACGGAGCCAGTGGTGGTCGCGTCCGCCGGTTGGGCGTTGATCGGCTATGTATCCTACGATCGAGGTCTTGCCGTCGCGTTTCCAGGTGATCATCTGGCGCAGGGTGCGGGCCATCGGGATGCAATGGGCTCCGAACCGCTCGCGCAGACCGAGGAAGAGGGTGTCGAAAGTCTTGTTTGACAGGGGATGATAGATCTGCCCGCAGACAACGTCTTTCGGGAAGTGAAGCGGAAGCGAGGAGACCCATTCCCAGTTGCAGTAATGGCCAAGATAGAGCGTGACGTCGCGGCCGGAGCGAAGGTCGGCCACCACCTCGTCAATATTCTCGAAGCTCATCCGGCGGCGCATCTCGGCCTCTGACATCGAATGTAGACGCAGGGTCTCGACGAAGTAGTCGCCCAGAAAGCGGTAGAACCTGCGGGCTACGCGGCGACGTTCCCTGTCCGAAAGCTCGGGCAGCGAGGAGGCGAGGTTGGAGTCGACCACCCGGCGGCGATAGCGGACTATATCGTGGGCGGTGAAGGCCAAAATGTCGGCCAGTCCGTAGAGAAGGCCGAGTGGAATCCGCGAGGCACCCCACATCACGGTGTTGAGCAGAGTCTGGCCTATCTTCATTCGGGCTGAGGTGTGATCAGTTCTTCGGGCTGTGCCGTCTCGTGGTCGAGGTTGATGAGCTTCAGCCTGTGGTCAGGATTGTCGCGGTGGTAGACGCGCGGCAATTCAAGGTCGGCATAAGCGCGGCCCGCGCTGTCGACCATCTCGAAGCGCTTCTCGCCCTTGACGACAACCTTCGCGCAGTCTTCGTTGATCGGAACGACCAGCTCGTGACGCTCGAGATCGTAGACGCCGACTCCCGAGCCGTTGTCGACCGCCAGATAGGGCTGATGGCGGTCAAGAAGATAAAAGTTGGTGTAGAGAGGTTCGAGAACGACCCCATAACGGTCGGCGATGCCGTAGGTCGCCTTGTCTGACTTCAGATCTTTGGCCTCGATGACCTTCACGCCATAGGGCGAGTAGTCATAGGCGCGATAGTGGGAGATGTAGCGGTACTGCGGGTTGGGGACGAAGCCGTAGCACATCATGACCACACCGAGTGCGAATATGCCCATCAGTTTGCGCCACCCTTTGCAGACCATCGCGAAGCCGGCCAGCACGCAGACGACACCGACACCCAGGGCGATCCAGTTCAGTATCCACGGCGCGTCGGGGAACCAGCAGAGAAGGATGAGGCCGACGATGACCGTGAAGGCGCCCCAGCTTTTGAAGGCCTGCCGGCGCCGGGCCTCACGGCCGTAGCCATCCTGATAGCCGCCCGGACGCTGGCGCGCGTCGCCCGAAAAGGCCCAGAGAAGCCAGAGGGGAAGGGCGAGGATACCGGCCACAACCAGTCCCCACTCCTGATAATATCCTATGAGAGCTGCGATTGCCCACACTGCGATGAACACCGCTATCTTTGTCACATTCATAATTTTCGAGGGGATAAACTTCGGGGGCAAATTTACGAAAAAAGGCGGACTTAACCAAACCGGACCAAAATATCCTTGTGCGATTCGGGACGGGGAGTTAACTTTGCGGTGTCAATCTGAAATAACCTCATCATCATGGCTACTGTATTTATCATCGGATATATGGCGTCGGGAAAGACGACCTTCGGGCGGGCTCTCGCGCGGCGCCTCGGGTATGATTTCGTAGATCTCGATTTCTACATCCGCCAGCGTTTCCGCAAGAGTATCCCCGAGCTGTTTGCCGAATATGGCGAGCAGTGGTTTCGCGACCGCGAGAGCGCGTTGCTCCGCGAGGTCGGTGAGTTTGACCGCACGGTGATAGCCTGCGGCGGAGGGACGCCCTGTTTCGATGACAACATGGCCTATATGAACGGGCGCGGCCTGACCGTCCTGCTCGAGGCGTCGGAAGAGTGCACGCTCCGCCGCCTCCTCCGGGCGAAGGGAAAGCGTCCGCTGACGGCCGGCAAGGATGACGGCGAGCTCCGCGAGTTTATCCGTTCGCACAAGAAGGAACGCGAGCCGTTCTACTCGCAGGCACAAGTCCGTCAGGCGTCGGACGATCTCGAATCGTCGCGCCAGATAGACCGAACCGTCTCCGAGTTCCTCGCCGCCAATCAAATAGATTGACAAGTTTTCCGTTTATCCTCAAAAGAGCAACACAGATGAAAAAATATTTGATACCGGCGCTTCTCGCAGTCGTTATATGCGGATGCGCCAAACCTGATCCGAAACCTGACCCACGGATCCTCCAGACCCAGCTCTATCAGGAACTGAAGTCGGTAGACAAGCTGGCGTTCGCCTCGATGAGCATCACCAAGACCGCGAAACTCGAAGATTCCGAGTGGTATAAGGTTGGTAAGCGTATCGCCGTCTACTCCTATGACTCGCACATGCGGGCCTATGTCGATCTTTCGGAGCTTCGCCCCGAAGATGTTGTCTTCGATGACGAGACGAAGACCGTAACCCTCACGTTGCCCCCGATAAAGACCGAAGTGACCGGGCGTGATATGGAGATGCGCAAGGAGTATGAGAACATCGGTCTTCTCCGTTCGGAGATCGACTCGAAAGAACGGGCGGCGATGAAGGAACAGGCCAACACCTCCTTCCGCAAGGAGATCGAGGAGAACCCTGAGTTCCGCAACCGCCTGCGCGAGACGGCCGAACGCAAGGCCCGCAGCTACTTTGAGACTCTTTTTGCCGAAAACGGCTATACCGCAACCGTAAATTTTAAGCAATGAAGTACGTAGTCAAGCAGATTCTGTGGCCGGTCGCGATCACGGCCGCTATCATAGTCGCCATAGTGTGCGCCATCAAGTGTAGCACTCCGAAACGAGAGCCGAAGGTTGAGGTCAGCCCGGGCGTTGTCCACGATATCGCGAGTTATGCCCGCCTCATCTCGGTCGACCTTTATGCCGAGGTGCCCGTTCTCGACACGATAAACAACAAGGTGATTTTCGGGATCCAGAAGCAGAGCGGCAGTATCTCTTTTGACATCGAGGGTCTGCGCGCCGACACGGTGGGCGACACCGTGAGGGTCACGCTACCTCGCGAGATAATTGAACTTTACGAGTCGACCGAACCCCACGCGTGGGAGGTTGTCGACACGAAGAACATCTCGACACTGGGCTTTATCAAGAGCAGCCGGCTGACGGCCGAAGAAGAAAACGCCGTCAAGCGCAATATCCGAGCCCGCTCGATCAGGCGTCTCGAGGCCGACGGCACAATAAAGCGCGCCCGCGCCGAGGCTGCCGCCAATCTACGCGATCTTCTCGAAAAGGTCTATCGCAAACCGGTTGTGGTCGAAGACTGAAGGTGTGAAGAGACAGAGAAGACAGAAATAAAAAAGTGTCCGCGAAAACGGACACTTTTCCTTTATCAGGGAGGGGGGATGTTTACTTGATGACTTTGGTCGATTTACCGTTCGAAACGCGGATGTAGAGACCGTTGTCTGGCTTCGAGTTCAGACGGTTGCCGTTGAGGTCGAAGTATACGGCAGAAGCCTCGCCGTTTGCGATTTCGTCAACACCTACGGTCTTGTCGACGGTGTAGTCGAGAACGAGCCATGCCTTTTCTGAGGGTACATATGCTGTCTCTGAAGCGCGGGCGTTGGTCAGCACATAATACTTCTGGAGCCAGAGGTCGATGACGATGGTATAGTGAGCCTCTGCTGATTCCGGAATCTGGATGTCATAGGCGATGGTCATGCCGCCGTCTTCGCGGGTGGGCTGGTAGGTCTTGCCTTCGGTTTCACCTTCCTTAGTCACGGTGGCGACGCCGCTGAACTCTTCGGTCCATCCGTTGAAGTCAGCGAGGAAGTCGGGGCCGAACGAAACCTTGAGGCCGTCGATCTCCTTATATTCACCGGGTGCGGGAACAACGGTCGTGCCGGCTACGGTCGGCTCTTCGGGCTGGGCGGGAGTACCGATCTGGTATGCGAAGCTGACGTCGAGGAGGTTGACCTGATGTTCGGCCTCGGTTTCGGTTGCGGCTACTGTGCCGGTCCATCCTGCGAGTTTCCAGGTGGCCTTGTACGTGCCGGCTTCGTCGAAGACGTCGGTGTCAATCTTATAGGCGTATCTGCCGATTCTGATGCCCAGGGTTGAAGTTGTGTAAACTTCGCCCGAAGGTTTGATGATCTCGAGTTCGGGATAGGTTCCGAGACCGGCAACGATGCCGTCGATGGTCACGCCGGGAAGTTCGAGATAGACGACATTGCTTGAATATTTGTCTTGTACTTCCTTGGGCTGGTACTGATAGACTTCGGGTGCGAGGCTGGGCATAGTGGTGTTGAAGTAGGCGAAGCTCACGTTGTCGAAGGTCACGATTTCGGAGGTAGCGGTGATTTTGCCTTTGCGGCCGCCGATTTTCCAGTAGCAGTTATACTCGCCGGGCTTCGAGAAGAAGTCGGCGTCAGCGATGGTATAGCCGATGGCGTTGAGTCCGCGGACGGCGCCGACAGGCTCATATGAGTTCCCGTCGGGGTCGATGATTGTCAGCACGGGGACGTCAGCCCTCAGGTCGGTCAGAACTGCATCAAAGCTTGAACCTATGAGAGAGATGCCGAGGGTCTTGGCTGTCCATGTCTCAAATTCGGTCACGTTGGGCGAGAGGAGAATCTGCGGAGTGTAGAGTGACGAAACTCCGCCCTCGACGGTGAAGGTGTAGGTCACGGGCTCAGAGGGGAACACGAGCGGATTGAGCGACTCGGTGTATCCGGAGAAGGTTTCGTAGTTGATCGTCACCGAGTAGAGACCGTTCTCGAGTTTGGCCGAGTTTTCGTCGTCTTCGATGGGGAACTCCCACTTGATCTGGTTGGCCTCTTTCACGCCGGGGATCATGTCGACCACACCGCTGGGACCGGTGACGGTGATGGTGGGGGCGAACTCGTCCATGTCGTTGGCGAGGTTCGAGGCGTTGAGAGCGTAGGCGTTGTTTACGGTCACGATGACTGAAGAGATGCCTTCGGGCTGAATGAACACGCCTGAGGGAGTGACGGTGATGTCAGCGTCGACGGGATCGCCGACGTCACCGATGATATACGGACCGGCCTTGAGGTTGTAGATTGTCCCGATCTCACCGGTTCCGGCGAGCTGAACCTGTCCTTCCTGGTCAGGGCTTCCGGCGGCCGGGAAGATGATGTAGTATGTTCCGGCCTCTGTAATCGCGTCGCTCTCGGGGATGTCCATGTAGAATTCCGAACCGTTGCGCATACCGAGACCGGCATACTTCATAGTTCCGTTGTAGACGATCTCGTTGTTGTCGTCGACAACCCAGCACGGCACACCCGTGGGCAACTTCGGAGTTGAGTACATGTTGACGTAGGCTGCCGATACGTTACACTGGTAACGTCCCGACATCTCTTTGTAGAGACCGGGGGCGGCGGTTGCCGGACTCCAAACCGCGTTGTCGGGCATCGGAGTGGTGGGCCAGGTGTAGGTTTCCGCCATGAGCGCGGGCGCCATAGCCGAAATGAGGCCTAGTGACAGTAGAAGTTTTTTCATTGTCAAAAGTGATTAGAAAATAAGTAAAAAGGTAAACAAAAGATGTGCGTAAAAATGTAGTCGCCAAATAGCCAAGTTATCTACTTTCAAAACAAAAGCCAGATTCCTAACGTATTCTAAACTAATTCTTAACTTAATTTGGCGCTAAAGGTACGTATTTTTTTAATCTCACGAAAATAAAAACAGCCGGTCAACTACATTTTGTAGCTAACCGACTGATATATATGGAGTTATTTAATTGTTAATGTTTGTTAATTCGCTGTCTTTCAGCCATTTTTATCTTCAGGGGTCTTAGCGATAGATGTCGAGCGAGACGCCGAGGCGCTTTTCGATCCACTCGGTCAGACGGTCGGCCTCGTTCTTGGGGGCAAGGTCGAGAGAGTTGATACAGAGGAATGTGAGGTCTTTCGAGGTCTCGAGGTGTTTCATCAGTTTCTCGAAGCGTTCGCCGGTGTGGTGGGTCGGATCGTAGTATCCCAGAAGCGGTGTGGCCGACTCGATGATGGCCTCCTTGGCGCGGATCGCGAGAAGGTAGTTGAGTTCCTGGACATTATATTGCATCCGGTCGCGAAAGCGATACTTGATGTTGTCGGTCAGCGCCTCGGGGTTCTGATCGAAATAACGGAAGAAGAGGCTGCGTCTAAGAGCGTGGGGGGTGTGCTGAATTCGGATGAAGCGCCACAGAAATTCGCCTCCGAGCCGAAGGGCGGTGTTGAGCATGCCGTCGCGGAATTTCACGGGGGCCTCGCGGTGGGACATGTCGATGGTCTTTCGCGCCAGCAGGGCGGTCAGTGTGTTGTGCCAGTAGCCGTAGACAACCGATTTGCCGTCTCGGAACCATATTTCGGGTTTGGTCGGGGCGGTGATGAGGATGTCATCGTTGAGATAGACATAGTTTTCGCTGAGGCCCGGAATGCGCCACAGCATCGTCTCGATCGAAAGCGAGTTGAAGGTCGGGAGGTAGGGTTCGTAACCGCGGAAGATGACGGTGTGGTCAACGATCTCGATCGGAGTCTTGTTGTCGGGGAAGTATTTGGCGAGAAAATCGTCGAGATGAGGGTCCTGGTGGTCGGTGACGATGAAGATCTTGCGCGCGAAGGGTGCGAAGCGCAAGATGGAGGCGACACAGTATGCTATTTCGCCGAGCGAGCGGAAACGCGTCGGTGCGGCGACGTCCTCGCGCGCCTCGTAGTTGTAGCCCCGGAGATAGGACTGCATCTTCGACTTATGGTTGGGGTCTTCTCCGTCGACCCATGTGATTACGAAATCGATTTCCATGGCAGTGTAGGGTCCCTTCCGAATTATCCTGCAAAGATAAGCCACGAATCCGTAACCACCAAACTTTTAACGCTGTTCTGCGATTTTTTCGGGGTTGGACCCTGCATTAGCGGGGAAAGCGGCCGTTCGAAGAACGGACGGGGACCGGAACAGCGCGGGGAGCCGGTCCGAATGCGGCGCCGAGGGCGTCTGCGATCTTGTCGAGTATGTCTTTCATAAGGCGAGGATTAATCGGTTTGACAGATGAGCGGTTGGGACCGGGGTCCCGGCTCGAAATTTAGAACAAGACCTGTCAGAAAAAGTTCGGGTAATTTGGTTGAATCGGCAGAAAAGGGGCGATATTGACCAAAAAAACGCGAAAAAGCGCAGAAAGGCGAAAAAAATTTGGCGGATTGGAAAATTTGAGTTAACTTTGCAGTCGCAAATCGGGCGAATACCAGAGTGGCCAAATGGGGCAGACTGTAAATCTGCTGGTTTATACCTTCGGTGGTTCGAATCCATCTTCGCCCACACCACAAGCGTTTCCAGAAATGGAGACGCTTTTTTTATCTCTCTCCGTGTTTATATT
>CAZTSQ010000042.1:0-17881 GCA_964615915.1 uncultured Sangeribacter sp.
ATAATCCCAATGTAGCCCATGAAATGGCCATGGAAAGACGGGAGCGGATAGTGGGCAACCGAGCCCTTAAGCCGGGAGTCCTCAAGAGCGCTCTAAGTCTGCTTACCAAAAAGAGGTGGTCTCCGGAACAAATTTCCGGTCACCTGGCCCTGCAGGGAGAACATGTGTCCACAGAACGCATATATCAGGAGATAAGACGACGCCCAGAGCTACATCAGTATTGTCACCATAAGATGAAATACCGTCATCATAAGGAACGACAATACAAGACGGCTGGAAAGACTTTAATACCTGACCGCGTCTCCATCCATGATCGTCCGGCCGAAGCTGACGGCAGTCGTTTCGGCGATTGGGAAATGGATCTGGTCATCGGAAAAGAACAGAAAAGCCAGGTGCTGACATTGTTTGAACGAAGCCAGAGTTTCTTTCTACAGACTAAGCTTCCCTCAAAAAAGCCCGCAGACGTCGCTAAGGCCGTAATACGGCTGCTGAGGCCCTACAAAAAGTATGTGCTCACAATCACTACCGATAACGGCGTTGAGTTTAGAGACCACAAAATGGTCTCCAAGGCCCTGGAGTGTGGTGTCTATTTTGCGGATCCTTTTTGTTCCGGCCAGAAAGGTGGAGTCGAAAACATAAACAAAATATTCAGGGAATTCTTCCCTAAAGGTACCGACTTCAGAGTCATCGATCAGCAGGAACTAAACAAGGTTCAGTATCTGATCAATGAGAGACCCAGAAAAAAATTGGCGTTTTCTTCCCCTAAAAAGGAGTTCTTCAAAAGAATTACCTAATTTTGCAGTTGCTTGTTGACTCTACACGTTTCTTAATCTTTTTATTTTTTTTGGTCGTTAAAATCATTCATAGTAATTTTGAAGAAACAATCGATTAGCTATGATATTGTCAGCTATAAGCCAGATCAATTTGAGAATAAGACAGCACGTTAATAACAGTGTTGTCTACGTTTTATTATTTGTCCTCTCCACTACCCTTTCATTAATGGGTTGCTCTGAAACCTCTGAGGTGAAATTGGCGGAATCGAAGATGGATACTGATTCTCTATATAAGCACGGAAAGGAACTGATGATACACGGGGAACATGAAAAGGCTCTACAAGTGATGACAGAGGTCGGTGGTTACGCGAGACTTAAAGGAACACCGGAGGATTCTCTGCTCGCAACCCAAGCCTACAATAACGCCGGAGTAATGAGTTTCTTCAACTCTAATTACGCAGGTGCATTCACGTTCTACAAGAAAGCGATAGAAGCTGGCGGAGATTCAAGATCATATTTCGTCAAGACCAATTTAGGTATCATCTACAGCCTTTTTAATGACTATGACCGTGCTGAAGATTTGATGTTTGAAGCTTACAGAGAGGCGGCTAAAGCAGAAGACTGGCATCACACGACAGTGGCCCTGTATAATCTGATGAATCTTGAGTTCCTTTATGACAGAGGCGACAGCCTCGAAACAATAATAAGAGATTTCAGGTCCCTTCAGATTCCGGATAATGAAACTTCCCGATATATCTCAAAAGTTGCGGATGGAATCCTTTGCTCAATAAAGGGTGAGCAATCGCCGGCAATCAAGAACTTTAGGAAGGCTGATTCATTGGCCCTATTCACCCGCCAGCCTCTTCGGGGTCAAATAGACTGCAACTGGTTTATCGCAAAGGCTTATGAACGTTCCCGGCAGCCCGACTCGGCTGTTAATTATTATCTGATCGCATCCCGATTGGCAGATACGCCCGATATGCGTGATCACCTTCCTGATATCTACAATAGCTTGGCAGACAACTATAGAAAGCTGAACCGGCTTTCTGAAGAGGCAAAATTCCGTAATAGATACTACATCCTGAAGGATTCCCTCTCTTCTCTCGAACAACTGTCGATTATCAAGAATCTGGAGGGAAACTATCAAAGCGCAAAGTATGAAAACGAAATCTCTGTGATGGCCGCTGAAAGGAGATTGCAGAGGATAATAATCATAATTGTCGTTTGTTTCCTTCTCGTTACCTGTGTGTTATTGGTAATCACGTTCTTCCAGAAAAAGAAACTGAAAACCTCCAATCTGATTTTGTTCGAGAAGAACCTAAAACTGATGAAGGCTTTCGAGACTGATAGGGAACGGTATTTGGAGGATATGAACAGAAAAAATGATGAAAATCTTCGGACGGGAGGAACAGGCGATCCTTCTGAGGTAACAGAAAAGAGTCAGTCAGCTTCATCTGATAGGGTCACTCAAAATACAAACCGTGTCGACGAAGTTAACTCCACAAAAAGTCCATTATCTCAAAAGTCCCAGGAGCCATGCGTCCCCACGGAGGAGCAAAAAAGGATTGAGCAAGCGATCAGAGAATTTTTTTATAGTTCGGAAGAATATCTACAGACAGACTTCAGTCTCAAGCGTCTTTGTGAAATTGTAGGCAGCAACCGCCTCTACGTTTCGTCGGTCATTAACAACCGGATGGGAACAACTTTTCACTCTTTACTGAATGAATATCGGATAAACGAGGCAAAGATTCGTCTGCTTGACACAGAGAAATACGGTTCTCTAACCATTGAAGCGATTGCTGAAAGTCTTGGCTACAAGTCGCGTAGCAACTTCACCAGAAACTTCAAAACCTGTACAGGTCTGACTCCTTCAGAGTTCGTAGCTATTGCAAAGGCTTCGGAAAAAGGGATTTAGACCCTACAAAAATATCTTAGACCCTACAAAAAATAGCGCTCGCACAAGCGAGCGCCATATTACATCAGTTGACTTATTTATCAGTAGGCGTTGTAGTGGATCTTCGAGGGGTTCCACTTGTCTTTTGGGGTGACTGCTCCCGAGGGATAGCCGAAGGCCATGACATTGAGGGGAGTGAGGTTGGCGGGAAGGTTGAGTATCGAACGAAGTGTCTCTTCGCGATCTTTCAGGGGATATATTCCACACCAGACACCTCCGACTCCGAGAGCGTGGGCCGCCAACAGCATGTTTTCCGATGCTGCCGAGCAATCCTCGACCCAGAAACCGCCGGCCGGGATGTCGCCTTCGAAGAGGTTGTCCATATCGCCGCACACAATGACTGCGAAGCTGCAGTGCTCGACCATCTTGGTGTACTCAAAAGATGCGGTGATTGAATCCTTCAGCTGTTGGTCTGTAACGACGACAAAGTGCCAGGGCTGTTGATTGGCGGCCGTGGGGGCTGCCATGCCGGCACGCAGAATCTTATTGATCGTGCTGTCGTCGACCTGTCGATCCGTATAGCTCCGGACACTCGCCCGCGTCATGATACACTCGAGCGCGGCTTCCTCACCATTCTCCCCTCCTCCATCTTCACTTGTCTTCAACGCTCCACCGAGACGTACGGACACCGCAACGAGCGCCACGGCCAAAAGCAATATGATCCAATGGTAACTTTTCATAATATATTCTGGTTTAGCTGTTTACTTTTACGCCTGCTTCAAAAGTGAGCCTGTCGGACAAACAAACCGGCAGAAAGGGCGAGTGATGAAGAGAGAAAGGATGACAAAAAGGCATCCGACAACGATTACTATCCACGAGGCCGATTCGACAATAAAGGCTGTGAAGATCTCGTAGTCAATCCAACCCGCACCCCAGCCGATATAGAGGAACGCTAGCAGAACTACCCAAAGGAGCTGACGGAAGTTGTCGAGACCTTTGATGAGGTTCGGCGACAGTTTCCACTTCTTCTTGCATACCTTTCCGGCGAGTTCCTGGAGCGACCCGAAGGGACAGACCCAAGTGCAGTAGAAGTTCGGCTTCTTGAATAACGGATAGACGAGGCCGACTATGAGCAACGCCAACGTCACGAAGAAGCTCAGTGTCATCCGCGGTGAGCCCGAGAAGAAGTTGAGCATCATGGCGTAATCGATAAAGGTACCGGCCCAGAATCCGAGTACAGCGACGTTCGCCAATTGCTGTACCAACCGATAAGCCGGTTTCTTGATGAAGATGGGAAGAATGGCGCCGGCAAGGATAACGATGAGTGCCGCTATGGCAGCGATTGAAACTGGTCCGCCCGTGTCAACAGCTTCTCCTTTCGCATAGGCGGCCCCTTCGCGAACGTTGGCTATGAAGGCGTTCGACGAGTAGGTCGCCCCCGTAACACCGTCGACCGCCATCGTCTCTGCTTCCGAGAGGGTTTTGCCGTCCCACGCATGAGTCAGACCACCCTTTTCGAGACGTCCGAAAAATTTTGGAGACTCGGCATTCTCTAGCGCGACGATTGAGTCGATTCGACCGTCAGTGACGTATATCTCCAACGGTACGGGGCCGGCGTAACCCGAGATATCCTTTCCTATCTCGCTGGTATTGATTATCTGCTGGTCTCCTTCATAGCGGATCGCAGGCACGGTACCCGAATTATCCTCGGTCGTAGTCTCCTTATCAGACGAGAAAAAACTCGAAGCGTCGCATCCGAAGAAGGAGCCGTTGCGGACGAGCGCAAGCGACGCAATGATACAGAAAACTGCGATAAACGCCACCAGGCGGGGTCCGACCTGGTTTGTCTTTTGTTTAGGGGCAGTCATAAGTACGCTTAATATGGGATCAGTTGCTTTTTACAGTGCAAATTTCGCACAAATTCCCGACTTCACCAAATTACAATGCCACAAAAAAAGCGATCACCGCTTGGGTGACCGCTCTTATTTTGTGTCTAAGTTGTCTAATCTGAAATGTTCGGCTTCTTAAGTATGAAAGGAGAAGGATTGACCGGAACATTATTTGGGGTCTGCCTGGAAGGTACCCTCTTCTCAATCTCATAGACCGAGACATTGGAGTAACCCAGGGAGCTCACGTCGATATTGGTATTGTTAGTTACCATCGAAACCGGAATCATGGCTCTCCAGCCATTTGCCACTGAAGGGTCTAATTTGACGGTCCATCCGTTTTCTGCCGACGGTCTTTCTTTCACGAAGCTATATCGTCCGATTGTCTCAGGCCAGTTTCCGGATTTTTTCTCATTCATAGCCCACACCTGGCGTTCAAGCGGGATATTCCACCTCTTGAAGTCAAAGAAACTGAAACCTTCTCCCCAAAGTTCGATTCTCCTCGCAAGTCTGATTTCTTCAAGCAACGCGTTATCCGTAGCTGCACTTTGTTTATGACCTGGATTGCGCAATGTGTTGAGAGAGTTGATCCAATCTCGAGCTCCAACTTCGTCTCCCAAGTGAAAAAGAGCTTCGGCACGTGTAAGCAAGAACTCCTCAGTTCTCATGAAGCACACTTCGTCTTCAACAGAATTCCAGCCTGTTGAATGGCCCCAAAACTTCATCTGACTTCCGAAATAAAGATTCCCGGTGTTAAGGTTGATATCTTGATCCAATCCCTGCTCAACAAAAAATGGGGTATACTTCTCAACGATACTCATGGCCTCATTTTTTAGTCTGGAGGCATATAACCGTCCATCTCCATAACCATCAACAAGGTCAAAGTTATAAAAGTTGAAGTCATTCAAGCCATTCTCTGGCATTATGTACATTGTCCGACGAACATCGCCTTCAGGTATCTGGAGATATAGCTTACGATCCATACACCCAACTACGCACCCCCTACTCCAGAAAAGTGGATATGCGCCGTTGATGGCCGCACTGCTTTGGTAGGAATAGAACCCAAGCATATTTGCCGGATTTGAGGCTGTCCAAATCCATGATGGTGTCGACTCGCAGAATCCGTTGACCAGCTCTTCATTCGTAGTCAAAGGATACAGAGAGAGAAGATATTGAGAGTCTGCTGCTGCAGTTCCCCAGTCCTCGCATAACAGGGCGTGTCGAGCTGAGATACCATAAGCGACTGCCTTGTGTGGAATAATCTTGTTTTCGCCTTCTTTTTCCGGCAGATTCTGCTTTGCAAAGCCAAGATCGTCTCGAATCAGTTCACTTATCTCCTTGAACGTAGCCAGCTTTTTGTCAGTATTTTCTCTCCAATCCGTATAGATCGGAGCAACCGGAATCGCCCCTTTTTTCGAATCCTCCCACCGAGGGCCGAAAACTTGCAGTAGTCTGAAATATGAGTGAGCACGCAAAGTGCGAAGCACAGCCTCTGCCTTCTTGAGATCTTTAGATGTTACCCCTGGCGTATTGCTGAAGTAATGAGGAAGTTTCTCAAGATACATATTACTCATCTCAATCATTCCCAGGTAATAATACCAAGTTGCGTACGAAGGAATGCGATTAGCTTCCAGTATGTTCAGACTGGTAAACGTCTCAAATGATGGTATATTACGAGTTGAGATATCGTCAGATGACATGGCCTCACCGAAGGTGACCGTGGTCCAAGGGTCTCCGCAGAAGAATGTTCCCACCTGATATGTATACCCCGATATGATTCGATAAAGTTTCTGAGAAGCGTCTGCCACCAACTGGTTGAATAAGGCTGCATCGCGCTTCAGGTATCGGAAACTGAACTTTGTTGGTTCATTTTCCATAGTTAGTGTCAATATCCAACGGCCGTCTACAGCCGGATCCTTCTCAAAGACTCCCCCGTCTTTGTCGAGCAATACTTTTACGCTTTCCTGATAGTTTTTATCACCTAGATAGGCAGGTTGGAACAAGTAATCGACCTTATTGGCCCAATAGGGAGAATAGGAGGAAGAGATACCGGAATAAAGATACTCGATATCCAGCGTAGGTAAACATCCGTTTGGGATATCCACTACGAATGTGAGTTTGTCACCGCATTTGAATTCATGTTCCTCATCGGCCAAAGCTTTCTTAATGCGTGAACTTTTCGCTTCCTCAGACACAACCGTTACCTTGACGTCCTCTTCAGCTACGATTTGGACAGGATATGAATACACACCATAAGGAATCAATTGGACTTTAGAACAATAGTTTACCCCATTGGTAACGCTGAAACCGTCGTTATCGTTCCCATAGCTCGCTGGGTATACGTTTACGAGGTCCATTGAACTCTCAGGATAGGTAGAGCTGAAGTGTACGCCGTTCTCATTGAAATAGTCGATGCGGTAGTTCTTCAGTATATCCCATTTCTCATTGGCAGTCTGGGCCACGATGCTTGAGATGGTGATCACCATAAGGAGCAGGAAAGCATATCTCTTCTTCATTTGACGAGCAGTTTTATGGTTTGAGACCCCACTTTGACGAGATGGACGCCCTCTCCGAACGAGTTCATGGAGATGACGACCGTATCTTCACCATTTGAGGCGAAAGCCCCCTCCATCATACCTGAAGCAGAATACACAAAGACTGTCTCTGACCCTTTTACTCTCAGTGTGCCGGAAGCGATGTCATACCTGACGTCACAATCCGCAACCGGAGAATCTACACCTGAGTCTTCTGGTTTGAACACCATCTCTTCTAGATACACGCCCGGAAACTCCACAAGAGTCTCGGTTATATCTTTTCCCGTCTCTTGATCCCAGAGGGGATCCCCGTTTTCATCTTGTAAGGTCTTGTAAACGATGAAATTCGCTTCTTCATTGAAGGTGAATTTCATGTAGCGCGCCAAATCAAAAGAGTACGTTTTGTTGTCAGTGCTCTTGATCTCCACGCTTGTTTTAGGACCGGCATGGCATAGTGCCGCTCCGTAAAGTGCCATCACCGCACCTAACAGTGTCTTCTTTGTAAGTTTCATGATGTTTAAAATTAGAGTTATTCTACTTTTTAGGGATTAGCGTAACCCTCTCTTTGCCTAATTATTTCATTTGCCAGATAAAGATCACTTCTACAAATTAAATCCGCTGTTCCATCGTCTATTATCTCAAACAAAGGAGAGGAATATAGCGTGTCCATAGCTTCTTCTAAGGACACAGACAATTTCTCCGCAATTAGACTTATAATGCGGGTGTACTTCATATCTCGTAAAATTCTTGTTGGCTTATCCATGATTAAAAATAATATGCTCCTTGAATTCCAGACATTTATCTATGGCTTCCTGGTTGACGAAACACAATTGATTATTAGGCATCTCAAAAGCTAATCTTCTTAACGCCTGGTCTTTGTCATATATGCCAGCCATATACAAATCAACAGTCTGGAATACTTTATCATTCGCCACTCCCCCCTCTATTATATCAAACTCTATATAAATATCACTTCCATTTCGACACCTGCATACAAAGTCAAGCCATTCTTCGTCATAGGATTCGAAGATTTTTGTTCTTAGATCTGGATCTGAAGAAAACTCGTATACGTGAAGAAAAGCATCTTTACCGGCCTTTAAAAAACGTTCAGCATATTTCTCAGCTTGTTCCCGAAGTCTAGTCACATAGAACCCCTTCCCGAAATCAAGCGCATCTCGCGAGTGTAAAACATCAGGGACACAGAATCGGCAATCTGAAGAGTGATAAACTAACATAAATCAAATCCTTTCTTTTTCATAAGAGCGATCACATCTTCGGCCACATAGTCTAGACTAAAGGTATGAAGGGATTCATAAGCTCCGACGATATAATCTCTAATAAGCCCAGCGGCCTTTAGTTTCCGGTAAATCTCAGAACACGATTTCCCTGTCATTAGGGCTATCGCACCAATGACACATGTAACAAAATCAACTTCTTTCTTAGTCATGTAAGCTATATTATATTTCGAGTATCTCTTTTCTTTTCAGACTCCGCGATCGGAACTTTTCAGACTCCGCGATCGCAAAGTTAAGGATTTTTTTCTTTACCCACAACCCCAATGTCTTCACTCTCCTAAAAAAGCGATCACCGCTTGGGTGACCGCTCTTTTCTATTGGGTATTGGTTAGGCGTCTTGAGTATTTGTTAGGCCAAGACTTCTGATACTAATGATAGCACTCGGCTAACGGTTTGAGGTTTTCTTTGAGGTAGTCGGGAGTGTAGACGATGGCGCTGCGTCCTTTGTAGCCGTAACCTCCGATCGCGGCGAAGGCGAAGATCTTGATGCCCAAGCCTTTCTCAGCGAGAAGATGCATGCAGGGGGTGTCCATCATGTCGAGCAGGTGCAGTCGGATCTTCGACCACTTGCTGACGAGATACTCCTCCATCACTTTGTCGTTGACCATCATATCTTTGTAGGCGAACGATACCACCACATACTCGCCCTGTACGTCGATGTGGTAGATCCCGGGGATCTGAACATCCTCCCATCTGATCATACCCCATGCGTAGATCTCCTCATCCTTCTTGTAGAGATCCTCGTAGAAGTTCTGCTCTCCCCTCGCCTCCTCCGGCTTGTTTGTGAGATAGTACTCTATCTCTCTGACGATTGAGGATCCCCCATACCGCTCGCCGAAAGTGTTTTCTTCCTCCTCTTCGTAGACGTCCTCCGCTTCGTACTGAGCTTCGGCTGCGTTCTCGTCTGCGGGAACGTTCTCGTCTTCAGGTTTGAATTCGTTTTCTGTGTTCATATATTTTGTTTTGGTTTGTTGGGTTCATAAAGTTATGGATTTTTCTCTTTACCGGCATCTTTCCGGCCTGATCTTTCTGTCGTCTTAGGAGCCGGGGGTATAGAATTTGCTCGGGGAGAGATAGACGGTGCCGGGACCCGTCACACGCATCATGCTCAAGCCTTCGCCGCTCAGGAGATTGCCGAGCGACCAGTTGGATGACATCTGGTGATCGCGGATGTTAAGTAGGGCGATGATATGGTCCTCGTCAATCTCGATCGTCTCACCATACTGGAGGTTGATCACTATCGGCTGACCTTTGGTGTCGAGAAAGACCGTTGAGTTGCCCTGGATCTTCTGGAGCAGCAATCCCATACCTCCAGTCAGGCCCGAAAACGACAGTTTGGTTGTGACGTTCACGCGGTTATTCGAGCCGACGTAGGCGCCTCGGTGACAGATCATCGTCTCTCCGTTGAGCTTGACGGGGAGCAGACCGAAGTGGCTCCCTATCACAAGCTTAAGGGGTCTGTTCGAGGTGTTGAACAGACGGAGGATAAAAAGCTTCTCACCCGACAGTTTCGCACCGATCAGCTTCCCGAGGTTGGTCCCGTTGAAACTGAGTTCCTTCTCGATACCGGCCTCGAGATAGATGACGGACCCCTTTTCGGTGAAGAAATCTTCGCCCGGATCGAGGGTCACCTCAAGGTGCTGAACAAATTGACCTACAAGTTTACAGTTCATATCGCAGTTATTTTGGGCGCAAAATTACATCTCCCGTTCCCGTTTGTCAAGTATCTGCAACGTTTCAGTCTCCGGGTCCCTTCAACCCCCGATTTCCACTGCAACGTTTCATGTTCAGAAGAAAATTCAGAGAGCTCAGAGTTCTCTGATATTGACGGCGCACCCGCCTACTATTTGACGAGGGCGGGCAGTTCACGGAGAATGACGGCGATGGTCTCGTCCGAGATGTCACCTTTCAGCATCATGTACTCCTGAGGGAGGCCGTTGGTCGTCTCGAGGAAGAGGTGATTGTGGTTCGGCAACATCACGCACTTGGCCTGAGGGTTCAACTGACCGATCAGCTCCAAATTGACTGGAAGAACTTGATAGTCCTTATCACCATTGAGCGCAAGCCAAGGCTTATTAACCGCCTTGATCGCCGGCGCCGGGTCAGTGCGGAGGAACTCTCGATACCATGGACTCAACATCATCTCTACCTGGCCCTCAAGCTGTTGCTTCACTCCGGGAATATACGCCTGGGCTCCCAACTGGGCTGTAAGCAATTCCATCATCTGCTTCTTTGCCTCGTCCTTTGACAAATCGCCCTTGGCGAGACTGAGAAGTTGCTTCTGTAGCGGTTCCCCGTCATAGCGGCCTGTCATTGCCTCGGTTACGGCCCGACCTTGGGTTAGGATGATCGAGTCGCCGGGCATCGCCGGTGCACCGAGTGTGATGATGAAATCACAAAGGGGATTCTGAGCGAGGTTGATCGCAATCATACCACCCTCCGAGTGGCCAAGCACTCCCTTGGGTTTACCTGGAGCAATGGAGTCCATCCACGCCAGCGCACAGGCGATGTCATTGGTGAAATTGGCGGTCGTAGCAGTTTTTACCTCGCCAGTCGATCCGCCGACACCCCGATCATCGAGACGCAGCACACCATAACCCTCTTTCGAGAGTGCTTCCGCGAGAGCCCGGAAGGGACGGTGTCCCAAAATATTTTCATCGCGATCCTGCTGACCGCTTCCGGAAGCCAATACAATGACCGCCTTCGGATTCTCCGGCGCGGTCCATGTACCGACAAGACGAGCACCTTCGGCCGCATTCCACACCACGGCATTGTCGACCGCTTCCGCCTCGGTCACCACTGTCTGCGCAAACATCCCGTGTGCCCACACCACCATACCTATCAAAAAAGCTATTTTCTTCATAAGGACATCAAATTTCCCACAAATTTACGTTTTTACGTCAATATATGCAATACTAACGGGCTGAAAGCCAGTGCTTCTGGAATGCCGCGTTTCCCTTGCTAACCTATCAGCGCACGGCCGAAGCGAGTCTTCATTGTCAGATACGAGAGGGCTGTAGACACCAACAGGGTCGCCGCAAAAGCGAGCCACGGCGCCCACCACAGTCCCACATGGCCAACATAATCCGTGTGATAGTAGAGCAACATAAGAATAAACTCCTGGTAAAGATAAATTCCGAAACACAAACCGGATAACTTTACCAATGCGGGGCTAATCTTGATCTTCCACTCATTCATCATTCTCAACGAGAGACCGTACACGAAAATCGTCCCTGCAATAGTATACAAGATCTGCCCATAATAGATCAAAAAGTCCCACACCCAAAAATGAGCTCCTTCACCATACGGATTGTAAATCTTGAGTACTATCCATTCAACACAAACGAAGGTGGTAATCCACACTATCAAACTCGTTATGAGCCACTTGCCCTGCTCTATCTTCTTTTGGTCAAAACCGTAGTTCTTTATGATGTAACCTAAATAGAAGAAGATGAAATACTTGAAGGCACCGTCAAGTCTGAAGAGGAGAGGAAAGGGAAAAAGTCCACCGATCGAGAGTATGAAGGCGATCGGTAAGACCACCTTAGGCTTCAGTTTGGTCCATTTGATAAACTCCATCGCGATGAAAAGCCAGAACAGCATCGGCAGGAACCACAAATGGCCTCGTCCGCTGAAGAGGGTGTAAATCGCATGCCTTGTGGTTTCTCCGTCGTTGAGACCCAGAATCGCAAGATAAAGGGCACTGAAAATTATCGATGGAATCAACAGCCTCATCCCCTTTTTCTTAACCACAACCCTCAACGGCTGAGGCCCCTTAATCATATCCGCATAAGCGTAAAGATAGCCCGAAATGAAGACGAACGACCCCAGAAAGAAGCTATAAGAGAACTTAGCAACCCAATAATAAGGGAGGATAACATCCTCCGAAAGAGGCAACCAACTGCCCGCATATGGAGCGAACGAATGATACAACACCAGACACACGATCAACACCAGCCTCACAATGATCACCTCATTGAGAAACCGCCTCTCGCGCGCCGCGCACGCCGGGCTCCCATCCCTTTCTTGATTTACCACCTCAAATTTCCGGTTTAGTTTAACGACTTGAATATATTCCACTAATCAAACGCAGCACCCCCCGAAAATATTTTGACCTCCCCTTCGCAAGCGCAATACAGACAAGGCAAGGAGCCCCGGCTTCCAGCCGGTACTTGTTGGAAGTAACCATTTCTAAGAATATAGGAAGAAAATTTCCTCAGAAAATTTTGTCATTCGCAAAATTGTTCGTAAATTTGCAACACATTATGAGAACGCTTGTGAAATCAAGTAGATGTATAACTTTAAATTAAAATTAAAATGTAAAAAGTATGCGAATCGTTACAGAAAAACGACTAAAAGAGTTCGGTGAACAACACGCCGATGCAATGAGTGCTATTCAGGACTGGGCTTCGAAAGTTAAGGAGGCTGATTGGTCAAAATTTTCGGACATAAAGAACACCTTTAATAGTGCTGACTATATCGCAAATGAGCGCTTCGTCTTCAATATTAAAGGCAATGATTACCGACTAGTTGCACTAATTCTATTTAAACCAAAGCTGGTGTACATCCGTTTTATTGGAACACACGCCGAATACGATCGGATAGACTGTTCCTCAATTTGAGTTAATTAGGGGGGAAATTGTTAGATTTAGCCTAAAAAAGACAAGATGGTCATTAAGAACCATTTATCTTCAAATAGGCACTTAGAAAGAGAAAAGATGACAAAAATCGAAAACAAGGCCCAATACGAATGGGCTGAATCTCGAGTGGAAGAATTGTTGACGAAGGTTAACAACGATACACCTGAGACCGATCCGAACTACATAGAACTTGTCTTGTTGTCAAATCTCATAGCAGACTACTCGGACGCTCACTATGCAGTCGGCCGACCCACGCTGATAGAGGTGATCAAACTCAGAATGTATGAGATGGGACTCTCGCAGGTGGCACTCGCCAAACTCCTTCACGTCAGTCCTTCGCGCATTTGCGACTATCTCTCGGGCAAAAGCGAGCCCACGATGAAAGTAGGACGCACCATCAGCAAAACCCTCAACATAGATCCGGCCATAGTGCTCGGCGTATAACCAAAACGAGGTCCGCAAACGCGGACCTCGCTTTGGTTGGAGGGATGCTGCTCACTAAGGCGAGGGCGCCTGAGGTACATGCGTTTGAGAGCTAGTCGCGGCGGAAGATGTCGCGAGTATAGACCTTGTCGGCGACGTCGTCGAGACAGGCATCGTAGCGGTTCGCGACGATCGCCTGTGACATCTCCTTGAACTTCGCCAAGTCATTGACCACCAGACTGCCGAAGAACGTAGTGCCATCCTCCAGCGTCGGTTCATATATGATCACCTGCGCCCCCTTCGCCTTGATGCGCTTCATCACCCCCTGGATCGACGACTGCCTGAAATTGTCCGAATTAGACTTCATCGTCAGGCGGTACACTCCCACAGTACATGGCACCTCCCCCGACCTATACTGTGCATTCTCCCCATACCATCCCGCCTTCTGCAGGATTTGGTCAGCGATGAAATCCTTGCGCGTGCGGTTTGATTCCACAATTGCCGACATCATGTTCTGAGGCACCTCCGCATAATTAGCCAGCAACTGCTTCGTGTCTTTCGGCAGACAATAGCCGCCATAGCCGAACGACGGATTGTTATAATGGGTTCCGATTCGTGGGTCGAGCCCCACACCCTCAATGATCGCCTGTGCGTCGAGCCCCTTCACCTCCGCATAGGTGTCCAGCTCATTGAAATAGCTGACTCTCAGAGCCAGATATGTATTGGCGAAGAGCTTCACCGCCTCCGCCTCCTTCATGCCCATGAAGAGAGTCGGTATTTCCTCCTTCAGCGCCCCCTGCTTCAACAGGTTCGCGAAGACCTCGGCCGCTTCCAGCATCTTCGCCGGATCTGTCACGCTCAAGATCGCCTCATTCTCCTTAGCGAACTCCGGGCGGTCGATGATCTTCGGTACACCGGCAATGATTCGCGACGGATAAAGGTTGTCATACAGCGCCTTGCTCTCACGCAGGAACTCCGGGAAGAAGAGCAGGTTGAAATGCTCCGTTCCCCTCTCGGCATACTTCACATAAAGGTTGCGGCAATAGCCAACCGGGATGGTCGACTTGATGACCATCACAGCCTTAGGGTTCACCTTCAGCACCAGGTCGATCACATCCTCGATACAATGCGTATCGAAGAAATTCTTTGCCGGGTCATAGTTAGTCGGCGCGGCGATGACCACAAAATCAGCGTCTCGATAAGCCGTTTCTCCATCGAGGGTCGCTGTCAGGTCAAGTTTCTTCTCCGCCAGATACCGCTCGATAAACTCATCTTGGATCGGCGAGACCCGGTTATTGATTTTGTCGACCTTCTCGGCGATTACGTCGACCGCCGTCACACAGTTATGCTGCGCCAGCAGCGTCGCGATGCTCAGCCCGACATACCCCGTCCCCGCCACCGCTATCTTATACTGTTTCATAATTGGAAGAGGGCAAGGATCGCCGGCTTCCAGCCGGTACCCAAAGCCCGTGCAAGTATCTCAGGCGTCCCCGCCTGAGCGGTTAAACTATTTGTAATCACCCCCCTTACCATCTGCGAGCCGCCGTTCCTTGCGCTGCCCGTGCCCCTAATTCCAGTCTATATTACGTCTGGCCTCCTCCCCCTGTTAGATACGTCGGCGTCTCTCCTCCAGAAATCGCATAAACTCCACCCAATCCACTCCCGCCGTTAGGCAATACTCCGACACATACACCCCCTTCCACACCACCTCGCGAAGATACTCCTTCCAAACCCCTCAAACTTCCCGTTCCTCCTTACCCACTCATCCCACGGCATCATATCACTTCTAAGCTTCTCCTCGAGCGGTTACTTAGACGCTCCCTGAGCGCCTTTCTTCCACATCTCGGCCAGCTCCGTCAGATCCTTCATCTCGGGCCACTGTTTCTCAATGGCCTCATCCATCTCCCTCAGCTCCTTCTCCATCCTCATCCCTTCTTACATCCGCTGTTCCAACTCAGCAACCGTGTAAGCACTAGTTTTGATCTCAGTCATCCAATCCTCGACCCTATCACGCTTCGCCTACCGTTGTTCTACGAGCCCCTTTAAACTCTTGGCCAGAGCTGAATACCGCGTCTCGATCTCCTCCCCAACTCCAACAAAAAATCCGCTTTTTCCTCCTGCGACATCCCCTTGAGCCTCCCCCTCAACTCCTCCCCTTTCCTCTTCCTCTCGTTCATCTCCATCTCTTCGCTTTTGATCATGCTTTTTAGTAAACTGCTCCTGCCCTTCCGAAGTTACAAACGACCTATGAATCAACCAAATGATCCTTTTTGACTGTTACGTCTCTTCGGCAGGGACCACACTGTAATGTACCCTTCCTCTTTTTGGTCTCTTGCGCCCTACTCACACTCCAACCACATATTTACTGATGGGAAGTTTACCAATGAGCCATGTTAATAGATAACCAGTGATGAGGGTTAAGATAGCAATTAAGAATGTGCGAGGAAAGATATGGATATGTGTCCCCTCAAATATTCCCCAATAAAGCTCGGTAGCAATATAGAGATGGGTCAAATATATTCCAAAGGAGTACTTGGCGATCTTCGTCAAGACCATCTCTAGCTTTTCTGGAAAACGAACGTGGAATAGAATCACATACAACATTGCAACCCATGCTGCGCTTCCGATTTGAAGATTATCTGTGGTCTGATCCTGAAAAAGTCCTTTACTGTATAGCCACAACAAGACAATCGGATAAAGGATTGAAGTGAAGAATATGACCACAAACCTCTTGTTGAGCCCAATTTGCACAGGATAGTTATTTAGGTAGTACCCTAAGAGCCAGTATCCTAGAAAGCCTCCGAAATAGCATAACATCCAATAATAATTACCATTCATGGAGTAATCTGGAATGAAGTTTGGCACAAAAAGTTGAATCCAAGGGATGATCAAATTGATTATCCAAAGTGCCAAAAATAGCTCCAGCTGTTTTTTAGAGGTTTGTTTTAGCCACGGTGAGATAAAAGGAGCCAAAAGATACAGGCCGATCATGGCATACACAAACCAATAGACCAAAAGAGCCGGTGCAACGGGAATATGAATAATCCTATCTAAAGCCCAATTCATGGGAAAGCCTCGGGTTCGTGTCAAGAGTAGAACTCCTAAAACTGACCAAATGATCAGTGGTGGGACAAGTTTTAAGAATCTACGCTTGTAGAATTTTCGGACGCCGGTTTTTATAGGCAGGAGAACGGTGCCTGAGAGGGTAAGGAACAGTTCAGAAGAAGGAGATCCCATTAAAGAGATCAAAGCCATCCACATGCCATCATGCTCGGGATTATTCGAAGGCATTGTTGAATGGGTTAGGATAACCAAGAAACATGCTAACACTCTCAGATTATCAATGTAGTGCAGTCTATTGTTATCAGCTTTCTTTGCGGGGGGGGGTAGATTCATACTTTTATGTTTAATTTTCATCAAGTACCATCGTTTATTTAGACCGAAATGATAATACTGCATGCCTTATCGCATGACGTATTTTTGCATAGTGTCTAAATGCCATTAAATTCCCTCAATAGAAGCGAGGCCTGGCATACGCTGGCCTCGCTTCGAATCATGCTTCGAGGGGAGAGTTATATGGTAGTGAAATTGCAGTCGACGAGATCGTCGGCTTTGCAGACGACTACGTCATCGTACATCATCATCAGCACATCATCGTCATAGTTGCCGATCTCTACCGGATTCTCGATGCCGTTGATGTTGTTGACGATCAGTTTGATGAAGTCAACTCCTGCGCCGTAGGCGTGGAGGTAGGCTCCACCGAAGCGAGGATTGATCTCCGAGAGATAATACTCTCCGTCCTTGATGAAGAAGTCCATATCCAACGGCCCGTTGAACTCGAACACGTCACAGATCTCCTGGATGAACTTGAAGAGCTTGGGGTCCTTGAACGAGATAGTCTTCGACGCACCTCCGATTCTTGTCTCGATCTTTCGCTTGGAGAAGGCGGCCACTGCCTTGTGGCTGATAGTGTCGACATAAACGTCCGCGTCACAGTCTCCGCCCGTCATCAGCTCCTGAATGATGTAGTCGTGCTCTCCCGAGAACCAGTCCTTCTCGGCCTGTTCGAGGGTGTTCACCTTGTGGGCACCCACGCTTCCACTACCGCAGACCGGCTTCATGAACACTGGGAAGGAGATGCGTCCCTCATCGAGGGCTTTGCGGAACTCGTCCCAGTCGTGAATCGTCAGCGGTGTACGGATTCCCTTCTCGGTAAGATATTTGAACAACTCGTATTTGTTGAAGCAATAGATCGCGCTCTTCGGGGCCGGACATAGCGGGATGACTCCGGCCTTCTTGAAACGATCCGAATTTGCCGCCAGAATCTCGATCTCCGGGTCGATCAAAGTCGTCACCGCCTTGATATCGTTTTCACGGCAGATGTCGAGAACGATGTCGATATAGTTTGGATCGGTGATCAATGGCACCACATACTG
>CAZTSQ010000043.1:0-17000 GCA_964615915.1 uncultured Sangeribacter sp.
AAGGTGTTGTGACATTGATCGGAGCCACTACCGAGAATCCATCGTTTGAAGTGATACGCCCGTTGCTTTCCCGTGCGCAGGTTTATACGCTAAAATCTCTTGAGACCGAGGACATGGAGTCTCTCCTTCAGACTGCTCTCACAGCGGATCCAATCCTGAAGTCGAGAGAGATCGATGTTCAGGAGAAGAAAGCTCTCTTCAGATATGCCGGAGGAGATGCCCGCAAGTTGTTGAATATAATCGATTTAATTGAACAATCGGTACCTGCTGGAGAAAAGATTATAATCAACGACGAGATAGTCTCGGCTCGACTGCAGGAGAATCCCGCAGCTTATGACCGTAACGGAGAGCTTCATTATGATATTATTTCGGCCTTTATCAAGTCTGTTCGTGGAAGCGATCCGGATGGCGCACTCTATTGGCTCGCCCGAATGGTTAAAGGTGGTGAAGACCCGGAGTTCATTGCCCGTCGACTTGTGATTCTTGCCGCTGAAGACATAGGTCTTGCTAATCCGAACGCCCTTCTTCTTGCAAATGCCTGTTTTGACGCCCTTCACCGAATAGGATGGCCGGAAGGTCGGATAATACTGGCCGAATGTACCGTATATCTTGCCACTTCAGCCAAGTCCAACTCGGCTTATATGGGCATACACAACGCTCTCGAGGAAGTTTCGGCGACCGGAGACCTTCCTGTTCCTCTTCATCTTCGCAACGCACCCACAAAATTGATGAAAGATCTCGGCTACGGCGACGGCTACAAATATGCCCATGACTACGAGGGCAATTATGTGGAGCAGCAATATCTTCCCGACGGCGTGAAGAGCAGACAATATTGGTTCCCATCTGATAATCCAACTGAAGCTCGGTTGCGAGCCACGATGGAACAGCGAAAGAACTCACAATCTTAACACTATGATAAAAAAACTGATCTCATTATTACTGTTTGCGTCAGTAATTCTCGGTGTTTCGGCTGAACAGTTAAAGGTTGCCACCTATAACCTGAGACTGGAAACCTCCGGAGACAATGCCAAAGGTAACGGCTGGTCTACCCGTGCTCCTCACGTAGCCGACCTTATCCGATATCACGACTTCGAGATCTTCGGCACTCAGGAGGGTCTCCCCAATCAGATCGCGGACCTTGAGAAACTCCTCCCTGAGTACGACTATATCGGTGTCGGGCGCGACGGAAAAGATAAGGGCGAACACTCGGCCATCTTCTACCGGAACGACCTTTTCGAGCCGATAGAGAGCGGCACGTTCTGGCTCTCCGAGACTCCCGACAAACCGAGCAAAGGATGGGATGCAGCCTGCAAACGAATCTGTACATGGGGCCTGTTTCGGGATAAGCGCACCGGCTTCGAATTCATGATGATGAACCTTCACCTGGATCATAAGGGCAAAGAGGCTCGTCGTGAAAGCGCAAATATGATTCTCAACCGGATTGAGCAGTTGCCTGACTCCGTGCCCGTCATCCTCACCGGCGATTTCAACATCGACCAGCACAACGAGACTTACGAGATCCTCAGGGACTCCGAGAGACTTGACGATTCGTATGACATGGCCACTATAAAATACGCCCCGAACGGAACATATAACGGCTTCAATCCGGAAGCCTTTACCGATAGCCGTATTGATCACATCTTCCTCTCCCCTACCTTTAAGGTTGACAGATACGGAATCTTGACGGACACCTACCGGACCGGCAAGCGCTCATCGGGAAAGTCAAACGATCAGGCGCCGGAAGAGGTGAAGCTGGAGAAATTGAAGGCCCGTCTCCCATCTGATCATTTCCCCGTTGCCGTCACCATTACCTATTGATTATCTGAGTTGACCTCATTCCCAAACGATACAGAGCCCTCCAATCGCAACTCGATTGGAGGGCTCTGACTGTACGTCACCGCTGGAATGATTCGTTAGCGAAGAAAAGTCTCGGGATCAAGCTTCTGAGGCGGGATCTCAACGAGACGTCCGTCAGCATCGAACCTGTAGAGTCCTGACGTGCGGTTGGAGATATTCGTCACTCTGTAGGTATAAGTCTCGATACTGAAACTGCGCTGAGTGAACTTCTCTATAGCTGCGCCGATGGCCTCTTCTACAGTAGAGAACCCTGTGGCCTTCGTGTAATAGACCAGCGCTCCCTCATAAAGGACGTCCACCTGAACGGTATCTTCCGGCAGAATTCTGTTTTCTCTCATAATTATGTTTTTTAATAGTGTTCTACATTTTAAACAAATTTGAAGCTCAAATCTGTCGCTTCTTAAGAAAGATTAACACTATTAATCCCCTTCCGGACCTTTCAGAGGCTAAAACCGTTCGGCATATCCGACTTTTTTTCGTAACTTTGCACCGTCTCATGGCGCGACTCCTTTTCCGGATGTCCCGTGAGACAAACTATCGTGAAGAAACACAATTGTATGGGAAACTCTGAGTTCGATTACGCTGATATAGCTCCGTATCCTGACGGGGTGTTTAAAGAGAAGATGGCACGGCTCGTCAAGGAGCCGGGGCTGATCCACGCCTTGAACTACACGATGCCTAAGGAAGACGTCCCTCAGTTGATTGACGAGCTTCTGAAGATCGACAACAAATATGATTTCCAGCACAAGGTGATGTATCCCTTTCTGGAGATGCTTGCTAAGACTACGACCGACGGAATAACCCTTGGCGGTGTCAAGTATCTCAACCCCGGGATGTGCTACACCTTCATCACCAATCACAGAGACATCGTCCTCGACGCCTCGTTCCTCAACTTGACCTTCCTCAGACGGGGGATTCCGACATCAGAGGTGGCGATTGGTAACAACCTCCTGATCTACGACTGGATCACTGATCTGGTGCGTCTGAACAAGAGTCTGATCGTCAAGCGTGACACCGGAGTCCGCGAAGCATTGATGGCGGCCAAGAAGCTTTCGGGCTACATCCACTACTGTATCATTGAAAAGCAGGAATCGGTATGGATCGCCCAGCGTGAAGGTCGCGCCAAAGACTCCTCGGACCACACTCAGGAATCGCTGGTGAAGATGCTTGCCCTCGGCGGTCAGGGAACGTTCATGGAAAAAGTCAAAGAGATCAATCTCATGCCGGTCTCCATCAGCTATGAATTTGACCCCAATGATTATCTGAAGGCCCGAGAGTTCCTGATGAAGCGCAGGGACCCGAACTTCAAGAAGTCTCAGAAAGATGATCTCTTCTCGATGGAGACAGGTCTGCTGCAATTCAAAGGGAAGGTTCATTTCCAGCTCACTCCGCGAATCAACGCCAAGGTAGACGAAATCGGAGAGTTCCGCGATGCCAACAAGGCTTCGAAATATATCTGTGCGCTGATCGACCAGGCCATCCATCGCAGTTACGAGATCTTCACGATCAACTACGTTGCTTACGACATCCTTCACGAGACCAAAAGATTCGCCCACAAATATGACGAGGCTGAGAAGAAGAAAGTCGAAGACTACTTCGCCGCTCAGCTCGCTAAGGTTGAGATCGAAAACCTGACCGATGAAGAGTACAAGTTCATGTATCAGATGATGCTGACTATGTATGCCAATCCTCTGAAAAATAAACTTCGCGCAATTCTCGGTGCCGGTCTCGAATAAAAACACTTTATGAGACTACCGCTGATAATGATGCTCGCCCTTGCATTCCTGTCTCTTGTAGATGACTACGGAATCTGGTCGCTCGGGCGAGACTTCATCAAAAAACGAAAACAATGGACAAGGGGATGGTGGTCTTTCGCCATCCTTTGTTACATTCTCCTGATCGTAATTGTCTGTTTGCCGCGCCGTTCTGAACAGGTGGACATTCAGGCGACGATGTGGATGCTTTATACCTATCTGACTATTTACGCGGCTAAGTCCGTGGCTTTCATTTTCGGTTTGATAGGGCTGCTTCCCCGTCTATTCAAGCGCAGGAAACGAAACTCACTTCTCTGGCTCGGTCTACCTTTCGGATTGTTGACTTTCATCATCATGTGGTGGGGAGCGTTGATTACCCGGCACCAGATCGATGTCAGACAGGTCAATATCGTGTCTGAAAAGATCCCGGCTTCGTTCAATGGCTATAAGATTGTCCAGCTTTCCGACATGCACGTCGGGACATGGGGTAATGACACTGTCTTCATCTCCAATCTTGTCGACTCAGTTCTCGCTCAGAAGCCCGATCTGATCGTCTTCACCGGGGATATTGTCAATCGTCACACCCTCGAGTTGCGTCCCTTCCTCAAGGTTCTTTCCCGCCTCAAGGCTCCCGATGGAACACTCTCCATTCTCGGCAATCATGACTATGGCGACTATATTACTTGGACTCGACCTTCCGACCGCACTGAGAATAACGAATTGCTCGCTGCCTGGGAGAAGTCTATGGGGTGGCAACTGCTGAACAACCGACATGTACTTCTTACTCGCGGGGCTGACACCATTCCGGTTATCGGAGTCGAAAACTGGGGTGAACCACCGTTCCACCAATACGGACGCCTTCAAGACGCTTATTCTTTTGATCCGGACAGCGCTTTCAATGTAAACGATTCCCGTTTCAAGGTGCTCCTCAGTCATAATCCGGAACACTGGCGACAGGAAGTATCCCACAAGACCAATATAGACCTGACACTATCGGGCCATACTCACGCCATGCAGACAGAAATCCGTCTCGGCGATTGGTCATGGAGCCCCGCGGTATGGAAATATGAAGAATGGGGCGGTCTTTACCAGCGTCCGAATGACAAAGGCGAGCCTACTCAGATCTACGTTAATATTGGCTCCGGCGAAGTCGGGATGCCCTTCAGAGTTGGCGCAGTTCCCGAAGTGACTGTCCTGACGCTTTGGAATTCGAAAGTTTCCAAAGATGTTGTGCCAACAAAACCGCAACTCAAGGAGTGAAGACCATGGACCCCAAGATCCCATACGTCATCTCTCTCGGGGCTAATTGTGGTGGTGCCGAGCGACGAGTGGCTGAAGCTATTGAATGGCTCCGTTCCAGTTTCGATTTGCTGAAGGTCTCTAGTGTTTATCAGACCGAGGCTGTAGGGGGAGCAAAGGGAGTCTACTTCAATGCGGTGGCACTCATCGAAAGCTCACTGCCAACTCCGGAGCTGGATTCGCTTATGAAGGCCTACGAGATGGACCAAGGACGAGACGAAGCGACACGACTTAGAGGTGAAGTGCCCATTGACCTTGACATTGTTATCGAAGCCGACAGGATTCTTCGCCCTTGGGAATTTGCCCAGAAATTCTTCAGAGAAGGCTACGATCAATTGAAATAAATCTAGAAGAAAGAAACGACCCGCGAAAAGACGGGTCGTTTCTTTTTGTCTGTGGCAGTTTCTTTTTATCGTATGAATAGGAGTTCGCGGTACTTCGGGAGGGGCCAAATCTCGTTGTCGACCATCAGCTCGAGCTTGTCGATGTGGTATCGGATCTCTTCCATCATGGGTACAATCCGGTCGTGATATGCGATCGCCTTCTCGCGGTCGTTCTCGATTCGATTGGCTACACGCCTGCGATCAACCATCTCCTCGACTTTCTCTTTGATGACGGCCATGTGCTCCGCCATCTGTTCTATCGCGCCCATGTCCTGACCTGCTATCTTTTCCGCTTTCTCGCTGTCAAAGAGCTGTTTGATCTTGAAGACGTTGTCGAGCAGAACGCTTTGATAACGAGTGGCGGCCGGGAGGATGTGGTTGATTGCCAGATCGGCCAACACACGGCTCTCGATCTGAATCTTTTTCACATACATCTCCCACTTCACCTCGTTGCGAGCCTGCAGTTCCTTGGGTGAAAGGACACCTGTGCGGCTGAACATTTCGATGTTCTTCGGGTCCTGGTAGGCGTCATACATAAGGGGAGCCGAAGTCTCGACATCGAGACCGCGACGGGCGGCTTCCTCCTTCCATTCGTCAGAGTATCCGTTGCCGTCAAAGTGGATCGCCTTTGATTCTCTGATCATTTTGCGGACCTCCTTGAGTATGGCTGTCTCTAGTTGCTCTCCTTTTGCGAGTCGTGCGTCGATACGGTCGGCCAGCATGTTGAGTGAGTCGGCAACCACGGCATTCAGGGCTATCATAGCCGACGCGCAGTTCGCCGAGGAGCCGACGGCGCGATACTCGAAGCGATTGCCCGTGAAGGCGAATGGGCTGGTGCGGTTGCGGTCGGTGTTGTCGACGAGAAGCTCCGGAATCTGGGCGACGTCGAGCGACATCTGGTCCTTTCCGGCGAGCATGATGTCTTCGTTGATCTCGTGTTTCTCAATAGCGTCGAGAATCTGACTCAGCTGTGTGCCGAGGAACATCGATATGATGGCCGGCGGCGCTTCATTGGCGCCCAGACGATGAGCGTTGGTGGCGTTCATGATGGATGCCTTGAGCAGACCGTTGTGCTTATGGACCGCGGACATGACGGCAGTCACGAAAGTGACGAACTGCAGATTCTGTTTCGGAGTCTTGCCGGGTGCGAAAAGCAGTGTTCCGGTATCGGTCCCGAGGCTCCAGTTGTTGTGCTTGCCGCTTCCGTTGATGCCGGCGAAGGGTTTCTCGTGAAGGAGTACGCGGAAGTTATGGCGTCGGGCGACATCTGCCATCAGCGACATCAAAAGCTGGTTGTGGTCATTGGCCAGATTTGTCTCCTCATAGACGGGAGCGAGCTCGAACTGATTAGGAGCTACCTCATTGTGGCGCGTCTTGGCCGGGATTCCGAGCTTGTGACACTCATGTTCCAGATCGAGCATGAACTGCTCTACACGTTTGGGAATGGCGCCGAAGTAGTGATCCTCGAGCTGCTGGTTCTTTGCCGATTCGTGGCCCATTAACGTACGGCCGGTCATCACAAGATCCGGACGCGCTGCATAGAGCGCCTCGTCGACAAGAAAGTACTCCTGTTCCCAGCCGAGATATGAATTGACATGCTTTACCTCCGGATCGAAGTAACGGGCCACGCGTGTCGCAGCCTTGTCTACACTGTTGAGGGCCTTCAGCAGAGGCGTCTTGTAGTCGAGGCTCTCTCCTGTGTAGGAGATGAAGATTGTCGGGATACAGAGAGTGTCGTCGATGATGAACGCAGGCGACGAGATGTCCCATGCCGAGTATCCGCGGGCTTCGAAAGTGTTGCGTATACCTCCGTTGGGAAAACTCGATGCGTCGCCTTCCTGTTGAACGAGAAGCTTGCCGTCGAAATTTTCCACTACTCCCCCCTTGCCGTCGTGGTCGATGAACGAGTCGTGCTTCTCGGCCGTGCCGTCGGTCAGAGGGTGGAACCAGTGGGTGTAGTGACGGGCACCCTGGTCGAGGGCCCATTTCTTCATACCTTCGGCAACACTGTCGGCGAGTTTGCGCGAAAGCGGTTTCTTGTTGTCGATTGCCTCGACAAGTGCGGCGTAGGTCTCTTTCGGAAGATACTCGAACATCTTCTGACGGTTGAATACCTTCTGTCCGTAGTACTTGTCTACTCTTTCTTTGGGGAGATCGACCTTCACCGGTTTGCGGGAAGTTGCTGTCTCCACACTTTTGAACCTTAAATCTGACATCGATTTACTTTTATTAAACTGATATACTGACTTTTACTTTTACATCGCGAGCTCGAGTATGACACTGTCGCTCTTCATGATCCCCTTCTCCGAAAGACTCACTCTCCGGCTATCGAACGTGAGGTCTCCTCTTTCGAGTTGTGTATTGAGTCTGCGTCGGAGCTTCTCTGCTTCTGCCTTTCCGAATAGTCTTTCATATTCTGAAATCTCGAAGCCATCCTTCATTCTCAGACGGGTCAGCAGAAATTCCTCTCTCAGCTCCTCGTCTGTAAGGATTTCCTCTTGGTAGAACGGTATTGTAGCGCTCCCCTTCTTTTCGCTTCCGAACCGCTTCAGGTAACCTTTGAGATCTGGCGGATTGAAGCGTCTTGTCCGCTTGCCGTCATAAGAATGGGCAGACGGGCCTAGCCCCAGATACGGGGCGCCGCGCCAATAGAGTGAATTATGGCGCGACTCGAATCCCGGGCGAGAGTAATTGGAAATCTCATAACGGGTGAACCCTTCGGCCCGACATCTTTCCGACAGGTCTTCGAACATTTTGAGCAAGATGGATTCTTCGAGCGGGGTTATTCTTCCTGTGTCGCGAAGAACGGTCAACGCAGTTCTCGGTTCATACATGAGAGCGTAGGCTGAAATATGGTCCGGATTGAGGGAGAAAAGGAGGTCAAGGTCGCTCTGGAAATCTCGGGGCTTCTGATCCGGAAGACCGAAGATCAGATCGGCTGTGATGTTGTGGAAATGTTGCCTGAGTGTCCGGAGGGCGCTCTCAGCT
The DNA here is from genome assembly GCA_964615915.1 of uncultured Sangeribacter sp. Classification (GTDB taxonomy): domain Bacteria; phylum Bacteroidota; class Bacteroidia; order Bacteroidales; family Muribaculaceae; genus Lepagella. Next base: position 8,282 of record CAZTSQ010000043.1, read on the forward strand.
TCAGCACCGCTATGTCTTCTGCCTATAGCGGTCAGGAGGTGGTCCTGGAAACTTTCCACACCGAGGCTTGCCCGGTTTACTCCGGCCCTTTTCCACGCGCCTATATTCTCTTCAGTCGCATCCTCGGGATTGATTTCTATCGTAATCTCCGGCGATGCTGTCAGACGCGCTCCTATTTTCTTGACGATACCCGAAGCCAAACGTTCGAACTCATTGACGGGCATCGCTGAGGGGGTTCCACCACCGAAATAGATAGACACGACGGCGTCGGGAATCTCCGATTCTCTCTCATTTAGTTCATTAAGGAGCGAATCTACAAGTCCTACCCAGTCGGCAGACGACGCGCCACCGCTGAAAAAGTCACAATAGAGACATTTTTTGCGGCAGTACGGAACATGTACATATATGCCACCTTCAGAGAAGGACTGACCTTTCGACATCGTGTAATTCACTTCGTCCGCAACCCCCTGAGACCGGGTCGCGACACACTGAAAGTGCAAATTTACGATTTTTTTTTTGTTCGGACGCAAATTTTGACTAATTTTAAACTTCATTTGTCAAGTTCGTGCTATGGAGAAAGACTATACTCAGGAAATACAGGAGGCAGCCCAACAAGTTTTCGATGCCATGAAAGGGCGTGTGACAGACGCTGAGATGAAGACCCTTAAGGATGCGTTTGAGCTTGCCCGTGAGGCACATAAGCGTCAGAAACGCAAGACCGGCGAGCCTTATATCTTCCACCCGATCGCGGTGGCGTTGATTGCTGCGCGTGAGATGCAGCTCGACGTCAATTCCGTGATCGCCGCCTTCCTGCACGATGTTGTGGAGGACACTCCTATCACCAACGACGAGATTCAGCGGCGCTTCGGCGAAGACGTTGCTTTTTTGGTCCGAGTCGTCACGAAGCAGAAGAAGGACAAATACGAGATGTCGAAACAGCTCGACAATTTCAAACAGATGCTCAACTCTGTGCAGTATGATATCCGTCCGCTGTTGATCAAACTCTCTGACCGCCTCCACAACATGCGCACCCTCTCTTCGATGCGCGCCGACAAGCAAATGAAGATAGCCGGAGAGACCGATTATTTCTATGCTCCACTCGCCACCCGTCTCGGACTCTACAACGTCAAGACCGAGCTCGAGAACCTCAGCCTTCGATTCCGTTGTCCGCACGAATACAATAAGTTGGTCTCAAAGATAGAAAAAGATAAGAAAGCCAACAGTGCGCGGCTGAAGGTCTTTACCGATGAAATATCGGGAATACTTAGCCGCGCCGGTATCAAGTGTCGAGTCTATGTCGAGTATCGCTACCCCTATTCTCTTTGGCGCAAGATGAAGAAATATGGCGACGACTTCGATCACCTGAAATATCGCCATTTTATCGAAATAGTCTTTAAAGGAGAACCCGGAGAGTCGGAAAAATCGACTGCTCTGAAGATCTACTCTCTTTTGACCGACCGATTCAAAGAAAAGCCGGGGGGAATCTCAAACTATATCGACTCCCCGAAAGAGAACGGATATCAGAGCTTCCATATCAAGTTGCTCTCTGACTTTGGACGCTGGCAGGAAATACACATATCCTCGGAGCGAATGGTTCAGGAGTCTCAGATCGGCTGCCTCTCAAACCGATCTGAAAACAGCATCCGCCGATGGATCGACAAGTTCCGCGCCACTCTCAAAGATATCGCCCGACAGACCCACGAGACCGGCGACTCCTTTATCGAGAGCGTCGTATCCTCGTTCTATAACGACGACATCATGACCTTCTCGCCTCAGGGTAAGCCCATTATCCTGCCTCAGCGCGCCACGGTACTCGACTTTGCCTATGAGATCCATTCCCAGCTCGGAACTCACGCCAAATATGCCCGTATCAACGGCCGACTGGCCTCGATAAAGACCCCGCTGCACCGTGGGGATATTGTGGAGATTTATCCCGACCTGAACGCTCATCCGACTCCCGACTGGCTGAACCATACCGTTACCTATAAGGCGAAAAAGGCTATCCGGCAGTATCTGAACAAATTCCCTCCGATAGTCCATCACCGTTGTCACGAATGCAATCCTCTTCCCGGCGAAGAGGTCATCGGCTTCAAAGAGGCCGACGGAACTGTGACAATCCACAAACGAGACTGTCCCACGGCTATTCGTCTTGCCTCACAGCTTGGCGACAACATACTTTCGGTCGACTTCAAAGAAGACTCGACGCTCTACCCTGTCGAGATTGAGATCAAATGTGTTGACCGCTACCACATGATCATCGACATCGTCGACTGTATCTCGAACACGCTCGGACTATCGATCGGCAGCATCAACACCGAGACCCACGACGCCATCGTCAACATCCACCTTCGCTTTGCCGTCCACAGTTTCACGGAACTCCAGTCGATCATGACCCACCTCTCCTCAATCCCCGACGTCGACGAAGTCAAGCTGATCACCAACGAGTAGACTATGTAGGGACATGCCTTCGGCATGTGGACCCGGGGACCAAAGGCGGTCGTAAACCATGTAGGGACATGCCTTCGGCATGTGGACCCGGGGTGGACGTCGGAATCTATACATATATATAACCTACTATGCCGACAAGTCAATACCGAAAATCACCGAGGGCACACTTCATAGAATACGATCGCGGTGAGTTTTTTATCACGATCTGTACGGAAGGACGTAGAAATTTCTTCGGAGAGATAGTAAACTCAGAAATGAAGCTCTCGGAGATAGGAAAATTCGTTGAAGATCAACTTCGTAGATGTTCAGAGTTCTGGCCCTCGATTGAGATGTCTGATTTTGTAGTCATGCCTAACCATATTCATTTTCTTGCATATGTGGAAAATGATAGCGAGAAATACAATTTTGATGCTCGTTGTCCCAATCCCTCTTATCGGCCAGCAACAACCATCTCTCGGGTCATACCGAAATTAAGCCGGTACATATCTTCATTTAAAGGCGCCGTTACCAAACACTCCCAGAAGTTGGGTATAGAATTCAGGTGGCAAGGAAGATACTATGATCATCTTATCAGAGGACCTCGGGACAGAGCCGCTCATGTTGAATATATTATGAACAACGTGGCCAATTGGGAAACTGATGAAATGAAGTAAGCTCTAATAGAGAACCCATCCCCCACCCTTGTAGGGACATGCCTTCGGCATGTGGAATTTCAGGGATCTGTATGTTCTTCTCCGGTTCCACATGCCGAAGGCATGTCCCTACATGGGTTACGGCCAGAATCGGGGTCTGGTCCACATGCCAAAGGCATGTCCCTACAGGGGTCACTCCCAGACTCGGGGGAAAATCCACATGCCAAAGGCATGTCCCTACATGGAAATGTCTTGCCGGTTCCGAAAAGATTTTGTAACTTTGCGGGCGAACCCCGCGATCGATGGTGACTTGTCACCGGGTAATCGGCTTGCGGCTTGCGCAGCAAGTTTGGGTGGTTCGTTACATACGAAAGGCGTTTACTGACGCTTTATTTCTTGACCCTAAGAAACTACCACCTTCTAAGATATAGTCAAGGATGGAGCAGTAGTAGACGCCCCTTGGGTAAGTTTATGTCCTTCCCCCTCATTTTTCTCTAAATGGGGAGGTAGTGTTACATACACATGCTTCGCGGGGCGCTTCTACCATTGCTCGTTCAACTATATCGGGCTGTGGTAGGCCTCTTAGGGTGGAATGAGCATAGGTGTGGCTCCCCCCTTTCGTTTAGGATCTTACTAACCCAAAGTGCCATGTCGGAGTCAGTGGCTGAGAGAGCGACCGAGCCGACGTGGAACTCATCGACAACATAAACCGGACACTGCGTGACGACCTGATCTCGACGATCAAGTCGGGCAGCCGTGTGTCGATAGCCGCCGCAAGCTTCTCGGTCTACGCCTTTCAGGAACTGAAAGACCAGCTCCAGGGAATTGAGGAGCTACGCTTCATTTTCACCTCACCCACCTTCACCACCGAGAAGGTCGACAAGCAATCGCGCGAGTTCTACATTCCTCGCCTCAATCGCGAGCGGAATCTCTTCGGCACCGAATTCGAGATTAAGCTGCGCAACGAGCTCTCGCTTAAGGCCGTCTCGCGCGAATGCGCCGACTGGATACGTCGGAAGGTACGCTTCAAATCCAACCGCACCGACCAGAACATGATGGGCTTCATCAATGTCGACGACGTTGACTACATGCCCATCACTGGTTTCACAACCGTCGACCTCGGATGCGAGCGCGGCAACAACGCATACCAATTCGTTCAGCGCACCGATGCTCCTCATTCTCAGTTTTACCTCAACCTCTTCGAGCAGGTCTGGAACGACAGCGCCAAACTTCAGGACGTGACCGACGAGGTGCTCGACAATATCTCGAACGCCTATCGCGAGAACGCACCGGAGTTCATCTACTTCGTCACCCTCTACAACATCTTCAGCGAGTTCCTCGAGGACATCTCGGAAGACGTGCTTCCCAATGAAGCCACCGGTTTCAAGTCGAGCGTCATCTGGAACAAGCTTTACAACTTCCAGCGCGACGCGGCACTTGCCATCATCAACAAGCTCGAGCGATATAACGGCTGCATCCTTGCCGATTCAGTAGGTCTCGGCAAGACTTTCACAGCCCTCTCGGTCATAAAGTATTACGAAAACCGAAACAAATCGGTGCTCGTCCTGTGCCCCAAGAAGCTCCACGACAACTGGATGACCTACCGGAGCAACTACAGGAACAATCCCCTCGCGGCCGACCGACTTCGCTACGACATTCTCTATCACACCGACCTCTCACGCAAGACCGGTGTCAGCAACGGTCTCGACCTCGAGCACATCAACTGGGGCAACTACGACCTTGTCGTGATTGACGAGAGCCACAACTTCCGCAACGGCGGCAAGATCACCACCGACGAAAACGACGAGAATCCCCGCGAGAACCGCTACCTCCAGTTGATGAACAAGGTGATCCGCTCGGGCGTCAAGACCAAGGTGCTCATGCTCTCGGCAACCCCGGTCAACAACCGCTTCAACGACCTCAAGAACCAGCTGGCGCTCGCCTTTGAGGAGGTCAATCCGGCGCTCGTCGAGGTTTTCCGTCAGGCACAGACGGCCTTCAACCGATGGTCGAAACTACCTGCCGAAGAGCGGTCGACCAAGAGACTGCTCGACATGCTCAGCTTCGACTTCTTCGAACTTCTCGACAGGGTTACCATTGCGCGGAGCCGGAGGCACATCGAGCAGTACTATGACACAACTGACATCGGCAAGTTCCCCGAGCGTCTGAAGCCCGTTTCCCGGCGGCCTCATCTGACAGACTTGGCCGACGCACCGACATACGCCGACATCGCCGGGGTGCTCAGGCAGCTTAACCTTGCCATCTATACCCCCTCTGACTTCATTCTGCCGAGCAGGCTGGAGAAATACACCGACATCCGCGACGATAACCGCCTGGCCAACCTCTCGAGAAGCGGACGTGAGTTGGGTATCCGAAGGTTGATGAGCATCAACCTGCTAAAGCGCCTCGAAAGCTCTGTCAACTCCTTCCGACTGACACTCGAGCGTATCAAGAGCTACATCGAGCAAACCCTCGAGGCCATCGAAAAAGTCCAGAAGATGGGAGGCAACTCAATGGTGACGGACTTCAACTTTGATGGCGGTCTCGACTTCGAAGAACGCGAGGACTCGGTCTTCATCGGCAGTAAGAAGTCGAAGATAGACCTCGCCGACATGGACTATGTCGAATGGCGCGCGTTCCTCCAGGAAGACCTCTCCAATCTTAACCTGCTCTTATCCAAAATCTCCCCTATCACACCGGCCCGTGACAGCAAGTTGCGGATGCTGATCGAAGACATTGAGAAGAAGGTAGCCAACCCGATCAACGAGGGCAACCGCAAGGTCATCATCTTCACCGCCTTCTCCGATACGGCGCAGTATCTCTACGAGAACCTTGCGCTGCTCATAAAGACTCGGCTCGGCCTCAACACTGCCCTCGTAACCGGCGACGTCGAGGCTCGCTCGACCCTCCGTCTTCGTGAAAAGCTCGACTTCAACAAGGTGCTTACCCTCTTCTCCCCCGTCTCGAAAGAGCGCGAGGCCATCTATACTCATCTCAATGAGGAGATTGACGTGCTGATCGCCACCGACTGCATCTCCGAAGGACAGAACCTGCAGGACTGCGACTATCTGATCAACTACGACATCCACTGGAATCCGGTGAGGATCATCCAGCGCTTCGGACGCATAGACCGAATCGGCTCACAGAACGCGGTTATCCAACTCGTCAACTATTGGCCCGACATGGACCTTGACGATTACATCAACCTTAAGGGACGAGTCGAGGCAAGAATGAAGGTCTCCGTCCTCACTGCCACGGGCGACGACAATCCCCTATCGATCGAAGAACAGGGGGACCTCAAATATCGCCGTGACCAACTCGAGCGCCTCAAGGAAGAGGTTGTCGACATCGAGGAAATGAACACCGGTGTGTCGATCATGGACCTTGGCCTCAACGAGTTCCGTCTCGATCTTCTCGACTACATGGCCCAAGGCCACGACATCGAGCATACTCCCCTCGGGCTCCATGCCATCGTGCCGTCGACGAAAGATGCTCCTCCCGGTGTCATCTTCGTGCTCAAGAACCGCAACAACGGCGTCAACATCGACCGCAAGAACCGACTGCACCCGTTTTATATGGTCTATGTCAAGACCGAGGAGAATGGAATTAGGAATGAGGAATTAGGAATGAAGAATTGGGAAGGCAATGCGAACGCCGACATCTTCATCGACCACCTGGATCCGAAGGGTTTGCTTGACCGCATGCGCCAGCTCTGTCGCGGAAAGTCCGAGCCTATTTCCGATCTGTGCCGGCAATTCAATGTGGAGACTCGCGACGGCAAGCGCATGTCCAAATATTCGCACCTTCTCGGCGCCGCCATCTCTTCCATTATAACCGTCAAAGAGACCACGGACCTCTCCTCCTTCCTGAGCGGCGCCACCGGCTCCCTCTTCGGCACCTCCCTCCGTGGCCTCGACGACTTCGAACTCATCTGTTTTCTAATAATCAAATGAAACACAGGATAATACACGTAACCCATGTAGGGACATCGCTTCGCGATGTGGACCTTGAGGTACCTGTTAATTCTGTACCAATTCCACATGCCAAAGGCATGTCCCTACATGATAATGGGTCGTCTTCGGAAGGGACAACCCCAATTCCACATGCCAAAGGCATGTCCCTACATGGGTTACGTGGGGACTCCGTAAATCTCATTTCACCATCAATATGTTAGGCCTACCCGGTTCAACTGAAGTCAGACGTCCACTCCCGAAGGCCCAGCTGTACAGGTCTTTGGAATGGACACCATCGCAACGCGAGCGTTTCGATGGGGAGGTGTCACGTCTTGACTTCGTGAATTGGATCTCGCCTCGCACTATCCCCTCTATCGCCGGAGGCACCGAGGTCAAGGAGATCTTTGTGGTCGAAGTCGCCCTCAAGAAGCGCGATTTCGACCCCAAATCGATCGAGATGCTTGCCAAGTCAATTCCTCAGCGGATCGTCTACGCTCTCCGTTTCGACGAAGAGGTTCGGTTAGCGGTCTTCCACACCCGGTTGTTCTTAACCGAATGGCAATCCCTCACTCCTAATTCCTCACTCCTGATTCTCAAAGGTCTGACCCTTGATGCCGTTTGGACCCACATTGTGCGAACCATCGCCAACCTCCCGATGACCCCACCAAAGGTGCCCCAAACCCATGTAGGGACATCGCTTCGCGATGTGGACCCACCGATGGATTCCCCGAAGACAACCGTAACCCATGTAGGGACATCGCTTTGCGATGTGGACCATATGCGGTCTGTGGATTCGACCCCGATTCCACATGCCAAAGGCATGTCCCTACAAGGCTTACGTCCAGACTCGGTCTCTTCATTCCAAGCCTTAAACGACCATATCAAAGCACAAGAGGAGCGCACCAAACTTGAACGTCAAATCGCCACCTTAGAGCGTCAGATGAACGCCACCAAGCAGCCGCGCCGCAAGCGTGAATTATTCGTTGAACTTCAAAAACTGAAATCTATCCTATGATTTTATGTGAAACTTCTAATATTATCAATATTGCCACCCTCATAACCGCAATATCAGCCTTAATAACAGGCTTTTATTTGTGGTATGATAGACGTGCCCGGATTATCATTAGTATTGAACCCTATGATAGAGTTTATTTCATTACTTTTGAGAATGTTGGTAAATCTGTTGCAAAGGATGTCAAAATATCAATTGATAAAGATTATATTGCCTCCCTGCCAGTTGATACTGACGAACAAGGAGGACGCATTAAGCAAATACTGTTTAATATCCAAAATAGAAAATTCTTTTTTACACCTGGCACTAAGAAGTATTACTACTTAATGCAATGCCCCAAAAAGAATGAGCCATTATCGAAGTTCGATAAGATGTGTAATGAGTGGTATGAGCTAAATAAATTCACGCCTTTTAGGATTAGCGTTCAATACAATGGATGGTTCGACTCCTCAGTCGAATTCTTCTTAGAACAATTTAATTCCGAAGCACTATTACACAAAGACTCAACTGCAAAGATTTCTGATACACTTATCCAAATTCAAAAAGAACAAAAAAAAGTGTAAGGAAGCTATTTTACCATTGTTGAAAAATATAAACAAATGCATAAATGGAAAAATTGAGAATGAAAAGCCTTGACGCTGTGGAGGGTAATGTGGCGAAGATTGCCGCATTGT
>CAZTSQ010000044.1:0-3445 GCA_964615915.1 uncultured Sangeribacter sp.
CGGGGACGCCTGTGGTACATGCGCTTGCTACCCCGCACAGGCGGGGACGCCTGTGTTACATGGGATATTGAGGACGTGGTCGCAGAAGGGGGCGACGGCGGTCTGGTGGTGGGCGATGATGAGGATGGTCGAATCGGGACGATTCGCCACCAACCGTTTCATCAATGTCTCGGCAGTCTCTACATCCAAGGCACTGTTGAATTCGTCGAGCAGAAGTATTGAGCCGGGGCGCAAAAGCGCTCTGGCTATCGCTATGCGCTGTGCCTGTCCCTCGCTGATGCCGGCGCCTGTCTCGTCGCACGATGTCTCCAATCCCATCGGCAAATCAAAGACAAAGTCGGCTGCGGCAGTGTGGAGCGCTTCGCGCAGCTGCTCCTCCGAAGCGTCGGGAGCGGCCAACAGCAGGTTGTCGCGGATCGTGCCGTGAAGAAGGGTGTTGCCCTGAGGCACGTACACGAAATTGCTGATCGTTTCGGCCGACACTTTGCGGCTTTCCCGGCCGTCATAGAGCTCGATGCTTCCCGAGTCGGGCGTCAGCAGCCCCAGCAACAGCTTGATCAGGGTCGTCTTGCCCGCCCCCGTCGTACCGACGATCAGTGTCCGGCTCCCCGGCCGGAAATCGTAGCTGAAGTCGGAATAGATCTGCTCGCTGTCCGGCTCGTAACGGAAGGAGAGGTCGGAGATGCGGATGCCATGTACCACAGGCGTCCCCGCCTGTGGGGATGTAGCACAGGCGTCCTCGCCTGTGCGGGGCGGCAAACCCACTCTCTTCCCTTGCTGCCCCCCACAGGCGGGGACGCCTGTGGTACATGCGTATGCATCTATATCCCTCAGCCTATCGACCGCCACCGAGGTGGCGATGAAGGCGGGGATGTAGCCGGAGATGCCGGCGATGGGGTTCTGGATGCGGGCTACGAGCTGGATGAAGGCGGTCATCGTGCCGTAGGTGATTACGCCGGCCTGGAGGCTGAAGATGCTCCAGCCGAAGGCGATCAGGTAACCGGTCAGGAAGCCGAGGCGCACCATCGCCCCACTGGCCACCGACAGCTTCGTCTGCCGACGGTTGGCGTCGTCGAGCTCATCCTGGACGCGCCCGAGACGGCGGTCCATCTCACCGACACAGTCGAGCGAGCGCAGAATCATGCGGTGTTTCAGTCCCTCCTGAATCGACACCGTCGCCTCACTCTGAGCCTCGCGCACCTTGGCGGTCAGCCACCGTTGCTTCTTGAAATAGAGTTTGCTGGCGAGAATGCAGACCGGCATGATGATGATCGGCGCCAGGGCGAGGTAAGGGCTCATTGAGGCGAGGAACCAGAAGGCGCCAACGAGCTGGACGCCCATGACGATCATCGAGGGGAGCTGATAGAGCGAGAAGTTGCAGATGGTGCGCACGTCGGTGGTGAGGCGCTCGAGCATGTCGCCGCTGTGGAAGCCCTGCTGACCGTTGACGAACGGCATGAGCATCAGGACGTTGAAGAGGTGCCGGTTGACGACGATGTTCATCTGCATGACCGAACGCGTCTCGATATATTGGATTCCGCGCGAGACGACGACGTCGAGCAGGAGGTCGGCGACCATCAGCGAGAACCAGAAGAGGAGCGAGTCGGGGGCGACGACCTCCTTGCCGATTGCGCAGTCGATGGCCGTCTTGCTGAGCCAGATGAAGACGAGCACGAGGGCGACGCGCACGACACCGAGGAGGGTCCGCCAGATGGCGATCCGGTGGAAGCCCTCGGTAATCATCCAGAGGTATTTGAGATATATCAGCAGTCGTTTCATAACAGGAGGAGTTTTTCCCCTCGTCCCTCCGTGATTTAGTCCGTTTATTTCGTGAGAGGCCGCCGGGGCGGAGCTCCAGGCCTATTCCGTGACGCCTATCCCAAATGCGTTGGGAAGGGAATATTAAGATTAAGAAAGGTTTAGAGTCACGAAACGGCCGGCGGCTTTGCCGCTGTTTCGGCCATGGTCACGAAATAAACGGATTTCACACGGAAATATTATTGTTGTAAAAATTCTCGTCACGGGCCTCGTGGCTACGCCCCTTGGCGACACGAAAATCAACAAAATTCCAACGGAAGCGATAGCTCTTAGCAATAGCTTTCAATAAAAACCTTCCGTGTGAAGTCCGTTTATTTCGTGAGAGGCCGCCGGGGCAAAGCTCCAGGCCTATTCCGTGACTTTAAAAATTCTCTTTATTAAAAAATAATATGTGGGGGACGCGATTAATCGCGTCCGTACCGGGCTTTGGGGCTTGTCTCGGGTTCGTTGTGGGGGACGCGATTAATCGCGTCCCTACTGCGTTTGATGATATCGAGCGGACCCTGGAGGAGGCGGGTGAGGTAGCAGCCGGTGGCCTCCCAGGAGACGTAGGGGTAGAGGGCCAGGTAGCGCTTGGTCATCGAGACGACTTTGGTCAGCGCGTAGCGCTTGCCGACAAAGCCCTCCTTCTTCATGCGGCCGAACTCTTCGGAGTGGAAACCGAAGTTGCCGATCCGAAGGATGTCGGCCAAAATCTGCTCGGATTTTTTGGTGTAGCGCGGATCGTAGAGGGGCATCTTCTCAGCCGGCACACCGAGATGGTTGACGGCGATACAGGCAAAAAGCTTCCACCCCTTCGTGAGGTCGAACCGGCGGATATTCTCGACAAGCTTCGCGCGGTCGATCTCGTCGCCGCGAGAGTGGAAGATCATCGCCCAGTCGCAGAGCTGGCGAAGCCCGACGCCGCCGATGACATAATGGTTCCAGGCGTGATAGAAGACGTAGATGGCGTCGAAGTCGACCGAAGGGAAGACGACGGTCTCGCCGCCGATCTGAAGCTCGCGCCGGGCGGGGGAGTGCTCGAGTTGGTCGACCATCCAATCCTGGAAAGCCTCCCTGCGGAAAGGATGGAAGAGGGTGGCGGCGAGGCGGTGCACCTCAATCATGACGCTCCCGATATGGAACTCGAAATGCTTGTGGACCTCCTTGGGATCCGGGTTCCTGGAGATCAGACCCTCCTTGAGGCAGGCCTGGATCGTCTTGCCGTACTGGCTCTTGCCGACATAGAAGTCGATGTCGCCGCCGTGGCGCATCTGGGAGTGGGGGTAGTAGTGGGCGACGCCGATACCTTTGAGGATCACGCCCGAGACGCCGTATGGCTTGAGGAGGGCGACGAGTTTCGAGGCGGCGTTTTCGAGCACGAGGTTGGTCTTGATGAGCGAGAGCGCGGTCTTGCTCATCTTCGCGGCGATTTCGGGCCCGGGCCGGAGGTGGCGCGGAAGGCGCTGGGCGGCGTCGATGATGAAGCCGAGCACGGTTTGGATACGCGCGAGGCGGAGCACCGCCTCCCAGTCGATCGACTCGGGCAGCTCCCGTTCCGGAATCTCGCTCCCGTAGAGCCCGCTCCGCAACAACGCAAAGAATATCGGTATATTTTTCATCATATGAGGAGGGTCGCCCCCGACCC
>CAZTSQ010000044.1:3545-16800 GCA_964615915.1 uncultured Sangeribacter sp.
GAACGTATAGGTCAGACCGAAGCTCAGGATCTCCTTCAGCATCCAGTGCTGCCACTTCGCGCCGGGACGAAGCTCGGACGACGAATCGTAGCGCAGATGGGTGTAGATCTGGGTCGACAGGAAGCGGTTGATCGTGAACGTGAAGGTGTTCTCCCAGTCGCCCATCCCGTAGGTATAGTCGGTGAAGAGGAACACGCGCGCCTTCCAGTTGATGTAAGAGGTCAGGTTCCAGTCGAGCGAGACCTCGGCCGAGCTACCGCCCTCGTTGACGAACTTGCGTCCGATCTTGATGCCATACTGAACCGGGTCGACCTTCGGGTCGATGCAGGTCTTCAGGTTGTAGGTCGCCGGGGCGATCGAGGCCGAGAACTTCAGGCGGTCGTTGAAGAAATTCCGGTTATAGGTCATACCGAGACCGGCGGTCAGCTCTGACGGCGAGAGGAAAGCCGCCTTGCGGACGGTCGAATTGCTCTCGTAGTTGTTGAGGAACTGGGTCTTGAACTGGAGGTTGAACGAATAGAACCAGCTCTTGAAGGCCTTGAAACCGGTCTTGAGGTTGTATTGGAAGAGGTCCTGGGAGATCGAGTACTTGTGATACTCATCCTGGACGGAGTTGAGCGCCAGCTTGTAGCTCAACGTCGACTGGAACATCAGGTTCGGGTGATAGACCTGATTGAGCTGAACATCCCAGTAGAAATTGAAGAGGAGCGCGAGGTACGAATTACCGCCCTGATACCAGTTGGGCGAGACGTAGGCCTGCGAGAACTGGATACCGTCGGTGGTGGTGTGGAGCCAGTGGGTCTTCTTGAAATCGGGGGTGATTCCGAGGGTCTCCTGACGGGCCACGTCGGGGATGTCGAGGCGCTTGATGAAGCCGGCAAACGAATAGTCGTCGGGCAACAGGCTCGGCGGCTCGGGGAGCTCCCACGCGAGGTATGTCTGCTCGAGTGGATGGTTGAGGATGTAGCTGTACTCGAGGTCGGCCGCCATACGGGCAGCGCGTTGCGACCGCGACAGCCAAAGCGGCGTGTAGTTGGGGTTCATTACGTCGAACACCGGCTTCTCGGGCTGAAAGACGGTCTCGTCTTCGAGGGTCTCCTCGAAGTCAGGGCCGAGCACACTCTCCATATCGACGTCGACGACCGAGCCCGACACGTCGGGGACCATCCATTCGATCCGGCGCGCGAACGACACCCGCTCCAGATGGCGGTAGCCGCTGAAGAGGCGGATGTTGCCGGCGGGATACTGATAGGGGAGCAGTTCGGCGATCTGGTCACGGGTGATCTCGCGTAGAGCCGGCACGGAGTCGACGGTCTCCGGTTCGAGACCTTCGATATAGGGGCGGGTCAGCAGCGGCTCCTGTCCGAAGGCAAGCAGCGACCCGAAGAGTATGGCGGAAGAAAGAAGCTTGGATTTCATGATTGTAGGGGGTTTTGGGAGGTGTCATTATGACAATCTGACATTATGACAATCTGACAGTCAATTTTCTTCGAAGACCGGGTCTTCGCTCTTGATCGCTTCGAGGGCGGTGTGGAAGATCGGGTCGAAACGGTTATAGACCTTGAAGTAGGTGGCGTTCTCGTAGACGTCGCGGCCGACGAGGGCCTTGAGGATCATGCGCATCAGCGGCTCCGAGAGCGCGGCCTGTTCGGGATCGGGCTCGACCCCCTCCTTCTCGGCCATCGCGTAGACCTCGGTCAGCATATCGGGAGTGATTTCGAAGCCCTCGACAAACTCGTCGTCGGTCTTGAACTGCTTCTTCAGTTGCTTGCGGTGAGCGTCGACATAATCGATGGCCCAGCGGTTGAAGACACCCTTGGCCATCACCTCACGATAGTACTTGGTGTACATCGACGTGTCGAGCGGCACGAAACGGTCGGGAGAGATACCGCCCCCCGAGTAGACGTCGCGGCCGAGACGCAAGGTCTTGACCTTCAGTGAGTCAATCTGCTTGATGCTGTCGGCGTGCATCAGTTCGCCGTTGTGGAAGCGGTCGAGAATATCCTTGGCGTATGCCTCGTTGTCGCCCTTGGTGTAGGGGCGCTGGATGTCGCGGCCCGAGGGGGTGTAGTAATGGGCGATTGTCAGGCGCATCATCGAGCCGTCGGGGAAGGGGATCGGGCGCTGAACGAGGCCCTTGCCGAAGGTGCGCCGGCCTACGATCACACCGCGGTCCCAGTCCTGGATCGCACCGGCGGTGATCTCCGAAGCCGAGGCCGAATACTGGTTGACCATCACCGCCACGCGGCCATCTTCGAGAAGCGGCACCGCCCCGTGGGGGAAGGCATAGTTATTGTGGCGCGGAGAGTTGAGACCCTCGGTGTAGACGGTCATCGTCCCGACCGGGAGGAGTTCGCCGAGGAGGTCGACCGCCGCATTGAGGTAACCCCCGCCGTTGTCGGTCAGGTCGAGGATCAGATCCTTCATCCCCTCCTTCTTCAGCCTCGTGACTGCCTCGCGGAACTCCTTCGGAGTCTCGGCGGCGAACTTGTTGAGGCGGATGTAGCCGATGCCTGGCTCGACGATATAGGCCGCGTCGACGCTGAAGATGGGGATATCGTCGCGCGTCACGCGGAAGTTGATAGTGTCAGACCGGTTGGCGGTCTTGCGGAGCACTTTCAGGTCTACCTTCGTGCCCTTCGGGCCGCGCAGGCGCTTCATGATGTCCTTGTTCTTCATCTTCACGCCCGCAATCAGGGTGTCGTTGACGGCGATGATACGGTCGCCTGCCAGCATGCCCACCTTCTCCGACGGACCGCCCGAGACGGTCTGGATCACGTAGAGGGTATCCTTGGCCATGTTGAACGAGATGCCGATGCCCGAGAAATTGCCTTCGAGCGGTTCGTTGAGCTCCTTGGTCTCTTCGGCGTTCGAGTACTGGGAATGGGGGTCGAGTTTCTCGAGCATTCCCTTGATGGCATCTTCGACAAGCTTTTCTTCGTCGACCGAGTCGACATAAAGCTGGACGACAGCCGCCTCGGCCATCCGCAGCTTGTTGTTGGGCGAGAGGGGCGAGTTGAAGTCGTTCTTTGCCTGGAGGGCGATGACGGTCAGGAGGGCCGCACCGATATATAATAGTATCTTTTTCATTATGAATCAGGGGTTTGTGTGGGATGGGGGAGGAACTCGGCGCCCGAACGGCCGAAGTGGCGAAGCTCGCGCACGAGCGACGACGACACGCAGGCCAGCTCGGGGAGGGCGGTCAGGAAGACCGTGTCGAGGCCCGAGAGCCGACGGTTGACATCGGCCAGGTTGCGCTCGTATTCGAAGTCGGTCACGTCGCGGACGCTCCGGAGAAGCACCGACGCACCGGCGGCGAGTGCGGCGTCGGTGGTGAGGGTCGAATAGCTAACCACCTCCACGCGGGGCTCGTCGGCATAGAGGGCCGCGATCTCCCCGACACGCGCCGAGACGTCGGCCGGCGACGTCTTCGCCGGATTGATGCCGACGCCGATGACCACACGGTCGAAAAGGGCGAGGCCCCGCTCAACGATGTTGGCGTGGCCGACGGTGAAGGGATTGAACGAACCGGCGAAGAAGGCGGTAACCATTTGGGAATTAGGAATTAGGGATTAGGGCTGGGGAATTGCCAATTAAACCTTGGGTGGAAGTTAGATTTGGGAGTCATCTTCGAGCACGAGGTTGTCGATGATGAAATTCTGGCGCTCCATGGTGTTCTTGCCCATGTAGAACTCAAGGAGTTGGTCGACGGTGTCCTCGCGTTTGAGCTTCACGCAGTCGAGGCGCATGTCGGGACCGATGAACTCGCGGAATTCCTCGTCGTTGATCTCGCCGAGGCCCTTGAATCGGGTGATTTCAGCGTTGTTGCCGAGTTTGGCGACGGCCGCGTCGCGCTCCTCTTCAGAATAGCAGTAGAAGGTGTCCTTCTCTCCCTCTTTCGCCTCCTTTTTCTTCTTGCCCTTGGCACGGCGCACCGAATTCTTGTTGCGCACTCGGAAAAGTGGGGTCTGGAGGATGTAGACGTGGCCTTTCTTGACCAGATCGGGGAAGAACATGAGGAAGAAGGTGATGATCAGCAGGCGGATGTGCATCCCGTCGACATCGGCATCGGTCGCGATGATCACTTTGTTGTATCGCAGACCCTCGATTCCCTCCTCGATGTTGAGGGCGGCCTGGAGGAGGTTGAACTCATCGTTTTTGTAGACGACCTCCTGGGTCATTCCGAAGCTGTTCAGCGGTTTACCGCGAAGGGAGAAGACCGCCTGGTAGTTGGCGTTACGCACCTTGGTGATGGTTCCCGACGCCGAGTCACCCTCGGTGATGAAGATGGCCGAGTCCTCGCGGAGGTCGTCGGTCTTGTCGGAGGGTTTGCGCTGGTCGTTGAAGTGGATTCGGCAGTCGCGGAGCTTGCGGTTGTGGAGCGAGACCTTCTTGGCCTTCTCGCGCGCGAGTTTGGCGACGCCGGCCATGGCCTTGCGTTCCTTCTCGGTCGAGGCGATCTTGGCCAGCATTGCGGTGGCTGTGTCGGGATTTCGATGGAGGTAGTCGTCGAGCTCCTTCTTGATGAAGTCACCGACGAACTTGTTGACTGTCTTGGGGTTGGGATCCTCCTTGCTTTCGGGAGCGATGGTACGCGAGCCGAGTTTGGTCTTGGTCTGGGACTCGAAGACCGGTTCCTGGACGCGCACGGCGACGGCGGCGACCATGCCCGAGCGGATGTCGGCGAAGTCGTAGTTTTTGGTCGAGAACTCCTTGATTGTGCGGCTGACGTGTTCCTTGAAGGCCGAGAGGTGGGTGCCACCCTGGGTGGTGTGCTGACCGTTGACGAAGCTATAGTATTCTTCGCCATACTGGTCGGCGTGGGTGATGACGACCTCGATGTCCTCGCCCTTGAGGTGGATCATGGGGTAGAGGGGGGTGGCGGTCATGTTCTCCTGAAGAAGGTCGCGCAGACCGTGGCGCGAGCTGAACTTCTCGCCGTTGAAGAAGATCTGGAGGCCGACGTTGAGGTAGGTGTAGTTGTTGACCATCGTCCGCACGGTCTCGAGGTTGAAGGCGTAGTTGCGGAAGAGGTCGGGGTCGGGATGGAAGCGGACGAGGGTGCCGTTGGGTTCGTCGGTCGGGAGCTTGCCGCTCTCGGAGACGAGGTCGCCCTTTTCGAACTTGACCTCGACTTTTTCGCCGTCGCGGAAGGAGGTGACGTCGCAGAAGGTGGAGAGGGCGTTGACGGCCTTGAGGCCGACGCCGTTGAGGCCGACGGCTTTCTTGAAGTTCTTGTCGTCGAATTTGCCGCCGGTGTTGATGTCGCTGGCGACCTCCTTGACTTTGCCGAGGGGGATTCCGCGGCCGTAGTCGCGGACGGTGACGGTGCCTTCGGGGTCGATCGAGATGTCGATCCGTTTTCCGGCGCCCATGTTGAATTCGTCGATAGAGTTGTCGACTACTTCTTTGACCAGCACGTAGATACCGTCGTCTGTATGGGAGCCGTCGCCGAGTTTACCGATGTACATGCCGGGGCGCCGACGGATGTGTTCGTTCCATTTCAGGGTCTGGATCGCATCGTCGGTATATGTCCCCGCGTCGGAGTTTCCGGAGACTTCGGCGGGTACGGGAGCCGGCTTAGACTTCTTGGCGCTTTTTTTGGGCTGTCCCTCCGGTTGATTGGGCTGCTCATCCGATAGATTTGGCTGCCCCTCCGGTTGATTTACCTGCTCTTCAGTTTGGTCAAATATATTGTCAGACATGTCTTGCGAATTGCTTTTCGCAAAGTTACAACTTTTTCGCGACTTCCGCAAACCGCAAGGAGCACCGGCTTAAAGGGCCGAGAAGAATGCATTCATCTCCTCCATTGTTTTGAGATGATAGATGCGGGCGTTCACGGGAGAATATACTCTGGGTTCCCGTCTCCCTTTGGATACGACCTTGAACATCATTTCTACATCGTTTGTCAGTCCACTAACCTTTACCAATGGATATTCTGACAGAATGTTATACAATTCATCGGCCACGGATCTCGATATGAAGTTCACTTCAGAGAAATCCAACTCAATTTCACTTTTTTTAGAGGTGATAATCCTCTCTATGTCGCGTCGAAAGAAAGAACGAGTGCGAAGGTCCTTCCCCATTTCCTTTGAAATTAATATCTTCTTCATATATATTTATATTATATAATTATAAATATTGAAATTATTTGGGAGTTGAGCTGGAATCTTAAGTAACACCGTAGTTCCGTTCCATCTTATGTCTCCGGGTAAATCAGCAATTACTTCTCCATTTGAATCGTGTCTGAAAAAGGCAGATCCTGACAATATGAAAAATTCCCCACCCATTCCGTCGACAACCATTCTTATGGACTTGGAGATTCCATGGCCTCGATTCTCGCAATCCGGTAGATCTTTTGTAGATCTACCACTGATTGCCATAATCAAAGCTGACGATTCATTTATAGTTAACAGATCGCAAAACTTGTTGTTCGAGGCATAAGAAGAATAAATAGATCGCCCGGTGTCAGAAATCATAATATGTATAGAATCCCCTTTTTCTTCCTTTTCGCAGAAAATATAACCTTCTTTACTTCTTGAGTGCTCTGTTATATTGTCTATTAATTCTGCCAATAGTAGGGAGATAACATTTACTACTCTTTTCTCAAAACCAAGTTGTTTATGAATGGCTTTTTGTATTAGTTCTTGAGCTAATGTAGAAGTATCATCACAGGGTTAAAGCGACAAATAGGGAGAAATGGCTGGTTCTGATAACGATTCCAAATATTATCATCATTCTCCTCTCCGGTTATAAGGAGATGCTTGTCAAAGTGGATGGATTCGAGATGGGTTGCCAAAGTCTCATTAATCCCCTGTAACACTATTTTCTCTTTATATTGTCTTTTGAGAATTGAAGCCGCACAAATAAAGAAAGGATGTAACTGGTCACACTGAGAGAAATCCCAGACGATTTTGTCAGAATTATCGCTTTCTATGCGCTCAGTTTGAAATATAATTTGAAATATTCGACTAAACACACTCCCCATACGAGCATCTGTATTGATCGTCGGGATCAATACAGAAGTCTTATTTATAGATTGAGGGCTACTCATGAGGAAGTTCTATATAGAGGTTTTTGTGAACTGGCATACTTCTCTTGGAATGTCGTTGAGAAGATACCCCCATAGTGTTTTCGCAAAGTTACAACTTTTTCGCGACTTCCGCAAACCGCAATGAGCACCGGCTTTTTACTCTTTATTTTGGTGGTGGGGGAGGTGGAGGCGGGAGCGGCCTGAGCCGGAGGGGAGGAGGCGGATCTGGACGTCGATCTGCTCGCGGAGCTCTTCGCGGTGGGAGATGACGCCTACACGACGGTCCGAACCTCCGGATATCTCCGGCAGGCGCCGAAGCGTCCCGAGCACCATCTCGAGACTGCGGCCATCAAGTGTACCGAAGCCCTCGTCGATAAAAAGTATGTCAACGTTCATGTCCGGGCGGTTCATTGCCGACAACGCCAACGACAGCGCCAGCGAGATCATAAACCGCTCACCGCCAGACAGTACCGTCACACTTCGCCGCTCATTCTTATTGTAGCGATCTATCACCAGTATCGACAGCTGCTCATTTTCGTCGCTGCACGTCAGCAGGTAATGGTCAGTGATCCTTCGGAGGTAAACGTTGGCGTTGCGAAGAAGCGGCCGGAGTATGTGGGACTGAACGAGAGTGCGGAATCGAGTGCCGCCAAAGTACCGGTTCATCTTCTCCCACTTGCGGAACGTCTCCTCGCGTCGCTCCATCTCGCGCATCGTCTCTTCAGAGCGTCTGCGATTGTCGGCATCGGTCTTCAAGCGCGATTCAATCGTGCCGTTGTCTTTCTGAAGCTCAGCAATCTCAGCCTCCAAGGTCTCCTTGGCCGACTTGAGTTGGGTCGCATCGGGTAGCACGCTCTCACACTCCGAGATAATCCGGACGCATTCTTTCGACTCCCGGTCTGCAGAAGAGGCGGAGGCAAAGAGGGTGTTCCAGAGGGCGCGGACCTCCTCAATAGACTTAGAATCAAGCGTTTTCCCCTTCTTTGAGCTTTCATTATCCAGCTCATCCAGCAACGGACGGACTTGGTCGCGAATCTCGGTCAGCGTCTTCAGAGCGTCAGCGTCGCGGCGGTAGGCAACCTCCTCCTTCTCGTAGGTCTTGAGGCGAGTCTGGTAGGTCGACGCCTCCTTCATTAGGCCCTCTCGCGTTGCTTTTGGATTGAGCCGCCACTCAGCGGCATATCCCACGAGGCGTTCGTCGAGCTCGCGGCCGAAAGTCGTCAGCCTCTCGCTGTTCTCCTTAATATAAGTGTCGAGGGAGTTGATCAGACCCTGATGGCGCACCATCGCCTCTGAAACTCTCTGAAGCTCAGTCGTTTTCCGGGTTTTGATTTCGTCGAGCTTCTTCAGTAGGCCGAGCGACTCACCGATTTTCTTCTGGAGCGTCTCGCACTCGGCGATCTTGACCGTGTAGTTATAGAGAATAACTTCGGTGTGGACCTTCGCCGCTTTCAGCACCTGTTGCGGATCGTCTTCATCACTGAGTATAAAATCGGCAAGCTCGGTCTTTATCTCCTTGTCCATCTTTTCGTTGCGCTTGATAAGCTTGGCAAGCTCGGAGGTTTTTGCCTGGATGGTTCCCTTCTGAGAACTGAGCAAATTCTGCGCTTCCTCGAGCTCCTTTTTCAGGCGCTTCAGTTCGGATGAGGTCTCAAGCTTTTCTTTTTCAAGCGGCGAAAGAATCTGCTCGAAATGGTCTTCGTCAGCGCTCAACGTGTGTGCGTCGATAGCCTGTCCACACAGGGGGCAATTCGAGGCGTGTTCCTCAGTCAGGCGCCGGCGAAGCTCGCGAAAGTTCTCAGACAGACTGAGGTGCATCGTTGTGTATCGTTCCTCCGCCCGTTCGGCCTCCTTCTCGGCTCGATCTCGTGATTCAGTGAGGCGGTCAACCTTGAGGGTGAGGGCCTCGGCCTCCCGGCTCAACTTATCGAGCTCAGACTGAGCGACTTCCGCTTCCTTATGATGCTCCTCTGCGAGGAGGATATTTTTCTGCAGGAGCTCTATCTGCGATATCCTCGCTTTGAGCTCGTCGCGTGATCTGTAAAGCATCTCCGGATTGAGCGCCTGTCGTTTCACCTCCATAAACTCGATATCGGCCCGTGCAATCTCCACATCCTTTGTGGCTTTCTCGGCCTCCTCGGTAGCCAACTTGAGCTCGGCCTCCAACTTCGGGCTTTTGGCCGCCTCTTCAGTACGAAGCGCCTTCTTCCTCTCGATTTCGAAGTTGAGGGAGGCGAAATTGAAGAGCTTCTCGCCGATTAGGGACGATTCCGTATAGAGTTCGGCACGATCTGACTGACTATCAATCCATTCCTTGTCGGTGGTCAGAGCCAATTGCTTTTCGGCAGACTTCGCTTCGCGATCGAGAAGGTCGGCTGAAAGAGAGGCGTAGTCTCCACGGCATTCACGGAGAGTCTCGTCGGCCCGCTTTAGGCGGTCGATCAATCCGATCTTGTTAGTCAGGGCAGCTGCCGCCTCCTTCTTCTCTTTCAGAACACTCAGGTTGTCGGATAATTGGCGCCGGAACGAGGCGATCTCCTCGTCGGGGAGGATCAGGCCTTTGAATATGGCAAACTGACTCTCAATCTGTTCTTTGGCAGCCTTTGAGCGCTTGAAGATGGTGTTGATTGCCTCGCCGTAGCGCGAGAAAATTTCGGTGTCGGTCAGTTGCTCGAGGATGAGCTCTCGCTCCTCCTTGCGGCCGGTGAGGAAGGTGGCGAACTGGCCCTGGGCCAACATAGCCATGCGGTTGAATTGGTCGAAAGTCAATCCGACGGCCTCGGTTATTTTGGTGCGGATCTCCTCCTTTCGGCCCGCGAGAAGATCGCGGGCTCCGACCTGGAGGGTCCACTCCGGCTTACGGTAGTTGTTGCGGTTGGTACGTCCGAGGCAGAACTGCGAGATGTATTCGACACCATCGTTGCCGGTGAAAGTCAGCTGAGAGTAGCAGGGGTCTTTGGATGAGATCCCGATGCGGGTGTACTGGGTGATGTCACTGACCGATATTTCCTCGCCGCTTTCGGAACGGAAGGTGTTCTTTCTCGAGCCGTTGACGCTCCGAACGCGCGGGGTTGTGCCGTAGAGGGCCATCGAGATACAATCGAGGATCACCGACTTGCCCGAACCGGTGTCACCAGTGATCAGAAATACCGAGGCCGGGGCACCGGTTTCCGGGTCACGAAGATCATTCTCAAAGTCAATGTCGGCCTTCTCTATCGAGGCTATGTTACGGATAACCAAACGTTTGATTCTCATGGGTCAGGGGCGGATGGGGAGGTTAGTCGGCCTCGCTTGAGGTTCGGATTTCGTCTTCGATCTCGCGGAAGATTTCATCGAGATCGTCTTCGGGAAGGTCGGGATATCGGCTGAGTGTGCGACGCACGAACTCGAGGGGCGAGGCCATCTGCTGGAGTTCGCTGACCTCGATCACGTCGGCAGCCGTAGTGTCTTCGGCCTCTTCTTCGATCGGAGAGACCACGATTAGCTTCGGGTTATAGCGGATGTCCTTGCCGCTCGATTCGATGAGGTTATAGACCTTTGAGTTGAAGTCTGACGCGAGGTCAGCCTTGGGGCTGACTTTCAGGCGGATGTAACACCGGTTGTTCTTCTCTATAAACTTGGTGAGGGCTTTGAGAGCCTTCTTTTCGGACTCGAAGGGCTCGCCGTCGGGTGTGTCGGGGAGGGTCAGAAAGTGGCGCAGCTGATTGATTCTCAACTGAGTGACTGTAACCTGGCCCCCGCGCCGATCGATGTCGACGAGCGAGACCGGGTGGGGATAGGCTTCATCGTCGCTGACGTGGAGCACGCTGCCTGAATATCGGGCGACGGGCGAAGGATAGGCGATAGGGGCGGTCCCGTAGTCGTGAGGCTGACCGAGGGTCTGGGCCTTGTGGATATGGCCGAGGGCGAGGTAGTCGTAGCCATCGCCGAACCGTTCGAGGGGAACGGTTCGGAGGTTGCCGATCTCCATGTCGTGGCCTTCGGTGTCGCTGCCGGCGACGGCCAGGTGTCCGGTCATGACGACGGGGAGGCCGTCGGGGTTATGTCGCCCGACATATTCCTGAAGGTGGAGGAGGGTTTCGGTGCGGTCGCCCGACATGAAGGGGATGGCGATGATGAAGCCTGACGGAAGGCGGACGATATATCGGTCTTCCCAACCTTCGGCAGACTTGAAGTTGAGGGGCGGGGGAGTGCCGACGACGCGGACGTTGGCCAGGCCCCACACTTCGCTGTGAGACTGGAGGCGCGAGGCCGAGTCATGATTGCCAGCCGTGATGACGATTGCGAGGTCCGGGAAATCGCGACGCAGGGAGACGAAAATTTCGGTGAACGTCTTCCAGACCGTGGCCGAAGGTTGCTGAATATCAAAGACATCGCCGCTGACCACGAGTGCGTCGGGCCGATACTCAGCGATCCACTCCTTCAGTTGGTCGAAGAAGTGTAGATGCTCGTCGGTCCGGTCATAATACTGATAGATCGTCTGCCCGAGATGCAGATCCGCCGTGTGCAGAATCCTCATGCCTTGTCAAGAGTTCGGTCAATAATCTGAAGTTTAGCTTGCGATGGCTCCTCGTAGGCATTGCAGGCCGCGAGATAATCTTTGAGCTCCGTGAAGTCGGTGCCGTAAAGATTGTCGCTGAACTGATGGAGCTTGGTCATGACGTTAATGTAGGCCATCGGATCCTTATGTCGGGTCAGCTTTCGCAGGGCGAGGATATAATCCTCTCGGAACACCGTCGGCACTATAATGCGCGACTGGTCCCCCTTCACCAGCTCGGCGTTCATCATTACGCGGGCTATGCGGCCGTTACCGTCATTGAAGGGGTGCACTTCGCTGATCATGAACATCATGAAGATGGCTCGCGCAAAGGGGTCGGTGAGAGCCGAATAATACTTGAAGCCCTGTGATAGTGTACCTTTTACAAGCAGGTGATCCACAAACTCGGTCTGTCCGGCACGATTGTTCTTCGCTTTGAATATACCGGGATTCATGTGGGGCCTTCCCTCAAGAAGGACCGTGTGTCGATGGCTAAGTATTGCAAACAATTCCTCAGGGGAGGTTGGGGTTCGCCTCATCTCAGTCCGGTTGGAGAGGATCTTGAAAGTGCCTAAAATATCATGAGAATCTTCATCCCGCCGAGGTAGGGGAATGCCGGAGTCAACTATGGCCTTCGCCTCCTCGATATCAAACTCGGTCCCCTCGATATAATTGGAGAAGTAACTCTCGAAGAATGAGAACAGACGGAAAGATTCCTCGTCGGTGTTTCGGTTGTTTCTGATTGGGAAATACCGATCCTTGACAGCATCGAAGAGGATCTCAAACAGCTCTACCCGCGCAGGGTCAAAGGGATTGCCGGCGGCCAATGCCCTTGCTGAAGATGACGAAAGCACCTTGGCATCATGAGTTGTAAGCAGGGCTGAAATAATATTGTTTAGCTTGGCGAATTCAGACTGCATACCCAGTTCTTCGGCCACTTCACGCAATTCGTCTCGATATTGGTTGAGTCTCTCCTCTCCTCCGGTCAGAAGGAGCTGCTCAAGTTTGTTTTCGATAACACTCTGAGGAAGCACACGCGATTCATCACCCGTTTTACGGGAAACCTGCATGTTTTCAAGCATATAGCGATATTCTCCGGAAATATGCATGTCCATGAACGGTATGTCTCTTGAGTTAGCCTTCGGCCCTTTGACGAAATTGAGGGTGATACCAGGGAGATCTGTCACTCGTCTGGTTGTAGAGTTAGTGAGGAAGAAATCTCCGGTAGAAGTCGGCCGCATCTCTTTGGCGCTTCGATGACTTATCAAGGCGTCGGGATAGCGGTAGACAAGAATGTCTATAAGATTACGACGAACAATATTTTCCGGGCTGTCGACAAGGTTGGTGGTATAGATTCGCGGAGCAAGTTTACGCAGGGCTCCATCCTTTTCCATCTTGCCGAGTACGCGCGAGATATTCGGGTCAGACGATCCGAAAATGATCTCTTTAGAGGTATCGACTTTCACTGCCATACAAAAAATCGCGATTAAGGAAGGACAAAGGTACAAATTTTTGCGATTATAACCGCCAAATCTACAAAAAACTGCGATTAAGACCAGTAATTATCTTCTGTTTCATAATAGGGATAAGACAACAAAAGGCGAGAGAGTATTCTCTCGCCTTAAGGGTTAATTTTGTGATCCGCGTGGGGCTCGAACCCACGACCCCAACATTAAAAGTGTTGT
>CAZTSQ010000045.1:0-16453 GCA_964615915.1 uncultured Sangeribacter sp.
CATCTTCAGTTATATCGTCAAAAGTCATATCCTTAAGTTTTCTGCAAAGTTACGATATTTTTATCTTATATACAACTTATAGGTTGTAATTGTTTGGTGCCTTTAGCAAATACATGACATTGAGTAGTTCGATTTTTGATTTCGGAAGCTGTCCCATCCCTGATTAGTCGTCCGGTGAAGCGCCGAACATACGGGTCATCACAGGGCGACATACCGACCTTCACTGCGCTTGTTGTGCCCGGGTAACCATAACTTCCCAAGGCCGTTATGATATTAAATAGAAAAAGACTCCCAATTCGAGATTAGAAGTCTTTTTTTCTTGTAGCTGATTGATAATCAGTTAGTTAAGTGGAGATGGAGGGGTTTGAACCCTCGTCCAGTCGCGGACCCAGTAGGCTTTCTACATGCTTAGTCATTGACTTGGTTTTCGAATGACGGCAGGCTCACGACTACCAACCGTCACCTTAGCTTCTAAAATTTCAGACTTCATCCGAAGCACTTGAAGTCCAATTTCCGATTTTCTTAGCACCGTCTGATCCAAACGTCTCGGAACAGGGCAATGGGACGATGTCTCGTTTTCCTCACTTTGAGGAAAATAAAGCGATCTTACTGTACTTCAGATCAAGCAGCGAGAGCGTAATTGTTATTTTCGCCAATTATAGGTCGATGCGTTGTGATTATAGTGCTTGCACATCAAAGCACTGCATGCTTACATACCGTTTCTACACGATGTCAAAACCAGTCATCCCCGTAGAAAGTGACTGCAAAAGTAGTAAATCCGACGCAATCCACCAAATTTTTAGGGGATGTACGTCGGATTTTAACTATTTTTAACAGTATCTCATTTCTTCTGCATCTTTGCCCAGGCATCCTTCAGTCCGATCGTCTTGTTGAAGACGAGGCGCTCGGGGGTTGAATCTGGATCGACCGTATAGTATCCGATTCTCTGGAACTGGTAGTGGTCTCCCTCTTTGGCACGTTCGGCAAGCCAGGGCTCAACCTTCACGTTGGTGCGAACCTTGAGCGACTCGGGGTTAAGAAGCTCGCGGAAGTCGCCCTCTTCGGCCGAAGGATTCTCGACGGCGAAAAGACGGTCGTAATCACGAACCTCAACCTCCACTGCTGTCGGAACATTTACCCAGTGGAGTGTGCCCTTCACCTTGCGGTCTGCACCGGGCATTCCCGACTTCGATTCCGGATCGTATTCAGCATAAATCTCTTCGATTTCACCGGCATCGTTCTTCTTTAAACCTGTGCACTTGATAATATAGGCACCTTTCAGACGCACCTCTTTGTCGGGCGAGAGACGGAAGAACTTCTTCGGAGGATTCTCCATGAAGTCCTCGCGCTCGATCCAAAGTTCGCGCGAGAAGGGCATCTCATGCTGTCCGGCGGTCGGATCTTCCGGGTTGCTGTCCATCAGCATCGTCTCGGTCTTGCCTTCGGGATAGTTTGTGATGATCAGCTTCACGGGATTGACGACGGCGCTGACGCGGGTAGCGTGTTTGTTGAGGTCTTCGCGGACAGAGTGCTCGAGAAGCTCAATGTGGTTGAGGGCCTCGAACTTTGTATAACCGATTCGGTTGACGAAGTCCTTAATCGATTCCGGAGTATAGCCACGACGGCGAAGACCGCATATGGTCGGCATTCGGGGATCATCCCATCCGTTGACGAGTCCTTCCTTCACCAACTGGAGCAGCTTGCGTTTGCTCATCACCGTGTAGGTGAGGTTCAGACGGTTGAACTCGATCTGGCGGGGACAGTAGCTGTCGTCGGCCAACATCTTGACGAAGTACTCATAGAGTGGACGGTGAGGAACGAACTCTAGAGTGCAGATACTGTGGGTCACACCCTCGAAGAAGTCACTCTGACCATGGGCGAAGTCGTACATCGGATATACTTTCCATGTGTCACCCGTACGCCAGTGGGGAGTCTTGATGATACGGTAGATGATCGGGTCGCGGAAGTGCATGTTCGAGTTGGCCATGTCGATCTTTGCGCGAAGCACCATCGAACCCTCTTCGAACTCACCCTTGTTCATGCGCTCGAACAGGTCAAGGTTCTCTTCGATCGGACGGTCGCGATAGGGCGAGTTGGTACCCGGTTGTGTCGGGGTGCCCTTCTGTTCCGCAATCTGTTCAGAGGTCTGCTCATCTACATAAGCCTTTCCCTCCTTGATCAGACGGATGGCGAAGTCATAAAGCTGAGGGAAGTAGTCGCTGGCGTAATATAGGCGGTCTTCCCAGTCATAGCCGAGCCAGTGGATGTCGCGCATGATCGAGTTGACATACTCCATATCCTCCTTCTGGGGATTGGTGTCGTCGAAGCGAAGGTTGCAGGTGCCACCGAACTTTTCGGCAGCTCCGAAGTCCATGATGAAGGCCTTGGCGTGACCGATATGAAGATAGCCGTTGGGCTCGGGCGGGAAACGGGTATTCAATCGCCCTCCGTTCTTGCCGGCGGCGAGGTCATCCTTGATATACTGTTCTACGAAGTTCAGACCGCTCTCGTTCACAAGAGCCTCTTCTTCCTTGATGATTTCTGCCATATTCTGTAGTATGTACGGGTTCAGAAGACAATCCTAAGGGTGCGGAGACCTCTATCAGCTGATTGTCTGTCGAAATGACTTGCAAATTTACGAAAAAATTCGCAGACTTGGTTATCTGCGCGCGTTTTTTGGATAGAACCTGCCGTTTTTGCACTCACAAGGGGTAGCTTTCTTTAGATGTAGCTCGAGTTCTTCCTTATTCGTGGGAAAGAAGACTTTGAATGCTCTCGACACCGGATAGTTGTTGAACCACAAATCCTGACTCCAGAACCATCGCAGGCTGACTAGGCGTTCGTCTGCTTCAGCCAGTCTATTGAAATCGAAGATTCTGGTACGCGGAACTAAAGTCAACCCGACTGTCCCGTCTTTCCACTCCGTGACGCAGATATAATTGTTGCGGTGAGTCAGGTCCGAAGCTGCTTCCTCTTTTGTAGTCCGATGGCTTATTCCTATATCTCGCCCTGAAAGACGGTTGATTTCGGTCATCTTCGCCCTGAAGTGCGGACCATGAGCCGATGAGTCTTTGATGCGCTTGAACCATATCCAATAGTGGATCATCTCATGGATAATCGTGTTTTCGACCTCCAGCTCCGGATAATCTAGCCGTACACTGATCCTAATATGGCACTCACCGACTCCCCTTTCAAGAGAGGATGGATAGTTACGGGGACGAACAAAACAACCTAAGGTAGTGCGTGCGTTGGACAGCCTTATCGGCAGTTCGGGCAGTTCGCCCCCGAAGAATGCATCGTTATATTCTTTGAACTTAGCTTTGATATAAGGCAGGTCAGGTCTCATATTAGAGGTTAGGTCTAATAAAAAGTGGTAAATTAGATAATGGATGAACCGAAACACCGTCAAGAGGAATAGACGAGGTTTCGGTTCCTAAAAAATAGTTCTTTGCGCGGAGACTTATCAATTAAGCACCACCTGACCGAGGGGAGCCGGACCGAAATTGACGTATGCGGCGGCAAACTGGCGGATGAAACTTATAGTGTCTCGACGAGGAGCTGTTCTTACTGTCATGTGAGTTTCCTTTTTTAAAGGCTTGAAATGAGTAGAATCATTCATAGGCAACGCGGGTTTGGAAGGTTTGTACGTGATTATAACGAGCCCTCTCTTCCTTTTATTATATGTGGTGGCTATAAAAAACGCCGGTAGCCACTTCCCGCAAGCGGAAATGGCTACCAAAGGCAAAATGTATTCGCAAGTGAATTGAAATGACGATGGCGAATCGATCCGGTTACCTATCCTTATTTGGGAGAGGTCGGTTTCAGATCGAGAGCACGATATCCTTCTCTGCCGCGATTCGGCGCAGGTTGATAAGTGCGTAGCGCATTCGTCCGAGAGCGGTGTTGATGCTCACTCCGGTCTGCTCGGCGATCTCCTTGAACGAGAGATTCTGATAGTATCTCATCTTGAGCACTTCCTTCTGAAGAGGGGGGAGGAGGGTGATCAGATGCTTGACGTCTTCACGAATCTGATCGGAGACCATAATGTCTTCGATTGTCTGTTCGCAAAGTTCCTTACGGTTAAGCACATCGATATCCTCGAGATCCGCTGACTGAAGAAGTCCTGACTTTTCCTGACGATAGTAGTCGATGATCAAGTTGTGCGCAATTCTTGAGATCCAGGCGGGGAACTTGCCGTTTTCGGTATAGCGTCCCTGACGAATCGTCTGGATTGCCTTCACGAAGGTATCCTGGAAGATATCGTTCGCCACATCCTCGTTCTTGACAATTCTGAAGATGTATGAGAAGATACGCTCCTGATGACGACGGAGGAGGGTATCAAAGGCCTCATTATTTCCTTGCGCATAAGCTTTGACCAGCTGCTCGTCGGTCATGCTTGTGTATTTTACCATTCTGTTGCTGTTTTCTGTTAAGTAGAAATTTTTCGATAGGCAACGGACTTAGGTGAGCGGTTTGAAAGTTATTGTTAGAATGTTATTCCAGCTCTCTTGAATCTACGCTAATCTGCCTTCTTTAGGGGACATTAACGAGTCGTGCGCTGAAATCGTATGCAAAGATAAGGCAAAAATCGGCCCAAACCAAATTTTTTGTGAGGAAATTGAGTTAATGTGTCATAATCTGGGTTAACGACCGTTAAGATACGAATCGGAGGGCCCGTCAAAGGAGCCCTCCGATCTGCGGTTACCAATAGCTTGGAGTATGGTTTCTTGTCTGGTTATTTGGTTGTGTCTTCGGCCTCCGGCTCGGTCTTTACCTCGGCTTTCGGCTGGGGATTCTTCAGGTATTTGTCCAGGAAGCGGAAGAAGACACGCTGCCACAGGATTGCGTTCTGAGGTTTGATCACCCAGTGGTTCTCATCGGGAAAGACGAGCATCTCGGTCTCGAGACCGTGCATCTTGGCGGCGTTGAAGGCCATCATGCCCTGAGATGCAAGGATTCGGTAGTCGAGCTCGCCGACAGTGATCAGAATCGGTGCGGTCCATTTGTCTACAAATTTATGGGGCGAGTTGGCGAAGGTGCGCTGAGCGATAGCGTTGTTCAGCTCCCAGGGAGCGCCTCCCATATCGAAGTCGGCAAACCACATCTCTTCTGTCTCCAGATACTGAGCCTCGATGTTGAAGATGCCGGCGTGGGAAATAAGAGCGGCGAAACGGCCTTCGTGGTGACCGGCAAGCCAGTAAACCGAGAAGCCGCCGTAGCTTGCGCCGATTGCGCCGATGCGCTTGGCGTCTACATAAGGTTGTGCGGCGATATAGTCTGTGGCTGAGAAGTAGTCACGCATGTTCTGACCACCGTAGTCTCCCGAGATCTGACGGTTCCACTCTTCGCCGAATCCCGGAACACCGCGGCGGTTGGGAGCGATGATCACATAACCGTTGGCGGCCATGATACGGAAGTTCCAGCGATAGCTCCAGAACTGAGAGACAGCCTGCTGAGGACCACCCTGACAGTAAAGAAGCGCGGGATATTCCTTGTTGGCGTCGAAGTCGGGAGGAAGGATAACCCAGCAGGTCATCATCTTGCCGTCAGTTGTCGGCACCATGTGCTTCTCAACCTTGACCTCTCCAAGTTGTGAGAGGATATCTTTATTAACTTCAGTCAGCTGTTTCACTTCACCCTTAAGGCCGATTTCGACGATCTCGTTGGGCTCGAGCATGGAGTGGCGCATGGCGATCACCTTGCCGTTTTCAAGAGGTTTCACACCGACATAGTCACAGACGCCCTGGGCGAGGGTGTCGATCTTGCATGTGTTGACATCGATGGCGAAGACCGGTTCCGTTCCCTCATAGTAGCCGTTGAAGACGATGCGGTCACCTTTGGGAGCCCATGCGAGGCCTTCGGGCCAGTAGTCCCAGTTCTCGGTCAGGTCGCGCTTCGCGCCGGTTGCCATATCCATAACCATCAGACGCTTCTTGTCGCTCTCGAATTTCGGGGTCTTCATTGACAGCCATGCGAGGCTCTTGCCGTCGGGCGAGAAAACCGGGTCGGTGTCGTAACCTTCGATCTCCGGAGTCAGATTGGTAGTCTTTTTAGACTCGAGATCATAGAGATAGAGGTTGGAGTCGGTCGAGAAGGAGTATTCAAGTCCTGTTTTTTTGCGCGAAACATATACGAGCTTCTTCGAGTCGGGAGACCAGGCGAAAGATTCGGCGCCACCGAAGGGCTTCATAGGACACTCGAACGGTTCGCCTTCCATGATGTCGACAGCGTCCGAGACATTGTCGCTGAAGTCGGCGAGGAAGGGATGGGGGATCGCAGACACCCATTCGTCCCAATGCTTGTACATCAGATCGTCGACAACGCGGCCTGTGGTCTTGTCGAGGCCGGCAAACAGAGTCGAGTCGTTTTGATTGTAGGTAGTGATCTGGGTCGAGTAGATCACTTTGCTGTTGTCGGGTGAGATGACGAAGCAGTCCACACCGGTCTCGACACTCGTGTGGCGCTTGCGGTCAGAGCCGTCAGGTTTCATCGAGAAAATCTGAGGCTTGCCGGTCTGCTCATCCTTGCAGATGAATGCGAGACGCGAGCCGTCTTCGATCCACTGCAGGTTGCCTTCCGACCCCGCAGTCTTGGTCAGACGGGTCATTTCCGAGCCGTCAGGTTTGATGGTGTAAATCTCTGAGTTTGAACGGTTCTCCTCAATGCTTTCGTATCCGAGTGTGAAAGCGATCAGGTTGCCGTCGGGCGAGGGGGTAGCCTCACCGACATGACCGAAGGCTTCGAGAACCTCGGGGGTCATCATCCCGTTCTCGATCGTGATCTCCGGCTTCTCGATGACTTTATCAGAGCCGCCGTTTCCGGAGCTGCAACCTGCAATCAGTGCCGGGAGAGCTGCCGCTCCCATAGCTAATTTCAGTTTGTTCATGTGTTGATATAAGGTTAGTAAATGATTCTAATGTGCTGTCGGTTCGCGCCACAAAGGTAATAAAATTTTCGCTACCTCTTTCTACCGCCACCCGAACTTTTTCTTGAAGGGCCCGAAAACTTCCCTCCCGGTCTGTGCTCTCCGTTTCGTCCCCCCGGGCTTCTGTAGCTTTGACCGGGGCGTGAAGAGTGGAAGAGTTTCTTCGCAAGATCGGGTCTATGTATCCGGTTCAGTTCTCGCTCTATAGACTGCCTTGCCTCCGGTTTATACCAGAAGAAGAATTGACGCTGCGCGAGCTTTTCCTTTTCGGTCCGGGCGGTGAACACTTTCTCTTTGGTATATGGATTCCATCCCGAATAATAAATCTCGGTGGCGAGTGTCATCGGAGTCGGAGTGAAGTCTTGAACCTGCTCGAGTTTGAAGTCGAGGTCTTTCGTTATGCACGCCAACTCGGCCATATCCTCTTCGGTACATGCCGGATGGGAGCTGATGAAGTAGGGTATAAGTTGCTGTTTCAGACCGTACTTGGTGTTCACACGGTCGAAAGTCTGCTTGAACTTCCTGAAGAGTTCGAACGAGGGCTTTCGCATGCAGTCGAGGACGCGGTCCGAAGTGTGCTCAGGCGCGACTTTCAACCTTCCGCTTACATGATTGGCAATCAACTCCTCGATATAACGGCGGTTGGCCTTGGCAACTTTCTCATCGTCAGTAGGAGCCATAGCCAAATCGTATCTCACTCCGCTTCCGATAAAAGACTTCTTGACCGGAGCCAGTGAATCGACGGCCTGGTATACCTTCAGGAGAGAGGAGTGGTCTGTGTTCAGATTCTTGCAGGGTGCGGGATGAAGACAACTCGGGCGTACACATTTTTCGCAGATGGTTTGATTCTTGCCGGCCATCGCGAACATGTTGGCCGAAGGTCCTCCAAGGTCAGAGATGTACCCCTTGAAATCTTCCATCTCGGTTATCTTCCTGGCTTCGCGGACTATGGAGTCCTGAGAGCGCGAGGAGATGAACTTGCCCTGATGGGCCGAGATGGTACAGAAGGCGCAACCCCCGAAACAACCGCGGTGCATCGTCAGGGAGTGTCGGATCATTTCGTAGGCCGGTATGGTTTTGCCCCTGTATCGGGGATGTGGCACACGGGTGTACGGAAGGTCGTACGACGCGTCGAGCTCCCCCTGTTTCATCGGCGGATACATCGGGTTGAGCCGGATCATCTTCCCTCCGGTCTCCTGCCACAAAGTCCTTCCATGTTTGCGGTTGCTCTCAGTCTCTACGACCTTGAAGTTCTCTGACTGCTTCCGCTTGTCTTTCAGACACTCTTCATATGAGGTGAGGACAATGTCTTCGGGCCCCGGTTTCTCGTCCGAATAGAAGACTGTCTGCGGAATGTCCGTTATGTCTTCTATCTTCTCGCCGCCGTCAAGTCTCCGGGCAATTTCGCTGACGGCCTTTTCTCCCATCCCATAGACAATCATGTCTGCCGAGGCCTCGCTGAGGATTGACGGACGCAATCTGTC
Organism: uncultured Sangeribacter sp.; assembly: GCA_964615915.1. Classification (GTDB taxonomy): domain Bacteria; phylum Bacteroidota; class Bacteroidia; order Bacteroidales; family Muribaculaceae; genus Lepagella. The sequence continues at coordinate 8,410 of CAZTSQ010000045.1, forward strand.
GGCCCAGTAATCATAATGAGAGACACGTCTGAGCGAAGCTTCTATACCACCGGCAATCACCGGTACGTCGGGATAGAGTTCCTTGAGGATCTTCGAGTAGACGATCGTCGGGTAATCGGGTCTCATCCCGTGGCGTCCACCCGGAGTATAGGCATCATCGTGCCTGAGCCGGCGATTTGCGGTGTAGTGATTGACCATCGAGTCCATCGCTCCGGCCGACACTCCGAAGAATAGTCTCGGCCTTCCCAACTTCTTGAAATCGCGGAGGTCATCGCGCCAGTTAGGTTGTGGAACAATCGCAACCTTGTACCCTTGAGCTTGCAGGAACCTGCCTATCACTGCCGCGCCGAACGAAGGATGATCTACATACGCATCTCCCGAAAATAGTATCACGTCAGGCTGATCCCACCCCAGAGCCTCGACCTCCTCTTTTGAAGTGGGGAGGAAATCAGTCTTGCGAAGAGTGAACGATTTCTGACCGTCCTGCTTTGAAACGTTCTTTGTCATAGTCAGTTGCGTTCTTTCTGGAGTTCAAGCAGCGATACGAGCTCGTCGCGCAGACGGGCTGCCTCGATAAAGTCTGTCTTACGCGCTGCGGCGTTCATGTCGTCGCTTACGGTCTTGATTCGGCGTTCGAGTTCGTCTGGACTCATATAAGAAAATACCGGATCGGCCGCCAATGTCGCACGGTCTTCACGCTCGACATAGGGTCTCGGTTCGTGCTTCTTGATCGGAGCCGGCGGAACGTTGACCTTGTCGGCCAAACGTTTCGGAAGCGGACGCTTAGCCGGTTCTTCCTTGCCCTGCTCGTAAATGTCGAGCAGATCGGTACCACCCGCTTTGATGATAGGCTGAGGCGTAATGTTGTGCTGTTCGTTATAAAGCATCTGCTTAGCTCTCCGTCGCTCTGTCTCATCGATTGTCATCTGCATCGAGTCGGTAACTTTGTCGGCATACATGATGACCTTACCGTTGACATTTCGTGCCGCACGACCTGCGGTCTGAGTCAACGACCTGTGGTTGCGGAGGAATCCCTCCTTGTCGGCGTCGAGGATTGCCACGAGACTGACCTGCGGAAGGTCAAGACCCTCACGAAGCAGATTGACGCCGATCAGAACATCATATTTGCCCTGGCGCAGGTCTTCGAGGATTCGTATGCGCTCGAGTGTGTCGACGTCGCTGTGGATGTAGGCAGACGACACTCCCCACTTTATCAAATGCTCGTTCAGCTCCTCGGCCATGCGCTTGGTCAGAGTCGTCACCAGAGTTCGTTCGCCGGCTTCGATTCTCTTCTGAATCTCTTCCATCAGGTCATCGATTTGGTTCATCGAGGGACGTACCTCAATCTCCGGATCCAGAAGGCCGGTCGGGCGGATAACCTGTTCGGTGAAGACCCCTTCCGACTGCATGAGTTCATAGTCGCCCGGAGTGGCCGACACGTAGATTGTCTGTGGCGTCAACCTTTCGAACTCGTCGAACTTAAGCGGACGGTTGTCAATTGCTGCCGGGAGTCGGAAGCCATACTCGACAAGATTGAGCTTTCGAGCCAAATCACCTGCGTTCATGCCGCGAAGTTGGGGAAGAGTCACGTGGCTCTCGTCGATGATAGTCAGGAAATCTTTAGGGAAATAATCGAGCAGACAGAACGGACGGGCGCCGGGCTCACGACCGTCGAAGTATCGCGAATAGTTCTCGATACCGTTGCAGTGACCCACTTCCTTGATCATCTCGAGATCATATGTCACGCGCTCGCGGAGTCGTTCGGCCTCGAGAATCTTGCCGTCCTGACGGAAGAACTCTACCTGGTTGCCCAAGTCGACAGCAATCTGGTCGACAGCGGTCTTCGCACGCTCTTTGGTCGTCACGAAAATATTGGCCGGGTAGATGTTGAATTGTTCAAGCTCAGTCAGTATTATCCCGCTCTGAGGGTCTATCGTCTGGATTCGTTCTATTTCATCGCCCCAGAACATCACCCTCAGCTGGATATCCTCGAAAGACAGCTTAATGTCGACCGTGTCTCCCTTCACTCGGAACTGTCCGGCTCCGAGTTCGATCTCCGATCGGTTGTAGAGCGAGTCGACGAGGCGGCGCAGAAATGCGTTGCGTGAAATCTTCTGGCCGAGCTTGATGTTGATCACACTCTGAGAGAAGTCATCGGGATTACCCATACCGTAGATACACGAAACTGACGAGACAACCACGATATCGCGGCGCCCCGAAAGAAGCGAGGCGACGGTCGAGAGGCGCAGCTTCTCAATCTGCTCGTTGATCGACAGGTCTTTCTCAATATATTTATCGCTCGTCGGTATATAGGCCTCCGGCTGATAGTAATCATAGTAGCTGACGAAATACTGGACCGAATTTTCGGGGAAAAACGACTTCATCTCGCCGTAAAGCTGTGCGGCGAGGGTCTTGTTGTGCGAAAGAATCAACGTCGGCCTCTTCACCTGCTGGATCACGTTGGCCATCGTGAAGGTTTTACCCGAACCGGTCACACCGAGAAGAGTCTGGTGCGGAAGACCGTCCTCAACTCCCTTGACGAGTTCGGCTATAGCTTCGGGCTGGTCGCCCGTCGGATAATATTCTGAAGTGAGCTTGAAATCCATAACTGCAAAAATACTAAAAAAATCTCTCTTAGCCAAAAATTTGCTCTTTTGAGCGAAAATGTGTAACTTTGCGCATTAATCGCGCGTGTCCCTCTCTCCCCCGGAACATTATAACGTGCGAAAACCTCTGAGATTGTCCCGGACAGTCTCGAAAAACACAAATAGACATGAGAAAGAACATCGTAGCCGGTAACTGGAAAATGAACACCACCCTCGAAGAGGGCGTGGAACTTGCAAACGAAGTGAACACTCTCCTGAAGGAGACTCCTCATAACTGTGAGGTCGTGATCTGCGTACCTTTCACTCACCTCACCTCGGTTCACGCCGTAATTGACCCCGATCAGCTCGGTCTCGGCGCCGAAAACTGCAGCGAGCACGAAAAAGGTGCCTACACCGGCGAAGTTTCTGCCCCGATGGTGAAATCGACCGGTGCGACCCACGTTATCCTGGGTCACAGCGAGCGTCGTCAGTACTTCGGCGAGAACAACGAGCAGCTTCTCGCCAAGACCCGCATCGCCCTGGCCAACGGTCTGACCCCGATCTTCTGTGTCGGCGAGGTTCTCGAGGAGCGTGAAAACGGAACATATAACGACGTGGTTGCCTCTCAGGTAGAGGCTCTCTTCGAACTTTCGCCCGAAGACTTCTCGAAGATCGTTCTCGCTTACGAACCCGTCTGGGCCATCGGCACCGGAAAGACCGCTACCGCAGATCAGGCTGAAGACATGCACGCCCACATCCGCCGCGTGATCGAAAACAAATATGGCAAGGAAATCGCCGAGAACACTTCTATTCTCTACGGCGGTTCATGCAAGCCCGACAACGCCAAGGAGCTTTTCTCTAAGCCCGACGTTGACGGCGGTCTGATCGGAGGTGCAGCCCTCAAGGCCGACTCATTCATGGGCATCGTCACAGCATTCAACTAATTTTAAACTCGCATGAGGTCGATTCTCCGGATATCGGCGTTGATCCTCCTCTGGATCACACTCCTCCCTTTCGGCGCGCTCGCCCAGAGCGAATCGCCCCGAAAAGTTGTCGAAAATATTGAAAGCGAATCCGAGGGGCTCATCCTTATCGATGCCCCCGAGGATTTGCTCGACCTATTGTTGGCAAATCCGGAAGGCAAGAAATCTCACTCCGGATCAGGCAAAAGTTACCAGACGACCGGCTTCCGCATTCAGGTCTTCAGCGACGGGCGCAACCAGCACTCGCTCGAAAGCCGCGCCAAGGCGCGCGGAGCCGCCATCGCCTCGAAGTTTCCGAAATACCGGGGACAGGTCTACAGCTTCTCAAGCTCTCCGAACTGGTACACCCGCGTAGGCAACTTCCGCACTCAGGCCGAGGCCAACAAGGCTCTCATCGAGCTCAAGAGCGCATTCCCCCAGTTTGCGTCCGAGATGAGGGTCGTCAAGAGTAAAATCATCAATAATTAGGAAATGACCGAACAGGAAAGAGCCGAACGAATTGCGGAACACTACCGTGAGATTCTCCTTCTTCTCGGAGAGGATCCGGAACGTGAAGGTCTCGTGAAGACCCCGATGCGCGCAGCGAAGGCTTTAGTCGACATCACTCGCGGTTATCGCGAAAATCCCCTCGAAATTGCCCGGAAGGCAGTCTTCGAATATGAAGGCTCGAAGATGGTGATCGTGCAGGACATCGAGTTCTACAGCATGTGCGAACACCATGTCCTCCCGTTCTTCGGTCGGGTGTCTGTCGGATATCTGCCTAAGGGAAAGATGATTGGACTCTCGAAACTTGCCCGAATAGTCGAGACCTTCGCCCGCAGGCTTCAGGTTCAGGAACGTCTGACGGCCCAGGTCTGTCAGTTGCTATCCGAGGCAATGCCGACCGAAGGGGTGATCGTCATGAGCACGGCCGAACACATGTGTATGAAGATGCGTGGCGTCGAGAAACAGGATTCGGCGACCACCACCTATGACTACAACGGCCGTTTCGCAACCGAGCCCGAACTTCGCGAAGAATTCCTTCGCCTCGTCCGCGCTGGCCGCTGATCGTTAGACAGGATAAAAATATTACCGCCCGCAGTTGATTGCTGCGGGCGGTAATTTTTGTATATGTCGTTCCGAAAGCGTCTGAATTACTCCGCATTACGCTTGTCTTTGGGCGTGACGAACCCTGAGGGACGTTTCTTCGAGGGGTCGCAGGTGAGGCCGACACCGAGCTTCTTGAAGATCTTGCGGTCAACTTCTCCGAGCATCTCGGTCGAGTGCATCTCGCAACCGCGGAGTTCGGTAAGCTTTTCGAGTGCGCGACGCGAATTTTCGTCTGTCGGGGATAGCACGGAGAGGGCAACGAGAACTTCGTCGGTGTGCAGACGAGGATTGCGGCTACGCAGATAATCGGTCTTGGTGTGCTGGATCGGTTCGATCAGTGATTGGGGAATCAGCTTGACGTCATGGTCGATGCCGGCGAGGTGCTTCAAGGCATTGAGGAGCAGGGCGGAGCTTGAACCGAGAAGGTCGCCCGACTCGGCGGTGATCAGAGTGCCGTCATTCAGCTCGATGGCCGATGCCGGCTTTTCTGAAGTGTCCTGACGGGCGCGGGCCGCTACGACGGCGCGACGATATTCGGGTGAGATTCGGGCCTGCTTCATCAACAGCTTGATCTTGTTGACCTCCGACTCATTGTCGGCTCCTTCGGCGAAGTGACCGAGGGCGGTGAAGTAGCGGCGGATAATCTCCTGGCGCGATGCTTCGGTACATGCGGCGTCGTCGCTGATACAGAAGCCGACCATGTTCACCCCCATGTCTGTCGGCGATTTGTATGGATTTTCGCCATAGATGCCTTCGAACAGGGCGTTGAGGACGGGGAAGATCTCAATGTCGCGGTTGTAGTTGATCGCCGTCTTGCCGTATGCCTCGAGGTGGAAGGGGTCGATCATGTTGACGTCGTTGAGGTCTGCCGTAGCCGCTTCATAGGCGATGTTGACGGCGTGCTTGAGCGGGAGGCTCCAGACGGGGAAGGTCTCGAACTTGGCGTAGCCGGCCGTCACGCCGCGCTGATGCTCGTTGTAGAGCTGAGAGAGACAGACGGCCATCTTGCCGCTTCCCGGACCGGGCGCGGTCACGATCACGAGCGGACGGGTTGTCTTGACATAGTCGTTCTTGCCGAAGCCCTCGTCAGATGCGATCAGCGAGACGTTTGTCGGATAACCGTCGATGAGATAGTGATAATAGACCGGGATCCCGAGGTGCTCGAGCTTCTGGCGGTAGGCGTCGGCCGATTTCTGACCGTTGTAGTGGGTGACCACAACCGAGCCGACCATGAATCCGCGTTTCATGAACTCCTCGCGCAGACGGAGAACGTCCATGTCGTAGGTGATTCCGAGATCCTGGCGAACCTTGTTGCGCTCGATATCATCAGCGCTGATGACGATGATGATTTCCGCCTGGTCTTTGAGTTGGGCGAACATCCGGAGCTTGCTGTCGGGCTGGAAGCCGGGGAGCACGCGGCTCGCGTGGTGATCGTCGAAAAGTTTACCGCCGAGTTCGAGATAAAGTTTGTTGCCGAACTTTGCGATACGTTCCTTAATGTGTTCTGACTGTGTCGTCAGATACTTCTCGTTGTCGAATCCGTGTTTCATAACGGGCCACAAAGTTACGAATTATTTTGCTATAAAACAAATCGGCGCTTCGGACTCACGATGATAATCTGTAATCTTTATCCAAGTGTTTCGTATGTCACGAAATATTTGTACCTTTGTAGATTGTTAGGTAAGTCCTCGGTCTCAGGCGGGGAAACCTGCGTATAATCTGAAATTAAAATGAAAACCAACGTCGCAGTCTTTTTCGGTGGCCGTTCCGTCGAGCACGAGATATCGGTCATCTCGGCAATTCAGGCCATTAACGCCTTCAATGCCGACAAGTACAATATAATTCCCATTTATATATCCAAACAGGGCCATTGGTACACCGGCCCGGAACTTCTCGATCTCGCGAACTATCGCGATATGAAGGCGCTGACCGAAAAGGCCGAGCAGGTCTATATGAAACCGGTCTACGGAGACTACAATCTCTATCGCCTCAATCCGGGTGGGGGCCTCTTCAAGAAGGGCAATCCGGTTGTGGATCAGATTCATGTGGCAATCCCGGTACTTCACGGAACCAACGGTGAAGACGGTATCTTCGAGGGTGTACTCGAAACCATCGGGCTCCCGTTTGCCGGTTGCAACACACTCTCGTCGGCCAACGGAATGGACAAGATCACGATGAAGATGATTCTCCGAAGCGAGGGTATCCCTGTGGTCGACTACGTTTGGTTTACCGACAAACGCTGGCTCTCGGAGCGAGACGAGATCATCGCCAAGGTCGAGAAGGATCTCGGGTATCCCGTGATTGTGAAGCCGGCCAACCTGGGCTCGAGCGTCGGAATCGGCAAAGCCGCCGACCGCGACCAGCTGATCGAACGTATCGACAATGCCTGCCGCTTCTCTTCACGAATCATTGTCGAGCACATGATTGAGCAGCTTCAGGAAATCAACTGCTCCGTTCTCGGCGACGCTGACGACAATCAGGCTTCGGTTCTCGAAGAGCCGATAAAGACAGGCGACATTCTCTCGTATGAGGATAAGTATTGCGGCGGCACAAAGACCAACGCCGGCATGCAGTCATCTGACAAACGAATCCCGGCAGACCTTCCCGAAGACGTCACCGAGAAGATGCGCCAGATGGCCCGCGACACCTTCCGCGTGCTTCACTGTCACGGTGTGGCCCGAATCGACCTCATGCGCGACGGTAAGGATGGCGCCGTCTATGTCAACGAGATCAACACAATCCCCGGCTCTCTTTCATATTATCTGTGGGAGGCCACCGGAATCCGCTTCGATCAGTTGATGGACAAGCTCGTAGAGCTCGCCCTTCGCCGAAAGAGAGAGGCAGACCGCAAGCAATTCTCGTATGACGCCAACATCTTCGCACTCTCCGGAGGCGCCAAAGGTGGACTGAAAGGGGCCAAAGGAACCAAATTACCCAAACGAAATTAACACAACCGATATATGTCTAAGAAATTCAAGGAATACTCCGGATCTCTCAATCTGTCGGAGATCAACAAGGAGGTACTCGAACAATGGGATGCCCATTCGCTCTTCGAATCGTCGATGAAGGAACGCGAGGGTTGCCCGACTTTCGTATTCTATGAGGGTCCGCCGTCGGCAAACGGTATGCCCGGAATCCACCACGTGATGGCCCGCACGATCAAGGATATCTTCTGCCGCTACAAGACAATGAAGGGCTTCCATGTGAAGCGCAAGGCCGGTTGGGACACCCACGGTCTGCCCGTCGAACTCGGCGTCGAGAAGAATCTGGGAATCACGAAAGAAGACATCGGTTCTAAAATCTCAGTCGAGGAGTATAACGCCGCCTGCCGTCGCGAGGTGATGAAGTACACCAAGGAGTGGACCGACCTCACCCACAAGATGGGCT
>CAZTSQ010000046.1:0-16251 GCA_964615915.1 uncultured Sangeribacter sp.
CCCTCGTTCCTCCGGTGGTGGAGTATTCTGAGGAGGAGGACGGGGCTCCGAAGCAGTGGACGGTGTATGTGCCGACGGAGTCTGTGGAGGCATACGCTGAGGATCCTTACTGGAGTTCGGTGAGCAAGGAGATCCTGCCGATCACGGACAAGCTGATACCGCTGGTGAGCGAGCCGGAGCTGGAGATTGAGCAATGGAAGAGTCACGAGTATCTTTGGGACGTGATGACGCTCGGCAACGCCGAAGCGGCCGAGACGGGTGTCTGGAGCTCGGACAACGAGGCAGTAGCCACCATCGACCAAGACGGCAAACTGAAGGCAGTCGGGATGGGCGAGGCCACCATTACCTTCACCCTCGAAGACAAGGAGGGGAACGTATACACCGCCGAGTCAAAGGTCACGGTCGTCGAAAACGTATCGGCAGTCGAGGAGATCGAAACTGAAGAGGTAGCCGAGGATGGCAAGATCCAATCGGCTATCCCCGACGGAGTTTACAATCTCCACGGACAGTGTGTCGGTGACTCGACCGAAGGTCTGGTACCGGGTCTCTATATTGTGGTCCGTGGTGGCAAGACCGAGAAACTGATGGTGAAATGAGGCGTTTATGACAGCCGGAAGTGGGAGCGCTACGGAGAAAGATATGATTTTTAGGGGTGCGGGTAAACTTTTAGGGGGGAAATTAGGTTTTATTAATAGAATTGGTTAATTTTGTGGTCTGAAACACCCACTATTGGTCAGTTCAGTATTCAAGTGTACTATCGTGTGCACTTTAATCAGATAAACCCAAATATTCTTAAACAATATCATGACAAAGATTGGTATCAACGGCTTTGGCCGTATCGGACGTTTCGTGTTCCGTGCCTCTACAAAAAGAGACGACCTCGAAGTAGTAGCCATCAACGACCTTCTCCCGGTCGACTACATGGCCTACATGCTCAAGTATGACACAATGCATGGCCGCTTCGACGGAACCGTAGACTACGATATGGAGAAGAGCCTCCTCATTGTCAACGGCAAACCTATCCGCGTGACTGCATGCCGCGACCCGAAAGAAATCGGTTGGGGCGAAGCAGGTGCCGAATACGTAGTTGAGTCTACCGGTCTGTTCCTCACCAAGGAGAAGGCTCAGGCTCACCTCGAGGCCGGCGCAAAGTACGTAGTTATGTCGGCTCCCTCGAAAGACGACACCCCGATGTTCGTTTGCGGTGTGAACCTCGACTCTTACGTTCCCGGAACTCAGATCGTCAGCAACGCATCCTGCACCACTAACTGTCTGGCACCTCTCGCCAAAGTTCTCCACGAGAACTTCGGTCTCAAGGAGGGTCTGATGACCACCGTTCACTCTACCACCGCCACTCAGAAGACCGTTGACGGTCCGTCAATGAAAGACTGGCGCGGTGGCCGTGCCGCTTCGGCAAACATCATCCCCTCGTCTACCGGCGCCGCCAAGGCTGTAGGCAAGGTGATCCCCGAGCTCAACGGCAAACTTACCGGTATCTCGATGCGTGTCCCCACCCTCGACGTTTCTGTAGTCGACCTGACCTGCAACCTCGAGAAGCCCGCTACCAAGGAAGCTATCTGCGCCGCTATGAAGGCCGCTTCTGAAGGCGAACTCAAGGGTATCCTCGGTTATACCGAAGACGCAGTCGTAAGCTCTGACTTCCTCGGCTGCCCCCTGACCTCGATCTTCGACGCTACCGCAGGCGTTTATTTGACCGACAACTTCGTGAAAGTCATCTCTTGGTATGACAACGAGATCGGTTATTCAAACAAGGTTCTCGACCTGATCGCCTACATGAAGAAGGTAAACGGCTAATAATCAGTCCGTCACACACTACGAATGTCGGTCTCCGCACTCCGGGGGCCGACATTTTGATTTTGTCGGGTCGCGAAAAATAGTTATATTCGCATGTCGTTTTGACAAATCCGGAAAAACTCGAAAATACTAACCGTTTAAGCAACATGAAAAAATTTCTGCCCGCGCTGATGGCCCTCGGCGTTCTGAGTGCCAACGCAACCTACATGGAAGCGCCCGCAATGGATGACCCCCAGATCGAAGTCCCCGACTCGACCGGTTTCTTCTTCACCGACGTGAAGATCATCCCCACCACTCCCGTCAAGGACCAGAACAAGTCCGGAACATGCTGGAGCTTCTCGGGAACTTCGGTTCTCGAAGACGAAGTGCTCCGCAAAGGTGGTCCGGAGCTCGATCTTTCGGAAATGTGGACCGTCCGCAACTGCTATATCGACAAAGCCAAGAAATATATCCGCACCGGCGGCAAGATCAACTTCGCCCAGGGCGGATCGTTCGCCGACGTCCTTTACAGCACGAAGAACTATGGCGCCGTTCCCGAAGAGGCATATGCCGGTCTGAACTATGGCGAGAAGAAACACTCACACTACGAGATGGCAGCCGCCCTCGAAGCATATCTGAACGCGATCAACAGCAACCCCAACAAGAAGCTCTCGACCGCGTGGCTCCCCGGCTTTGTGGCCATTCTGGACGCCTATCTCGGCCCGGCTCCCGAAACATTCACCTATAACGGCAAGACCTATACTCCGAAGCAGTTTGCCAAAGAGATGGGAATCAACGCCGACGACTTCATCAACATCACCAGCTACACCCACCATCCGTTCTATGAGTCTTTCGCTATCGAAATTCCCGACAACTGGCAGTGGGCCGAGAGCATGAACGTCCCGATGGACGAGATGAAGAAAGTAGTCGACACGGCGCTTGAGAACGGCTATACCATAGGCTGGGCAGCCGACGTCAGCGAGGGCGGATTCAAATGGCGCAAGGGATATGCTGTCCTTCCCCTTCCGGTAGAGGAGGGCGACCTCGAAGGTACCGAACTCAGCCGCTGGGTACAGCTTTCTGACAAAGACCGTCAGGACAAACAGTTCGACATCAAGGGTCCGGTCAAGGAGAAGACCGTCACTCAGGAGTCACGCCAGGAAGCGTTCGACAACCGCGAGACCACCGATGACCACGGAATGACCATCGTAGGGTGGGCCACCGACCAGGAAGGCAACCGATACTACAAGGTCAAGAACTCGTGGGATACCAACCAGCTCTATAACGGCTACATCTATGTCTCCGAGCCCTTCTTCCTCGAGAAGACAATCTCGGTGATGGTCAACAAGAACGCCGTCCCCAAAGACATCGCAAAGAAGATAAACCTCAAATAATCAAGAGGTCTGTATGATAAAAAAAGGTTGGACACCGCGTCCAACCTTTTTTTGGGTCTTATTTTCTCCCGTCTTCGATCGCTTTGGTCAGACGGATGAAGTCTTCGACCCCGAGGCGCTCGGGACGGAGGGCGAGAATCGGATCCTCACGGAGAGGAGAGTCGGGCGCGATCATGCCCCCGAGTGAGTTGCGTAGGGTCTTGCGTCGTTGGCCGAATGCTGTCTTGACCACCGTTTTGAACAGGCGTTCGTCACATCCGAGACTCTCGCGGTCGTTGCGGGTCAGACGCAACACACCGCTCTGCACCTTCGGCGGCGGTGAGAAGACGCCCGGCGGGACCGTGAAGAGATAGCGGCAGTCATACCAGGCCTGGAGAAGCACCGACAGAATGCCGTAGACCTTGCCTCCCGGTGAGGCGCAGATACGTTCGGCGACCTCTTTCTGAAGCATACCCGAGACGACCGGGATACGCTCCCGGTTCTCCAGCACCTTGAAGAAGATCTGTGAGGATATATTGTAGGGATAGTTGCCTATGAGCACGAACTCCCCGTCGATGACGGTCGAGAGGTCGAGCTTGAGGAAATCGGCTTCGACCACCCGGAGGGCCGGCATGTTGGCCGCCAGATATTCGACGCTCTCCGAGTCGAGTTCGACGGCGGTGACGTCCTTCCCCTCTTCGACGAGGAAGCGGGTGAGCACGCCCATTCCGGGACCGATCTCGACAACGGGCAGACGTCCCCATTCCTCTCCTATCTCGGCCGGCGATATCGTCCGTGCTATTTTGGACGCTATCCCCAGGTCGGTCAGAAAATGCTGACCGAGGGCTTTTTTGGCTTTTACTTGCATACACAAAGGTTTTACCAATAAAACAACGATCCCGGCGGTTTTTATCACACCGGGATCGTTTTTATCCTTTCGGGCGTCCTCATGGAAGAGGAGGCCGGGGGTATATCAGACGGTAAGGATTTCCTTCTCCTTCTCGGCGAAGATTTCGTCGATCTTCTTCATGTATTTGTCGTGGAGCTTCTGGACGTTCCCTTCGGCGTCTTTCTCGACGTCTTCGCTCAGGCCGTTCTTGATCTCCTTCTTCAAGCCGTCGATGGCCTCGCGGCGGGCGTTGCGCACCGATACCTTGGCGTTCTCGGCCTCGGCCTTACACTGCTTGACGAGGGTCTTGCGTCGGTCTTCGGTCAAGGGGGGAATTCCGAGACGGATCACCTCGCCGTTATTTTCGGGGGTGATTCCGAGGTCGGAGTTGATGATAGCCTTCTCGATCTCCTTGAACATCGATTTTTCCCAGGGAGTGATGGCGATTGTGCGTGCGTCGGGAACCGAAACGTTGGCCACATTCGAGATCGGTGCCTGCGAACCGTAGTAGTCAACACGGATACCGTCGAGCAGTTTGGCCGAGGCCTTGCCGGCGCGGATGCGGGCCAGAGTCTCGTCGAGATAGTCGACTGCGAGTTGCATCGAGTCGTTCGCGTTGTCGAGATATTCTTTTACTTCCATATGTTTGTTTTTTAGATAATTATCTTCAGATTGAGGGCCTTAGTAGACCAAGGTGCCGACGTTTTCGCCGTCGATCATCTTGCGTAGGTTGCCTTCGATGTCCATGTTGAAGACATAGATGGGCATGTTGTTCTCCTTGCAGAGGGCTGTGGCGGTGAGGTCCATAACCTTGAGTCCGCGCGAGATAACCTCGTCATAGGTGATCTTGTCGAACTTGGTTGCCGAGGGATCCTTCTCCGGGTCGGCGGTATAGACGCCGTCAACGCGAGTACCCTTGAGCATCACGTCGGCCTCGGTTTCGATTGCGCGGAGGGCCGAGCCGGTGTCTGTGGTGAAGAAGGGAGAACCAGTTCCGCAGCTCATGATGGCCACCTTGCCCTGTTTCATTGCTTCGATAGCCTTCCATTTAGAGTATGGCTCACCGATCGGGAACATTCCGACGGCTGTGAGGACTACGGCGGGCTGGCCGATAGACTCGAGAGCCGATGAAAGGGCGAGCGAATTGATGACGGTTGCCAACATGCCCATCTGGTCGCCTTTCACACGGTCGAAGCCCTTGGCCGCGCCCGAGAGACCGCGGAAGATATTTCCGCCTCCGATGACGATGCCTACCTGGACACCGCTTTCAACTATATCCTTGATCTGACGGGCGTATGCGTTCAGACGATCCGGGTCGATTCCATGACCTTGTTCGCCCATCAGCGACTCGCCCGAGAGTTTGAGAAGAATTCTCTTGTATTCCATATAATTAAGAACTGAATTTCAGATAACGGACCATCCCGTTTCCCCATGATGGTCACTCGATGGCTACAAAGGTAATAAAAAAAATCAACCCGACCGAACCTTTTCTCGGGTGAGTGTGTTTTAAAGACAGAAAGAAGAAATTTTTTCGTTTCATGATGTTAGGTTAGTTTGAAAGTATTATGGAAAACATTCACTTGCGGGTCGCTGAGAAGCGGCCCGCAAGTGGTTTATGGAGGAATACTCTTCCTACTTTTTGGTTGGTGGACACGAAAAATTGAACGTGCGGACCAAAATATCATCAGATGTCCTTGAAGGGAGTGTAATTTTGCAGCGTGAAACGGAAACAGAGCCTGCCGGCGGATGCCATGGAGTCGCCCGAAAGCCTCGAAACCGGATCACAGAATACATTTTTTAATTAACACAATTTATTAACCAAAAATCTTGAAGTATGATTACTGAAAAGAACAATTCAACGGCGGCACAGTCCGACACTTCGGAGACCGCCACACCGGAGCCGATCATGAAGCTCGTAAGACGCGGCTCGGATCCGATTCCGGGCATCCTTCCCCTCGTCGGCCTCGGTCTGCCCGAAGGCAGGGAAACCTACACAAAAGACGATCTCGTCAAACTCAGGGAAATGGGCCTCAACGTCATGTCGGCCAACTTCCCGGTACCGGTAAGCATGGAGCGACAGGGCTTCTCCTTCATCTACAAGGCAGACGCCGGCAACGTATCATCGGCCATAAGCCTCGGAGAAGAGGCCGGAATGCGGATCATTCCCGGCACCGACCGGACAGTTCCCAAATCCAGTGTCGTTCCCAGCCAGCAGGAAACTATGTACACGAATCTTGCGTGGGACGCGGTCACGGAACTCTACAGGAACAAGCTCGGGTGTGCGGCCAGTGTACTGAACGTGCAGCCAACCGTCGGCCACATGTCGTCGGTCAACACCATCGCCTCGCGAATCCTCGGCAAGGACCAGTGGCACAAGCCCGTGTTGTTCCCCCTGCTGCCGATCAGCTCGACGATCGCGGACTTCGGGGGCGATGCAGAGGACGGCTGGACGGAAGAGAACAAATTCAGCCGTTACCTTGACGCTCTGGATGAGAAATGCCGGCCCTCGGTACTTTGGACAAGCCAGAAGGCCTTCCCGGTCGTTCACCCCAACGCAGGTATCGACCGCAGGTTCCTTAAGGAGCTTGCTCTGGTTCGCGACAGGGCTTATCGGAGCCATAGAGCGATGTGGAGCACGGTTCACTGCACGTTCAGCGTCCAGCCCCCTACAACCGATATTTCCGAAACTGAGGTTACTCCTGACATTGTTGATGTCATGGGTACTAAAATGAAGACCGAGGCGCACGTCGCCCTTGCGATGGGAGCCAGAGGACTGGTCTTCGACTCAGTCTGCGGAGAAGCCATGCGAAAATGGTATCCGGCACGCGATCCCGAGGTTGACAATCCCTTCGGCCAATACCTGAAGGAGATGAACGCAGATATTCAGAAAGTCTCCGAAGCCTTCCTGAACACGTATGTCGAATACAGCTTCGTGACCAATGGGAAGCAGAAGGAAATATTGGGCGTGGGCGAGATTATCACGGGCGACGTAAAGGTGACAGTCACCAATCCCCAATCGGAGGGGGGCCAACTCAGCGAAAACGTCCTGGTTTCCAGGATCGTCAATCCGTTCGGTAGCAAGGAGTATTTCGTGGTTGTCAATCTCGGTGTTCGCGAGCAGACAGTGAAGATAGGTTTCACAAAAAAAGCAAATCAGTCAACTGAACCCGACCAGGCTGTGGAGGTAGAGAATCTTACCTTGGCGACAACATCGGGCACAGCGACCGGCAGCGAGTTCACCGTGAAACTCGGAGCGGGAGACTGGCAGGTCTTCAGTTACTAATAAGAGCAGGGTGAAGCTGGTCTAGGTTGGACCCACGGATGGGAGTCAACCTAACCGGAACACTCGAAAGCATGTCGATAAAACGACAGAAAAAGAGAAAAAAAGAATACTAATCAATTAATTTAAAACGTTAAAAAAATATGAGTACACTCATTAAGTCTGACGTGATCAAAGCCAATACACTGCCTGTGGGTGATAAAACCATCGACGGCATGTATGTTTCGGCCACGCGTCAGCCCTACTGCTCACCTACTCCGGGCGAATTGCCGCTTGTGGCGCTTGGAGGGGTGAAAATCAAATCTAACAGTGGTTATACCAATGCTGTCACCTCTCCCTATCTTGAGTTGATCAAACAATGTGGATTCAATGCGGTCCAGTATGACATGGGAGAATCACGCGCTGCTGCCGACTCCATGGACTATTGCGAGAAGGCTGGCGTTCGTAACATAGTGCGAAGGGGGGAACTGGGAGACGGCACTCTAAATTGTCCTTCCTCCAAAACCGCTACATCCGAGGCCAAGGATCATCTTTTTGTAACGAACAAAGCGGGTGATGAGTGTGAAGATGGAACAGGTACGCAGAAATGGAAGGCTCGTGGTGAGGTTGTCCTAAGCGATTGGAAGACTTCGGTTGCGGGTAATCCCACACACTGGAGCGGAAGCATATCTCCGTGCTGGAAGAGCGAAGCATGTGGAGGATACGAACTCAGTGATGAACCCATCTTAAGAATGTATCCCTGGTTAGCCAAGATCAAGGATCGTATCCATACCGAAGACAAATGGCAATCGATGCAGGTCGTAAACCTTCTTCCGTTGCATGCGGAAGCTAACGAAGGAGGCGCAGGTGTAGGCAAACTTCTGGGATGCACCCAAAGAAGATTCATCAGCGTGAATGAAAGCGGCACCTTCGACCTGAGGCAGGCCAAAAGCTATCAGGCTCAGACAAGCGGTGAAGCCTACAAGATTTATCTCGATGAGTTCGAGAAAGTCTTCCATCCCAGTGTCTGGTGCTATGACGGCTATCTGATCAATGGCGACACCCCCAGCGCCTACCCCCCGAATCTTCAGTACCAATACTTCGAGAGTCTGGAGGCCATACGGAACAAGGCAATTGAAACAGACCGACCTTTCTGGGGAACAATCAAATGTCGCTACACCCCATCCAAAGAATGGGCAAGCTCCACTTGGGAGATTCCCGACGACTATGTCGATCTTCTCAGCAACGTCACGGCTATCGAGGCCCGCAGTACACTGGCCTACGGAGCCAAGGGTCTCATGTTCTGGTCAATGCTGGATTGTCTTGATGGCGGTCTGACATGGGGACCACTGACTCTCGATGGCAAGACAGTCCTTGATGGCGATACAGAGATCAAAAAGACACCTCTTTATGACAGACTTCAAGCTTTGTTGTCTGGACTCAAGAAACACGGCGATCTCTTCCTCAGCTCCAATGTAACCAGAACGGGACATATCAGGCATGAGGAATATGGCAAGCCCATCAGTGCAATCAACTTCGAGTTCATCAAGGACATCGTCCCCGGAGAAGGGTCCTACTGTCTGGCCCATCATGTGACGCCGACCGGAGAGTTCATCGTCATAGTGAACACCGACGTGCAGTCGCAGATCAAGAATGGAGTTGAGGTGCCCTACGAGTTGGCCTTTGAGAATAAGGATTCTTATCCGACCACTGAACTGGTGGGTCTGGAGACCTTCGATCCCAACGAAGGAACGATGTTTCAGCGTCCCGATGAGCCAAGCGAACCTGTTGATCCGGGCTTAGGAGGTGGAGATGACGGTTCTGAGCGTCATCCGGACCCTCTGCCTAAGATAAGGATTGGACTGAAGTTCAATCCCGGCGACTGGGCTATCCTCTATCGCAACAGAAAAGAAAACATCTAATCACGAGGTCAGTCGATCCCAATAGAGGGAGCGACTGACCCATCACCATTAACCTAAATCCGACATCAAAATGGGAAATGAAGTGAACAAAGTAATCATGAGGATCGTGACGGTGATCGTCATGCTTTTCTGTGTTTCTGTAGCAGAAGCAGGAGACAGGATCATCAAGGGTGGGATCGAGTATCAATTAGTTAATGCTCAGGAACCTTATCTTGAGGTAACAAATGTTTTTAGGGAAGCGGGAAAAGACATTTCTTTTCCTGATGAGGTTTCCATTGAGGGAAAGAAGTATAATGTGAAAAGCTTCCATAAAACGCTTATCGTGGATAAGCCTCATCACGAGCCAAGTGAAGTGTACTTAGATTGGGAGAATACGGACATTTGTTCTGTCTATCTTGGACGTTATATGGAGGTCCCTTATTATTGTTTTGAGGAATATGGCCTACGTCTCGAGAATCTATTAAACTTTTCGACTTTGGAAAGGATTGATATCTCGCCTGAAAATAAAGAGTGGTCAAGTTATGAGGGGTGTGTTTATAGTTCTTCTTCCGACAATAGGTATTATAGCTTGTTCTTTGTTCCGCGTAGATACAATAGACAGAGTATTGTAGAGTTATGTCCATTGACACAATGTCTGGGACGTAATAGCATAGAGAATTTGTCAGAAGTTGAAATACTGGTCATCCCCAAATCTGTTGAGTTGGCAATAGACGTAGAGCCTGTAATATCAAATAACGAGAAACTGAAAGTGATAATATTTGAAGATAAATTTCTCACCAATAATTATAGGTCCGAACGTTACTATTCCCAATTACTTGGAGTCAATCCGTCATTGAGGGAGATAAGATTTGCATCTACTGATACACGGGTCCTTACACAACTGTCGTGGTGCGAGAAGTTGGTCAAATTATCACCTTTTGTAGGAGCGAAAAATATAGGATATCTTGATGGTGAAAAGCGCGTAAGAATAATGATATTGTATTTTCCCGATGTGGAGGAAGTCTACGATCCTAGGGATGAGTATGATAGCCGGAAAGGGTTGCTTGGGCAACCTCAATGCGTGAAGATCGGAAGAGATGAAGATAATACGAGGTCGAACTACTCGTTTTGTCGGAACTGGCTTGGAGGGGGAACTCCTACGACGGTTTGTGTGAACTCCCTCGTACCTCCGATGGTCGAGTATTCGGAGGCGGACGGTGCGCCGAAGCAGTGGACGGTGTATGTACCGGCGGAGGCAGTGGAGGTTTACGCGGAGGATCCTTACTGGAGCTCGGTGAGCAGGGAGATCCTGCCGATAACGGACAAGCTGGTTCCGTTGGTGAGCGAGCCGGAGCTGGAGATCGAGCAATGGAAGAGCCACGAATATCTGTGGGATGTGATGACGCTGGGCAACGCCGAGGCTGCCGAGACGGGTGTCTGGAGCTCGGACAACGAGGCTGTCGCCATCATCGATCAGGACGGCAAGCTGAAGGCCGTAGGTATGGGCGAGGCCACGATCACCTTCACCCTCGAAGACAAGGAGGGGAACGTATACACCGCCGAGTCAAAGGTCAAGGTAGTCGAAAACGTCTCGGCAGTCGAAGAGATCGAAGTCGACGAGGCAACCGAAGGCGGTCAGACAGTCTCGGCTATCCCCGACGGAGTTTACAATCTCCATGGCCAGCGCGTCGGTGACTCGACCGAAGATCTGATACCGGGGCTCTATATCGTTGTCCGCGCCGGCAAGACTGAGAAGCAGTTGGTTAAGTAGGTATGGGAAAAGGTAATAGGGTGCCGCTGTCGGCGCGCGAGAGACACGGGATGATCGCATTGCTGACGGTCGGGCTGCTGCTGATCGGGGGCGGTTTCTTCGTGCGTAGCTGTGACGCGATTGGCGGAAGGGCGCCGGGAGTTGTGCTCACCTCCGATACCGACACCATCGATACCCGCGCGCTCTACTATGAGTCGGAATATCAGGAGTATGGGCGAGCCGGGAAATCTAAATCCGAGAAACGGAAGAAATCCAAACGGCAGAAGAATGACTCGACAGGATCCTCTTCTTCAAGAAAGAAACGCAAACAGAAGAGTGCGCCACAGCCTGTACCTGAGCGCCGTCATCTTGAAGAGGACCTGCTGGAAACGAGATGAAGATGAACCGAAACAGATCGCAGTTACCCCTCATACCGCTGGTGACAGCCGCGTTTATCGGCGTGATGTACGTCATGCTGTCGGCCCAGATTGTCCCTTTGGGCGATGATATTAATTTCACGATGAGCTGGCTCCAGCAGAACGACGTGTGGTATGCGTGGCCCCGCTATGCCTACCGTCTTTTCAGCTGGAACAACGGCCGGTTGGCCGACATGCTGACTCCGGTCTGGCTCGCAGTCCTTCCCGAATGGCTGAGGGCATTGACCAACGGCATCATGACCGCTCTCTTCTTTGTCATGGTTCCGGTCTGTGGAGGTATCTTCAAGCGACGTTACAGTTTCGGAACCATGATTGTAATGGCGCTGATAGCCTTCACGTTGCGGTGGGATTCCTTGTGGATGGAGTTTTGCGCGACCTACAACTATGTGTGGAGCTCCGCATTTGCACTCATGGCTATATGGATGATTTTCAAGCATCCTTTGAAGAGTTACGGACCTTGGTGTCTGTTGCTGATTCCGTTTTGCGGTGCGGCTGGGGCGATGCACGAAGCCTGTGGGTTTGCGCTTAGCGCCGCCTGCGGAGTGTGGTGGCTTGTAAACCGAAAGAAGTATAGGTTTGCCGATCTCGGGCGCCGTCTGATGTTCTGGGCCTTCATTGCCGGGGGTGTATTCACCCTTTGTTCGCCGGGAGCCTATGGTCGCGTCGGCATGAACCTTGCCCCCGAATCAACGTGGTCAATCATTTCAAGCTCAGCCTTTTATGTCGTTATAATGCTGATCATCGGAGTAATTGCGCTCCTGCGCTCCTCCTCAAAGGGTAACGGGATCAGGACAGCTATTTCAGAAGGACTTGAAAGCCAGACGTTCATTTGGTTCATTGCGGCTCTGCTATCGTCGGTTTTCATGCTGATGAGCGGTTACGGAGGTCGGCCGGGATGGTTTGCACAGGTGTTCGCGCTCGTTGCCTGCATACGGATGATAAGGTATCTTTTCCGGACTGGGCCGACCGGGCATAACTCGATTCCGCCGGCCAAAATGGCTCTCGGTGAGTTGGGGGCGATAGTGATCGCGGTGCTCATCGGCATCCATTATGTGGCTCTCTTCAAGGCGCAGCGGGAATTGTCGGCCGAGACGCGGGAGGTGATAAGGCTTTTTCAGCATTCAAAAGATGGGGTAGTGTTCTTCGACCCTACACCCGATCACGGCGTCAGCAAATGGTTGTTGGGGAAGACCCACGGTGTACCCGATGCCGACGACTCCTACTATCTAGACCGCTTCTCGGTCTATTACGGTGAAGGACCTTATGCCCTTGAGGGGCCGAAGCGCTTGTTGCTCATTTTGCCGACTGTGTGGAAAGATGTTGATCTGACGACGTTTACCGGAGAACTGAACTACATAGACCCCAACGGTGACCGGCATATATTATCGACGACTCCCTTTGCGACCCGTTCATATCCCCTTGTGGAGCAATTTCCACGTCGGGTCGCAGATATCGATGGCCAAGTGTTGATAGAACGCCGGCTGCCGGGGGAGCGACCGCTATATTACTACACCACCCTTCACGAAGATCGGGGCGAGAAATAGGGAGGGTGCCCGATTAAATTGACAACGGCTCGCTCAACTTGAAATTATTTTGTAACTTTGGGCTGTTTTTAGCGGAGCCACCCTGTTAGTCCGGGCGGTTGCGCGTTCAGCCAAAGACACTATGACGCACACCGAAGTCGAATTGTTGATGAAGGCGGCGGGGGTGAGGCCCTCGCCTGTCCGCCTACTGATTGCCAAGGCTTTATCCGAAGCCCCGGGGCCTGTTTCGGGTCTCGATATCGAGTGTGCGCTGGCTACGGTAGACCGTTCGTCGATCACCCGTGCGCTGGCCCTTTTTCTTTCGTCGGGCCTCGTCCACACCATCGAAGACGGTTCCGGGTCGGTCAAGTACGAACTATGCCACAAGTTTCATCGCCATGCAGACGCTGATCCGGACCTGCATCCCCACTTTCATTGTGTGGCCTGCGGCCGAACCTTCTGTCTTCATGACCAGGCAATTCCAGAGCTTCAGCTCCCTCCCGGTTTCAGGGCTTTCTCGGCCAATCTGGTCTTTAAAGGGACGTGTGCCGATTGTGCCGGCCGTTAATTCCCTCCCGATCCTCCTTCATTCTAATATTATATAGGCCACTTCTCCCGGTCCGTCGAAGACGAGCTGGATGAACTCGATGTCGGCGGGGTTGATTTGGGCGTCAGCCGGAGTGACGTCGACAAAACGATTGAGGAAAGTCGGATAAGGAGCCGGAATGATACGTGTTGGCGCCGGTTTGAGCGATGTCAACAATACTGATTGCTCACCGTTTCCTGTCAGCTCGCCCCTGAAAGTAAAGCCATTGCGGTCAACGACCTCAACCGCCTTCGCTCCGTCCGCTTTGACCGTCAGTTTCTCCTTGTCTTTGATGCCCGGTGCCGACGCAGTCTGGTCGCCTACAAAGTGGCGGATAACCGTTTCCCCGTCAAGCTTGTCTACATCCTTGTCTCGCCCGGTCAGAGTCATCTTTAGCGGCGCGTCGGGGCTTTGAGCCGAGGTTGTATAATAGGCATAGTCTGTGAAGTCCCAGTCGAGCGGAGTGCCCTCTACACCTTGGGGCCACGTCGTCACCTGTCCGTCCTTATAGACTATTATATTGTAAGATAGGGGAGTGCCGTCGGGCTTCATCGGAAGTTTGGCCGAGAAGAGGTAGCCGTCGGAGTCTAGTGTCATTGTCCACGACGGATTATGCTTCGACCAGAAAGAGACCTCGGCCGGGTAGATGACCACTGAGTCCGGGCGCTCCGTGCCGAACCACTCGGCTTCGATCAGCACGTCGCTTCCCGGCGCGGCCATCGGCTTCGGATTATAGATGATGAAGGGGCGTCCGGGTGTGGCCTTTATTCCGTCGGCGCTGTATCGATCGGCATCATAGCCGGGAATCTTTATGGTGACCAATTTATCTTTCGAAGGCTTGAGGTTCTTGCGTGTGAGGAGGTAGACTCCAGGCTCGACCGTAAAGGTCCCTTCTTCAGCGTTGCTCAATGTGCCTTTGCTTTCGATCGGAAGGACCGTAAACTCCTTGCCGAGATCGGGAAGATTGATGGTCATTTGTCTGGGACGAGCCGCCAGGTGTGCCACCTGCTTTTTGAACGAGGGTTTTTCGAACGGGTCGGAGCTGAAGGCGGCGTCGGGCAACACCTCCAGGCGCCAGACACCGTCAGTGCCTTTGTCGAGGAAATATGCTCCCGAGCCACCGTAGGTCACGATCGGTGAGGAACCTACGCCAGCCACGCGCTCAAGTTTCTTTAGGTTCAGAGGCTTGGATGCGGTCGGATTGCTGTGGTAGAAAAGTCGTCCGTCGTTCCATTCGCTCAGATCCTCGCGATAGCTGACGCGGCCGGGACCGAAAACAGTGTCGGCCGGATATGCGCCGTAACTTTCTCCCCGTTTCAGATTGCGGGCGGTTTCGGCGGCCACCATCATGCTCAACGCCTTCGACGGGGTGTAGAGGAGATTGAGGAAATGGGTCTGGTACTCCGTGTTATATGGAGCCATGAACGTCGGATCATAGGCGAACTGGGTCATCCATTGGAAACCGTTCTCGCGAAATGTGCGCGCAATGGCCGGATAAAGGTAGGCCGACTGCTGGTCGCCCGGATCGAATTCGTAGACAACGCGGGCCATCTTCTGGTAGCCCGGAATTGTGTCGCGCCAGGGAATGTCATATCTCTCGACGGCAGGGAGAAAATTGCCCGGGCGAGTACGGCCGGCCACGAGACCGTCGGGATACCATTGATAGGTGGTACCGTCGATCTTTGCGTCATAATAGGCCGCCGTCACCTCCGGGTTATGGCTCACATTATATAGTATCGGCTTGTCGAAGCCTGAGTCGCGGAGGGCGTCGGCCATGCGGTTGATATAAGCGGTCACCTCCTCGGGCGTACCCGAATGGCAAGGCTCATTGTTGATTTCCATCGCGATGATGGCTCTGTCGGCGGCATAACTGCGACCGGTGAAAGGGTTGACGTGAGTGGCCAACTGACGAAGGTAATTCTCCTGAGCCCCCTGCGCCGCGGGATTCTCATGAATGTGACACTTGTCGTAGAGATAGGTGTAGGCGCCTGTGTTGATGTCGCGCTCCGGGTATCCGTTGCCGAAATTGGTCTGAGCGGTGAGGATGATGTCGATTCCGGCGTTCTCGAGCTCAGAGATCATGTAGTCGAGGAGGTCCAGATGGTCGTTGGGGAGCAGATTGCCGTCGGCATCGGTCAACTCGACGTCCCACAGATGGAGGCGGAAACCGTTGAGCCCGAGACGCGCCATGTGGGCTACGTCTTTTGAGATAGCGCTCTTGCGGTCGTGCCCCAGATATTCGGCCGCGCGATAGGCGTGGGCAAATGGGAGGGTGTAGTTCGTGCCGAAGTAAGATACCTCCTTCTTAGTGTCGGACCGACGCATCACTCCGTGGTCGTCAACATATATGGAGTATTTCTGACGCTCCTCGTTAGGTCTCTCTTGCTTGGCGAAGGAGACGGCAGAGAAGCCAACCAGAAACCCCGACAGCAAGAGAGTTGCCGGAGACATTAAATGATATAGACGACGGCCTTGTTTGTGGCCCGGAACCTGTGTTTTCATTGGAATTGGATTTAGACATTCGCCATGTACGGCGCAACGCGCCAACAAAGATAGCGAAAAAATTCGAATAGGAGATGCACCGGCGCTCCTTGCGCAGCTTGAGAATACCCCAAATTAACAAAACGAAATATATTTTAACATTTTTTGAAAACGCTAATATTCAGCTACTTGACGCACTGATTTGGTTATTTTGGTCAAAAAGAGTGAACCGGGTATTGACACGGGGGGCAAAAAGAT
>CAZTSQ010000047.1:0-16228 GCA_964615915.1 uncultured Sangeribacter sp.
TGTCGATGTTGATTTCGGGGAAGATGATCTGCTCGGTGATGCCGAGGGTGTAGTTTCCGCGGCCGTCGAGTTTGGCGTTGATGCCCTTGAAGTCACGGATACGGGGAAGAGCCACGCGAACGAGGCGCTCCAGGAATTCGTACATCTTTTCGCGACGCAGTGTAACCATAGCGCCGATGGGCATTTTCTTACGCAGCTTGAAGCTGGCGATGTCCTTCTTCGAGACGGTGGGGACGGCTTTCTGGCCGGTGATGGCGGTCAGCTCGTTGATGGCTGTCTCGATGAGTTTTTTATCCTGGGTTGCGGCGCCGAGACCCTGGTTGATCACGATCTTCTCGAGGCGCGGAACCTGCATGGGGGTAGTGTATTTGAACTCTTCGGTGAGTTCGGGAACGATACGTTCCTTATAGTCTTTTGCGAGTGTAGTGCTGCTCATTACTTGATCTCCTCTCCTGATTTTTTAGAATAACGGACCAGTTTACCGGCCTCATTCAGACGGCGGCCGATACGGGTGGGCTTGCCGGTCTTGGGGTCGAGTACGTTAAGGTTGGAGATAGAGATGGGAGCCTCCACTTCAACAATACCACCCTGGGGATATTTGGCGTTGGGTTTGGTGCTTTTCTTGACGATGTTGAGACCCTCGACTACAGCGCGGCCCTTCTTGGGGAGCACTTCGAGGACGCGACCGGTCTTACCTTTGTCGTCACCGGCGATGGCAGCGACCATATCACCCTTCTTGATGTGAAATTTAGCCATTTTTTCTACGGTTTAGAGCACTTCGGGTGCCAGTGAAACGATTTTCATGTTGGTGTTACGAAGCTCACGCGCTACGGGACCGAAGATACGGGTTCCGCGGAGCTCGCCGGCGTTGTTCAGAAGCACGCAGGCGTTGTCGTCGAAACGGATGTACGAGCCGTCGGGACGACGGATCTCCTTCTTCGTACGAACTACGACAGCCTTCGAAACGGTGCCTTTCTTTACGTCCGACTGGGGGATGGTGCTCTTGACAGTGACTACGATGATGTCACCTACCGAAGCGTAGCGACGACCTGTGCCGCCGAGAACATGAATGCAGAGTGCTTCTTTTGCACCACTGTTGTCTGCAACTGTTAAACGCGATTCACTCTGGATCATATTACTTCACTTTTTCGATTATTTCAACAAGTCTCCATCTCTTGGTCTTGCTCAGAGGACGAGTCTCCATCAGACGAACGGTGTCGCCGATCGAGCATTCGTTGTTCTCGTCGTGGGCGTGGTATTTTTTCGTCTTGTTGACGAACTTACCGTAGATCGGGTGTTTCTCTTTCCACTTGATCTCGACAGTGATTGTCTTGTCGCACTTGTTGCTCGAAACAACCCCGATTCTTTCTTTTCTCAAATGTCTTTTTTCTTCCATTTTTCTGCGATACTTTGATGGGGATTAGTTTGCAGAAGCCTCAGCAGCCTTTTCGGCGGCGATTTCCTTCTGACGCAACACGGTTTTCAAGCGGGCGATCTCCTTGCGGTCTTTTGTGATCTTCGAGGGATCGGCTACGGGAGCAATCGCGTGCGTTACTTTCAATTCACGATAAGCCTTCTCGGCAGCCTCGATACGAGCCTTGAGTTCCGGAATGCTTAATTCCTTGATTTCTTCCTTTTTCATTGTTGATTTGTTGTTATTTCGTCTGCCGGAGCTTACTTCGTTCCCATCGGCCGGATGATCTCTGAAGACCAACCGCGCGGACCGGACATGATTCAGCACAGGCAGCCATTTTTCGTAACGTCGGCCACACGGAGTTTATTGTATGCGAGTGGCAAAAAAATTTTCAGTCGGAGCTGAAACAGATTTTTCAGCTCCGGCTGAGTATGTTTTTAGACGTTCTGCGAGGGATCGTAGTCGCGACGGACAACGAACTTGGTGATCACGGGAAGCTTCTGGGCGGCCAGACGGAGCGCCTCTTTGGCGATGTCGTAGGGAACGCCTTCAACCTCGATGAGGATACGTCCCGGAGTCACGGGCGCAACGAAGCCCTCGGGGTTACCTTTACCTTTACCCATACGTACCTCTGCAGGCTTTTTGGTGATGGGCTTGTCGGGGAAGATACGGATCCAGATCTGACCTTGACGCTGCATATAGCGTGTCACGGCGATACGGGCTGCCTCGATCTGACGGCCGGTGATCCATTTAGACTCGAGAGTCTTGATACCGAACGAGCCGAAAGCGAGCTGGTTTCCGCGCTGAGCCTCGCCTTTCATGCGGCCTTTTTGGGCGCGGCGGAATTTGGTTTTCTTAGGCTGTAACATATATCTCTATGAGCGTTTCTTATCGGTTGTTGTTTCTGTTCTTGCGGAAGCCGCCTTTGCGACGGTCGTTCTGCTGACGCGGACCGCCCTGCTCTTTCTGACCGATGGCGTAAGAGGGAGTGAGCTCCTTCTTGCCATAGATCTCGCCGCGGCAGATCCACACCTTGATACCAAGGATACCCACTTTGGTGAGAGCCTCAACCAGAGCGTAGTCGATGTCGGCACGCAGGGTGTGAAGCGGGGTGCGGCCCTCCTTGAACATCTCGGAACGTGCGATTTCGGCGCCGTTCAGACGGCCTGAAACCTGAACCTTGATGCCCTCGGCGCCCATACGCATCGTAGACTGGATCGCCATCTTCACGGCGCGGCGGTAAGCCACGCGGTTTTCGATCTGACGGGCGATGTTCATCGCTACGAGTTCGGCGTCGAGCTCGGGACGCTTGATTTCGTGGATATTGATCTGAACTTCCTTGTCGGTAAGTTTCTTGAGAGCCTCTTTGAGCACCTCCACATCCTTGCCGCCCTTGCCGATGATCATACCGGGACGGTTGGTGCAGATGGTGACGGTGACCATCTTGAGTGTGCGTTCGATGATGATGCGAGAAACGCTTGCTTTGGCAAGCTGGGTGCGGAGGAACTTACGGATCTTTGAGTCCTCGAGAAGGGTCTCGCCGTATTTCTTGCCGCCATACCAGTTGGAATCCCATCCGCGGATGACACCGAGACGGTTAGCGATCGGATTTACTTTCTGTCCCATCTTGATTAAGCATTTTTGTTTTCGATTGAATCAACGAAGATAGTCACATGATTTGAACGCTTGCGGATGCGGTAGCCGCGGCCCTGCGGAGCCGGGCGGAGACGCTTCAGCATGGGGGCTGCGTCGACGAAGATGGTCTTCACGTACAGCTCGCCGGCTTCGGCTTTGCGTTCGTTTTTCTGCTCCCAGTTGGCGATAGCCGAACGGAGGAGCTTTTCTACACGGCGGGCAGCCTCCTTGTTCGAAAACTTGAGGATACCGAGGGCCTTGAATACTTCCTGGCCACGCACCATATCTACTACCAGACGCATCTTGCGGGGAGAAGAGGGAACATTGCGCAGTTTTGCGAAGTATTCCTCCTTGCGGGCCGCCTTAATAGCATCTGCTGCTTCTCTTTTTCTTAAACCCATTGTGTTTGTGTTCTTTTATATGTTTGGGGGGCCTTGTTTATTTCTTCTTGTTGCCGCCGTGACCACGGAAGGTACGTGTCGGAGCGAATTCGCCGAGCTTGTGGCCTACCATGTTTTCTGTCACGTAGACAGGGATGAACTTGTTGCCGTTATGAACTGCGAAAGTGTGACCGACAAAGTCGGGCGAGATCATTGAAGCGCGGCTCCAGGTCTTGATGACCTGCTTCTTACCGCTCTCTTCCATGGCTGCCACTTTCTTTTCGAGCTTTACGCTGATAAACGGGCCTTTTTTAAGTGAACGACTCATTTGTGTTTGTTCTTAGATGATCAGTTTACTTCTTTCTTCTCTCGATGATATACTTCGAAGAATGTTTCTTCGGAGCGCGAGTCTTAAGACCCTTGGCGTAGAGGCCTGTGCGTGAACGGGGATGACCACCGGACTGACGACCTTCACCACCACCCATCGGGTGATCGACAGGGTTCATAACGACACCACGGTTGTGAGGACGACGTCCGAGCCAGCGGCTGCGGCCTGCCTTACCGCTCTGCTCGAGAGCGTGGTCGGAGTTGCCGACAACGCCGACTGTTGCGCGGCAGGTCAGGAGGACTTTGCGGGTCTCGCCCGAAGGGAGCTTGATGATCGCATAGTCACCCTCACGTGAAGTAAGCTGAGCGAACGTACCGGCTGCGCGTGCCATAGAAGCACCCTGGCCGGGCTTGAGCTCGATGCAATGGATAAGGGTACCGACGGGGATCTTCGACAGAGGGAGGGTGTTGCCTACCTCGGGAGCTGCCTCGGGGCCGCTCATGAGGACCTGACCTACTTCGAGACCGTTGGGGGCTACGATATAGGTCTTCGAGCCGTCAGCATAGTAGAGAAGCGCGATGCGTGCCGAACGGTTGGGATCGTATTCGATGCTCTTTACCGTTGCGGGTACGCCGTCGTTTGTGCGCTTGAAGTCGATGAGACGCAATTTTCTCTTGTGGCCGCCGCCGCGATAGCGGGTCGACAGGTGGCCCGATGAGTTACGGCCACCGGTCGAACGTTTGCCGACCGTAAGAGACTTTTCTGGTGTGGTAGCAGTGATTGTTCCTTTGAACACACCAATAACCTTGTGTCTTTGGCCCGGAGTTGTGGGCTTGAATTTTCTTACTGCCATTGTTGTTTAGATGTTCTTGTAGTAGTCGATGGTCTGTCCTTCAGCTACGGTTACGTATGCTTTCTTGAACGAGGGTTTCTGGCCGCGGATGAGACCGGCTTTGGTGTAGCGTGCCTTACGCTTGCCGGCATAGAGGGCCGTGTTCACTTTCTCGACGCGGACGTTGTAGAGCTTCTCAACGATGTCCTTGATCTGGAACTTGTTGGCGTCGGGAGAAACAGCGAAGGTGTAGCAGTTCTGCTTCTCGCTGTAGGCATTTGCCTTTTCAGAGATGATAGGTTTGATCTGGATATCCATTTTCTTTGATCTCCTTTCGTTTAGAATTTGTTGACGATCTCTACAGAGCCTTCGGTCAGAAGGATAGCGTCGTTGTTGAGGACTGTGTATGCGTTCAGATCGATAGCCTGCGCCATGAGGGCGTTGGGGATGTTGCGAACTGAAAGCAGTACGTTGTCGTTAGGCTCGGCGAAGACGAGAAGAACCTTCTTGTCGTCGACTTTGAAGTTCTTGGCGATCTTCAGGAAGTCCTTTGTCTTGGGAGCGTCGAAAGTGAAGTTTTCGACTACGAAGATCTGTTTGTCGTTTGCCTTCGAGGTCAGAGCGATCTTGCGTGCAAGAGCTTTCTGCTTTTTGTTGAGCTTCGAACGATAGTCACGGGGACGGGGTCCGAAGACTGTGCCGCCGCCGCGGAGCAGGGGTGAGTTGATGTCACCGCGACGGGCGCCGCCGCCACCTTTCTGACGACCGAGCTTGCGGGTCGAACCCGAAACCTCGCTGCGCTCCTTGCTCTTGTGGGTTCCCTGGCGCTGGTTGGCGAGATACTGTTTTACGTCGAGGTAGATAGTGTGTTCGGCGTTGCCCTCTTCGAGGTTGCGTGCAAACACTTCATCGTTGAGCACTACCTTGCGGCCGGTGTCTTCACCGTTGATGTTATAAACTGCTACTTCCATTTATTTCTCGACTAAAACGATTGAACCTTTGGCTCCGGGGATCGAGCCCTTAATCATTAACAAATTGTGCTCAGGCAGAACTTTGATGACCTGAAGATTCTGAACAGTCACGCGTTCGTTGCCCATCTGGCCGGCCATGCGGAGGCCCTTAAATACCTTTGCGGGATACGAGCAGGCACCGATTGAACCGGGGGCGCGGAGACGGTTGTGCTGACCGTGGGTCGACTGGCCCACACCGCCGAAACCGTGACGCTTAACGACGCCCTGGAAACCTTTACCCTTGGAGGTGCCGACAACGTCGACGAAACCGCCCTCCTGGAAGAGGTCTACAGTCAGCGTGTCGCCGAGCGCGGGAGCTGTCTCAAACGACTTGAACTCGGCCAAGTGGCGCTGCGGAGCTACGCCGGCTTTCTTGAAGTGGCCGGCCTCAGGCTTGGTGGTGTGCTTCTCTTTCTTCTCGATGAAGCCAACCTGAACTGCGTCATAACCGTCGTTTTCAACGGTCTTCACCTGAGTAACTACGCAAGGACCTACTTCGATAACAGTGCACGGAACATTTTTTCCGTCGGCACTGAAAACGGATGTCATTCCGATTTTCTTTCCTAATAATCCTGGCATTTCTTGCTTGTTGTTATTTTGGTTGGTTTGTTTGTTTTTGTTGTTTTGTTTCCCTTCGGCCCGGTCCGCAGTGATTCCCGGCCTGCATTTTCCGGCAGGCCGGGAAAGACTGTCGTCTGTATTTTTCGGACCCGGAACCGGGTGGGATCTTCTACGGTCGTTTCAGATCAGACTTTGATTGAAACGTCCACACCGCTGGGGAGCTCGAGCTTCATCAGCGCGTCTACAGTCTTAGAAGTGGAGCTGTAGATGTCGATCAGACGCTGGAACGAAGAGAGTTCGAACTGCTCACGGCTCTTCTTGTTGACGAAAGTCGAGCGGTTGACGGTGAAGATGCGCTTGTGGGTCGGCAGGGGGATGGGACCGCTGACAACAGCGCCGGTCGATTTTACTGTCTTCACGATCTTCTCGGCCGACTTGTCGACGAGGTTATGATCGTAACTTTTCAGTTTGATGCGAATTTTTTGGCTCATTATGATGGAGTTGTCTTTTGATTATTTGATCAGATCGACGCGGCCCTGACACTCGGCCAGAACGTTGCGGGCGATCGAGGAGCTTACCTCGCTATAGTGGCTGAACGACATGGTTGAAGTCGCACGACCCGAGGTGATGGTGCGGAGCGCGGTCACGTAACCGAACATCTCGGCCAGAGGTGCCTTTGCCTTCACGATGCGGGCGCCGGAACGCGAAGTTTCCATGCCCTCTACCTGTCCGCGGCGCTTGTTGAGGTCGCCGATGACATCACCCATTGACTCTTCGGGAGTCACAACCTCGATCTTCATGATCGGCTCCATCAGGACGGGACCTGCCTTCTCAGATCCTTTCTTGAAGGCCTGGATAGCGCAGAGCTCGAATGAGAGCTGGTCTGAATCGACGGGGTGGAACGAACCGTCGATGAGGGTAACCTTCAGGCGCTCTACGGGGTAGCCGGCGAGCACACCGTTCTTCATCGCGGTCTGGAAGCCCTTCTGTACAGAGGGGATATATTCCTTAGGCACGTTACCGCCCTTGACTTCGTCGATAAACTGGAGCGAGCCTTCGAAGTCGTCGTCGGCCGGTTCGATGCGGACGATGATGTCTGCGAACTTACCGCGGCCACCGGTCTGCTTCTTGAAGGTTTCGCGAAGCTCGACGGGCTTGGTGATAGCCTCTTTGTAGGTTACCTGGGGACGACCCTGGTTACATTCAACCTTGAACTCGCGGCGGAGACGGTCGATGATGATGTCGAGGTGAAGCTCACCCATACCGGAGATGACGGTCTGGCCGGTCTCTTCGTTGGTCTCGACGCGGAAGGTGGGATCCTCTTCGGCGAGCTTCTGAAGGCCGACGCCGAGTTTGTCGAGGTCTTTCTGAGTCTTAGGCTCGACGGCGATACCGATCACGGGATCGGGGAACTCCATAGCCTCGAGTACGATCGGAGCGTCTTCGGCACAGAGTGTGTCGCCGGTGCGGATATCCTTGAAGCCTACGCCGGCGCCGATATCGCCACAGCCGATCTTCTCTTTGGGGTTCTGCTTGTTCGAGTGCATCTGGAACAGACGTGAGATACGTTCCTTCTTGCCCGAGCGGGTGTTGAGGACGTAAGAGCCTGCGGGGATCTCACCCGAGTAAACGCGGAAGAAGCAGAGACGGCCAACATAGGGGTCGGTTGCGATCTTGAACGCGAGGGCAGACATCGGAGCTTCGGGAGAAGGCTCGCGGGTCTCGATGGTGTCGGGGTCACCTACTGCGTGACCTTCAACAGCGCCGGCGTCCTCGGGCGAGGGCAGGTAAGCGCAGACAGCGTCGAGAAGGGTTTGAACGCCCTTGTTCTTGAACGAAGAGCCGCAGAGCATGGGGTTGATCTCCATAGCGAGGGTACCCTTGCGGATTGCGCGGCGAATCTCTTCTTCGGTGATGGTAGAGGGATCGTCAAAATATTTCTCCATCAGAGCCTCGTCAAGCTCGGCGAGGGTTTCGAGCATCTTGTCGCGATACTCTTCGGCCTCTTCGCGGAGGTTGGCGGGAATCTCTTCTACGGAATATTCAGCGCCCATGGTCTCGTCGTGCCAGAAGAGAGCCTTCATGGTGATCAGGTCGATCACGCCCTTGAAAGTCTCCTCAGCGCCGATCGGGAGCTGAATGGGAAGGGGGTTTGCACCGAGAACTTCCTTAACCTGGCGAACAACCTCAAGGAAGTTTGCACCCGAGCGGTCCATCTTGTTGACGTAGCCGATACGGGGAACGTTGTACTTGTCAGCCTGACGCCAAACGGTCTCGGACTGGGGCTCAACGCCGCCTACGGCACAGAACGTAGCCACGGCGCCGTCGAGGACGCGGAGCGAACGTTCAACCTCGACGGTGAAGTCAACGTGTCCCGGGGTGTCGATGAGGTTGATCTTGTACTTCTCGCCGTCATACTTCCAGAAGGTGGTCGTGGCGGCCGAAGTGATAGTGATACCACGCTCCTGTTCCTGTTCCATCCAGTCCATGGTGGCGGCGCCATCGTGAACCTCGCCGATCTTGTGGGTCAGACCGGTGTAGAAGAGGATACGTTCGGAGGTTGTGGTCTTACCGGCGTCAATATGGGCCATGATGCCGATATTGCGGGTATATTTGAGTTCGTCGTGTTTAGCCATTTTAAAAAAGGGGGATTAGAAACGGAAGTGAGCGAAGGCGCGGTTAGCCTCGGCCATGCGGTGCATGTCTTCTTTTCTCTTGAATGCGCCGCCCTGATCGTTGAATGCGTCTACGATTTCCGCTGCGAGCTTGTCGGCCATAGTCTTGCCGCCGCGCTTGCGTGCATAAATGATGAGGTTTTTCATGGAAATCGATTCCTTGCGGTCAGCACGAATCTCGGTGGGCACCTGGAATGTAGCGCCACCCACACGGCGGGATTTAACCTCGACCTGGGGGGTTACGTTTTCGAGAGCCTTTTTCCAGATCTCGAGGGCGCTCTTCTCCTCGTTGGGCATCTTTGACTTAACTACTTCGAGAGCCGAGTAGAAAATAGTGTAGGCAGTGTTCTTCTTGCCGTCATACATGAGGTGATTGACGAATTTGGTCACCTTCACGTCGTGGAAGACGGGATCCGGGAGGATCACATGCTTCTTCGGTTTTGCTTTTCTCATTTCGAGTTTTTGCTGTGTTTTTGTTTGGCTGCTTGATACTTCAACCGCCGGATTCCTTGAGGATCAACTGAATCCGCAGGACTTGCAAAATATCCGGGCGGTTTACTCAACCGAGGCGCGGGTGAGGGAAACGCAAGTCACGCGTTGCCGTCCGATCGCCTCACGAAGCCGCTCAAATACCAAAAACAGAATTAATTAACTGATTTTTAGTGTATGGCAGGCTTCGCTATTATTTCTTAGCTGCCTTGGGACGCTTCGCACCATATTTGGAGCGACGCTGTGTGCGGCCCTGAACACCGGCGGTGTCGAGTGTGCCGCGGACGATGTGGTAACGTACACCCGGAAGGTCTTTTACACGACCGCCGCGTACCATTACGATCGAGTGCTCCTGGAGGTTGTGACCCTCTCCGGGGATGTAGGAGTTGACCTCCTTACCGTTGGTGAGTCTCACACGTGCCACTTTACGCATAGCCGAGTTAGGCTTCTTGGGGGTGGTGGTGTAAACACGCACGCACACACCGCGACGCTGCGGACACGAATCCAGGGCAGGCGACTTGCTCTTGTCCTTGAGCACTGTGCGTCCCTTTCTTACTAATTGCTGAATAGTAGGCATTCTTGTCTCTAAATGTTTGTATTGTAGTTGTTAGTTCTCCGGCCTCCCGAAGGAGACCGACTTTCAGATCGCTTCCATACACAAAAAGACGCAAGCCAACCCTCTCATTTTGAGCAGATTAACCACGACTATCGGTCGGATACTCCCTAAAAGTGGTGCAAAGATAGTCAAAAACTCCCAATCTACCAAATATTTACGCCCGTTTTTTTGGATTTTTTATGATTCGGACGTTTATCTGAATGTTGAGGCTACCTTGGCCACCTGTTCGAAGATCTTCCGGTCGGCGTCGGTCAGCACCTTCCCTCTGCGCGCCATGACCCTCTCGGCGACGGTGAAGAATTCCTTGAGCGACATCTCCGCGAAGCCTCCGGCGGCGCTTCCCTTGCTGTAGCTCGGGAGGAACACGCGCGGGAAACCGGCGCCGTGGATGTTGACTCCGACTCCGACAACCGTAGCGGTGTTGAACATGGTGTTGATTCCGGCCTTGGAGTGATCGCCCATGATCAGACCGCAAAACTGCAGGTCGGTGCGCATGAAGGTGTGGCTCGCATAGTTCCACAGGCGTATCTTCGAGTAGTCGTTCTTCAGGTTAGATGCATTTGTCCCGGCGCCGATGTTACACCACTCCCCTATCACGGCGTTTCCGAGATATCCCTCGTGGGCTTTGTTGCTGAAGCCGAAGATGACGGCGTTGCTGAGTTCACCGCCTACCTTGCAGTATGGGCCGAGGGTCGTTCCGTCGTAAACGCGCGTCCCCATCTTGACAACCGAGTGCTCGCCGAGAGCCAAGGGACCGCGGACGGAGGCGTTCTCTTCAATGACGGCCTCGCGTCCGATATAGACGGGACCGTTCTTCAGATTTACGGTCGCCCCCTCGATCGTCGCTCCTTCTTCGATAAACAGCTGCTGGCGCCCTTCGCTGTCGGTCAGTTCGCCGATGATACGGTTCGATGTGGGCAGAGGCTGGGACTTTCGTCCCTCTGTCAGTTTCCTGAAGTCCGCGGCGATCATGTCGCCGTTGTTCAGAAAGACGTCATATATATATTTGAGGCGCCTCAGGGGGGCGGAGTAGACGCTCGAGGCTGTCCATTCGGAGTTCTCGAAATCTCGGCGCGAGCCTCTGTAGGCAAGGAGCGTGCGCCGGCGCTCAGCCGCTTCTTCAGAGAGATGGGGGTCGGAGTGAACGGGGAGATTGTGAGAAAATTTCGGAAGCTCGCCGGCGTCTTCAAGAAGGGCCTCGCCGGGCGACAGATGGAGCGCCGCGTCGATAAATTCGTCGTCGGGAAGCACATTGCCGGCTATGTAGAGTGCATCATCGGCGTTGGCGGCTTCCGGCGAGAAGCGCTCACGGAGATAGAATACGGGATAATAGTAGACCGAGACGCCTTCGAGCATCGCCCATTTCTCGCGGATCGTGGTGATTCCGACGCGAAAATCGGCTACCGGCCGTGTGAACGACAGGGGGAGCAGATTCGCGAAGCTCTCGTCGGTATCGAAGAGTACAATATCTGTCATGCGTATGTGTGTTTCATAAAATTGATTCGTCACGGAGCGAGGGAGAGAGTTGTCGGGCGCAAATATAGCACAAAAACCCTTAATCACAAAGGGGGTGGTATAAAAAAATCGACGACGGACATAGTTTCACAACTTATCCGTCGCCATGATTTTTTAGAGTTGGTCAGACTTTCACAAGCTGCGACCAATCCTACTCAACCACTAACTTACAAATTTATATCACTATTACTTAGGCTTACCCATCTCATCCGCCTGACAGTCCTGCCCGGCGAATGAACGCACCGAAACCACAACGGTGCGCAGGTTTTGTTCTTTGTCTTTCCTTCGATGCAAAATTACTACTTTCTCCGTTTTTGTGCAAGAGTTGGACGCAATAAATGGGTCAATTCAAGTCAAAAGTGCGAAGATTTTATCAAAGTTGTCTTAATTCTGCCACTGCTTGACAGGGCCTCGATTCCCCATATCCCCCTTTTTTGACCTCTCAGCGGCATAAAACGCACTCTCAACAGACCGTCCCGATTTACCGGTTTTTGGATTCCGATGGCCACGACAGTTGGCCGATTGGAGATTTTTTGGTACCTTTGAGCCGTAAAAACCAAACTATACCATGGCTAAAAAGAATCTTGAATATCTCGCGGCGCTCCGCGCGGCGATGAAAGACCACGGGATCGACTGCTGTATCATCACCGGCACCGACCCCCACCAAAGCGAAATCCCCCCTCACCACTGGCGCGGCCGCGAGTGGCTGACCGGCTTCGAATCGGGCAACGGCACCAACGGAACGGCCGTCGTGCTCGCCGACAAGGCATATTGCTGGACCGACTCGCGCTATTTCATCCAGGCCACCCAACAGCTCGAAGGCACCGGCTTCGAAATGATGAAGGAGGACGGTCCGGATGCGGTTGACCTCGTAGACTGGGTGACCGAACACGTGAACGCCGGCCAGACCGTCGGAATCGACGGCATGACCTTCTCGGTCAGCTTCGCCCAGCGTCTGGAACAGGAACTGACCGACAACGGGATCAAACTGAACACCGACTTCCCGCAGTTTGACTATATATATAAGGATCGTCCGGCACGCCCGAAAAACAAGCTGTTCGTTCACGACGAGAATATCGTCGGCGAGACGGTCGACAGCAAGGTGAAGCGCATCATGACCGAGGTCAAGGGTGAGCTGGCCAACGCCATCCTTCTCTCGGCCCTCGACGATATCGCATGGGCGACAAACCTCCGCACTGCCGGCGACATCACTTTCTCGCCGATCTTCGTCGCCTTCCTCTATCTCGACGACAACCGCCGCGTACTCTTCGTTGACTCAGAGAAACTCACCCCCGAGGTCGAGGAGCACCTCAAGAAGTATAACTTCGAGGTTCAGCCCTATGACTCGGTGACCGACTTCGTCTCGAAACTCCCGAAGGAAACACGTCTGCTGCTCGATCCGGATAAGACCGCACGCGGTGTGTATGACCACGTCGGATGCACCCCGGTCTTCGGCGGCGCAGGTGTAGCCAAGCTGAAGAGCATCAAGAACGACACGATGATCTCCAACCTGGAGATCGCAATGGAGAAGGATGGCGTCGCGCTGACGAAGTTCTTCATGATGGTCGAGCGCGAGTATCCCGACGGCAAACTGACCGAGGTCGAGCTCGGCAAGCGCCTTCGCGCCTTCCGCCTTGCGGATCCGACATGTGTCGACGAGTCTTTCGCACCTATCTTGGGATGGAATGCCCACGGTGCCATCGTTCACTATGAGGCGACCGAGGAGACCGACGTTGTCATCGAGGGCAACGGTCTTCTGCTCGTTGACTCGGGCGGTCAGTACAAGCAGGGCACTACCGACATCACCCGCACCATTGCCCTCGGCACACCGACCCAGGAGATGCGCCATGACTTCACGCTAGTGATGAAGGGCCACATCGCCTTGGCCATGGCCAAGTTCCCCGCCGGCACCACGGGCCACCAGCTCGACGTGCTCGCACGCCAGTTCCTCTGGAACGAAGGCAAGGCCTACTATCACGGCACAGGCCACGGCGTCGGCTTCTTCATCAACTGTCATGAAGGCCCGCAGAACATCCGCCTCAACATCAACCCCACTCCGCTCCAGCCCGGAATGATCACCAGCAACGAGCCGGGTCTATATCTTGAAGGCCGTTACGGCATCCGCTGCGAGAACCTGATCGTCACCACCGAGTGGGAGACCACCGAGTTCGGTCAGTTCTACCGCTTCGAGACGATGACCCTCTTCCCGTTCGACCTGACTCTGTTCGAGACCGAGATCATGACCGACGCCGAGATCGAATGGCTGAACAACTATCACGCAAAAGTACGCTCGCGCCTAACTCCGCTCCTCTCGCCCGAAGAGGCCGCCTGGCTCGAGAAGAAGACAGAACCCCTCAAAAGATAAGTAAAGGAAAATGGCAATCATACAGGAAGTCCGGGGCTTCACCCCGGTGATCGGTCCCGACTGTTTCTTGGCGGCCAACGCCGTGATCGTCGGTGACGTTGTGATCGGTTCGGAGTGCTCGGTGTGGTTCAGCACGGTGCTTCGCGGCGACGTGAACTCGATCCGCATCGGCGACCGCGTCAACATACAGGACGGCTCGGTACTCCACACACTCTATCAGAAGTCGACCATCGAGATCGGCAACGACGTTTCGATCGGCCACAACGTTGTGATCCACGGCGCGAAGATCCGCGACTATGCCTTGATCGGCATGGGAGCCATCGTGATGGACGACGCCGAAGTCGGCGAAGGCGCTCTGGTGGCCGCCGGCAGTGTCGTGCTGTCCAAGACCAAGATCGGCGCCCATGAGCTTTGGGCCGGCTGTCCCGCCAAGTTCGTGAAGATGGTCGAGCCCGAAAAGGCCAAGGAGATGAACATCAAGATCGCCCGCAACTATCTGATGTACTCGAAATGGTACGGCCCCCAGGACCGCAACCTCACCCTCGAAGACCTCCAGAAATAATCCGTACCCATACCTATAGTAAGCCACCGCTTCCCGACCTGGAAGCGGTGGCTTACGGTCAGTCTGCCCCTGGGCGATAGATGTAATTGCGTAGCCGGCTGTCTTGAAGCCGTCGAGCAGTTTTTGGATTTTCTCGACGGTGTCGGAAGTACTGGCAGTTGCGAGCAGGTCGGCGATGCGCTGCAATATCGAGCCGAGGGATTCCGGGGTCTGGATGCGAAATGGCAACACCATAGAGTATTTGGGAATATGGGAGCAACTTTATAATCCTAATTTTAAACCCACCGAATTCGAGGGGTTTAGAAACGGGCTACTTCGACACTGCCGCCACCCCGACTGACATCCCCGCCGGAATACGCCCGAGGCTATCCCCACGTAAGGATAGCCTCGGTGTTTTTTTATCTCAGCAACCTTTATCTTTCTTTCTGTACCGTATCAAATAAGAGTTCGAAGTTCTTCAATAGAGAGCTTGGTGCGTTCGCTGATGGTCTGGAGATCCATTCCAAGGGATAGGAGATCCTTGGCAATCTGTACCATATCCTCCTTGATGGCGGCACGGGCGATCTTCTCTCCTTCTTTGAGTCCTTCGGCTTTACCCTGGGCCAGGCCTTCGGCCTTACCCTCTGCCAAGCCTTCGGCTCTGCCTTGAGCCAGACCTTCGGCTCTACCTTCTACCAGACCTTCGTTTCGACCTCTGGCAATTCCTTTCTTAACTGCACACCTCATTTCCGAGTGGTAGTCTCTAGCTTTCTTCAGGTCCTGATCATATTCAAACCGTTGTCGGGGGGAAAGTGTAGCCAGATTGCCCACTTTCGCCAGACGCTTGAAAACGTCCTGATGGGAGGTAAAATGCATCGTGTTCATATTCTTCATATGTTTTAGATTGTACATCCATTGGTCAAACAAAGATTGACAGTCTCTTTTGGCTTTCCTAAACACCGGCAGTTGAATGTAGACGGTCTGGAAATAGTGGCCTATCTCAGCTCCGGTTTCCGAGTCACACAAGGCCCCGTAGGTTATCAGCTTTTTAGGCAATTCAGGAAGATTGAACTGACAGAAGAAGACACCTATCACAGGGACAAGGTTGTAGTCCCAGTGCTCCGGGCCGTTGTCTGATTCCCGTGGCTCGTAAACCATGTCTGGCTCGAAATGCTCTTCACCATATACGGGATAAGGTTCCATCAGATAATTTTGTTCATCGTCCTCCCCATCTTTTTCCCAATCGTCATAGGAACCACCCTCCGGCAAATCTTCGTAGAGTATCCTGTCAATTTCGTCGCGTGTCTTCCTTCCTTTGTAGCCCTGCTGGGCAATGGCCCTGGCTACATAATAGACCGATCGGGCTAAGAAGAATGTCTGATCCGCCCGCTGCATCTCGACAATGAACTGGGAGCCGGTCTCCGTCTCGCAATGAATGTCATAAGCAATGCTTTTGCCCTCCTTCCAATTACGGACCTGTTCGGTGGGACGATAGGTCAGACGTTTTATGGGCTCGAATCCGGGACGGTCGGCAAACAAGGCGTTCAGGAAGGACTTCAGCAGTTCCTCCTTTCCGAATATGATCTTGAACCCGGTGTCACTGAAGGGATCTATAAATGTGGGCATAGCTATTGCTTGAAGATTCTGCTACAAATATAAGCACTAAAATCCACTCGTCCAAATATTTCGGACAAATTCAGTCACCAGACCACTTCTTTATGATTTTGCCCCCATTAAAACGTTTCAATTCGATCGTTACCGGTTGGCAATCGCAAGGAGCGCCGGCTTCCAGAAACTGTGTGATATGATAGAGTTAGCGGAGGCGGTCGGGGTTGAGGCGGTCGACGACGGGGGTCGGTAGGCCGGT
>CAZTSQ010000048.1:0-15636 GCA_964615915.1 uncultured Sangeribacter sp.
CCTACCGAACAGGCGGGGACGCCTGTTCTACATGCGCCTGAGGTACATGCGTTTGTCCTACCGAACAGGCGGGGACGCCTGTTCTACATGCGTTTGCTCTTCATGCAGATACCAGCGGATGGCGCCTTGGGCGACGTTTTTGAGGAGGTAGTTGCGGGCGTAGTGGTAATGGTCGGCGCCTCGGATGAGACGGTCGTATGACTCGGATGTCCAGTTCACGCCTTTGGTACCCAGCAACTCGTTGATTGCATGCGAGGTATAGCTCTTTATCCCTTGCATTATCCCTTTCATCGCATTTTCGGCATAGGGTAGCACCAATAGATGAACGTGATTACTCATGATAACGTATCCGTAGACAGTATATTTTTTATTGTGGTGAAACCATATGGAGTCTTCTACTATCTTTGCGATCCTTTCATCTTTGAGCTTGCACGAGCCGTAACCGGCGTCGAGTACACGTTCGACTTTATTGTTAAATATACGGGTAAAGCGTATCTTCTGTTCCGCTGTCAATGGTTCTTGATGTTTGGCCAGCCATTGAGCTCGTTCTGCCTTTAGGGCTTCGACGACATACTTCGGCAATGAGTCATCGAGTCTGAACGTCACCATATGGATGGCACCTTGTTGGGTCCAGTGGGGAAGGTTCCGCCTCGTAATGTCAAAGGGCAGTTTGGGATCGAAGTACCTGTCGCTCATCTTTTTCTTTTTATTAGTTTTTGCACGTACCACAGGCGTCCCCGCCTGTGGGCATGTAGCACAGGCGTCCTCGCCGGTGAGGGGCGACAAACACCCCCTACCCTTGCTCTACCCCTCAGGCGGGGACGCCTGAGGTACATGCAATAACATGGGTGTGTGAGTTATTGTGTGATTTCCGAGAAGTTGCGGATGGAGGTGGCGTTGAAGGGGGGCATGCGCAGACCTGTATATACGACGGTCTTGGTGTTTGTGAGGCCGGGGAAGTTCTTCTCGAAGTTGCTGAGGCCTTTGACGAAATCCGGATGGAACGTAGAGGATGATTTTATCTCATAACAGTCGTAGCCCGAGCCATTCTTGACCATCAAATCCACCTCGTTGCCGTTTGAGTCACGATAGTAATACAACCCTCCGTCGCGGCCCGCGTTCAAACGGTCCTTCAGGAAATTCATAATCACCATATTCTCAAAGAGATGGCCCCGCATTTTGTCACGCGCCATCGTCTCGGGCGAATCGATCTCCAAAAGATAAGACGCCAGTCCGCAGTCGGTAAAATATATCTTTGGACGCTTTGTCAGGCGTTTGCGTGTGTTGGTGAAGAATGGAGGCAACAAATAAATTATATACGAGGCCTGAAGTACCGACAACCACGAGTTGACGGTATTGACAGCTACTCCCAACTCGTTGGAAAGCTCCGAAGCATTGAAGACCGAACCTATCCGTGAAGCGCAGAGTCTGATGAAACGCTGAAAGACGTTGAGATCTTTGATAGCCAATAGATCGCGCACGTCTCTCTCAAGATAGGTCTTTATGTAGTTGGGATACATGAAGCGCGGTATATTTTTGCCGCTCCAAACGGCCGGATAGAAGCCGGTGTACAACAGCGTGTCCAAACCGTCACCTTTGTCGAGACCTGACACTTCACCCAGGCTTAGCGGGAGCAGCTCAAAGACGGCTGTTCGTCCCGCGAGGCTCTGGGTAACGTTTTTGAGTAGCGAAAACTGCGAACTTCCTGTCAGATAGAACTTTCGATCGGGATGGAGATCAACAATCCCCTGGATATAAGACAGAAGATCGGGGACATTCTGAACCTCGTCGATTATTACGCCGGATGTGAAGTCGCCCAAAAAACCTCTCGGATCGTCAATGGCCTCACGCCTTGTGTCAGGATCTTCGATCGACACATAGGGGACATCGGGAAAGAGATGGCGCAGCAGTGTCGACTTACCGGACTGGCGAGGTCCGGTGAGAGTGAGGACGGGGAAGAAGTTTGAGGCCTCCATAATCGTCTCACTGATAGTGCGTTCGATATATTTCTCGACCATTTTATGCAAATTTTCAGTGACACTGCAAAATTACATAAAATGGTCGAGACCACCAAATTATTTTCACCTGGCAACGCAAGCATGTAGCACAGGCGTCCCCGCCTGTGGGCATGTAGCACAGGCGTCCCCGCCTGTGCGGGGTAGCAAACACCCCCAACCATTGCTCTACCCCTCAGGCGGGGACGCCTGAGGTACATGCCTTTGTCCTACCGAACAGGCGGGGACGCCTGAGGTACATGCGTTTGACCTACGCCTTTTCGATAATGTATTGGTTGAGGAGGCGCGTCTTGGTGTCGAAGTTGGCGCCGATGAGGTAGATCTTCTTGCCGGAGGCCAGGAACTTTTCCCAATAGCGGCGCTCGCGTATCTGATCCATGGCGACGCGGGCCGACTTGTCGATCTTGAACTCGAAGAGGTAGACGTAGTCGGGAGTCTCAACCGAGAGGTCGATGCGCCCCGACGAGGTGCGATCTTCCATCTTGGTGTAGAAGCCCATGAGTGTAAACAACAGGTAAATGGCAGTTCGGAAGTGATCTTCTGGTGTTCCTTTCTCCGAATAGGGCACGTTGGCGATCAAACTCTTGAGAGAGCCCATGAAGTCTTCGATCCGTCCCTCGTTGACCGCTGTGACAAATGTGTCCACTTGGAAATCACTGTTGTCTCCTCCTCTCTTTGTTAAATAATAAGGTACTAAGAAACTGAGGAAGCCCTCCTTTACCTCTTCATTCGGATAGTCAAGGGTATAGGATCTGAAAGTCTGGTTGTATTTCTTAA
Source organism: uncultured Sangeribacter sp. (assembly GCA_964615915.1). Taxonomy (GTDB): domain Bacteria; phylum Bacteroidota; class Bacteroidia; order Bacteroidales; family Muribaculaceae; genus Lepagella. Next base: position 2,793 of record CAZTSQ010000048.1, read on the forward strand.
TTGTCAGATACCCACTCTGATAGAACACCGGTATGGGATCTTCGGAAAGAATTCCGGCAGACTCCAGTTTTGATTCGCTGATGGTTGTCGGCACAAAGGTTGGCACCTTAAAGTTCGAGTTTTCAAGGAGACGGACAAGGTAAGTCGGTGTTCCCTTGTCGAACCAATATGATTTCAGCATTGCTTCCGCGAAGGCATTTACGAGGCTGAAAGGGTTGTATATGTCCGGCGAAACCGGAGCAAAATGATAGCCGTCGTACATTTTGCGCAGTTCCTCGCGCATCTCTTCAGGCGTTTTTCCGTATGACTCAGACAGTTCCTGAATTCCATCGACGAAATAACGGTCAAGCTCCTCCGAAGTGATTCCACAGATCGAGGCAAACTTATTGCTGAACGAGATGTCGCGCAAGTTGTTGAGGTCTGAGAAGATGGAGAGTTTGCTGAAGCGGGCTACCCCTGTCAAGACTGCGATCTCGATATAGGCATCCATCGTCTTGAGATTGGAGTAAAGCGCCTTGAGGATGTTTCTGAACTCCGAAGCGAGCTTTTCGTTACCGATGCCATTAAGCATCGGTTTGTCGTACTCGTCGATCAGGATCGCGACTTTCTTTCCAGTCTGTTCATAGGCACGGAGAATGATATTTTGGAATCTTAGCTCCGGTGAGAGATCTATAGGAGACAGACCATATTTTACCTCCCATTTATCCAACATGTTGGAGAGAACTTTTATAAGTACTTCGGGAGTCTCGTAGTTTCCTGTGTTGAGGTCCAGATGGAGCACGGGTCTCGGTTCCCAGTTGTCGGTCAGGGAGTCGAGCGCGAGGCCTTTGAAAAGGTCGCGGCGTCCTTCGTAGTAGGCCTTGAGCGTGGTCAGCATCAGGCTCTTGCCGAACCGTCGCGGTCGTGAAAGGAAATAATATTTGCCGTCAAACAGCTTGTAGATTTCGGCTGTTTTGTCGACATAGAGGTATCCGCCCTCCCGAATCTCCGAGAAGGTCTGTATTCCGACCGGGTACTTGATCTTTTTCATCGCGCGCATCTTTTGACTTCGCAAAGATAACACTTTTCCCCGTCATTTACAAGCCCCTGCATGTACCACAGGCGTCCTCGCCTGTGGGCATGTACCTCAGGCGTCCCCGCCTGTGCGGGGCGGCAAGCGCATGTAGCACAGGCGTCCCGCCTGTGAGGGGCGGCAAACACCCCCTACCGTTGCTCTTCCCCTCAGGCGGGGACGCCTGAGGTACAAGTGTTTGACTCACCCCTCAGGCGGGGACGCCTGAGGTACATGCCCGAACAGGCGGGGACGCCTGTTCTACATGCGCCTGTTCTACATGGCTATTTGCAGGTCATGATTTCGAGGACGAGCTGGTCGGTGACGGTCATGGCGTCGCGGCCGATGGAGGTCAGGTTGTGGATCGTCTGGTCGACGTCGTCGCTGACGATGCCTTCGGCGCTGGTGACGCATTTGCCGTTCATGGCCAACATGGCCGAGATCATGGCGGTCGAGACGCCGGAGCTGATCTTCATGGCACATGAGGGCTTGGCGCCGTCACAGATCATGCCGGTCAGGTTGGCGACCATGTTCTTGACGGCGGCACAGATCTGGTCATATCCGCCCCCCATCAGGTAGCAGATGCCGGAGGCGGCGCCGGTCGAGGCAACGACACAGCCGCAAAGTGCCGACAAGCGGCCGAGGCTCTGCTTGATGTAGATGCTGGTCAGATGCGAGAGGGTCAGCGCACGGACGGTCTGTTCTTCGGTGGCGTTGATGTCTTCGGCATAGCTGACAACAGGCATGGTGGCGGTGATTCCCTGGTTGCCTGAGCCGGAGTTGGACATGACGGGAACAGGGGCGCCCCCCATGCGGGCGTCGCAGGCGGCCGAAGTGACGGAGATGGCGTGGGTCAGGGGGGTGTCGCCGAAATATTTGAGGCCGTTGAGGCGGATGGTCTTGCCGAGGTCGTGGCCATATTCGCCGTTCATGGCGAATTCGGCGGCGGCTTTGTTGAGGCGCTTGGCTTCGAGGATGAAGCGGAGTTCGTCGAGGGGCGTCTCGGTGGCGAACTCGTAGACCATGGCGAGGTTGAGGGCGACGTCTTTGGGACCGTCGGCGGTCGAGGCTGATTCTTCGGCGGCGGGGGCTTCGGCGAAGATGGTCTCGCCGTTTTTGTCGATGCGCACGAAGTTCTGGTGTGAGCGCGAGATTATTGCGCGGGCGGTGTCGACGCCGGCGGTGACGGTGACGTCGATATGGAGGTTGGAGGGGGCGTCTTTGGCGCAGGTGATGTTGATTCGGCCTTCGTCGATGAATTGGCGACCGCGGGCCACGGCTTCGTCGTTGACGTCGCGGAGCACCTCGAGGCCGTATTCGGAGCGGCCCACGAGTGCGCCGAGTGCGACGGCGATGGGGAGGCCGATCATGCCGGTGCCGGGGATGCCGACGCCCATGGCGTTTTTGATGATGTTGCCGGAGAGGGCGAGGTTGATTTCTTCGGGGGTTTGGCCGAGGGTTTCGGTGGCTTTGGCCACGGCGAGGGAGACGGCGACGGGTTCGGTGCAGCCGATTGCGGGCACGACCTCGCGGTTCATGAGAGCGATTATCTGTTCTCTCAGTTCTTTGGAGAGCATATGAGTTGGGGTTTAGTAGGGACGCGATTCATCGCGTCCACGTTGGCAAATAATATTTTGTTCCTCTTCCTAATTGGCTACACTTTCGACCCTCGCTGAAGCTTCGGGCCTTCCCAAAAACCTGACGGTTGGAAGGGCTTCGGTGGGTTTGCTTTTCTTACCGGCTGGAAGCCGGCGCTCCTTGCGCTGACGTTACCGACCGTTAGGTTTTTGGATAGCCCCGACGCTTTAGCGAGGGGATGCTGCGTAGCCATAAAGTTACTCGAATTCGAAAGGCAGGGAGTTGCGGGAGAGCTGTTCGATGCGGCGGTGGCGCCAGCAGCTGCGGCAGACGGCGATGTAGCGGTCGTTGCCGCCGATCTCGACCTGCTCGCCTTCGGTGAGGATTTCGCCTTTGGAGTCGATGCGGGCGTTGACGATGGTCTTGCGGCCGCAGTTGCAGGTCGATTTGATTTCGTCGATGGTGTCGGCGATCTCGAAGAGGCGGCGTGAGCCTTCGAAGAGGTTGGTCTTGAAGTCGGTGCGCAGACCGTAGCACATGACATTGACCGAGAGTTCGTCGACGACGCGGGCGAGCTGGTCGACCTGGTCGGCGGTGAGGAACTGGGCTTCGTCGACGAGGATCCATTCGGGGATGGGGCCGTCTGTGGTCGAGGCCATGAGGTTGCGGATGAGGGCGAAGAGGTCGGTGTCGGGATATATCCAGGCGCATTCGCGTTCGATACCGATTCGGGAACGGATGACGTTCTTTTTGTCGCGTGTATCGATCACGGGCTTGAGGCAGAGGTATCCCATACCGCGTTCTTCGAAGTTATAGGCGGTAGTCAGGAGGAGGGCTGTCTTTGCGGAGCCCATTGTCCCGTATCTGAAGTAAAGTTTACCGATTCGTTTCATTGACTTTCGCAGATAGTCAAGGGGGAGAGCATTATGAGTTCTAGGAGTTCTAGGAGATCTCGGAGCGGCAGCGCAAGGAGCGCCGGCTTCCAGCCGGTATTTATTGGCAATGATCAGTAGCGCCGGCTTCCAGCCGGTAACCGAAGCCAGCGGGCCCGCGTTACCGACCGTTAGGTTTTTGGATAGCCCCGAAGCTTTAGCGAGGGCTGCTGTCGCGAAGCCCTTGCCAATAAATACCGGCTGGAAGCCGGCGCTACTGCCAGTGCTTTGGATACCGGCTGGAAGCCGGCGCTCCTTGCGCGTCCCTACTAAAGGACCCTCCTTTCGGAGATGAAAGGAGGGTCCGGTATTGTGACGGCGAGGGGGTTATGCCTCTTTTGCGGGGTGCGGTTCGACGTTGATGAATTTGCGTCCTTCCTTACCGGTTGTGAACACTACTACACCGTCGATGAGGGCGAAGAGAGTGTGGTCCTTACCCATGCCGACGTTGAGGCCGGGATGGTGCTGTGTGCCGCGCTGGCGCTTGATGATGTTGCCGGCTTTGCACTTTGACCCACCAAAAATCTTCACTCCGAGACGTTTGCTTTCTGATTCACGGCCGTTCTTAGAACTGCCGACACCTTTCTTATGTGCCATTTCTGATGAGTATTATTTTTCGATGTTCTTGATGAGGATTTTGGTGAACTGCTGACGGTGACCGTTTTTGCGGCGATAGCCTTTGCGGCGTTTCTTTTTGAAGACGATCACTTTCTCGCCCTTCACGAGGGGGATGAGAACTTCGCAGTTTACTTTGGCACCTTCAACGGCAGGTGCGCCAACAGTTACGTTGCCGTCGGCTTCGAGAAGAAGTACTTTGTCGAAGGAGATAGCGTCACCTTCTTTTACTTCGTCGCCGAGGTGGTGAACATACAGGTACTTGCCTTCTTCGGCTTTGAACTGCTGTCCCTTGATTTCTACAATTGCGTACATTGCTAACTTGATGATTTTCAAATTGATCCGTTGGGCGGCAGGGGCTATTGGCCCCGGCTCTTCATCGGGCCATGGCGGAAAACGGCACAAAGTTACTAATTTTCGGCGGATTACGCAAGGGTTGAGGGTAAAAATTGTAGGGACATCGCTTTGCGATGTTGAATTGGAGATTGACGAACCGTTGTCCACATGCCAAAGGCATGTCCCTACATGGGTTTGCCTAACACCCGGGCGACGAGCATGCGCTCTTTGCCGGCGAAGTCGACGCGGTAGGAGCGGGAGGCGGGGTCGTAGCGGACGATGCGGCCCTCGCCGAAGACTTTGTGGGTGACGACGGTGCCGGGAGCCCAGACGTCTTCGTCGGTCAACATGAGGTCGTCCTGAAGGGTGCGCACAAGGTTGCGGGTGCCTTCAAACAACTCGGGCGATGGATTGCCCTCAATCTCAACCATCCCCTCGGGAATCTCGGTCAGGAATCGGGAGGGGTATTTCAATGCACCGGTTTCGTTCAGATAACCTTCTGATTCTGAGAGATAGAGCATCTTCTCGGCCCTCGTGACGGCGACGTACATCAGCCGGCGCTCTTCTTCTTCGCCATCTTTGCGCCGCTCACGTATGGAGCGGTGGTTGGGGAAGACGCCTTCTGTCAGACCCATGATGAAGACGGTGGGGAATTCGAGGCCTTTGGACTGGTGGATGGTCATGATCCGGACGCAGTCTTTGTCTTGCTCGTGGTCGGTGTTGGCGTAGAGGGCGATCTCCTGAAGGTAGGCGCTCAGTGTACGGTCTTCGCGGTCAAGTCCCTGACGCTCAAACTCTTTCATGGAGTCGATGAGCTCGGCGACGTTTTCGAGGCGCTCTTCTTCTTCGTCGGTGCGGTAGAGGCCGGCGAGTCCGGAGGCGTTGAGGAGGTAGTCGGTGAGTTCGGAGACCTCGAGGTTGTCGGCTTCGATACGGGCGTTGTCGATCAGGCGCACGAATTCCCAGTATTCCTTGCGGTTGAAGCCTTTTTCGCCGAGGAGGGAGCGGAAGGCGGTCATGAGCGAGACGCCTTCGGTTTCGGCGATGGTGCGCAGGCGCTTGAGGGTGGCGTCGCCGAAGTGGCGCGCGGGGAGGTTGATGATGCGGGCGAAGGCCATGTCGTCGTCATCGCTGGCGACGACGCGGAGGTAGCTGAGAATGTCTTTGATCTCTTTGCGTTCGAAGAAGCGGACGCCGCCCCAGATGGTGTATGGGATCTTCTTTTTGAGGAGCATCTGCTCGAGGGGGCGCGAGAGGAAGGAGCTGCGGTAGAGCACGGCGAAGTCGCGGAAGGAGGCACCGAGGGCGTGTTGTGCGTCGATGGTTTCGGCGATGGTCTCGGCCTCTTCGGTCATGTCTTTGTGGTGGCGGTAGAGGGCGACGCGTTCGTTGGGACGGCGGGTGAAGAGATCTTTGGGGACGCGGTTCTTGTTGTTGGCGATGATTTCGTTGGCGACGTTTAGGATGTCGGGGGTGGAGCGGTAGTTTTCGTTGAGGATGATGTCGGTGTCTGCGCGGAAGTCGACGAAGATCTTGGGGTTGCCTCCGCGCCACTGGTAGATGGCCTGGTCGGGGTCGCCGACGACGAAGAGGTTGTGGTGGTGGGCGGTGATGGCGTTGAGGAGTTTCCAGTCGTCGGCCGAGCAGTCCTGGACTTCGTCGACCATGACGTAGTTGAGGAGGTCGGTCCAGTATGCGCGGGCATCGGGGAAGTGGTCGAGGATGAAGAGGGTGAAGTAGAGGAGGTCGTCGAAATCGAGGGCGTATTGTTTGAGCTGGAGACGGATGTAGCGCTCGATGGCGCCGTCCATGATGGGGTTTCGGCCTTGTGGGAGAGGTTCTTTGGAGGGGAGGATGATGGAGCTGATGTAGGCGGCGGGGTCGGCGCCTTTGACGCCGGCGACGTTTTTGAGGAAGCGCTCGGCGGTGTTCTTTTTGCGGTCGATGCCGAATTCGGCCATGGCCTGGCGGGCGAGGTCCTTGCAGTCGGATTCGTCGATGACGAGGAAGTTTTTGGGGTAACCGATGCGGTAGATTTCGCGGCGGAGGAATTTGACGCAGAAGCTGTGGATGGTGCAGACGAAGTCGTTGACGCTGCCGCCGTCGACAAGGCGGGAGATGCGTTGTTTCATCTCCTGGGCGGCTTTGTTGGTGAAGGTGAGGCAGAGGATGTTGCCGGGGGCGATGCCGATGTCGTTGACGAGGTATGCGAAGCGGTGGGCCAAGACACGGGTCTTGCCGGAGCCGGCACCGGCGACGACGCGGACGCGCCCTTCGGTCGCTTCGACCGCCCTCTGCTGTTTCTCGTTCAAGTTCATTGGGTGGAGATTTGGGGGGGTGGCTTCGCGGGTGACCCTCGCTGAAGCTTCGGGGCTTTGGTTAAGGCTTCGCGACCGTAGCCCTCGCTGAAGCTTCGGGGCTTCCCAAAAACCTGACGGTCGGGGGGCTTCGGTGTGTTTGCTTTTCATACCGGCTAGAAGCCGGCGCTCCTTGCGCTGACGTTACCAACCGTTAGGTTTTTGTGTAGCCCCGACGCTTTAGCGAGGGTTATTGCGTAGCCAAAAAGACTGCTATCTACGTTTGCCGAGGAGGTCGCGGAGGCCGTCCATGTCGAAGGTGAGGGTGAAGCGGAGGGTCTGGTCGAGGGGCGAGCTCTGGGCGGTGGCCAGCATGTAGGAGGCGTCGAGCTTCACGACGTTGAGCGAGAAGCCGGCACCGAAGCCGAAGTAGGAGCGGCCACCTTTGTTGGCGTTCTCGTAGTTGTAGCCGGCACGCACGAAGAACTGCTGGTTATAAGCGTATTCGAGACCCACCGACACATTGATCTCCTGAAGCTCCTCCTTGAAGCCGCCGGGGGCGTCGGTGAAGCTCTTGAAGATACCGGAAATGGGCGACTGATCGTACCAGTCCTGGGTAGCCTTGTCCCACGCGGCCTCGGCGTCGGCCTGGTCGGCGTAGCCGCCGGGCTGACCGATCTTGTTGGTGAAGTCTTTCAGTCGGGGCTTCGTCGGCACGAGCAACTTGTTGAGGTCGAGGCCAATGGAGATGGTGTTGTAGTCGGCCAGGGGGAACATGAAGTTGGTGCCGAGTCGAAGATTGGTCGGCAGGAAGGCATAGGTCGCGCCATGGTCGTAGCTGACCTTGGAGCCGATGTTGGAGATGTCGAAGCCGAAGGAGTACTGACACTCGGAGCGGCCCACCATGGGATAGGTCACGAAGTAGCCGGAGAGGTCGGCTGAGAATGCGGAGGCGGCGGTGTTGGTGTCGCCGGAGGCGGAGTCTTCATATGACAGGTCGGAGAGGATATAGCGGAGCACGACACCCATCGAGAACTTCTCGGAGAGCTTGCGTGAGTAGCCGATGTCGAAGGCGAACTCGTAGGGGTTGATGGTCTGGACCGACGGACCGGTGTTGCCGGCCAGCGTCACCTCACCGAGCGAGAAGTAGCGCAACGAGGCGGAGAGGGCCTGGTTGTCCTGCGAGCCGAGTTTCCAATATCCGGTAAGGTCGGCGAGGAAGATGTCGTTGACGATCTTGCGGAGCCAGGGGGTGTACGAGAGGGCGAGACCGCCGGTCGAGTATGCGAAGGCGTACTTCGAGGGGTTCCAGAACTGGGCGTTCATGTCGGGGTCTGTGGCCGCACCGAGGTTACCCATGGCGCTACCGCGTGCGTCGGGGGTGATACTGAGGGTGGTGACGCCGGTGTTGACCGGGTTGAAGTCGTTGTCTTTTATATCGTTCTGAGAGAAGGCGGGAAAGACGGCGGCGACAGCCACCAGAAGGAGGATCCAGCCTTTGAGAGATCTGTTCATGCTGAAGAACGTTAGGTTACTTTTCTCTAAACGTAACCCCCGCCCGTATTATTGTATCGGAAAAGGGATCCGGAGTTCCGGGGAGGAACTTCTGGATCCCTTTCTTTAGGTTGGATGTCGGGGACGGAGATAAGCTCGTGCTTGACGAAACTTGGCCGAACGGGACGGTGATTAGTTCTTGTTGATCAGGTTGGTAATCAGGACGGCCACAGAGGTGAGGAACGAAGCGGCCGAGATCCAGAACGGAACGGAGAGGACGTTGTTGCCGTTGACGTTGGCCGAGCGCTTCTTCATGTCGTTGGGCTCGACGTAGACGATGTCGTTCTGCTGGAGGTAATAGGCGGGGCTATCCATAGTCGCTTCGGTGTTGGTCAAGTCGAGGCGATAGGCCTTGTCCTGGCCATTCTCCTCGCGGACCACGAGGACATTGGTGCGCATACCGGTGATATTGAGGTCGCCGGCTTTGGCAATTGCCTGCCAAATGGTGATGTCGTCTTTGTCGATCAGGTATTCGCCTGGGTTCTTGACGTCACCGAGAACGGAGATGGTGGCGTTCATGAAATCGACCGTTACGATGGCGTCGGTCAGAAGACGCTCGTTTACCAGACGGCTCTGAATGGTCTCGGCGATCTCCTGGCGAGTGAGGCCGGCAACCTTGATCTTGCCGATGATGGGGAAGTCGATATACCCGTCGGAGTTGACGGTGTAGGCCAGCGTGGAGTTGTTAGAGGTGCTCTGTGACGCTCCGGGGCCCGCAGTGGCCGAGGTGTGGTTGGTCATCGTGCGCTGGTTGGTCATCAGGTTGAAGACCTCGGCCAGCGAAGCATCTTTCGACGAGACATAGATCGCGATCTTGTCGTCGGGCTGGGCTGTCAGACGCTGTTGGGCGCGAACCTTCGCGATTTCGTTATTGTCAAACTCCTGCATGTAGGTGATGTTCTTGGGCGTGCAAGACGCGAGAGCAACGGCGGCTACCGCAAGAATCAGATAGTTGATCAGACGTTTCATGACGTTATGGGGAGATTATTTGCTATATGCGTAAGAGTAGTAGCGGCCGTAGTAGCGGTTGCCGTAGCGGGCGCCGTAGGTCGAAACCTCGATCGGCGTACCGTTCAGGAGGACGCAGAGGTTGTTGCAAACCTTTTCGTCATACAGATCCTGGAGGGTGTCGAGCATCGAACGGTCGAGCAGGCCGGTGCGGACAACGAAGAGGGTGCGGTCAACATAGGGGTTGAGGATTCGGGCGTCGGCCACGACGTCGAGCGGCGGACAGTCGACGAAGACGTAGTCGTAGCGCTTGCGGGCCTCTTCGATCAATCTCTTGATGCGGCCGTTCTCGAGGAGCTCGGTCGGGTTAGGCGGAATCTTGCCGACGGGGAGGACGTTGAGGTCGGGGTTGATCTCGGACTTGCGAACGAGAGACTCCCAGTCGTTGGTCTTGCCGGTCAGGTAATCGGAGATACCGTGGCTCGGAGAGCTGACAAAGCCCGAAGAAGAGGCACGGCGCATGTCACCGTCGATTACGAGCACCTGTTCGCCCTTGAGCGCGAGACTCATCGCCATGTTCATGGTCAGGAAGGTCTTACCTGAACCGGGGTTGAACGAGGTGGTCATCAACACTTCGCCACCCTTGTTGGAGTCGTTGTGGTCGGCGGTGGTCATGAAGCGAAGGTTGGTGCGGACAACGCGGAAGGCCTCGTTGATGATGTCGCGACCGCCGGAGTTAACCACGATGCCGGGGTTCTTGATCTTGCGGCCACGGGGAGTGCGCACCTCAGGGATTTCACCGAGAAGGGGCACGGTGAGGTTCTCAAGATCCTTGCGGCCACGGAGGCGGGTATTGATTGCTTCGGTGACGTATGTCCAAGCGAAGGGAAGGATCAGGCCGATGAAGAAGGCGATCCAAATTATGCGCGCGCGATCGGGAGCGATCGGGGCTGTCGGGCCGTCGGGACGCTTGACGATCTTGATATTGTCTGAGGTATAGGCCTGAGAGAGCTCGTTCTCCTCACGCTTCTGGAGAAGGAAGAGGTAGAGAGACTCCTTGACCTTCTGCTGACGCTCGACGCTCAGGAGGTAGCGGGCCTGGTTGGGGTTTGCGGCCAACTGTGCGGTATACTGGTGTTGCGAACCCTGGAGGGCGCGGATCTGCTGGGCAAGGGTCTGGAGCTGTGTGTCGACAGAAGAGATGATGTTCGCGCGGATGGTCGACAGGCGTCCGTCGATGTCGGCGATCACGGGGTTCGAGTCCGAACCGGTTGCGCCGAGCGAGTTGCGCTGAATGACGAGCGTGTTGTACTGAGCGATCTGGCCTTCGATGTTGGTGTTGCCGATACCGGTGTTGGCGGGGAGCACCTTGTCGTTAGAAGAAGAGGACATGATATGATCGCGCAGGTAGCGGGTCATCTGCATCTGGTTGTTGAGCTGGAGGAGCTCCTGGGCGGTGGCGGCGTTTTCGCTCATCGCGAGAGAGGCGGTCTGGCCGACGTCGGGAAGCAGGTTCTGAGACTTGAACGACGAGATGTCCGAGTCGACGTTACCGAGTTCGTGTTCGATCAGGCCGAGACGTTCGTTGATGAAGTTGGTGGTGGCGGCTGCAACCTCCTGTTTCTCACGTGCGTTCGAGCGGTTGTAGGCCTCTATTACACCGTTGAGTACGTCGGCGGCACGCTGACCGCTGGCGTCGTTGACCGAGAGATTGAGGATAGTCGAGAAATCGCTCTTCTCTTTCTGGACGGTGAGCTCGCCTTCAAACATTTTGGCGGCGGCCTTCACCGGAGTGCGGTAGACGTTGACAACGTCGGTATAGCAGTCGGCGAAATAGGGGCTCTTCGAGACGAGCACTTCACCGATGGGGGTCGAAAGGGGCTTACCGTAGGTACCGGTGGCCTTGAAATTCTCGGAGGGATTGCCGTTCTTTACGAGTTCGGTGACTGTATAGGTGGAGTTTTTGGACAATTTGAGCTCAAAGGAAGCCGATTCGTTTTCGAGCAACGAAGGGAGCTTGACGATCACCGGGCAGTTTGAGCCGTAAAGGAGATCGGAGCGGAATGTCGAGGGTTTGTAGCAGCTGATATCCAGGCCGTAAGCCTCGACAACCTCCTGCATGAGGTCGGGGCTCTTCAGATAGAAGAGTTCATTGTCAAGGTTCGGAACGCCGGCGGCGAGGCCGAAGTTTTCGAACTGAGTTGAGACGGAATATCCTGATTGACCTCTTTTTGCGGGCAGTTTGATTGCGATTTGGGCGGTACGGGTGTAGACAGGCGAAATACGAGCCTGATATAGCCAAGCGAGTCCCGTCAGTATCACTACTGAAGCGACGATCCACGGCCAGTGGCTGATAGTTTTCTTCAGAATCTCGTCGATTCCGGGGCCGGGGAGTGCAGCCAGTTTTTTCTTGATAGGTGCGCCGACCGCACCCGTCTCCGGGGTATTCTGGGTAGAAACCATGGGATAATTGCGGATATAATAGATTGATTTCTTTGTTCGGTTAGTTTGCGTTTAAACACACACCCCGTTCTTCACGAGGCGGTATTCGGGGGGCAAAATTACAACAATTTGTTGGCTTATGCAAAACAAAATCAGCCTTATCCGCATTTTTCCCCCAAAAATCTGTGGGAGGCTCAGTTGCGCATGGCGGTTTCGAACGCCTTTTGGAAGAGTCCGAAAAAATGGGGGTCGACCAACTGCGAGAGGGCCGCGGTGTCCTTCTTCACCTGGGCCTGGGGAATCTTGTCGCGCTTCACGCGGGCGCCGTAGTGGAGGCCGAGGTCGAGGGGCATCTGGGTGTCGTCGAGGGTACCGTTCATCTTGGCCAGACGGTAGGCGTCAGGGAGCGGGAGGGCTTCGACGGTCTCCTCATATACGCGCGAGAAGCGAGCTATCTTTTCGTCGTCGGCCTGATAGATTTCGAGGGCGTAGAGCTGGGCCATGGCGAGGGAGTCGATCTTGCCGTCGGTCGAGCGGCCGAGGGCGGCGTAACAGATGAAGCGGGCGAGGGAGTCGGGACCATGGACTTGGGCGACATATGCTACTTTCTCGCGGTCGGAGGCGCCGGGGCCGGGCGCGACGGTAGCTTCAGAGGAGTTTTTATCTCCGCCACATGAAGAGAGGAGCGCGGCGGCCAGAAAGAGGAAGCAAGAAGACTTAAGGCTCATTTTCGGGAGAAGTTTATGGAGGGGGGCTCCGTCGGGACACGGGCTGCGCCCGCGTCGCCGAACCAAGAGGGCACGGGTTTCGAGGGGGAGGGGGCTCCGTCGGGACACGGGCTTCGCCCGCGTCGCCGAACCAAGAGGGCACGGGCTTCGAGGGGGCGGAGGCTCCTTTTGAGAGTGCGAAGTTAGAAAAAAATATCCTAAAAACTTTGCTCTTTGAGAAAAAAAGAGTAATTTTGCGCTCGCAACAGCAGGACAGACGCACGTTTGGCGCACTCACGGCGCACGTTTGGCGCACTCACGGCGCACGTTTGGCGCACTCGCGACGCACGTTTGGCGCACTCGCGACGCACGTTTAGCGCACTC
>CAZTSQ010000049.1:0-5030 GCA_964615915.1 uncultured Sangeribacter sp.
ACGACCGGACTCGCATCCTTGGCCGCTTTTCGTCCTTTGGCTCAGTCACATAGCTAGCTATGCTCCCTCGCCTGCAGAACGAAAATCGCCTCAAGGCTGAGACCCGTGCGGCCGCCATTTTTTTGAAACGGGGTCTTAGACATGTAGCTTAGGCACCCCCTCGTGCCTCTTCATAGAACGGGGCGCCGATAGGAGAGACATCTTGTAAATATGGGTGAAAAGTCTTATCTTTGCGAGGTCAAAAGAAGTGAAGCTATGAAAGAGATTAAGTACCCGGTCGGAATACAGACCTTCTCGGAGATCCGGGAAGGGGGTTATCTATATGTCGACAAGACAGCTGAGATCTACAAGCTGTTCGACGGAAAATATTACTTCCTCTCACGTCCCCGAAGGTTCGGAAAGAGCCTGTTGCTTACTACTCTAAAGGCCTACTACGAGGGACGCCGCGACCTCTTCAAGGGCCTCGCCCTCGACACGCTGACCGACGAGTGGGAGCCGAGACCGGTTCTACATCTTGATCTCAACACAGGCGATTATGATTCGTCTGAAAAATTGGAAGCAGGACTGAAAAGTCACGTGAGGCAATGGGAAAAGATCTATGGGGTTGAAGACCCGGAAGTACCTCTTTCCCAACGCTTCGGGTATGTCATCAAGAGAGCCTACGAGCAGAGCGGCAAAAAAGTAGCCATACTTATAGACGAGTACGACAAGCCGATACTTAATGCCATCGGTAACGAAAAGCTGGCTTCAGAGTTTCGAAGCATCCTCAAGTCGTTATACTCCAACCTTAAGACGATGGACGCCTATATTGAGATTGCTGTCCTGACAGGCGTGGCCCGGTTCAGCAAGCTCTCCATCTTCTCTGACCTTAACAATCTACGAGACATCTCTTTCGAGGACGAGTTTGCCTCAATCTGCGGCATCACTTCCTTAGAGCTCGACAAGTACTTTGTCGAAGGGATTCAGACGCTTTCAGACAAATTAAAGAAGTCACCCGAGGATATACGCGAAGTGTTGCGAAAGAAGTATGACGGCTATCATTTTGCTACCGAATCGCCTGATATCTATAATCCTTTCAGTCTGGTAAGCGCCTTCGCAGCCAAACGCATAAAATCATATTGGTTCGAGAAGGGCACCCCGACATATCTTGTGCGCCTCCTTGAAAAATCAAGCTTTAAGGTGCCTACCTTTGTGCCGTATACCATCAGCGAGTCAAAACTGGAGTCTGCCGGGATTCTTACGGAAGATCCCATTCCGGCCTTTTATCAGACCGGTTATCTGACGATCAAGAAAGCCAATCCCTTTGTGGGCACTTACACTCTCGACTATCCAAATGATGAGGTGAAGGAGGGCTTTCTTAGCTTTCTCGTGCCCTATTATCTGGCCAAGCGAGGAGGCGAAACCGGTGATTTCGAGGTGTATCGGTTCATAGATGAGGTCAACGAGGGACGGCTCGAGGACTTCATTGTGTCTCTGAAGAGCCTTATCGCCCATGTACCCTATTCCGAAAAAGGAACGAGCGAAGACCACTTCCGGACTGCCATCTACCTCTTGTTCACCCTTATGGGCTTCTACACCCATATGGAAGACCGTACTTCTGCGGGTAGTATTGACCTGACGGTCGAGACACCGGAGTATGTCTACCTATTTGAGTTCAAGATTGACAAGTCTGCCCGCGTGGCGATGGATCAGATTCGCGAGCGCCGCTACTGGGAAAAGTTCCTTGCCTCCGGCAAGAAGATCTTCCTCATAGGCGCTAACTTCGACACCAAGAGACGCACCCTCAATGACTACCTGATCGAGGAAGAGTAGGAGGAAGAAAAACAATTGGAACATAAGTGGTATGGTCCTTCTGTTCCATCACATTCAGGACAGTCAATGGTAATAGAGTGGGAAAATTATCTTTCCGGCGGATTGAACTCGCCGCCCAGATACCGGTACTCCCAATCCTCGAAGCGCGTGAACTGCTTGACAAACCGCAACTTGATGTCTCCGGTTTCTCCCTTTCGATTCTTGGCTATTATCAGTTCGGCCTTGCCACGAATGTCTTCGGCGATGTTATAGTCTCCCGAATGTTGATAGACCTCCGGCCGGTGAAGCAGACAAACGACATCGGCCGACTGTTCGATAACATCCGACTCGCGGAGATCCGAGCTGACCGGGCGTTTGTCCGGTCGTCCCTGAAGGTTGCGGTTGAGCTGGGCCAGCGCGATGATGGGGATCTTGAGCTCTCCGGCCAATGCCTTGAGCCCGCGCGCCACTTTCGAAACCACCAGCTCACGGTTTACGGTCTTGTTCATCCCCGCGATGTCGAGCAACTGCAGATAGTCGATCATAATAACTTTCACACCATTCTCGCGAACAAACCGCCGCGCGCTGTACTTAAGTTGTTCGATTGTCAATTCTTTCGACTCGTTATAGTAAATAGGCGAAGCGTAGAGGAGAGCTGCGGCCCGGTCGATGCGACGCCGTTCATCGTCGCTCACGTCGTTCTCCGTGATCTTTTTGCAGTCAACATCGGCCATATTCGCAAGCAGACGGTCGTTGAGCTCTTCAGCATCCATCTCCATTGTGAAGATTGCAACCGGAATGTTGTTGTCGACCGCAATGTGCCTGGCCATAGAGAGCGCGAGTGCAGTCTTACCCATCGCGGGGCGTGCGCCGATGACGATCAGCTGCGAACTCTGCCATCCTGAAGTCATACGGTCAAGATCGGTCAGTCCGGATTTTATTCGCAAGTTGGCATTTTCGTCACCGGATATCCCGCCGAGCCTGTCAAAATTTTTGTCGAGTGACTTAGAGATATGTGTGTTGGCGTCTTCCATACGCTTGTTTGAGATCTCCATCAGCATGTTTTCCGCTTCGTTCAAGAGCTCGGCGGAGTTGGCAAACGGGTCGAACGTTTTGGCCTGCAGTTTCGTGGCATACTCAGCCAGACAACGTGAGATAAACATGTCGTTGATGATCCGTGCGTGATCCTGAATGTTTGCAGCCGAGTAGACTCGGGTGGTCAGTTCGGTGATGCGCACCGGACCTCCCGCCTTTTCGAGAGTGCCGTTCTTTCGCAGCTGATCGGTGACTGTCAGCATGTCGATAGGGCGATTTTCGTCTTTCAGTTCCTGAATAGCCTTGAAGATCTCCCGGTTGGCCAGGTCATAGAAGCTTTCGGGCTTCAGAAAACCGTTCACCTTCAGGAATGCTTCCGATTCGAGCATCAGCTCGCCCAGGACAGTCTCTTCGACGTCCAGGTCAAAGGCCGGAAGCCTGCCATCCATATCGCTGACTGCCATTTGATTCGACATGCCGTTGAAGGTCATTTGATTCGACGCGCCGTTGAAGGTCATTTGATTTGACGCGCCGTTGTAGTATTGTGCGTCGGCGTAACGCTGCTGGTGATTCTGTTCAATCATATCATTCAAGTTTAGGAGTAGGGACGACCCGGTCCCTGCGGTGGGTGAATTAATTGGAGGAGGTTATTTTACGACCACGGCTTGCTCGTTTTGGCCGCGGAAGGAGTGGGCTAAGAAGAAGAGCTGGAGGGCCATTTCCCTTAATCGGTCGTGGATACGGTCACCATAGTGTTTGCTTATCTCCGGACCGTCAAGGTTGGTAGTCATTATCGTCATCAACCTGCGCCCGTACCGGTAGTCGAGCAGATCGGCGATCGGAGTTGTCACATTTCCGAACTCAATCCCTTCCTTTGGCTCGACACCCAAGTCGTCGATCGTCAGAATGTCTACCTCCATCAACTCATTGAACTGGTCGAGATCCTCGCGATAGAGCTTGTACAGATCCTTGGCCTTGATCATATAGGTCGTTAAGGCTTTGTTTTTGCGGCCCGACTTATCGTAGAAGTAATTGACAGTCTCGTCGATATACTTGTGAAGAGCCAGTGCCAAGGTGGTCTTGCCATTGCCGACGCCTCCCAGGAGAAGCAACCACGGTTTGGCGTTACAGTCAGAAATCCAACGGGAGACGTAATCCAGATGTACAGTGAGTTCACGGTTCATCTCATACTCCCGACCATGTCGGCGGGTCAGTTCACAGCACCATTTGCGAATTCTGTCGCGTACCCAGTCAGGATCGAACGGAGTACTAAAACGTTGTGTTGAAGTCTGCATTTGACTTTCTTTGAGGTTCCGTACCTCTTCTTCGTGAGTATTTGTCTTCATATCTTGATTGGTTGTTAGGTTTAGTTAGACTTTCTTTGTATCGGCTCGCGGACTGGAGCTCGGTACGGACGCGGTTGCGGAGATGCATCGTGGCTTCGCCGAGGTTGAACTGTCCGTTTGTATTGTGCACCTTGCCGCCTGCGATCCAGTCATCAAGGATATAGTTGACGACCTTCAGGATTTCCTCGACTGTCGTATTGTGCTTCAGCGCCATCGACTCGACCGACTGCGAATTGCGGTTCATGTCTTCGCGAATCTTCTCAGCCTGCTCAGCCGCCTCCTTTCGCAGACTCTCGATACCGGCCACAGGACCGATAGGCGTATCGTCCCAGGGAAAGAAAACGGTTCCGTCTGCAGCCTTTTCCGGCAGGCAGTATCGCGGAGACTCGAGATTTCTTTTGCCTTCCTGAAAGTCTATAATCCCTTTCTCTTTCAGGCGGTTACGAATGGCAATCACTGTCGACTGAGCTACATTGAGATCATTGGCGAGGGATCGTGTAGAAACCGGAAACGGGTTCTTCCAGCCGACGCTGTTTGCTCTATCCAGCAGGATTAGAAACATGCTTGATTCTTTGCCGTCGAGTCGACTCATCGATGCGACCTCAAGGAAGTAATGTATCAGTTGGTAAACATTCATTTGATCGTGTTTTTAAGTTTGATGGCGCAAAGTTAACGCCATGCTTTAACACGAAAATGATATTTTGGTCTTTCTGTTTCTCTGACGCTCACTCTCGGAAGAATACTTGCGTAGTTTAAGAGCAGATTTCTATCTAAGTCTTTATTTTAGTCTTTATCTTTATCTTTTATCTTATATATTGTTAGCGTTTCTGTTAGCGTTTCTATTAGCGTTTCTATTAG
>CAZTSQ010000049.1:5130-15425 GCA_964615915.1 uncultured Sangeribacter sp.
TGTTTCTATTAGTGTTTCTATTAGTGTTTCTATTAGTGTTTCTATTAGTGTTTCTATTAGTGTTTCTGTTAGCGTTCCAACTGCAAACACCAAAATAACCGTTAGCTTCGACCGACGGATTGTAACTTCGCGAAGTATTAACCAATTAAAATATTTCGTAATGGGAAAAGAAGTTACAATGAATTTGGAATCTATGGTCGGGGAACTGCTGACTGAGAATCGTCGGCGCGGTGAGGCGGCGCGGTTCGATCCGATGACCGGCGAAGGGGCGCCCGGAAGTAGGGTAGCGGTCGAGATGAAATGCCCCGTGCTCGGGGTCGGCAAACGGTGGTTGCCAGAGTCTATGCTGAAGACCGATCTCGGACGGAGCGTGATCGAAAACGGCGGTGTCGAAGCGTTTGCACGGGAACGCGGTTTGTCGACCGAACAGGTCGGTGAGCTGTTCGAGCTCGTTCGGCTCCGTCATGATTTCGCCTATTGGGGTGCCAAATACGGCCTTATCCGCCCCAAACGTGGCGGCGAGAACGCTCCGCTGATCCTCAATCGCGCTCAACGCAAGCTCGTAGGCCGTTTCGAAGAGATGCGCACAGCCGGCAAACCGATCCGCGTGATTCTGTTGAAGGCTCGACAATGGGGCGGCTCGACAGTGATCCAGCTTTACATGGTCTGGCTCCAACTGACCCGCAAACTCGGTCTCAATTCGCTGATAGTGGCCCATCAGAACGCGGCGACCGAAGAGATCCGCTCGATGATGAAACGTGTTGTCGACTCCTATCCCTCCTCTCTGCTCAATGTTGATTTCGAAGCGGCCGAGAAGGGTCTGCTGACGACCGGCGACAACTCTCCAACTCCCACCAAAATCCGACGGCGCAAGAAAGACGACGATTCAGACGGTGACGACGGCGCCGGCAAGTCCCCGCTCAAGGCAATCGGCCGAAGCGGCAACGCGTGGCATCTCCCTCAGCGCAACTGCGACTTCAAGCTCGGCACCGCCGAACGACCGGACAGCGCCCGTGGAGGCTCCTATTCGCTGATTCACCTCTCGGAGGTCGGAATCTGGAAAAGCACCGAAGGCAAGAAGCCTGGCGAAATAGTGGTGTCGACAACTTCGGGCGTACTCTTTGAACCCGACACGTTCATCGCCCTCGAATCGACCGCCAAAGGAAAGGGAACGTACTTCCACAAGGAATATGTTGCCGCTTGTGAAGGAAAATCTCAATGGTCACCGGTCTTCGTCCCGTGGTTCGAAATCGAGCAATACTCACTCGCCGTCGAAGATCCCGAACGATTCGCCCGAGACTTGTTCACAAACCGCGAGAACGACGATCACGACGAGCGTTCGGCTTCCGGCCGGTATCTGTGGGGACTTTGGGAGAGCGGTGCGTCGCTCGAGGCTATCAACTGGTATGTCAAGGAACGACTGAAGTATGATTCGGCCTCCTCAATGGCCTCGGAGTATCCAAGCGACGATCTCGAAGCCTTCGCATCATCCGGCTCCCCCGTCTTTGACCTCGACACAATCGCCCGTCTCAAAGAGGGTATAACCGATGGCCACACTGACCATCGTGGTACCTTCCACTCAACGGTATGGAATCCTTTCAATCCCGGAAGGGAGTATTTCGCAGTCTTGAAGGCCGGAGCGGTCGAGACCGAAAGCCGAAGCGCTTTGTTGGTTGTCGACATCACCGATCCGAAACGGCCCGCAATCGCCGCGCAGGTGACAGGCCAGTGCCGACGACAGGATGAACTTGTCGAGATGACGGTTAGAATGTGTCGCAACTACGGTTCGTGCCGCCTCGCGATCGCCAACAACCGAGAGAAGATACTCGAGTCGGGCCACACCGCCTTCATCGCCTGGCGCCTTAAAGAAGAATGGCCTGCTCTTCACCCTCCCTCGCGCTCAGAGCTGACCTATGAACTTAGCGGACGCACGAAGATCTTCATGACCGACACATTGGCCAAGCTGATAGCCGAAGGCATATGGTCCGAACCGAGCGCCGAGGCCATCGAACAGTTCGAGAGCCTCGAAGCAGATGACTCGGTCGGTTACCGGCCTGTCTGCGGAGCCGAAGACGACTTGGTCACCGTCCGCGCCCTCGCGGCCTACATCTCGACGGTTGAACTTGCCTAAAGTTAATTCCGAATGAACGAGGCTCCAGGCGAAGTAAGCGCCACATAGCAACCGCGGTCGGGATTGGCGTATAGTTCGAAGCGAAGCGCATCGGCCTGATAACGGGGCTGGTCGTCGACATCGCCGAGTCCGAAGTGCATGGGAACGAAAAGCTTCACGTCAATCTCGCGCACAAGCAGGCTGGCGCCGGTGAAATAGTCAGAGCCGATTCGAGAGTCGACCGGCATCATGGCCACGTCGAGAGTCGGAAACCGGGCGGAAATCTCAGAAAGGATATCGGTGAACCTGCGCGTCTCCGCCTCGACTTCGGCCGGGGTGGATTCGTCTTTCCAGATCCATGCGTTGAGGTCGCCGGCATGAAATACGTGCAGACCGCCTGCTTCGACTACATAGGAGTTGCCGAGGTCGGTCGATCCGAAAGCGTTGACCGTCACCGTCCCGTCGCTCCACGTCTCGCCGGGTGAGAGGACAGTCAGCTGAGACTGCGGCACACGGACACCGTTCCACAGCGAGTCGGGCCGAAGCATGTGGCGCACAAACTTCGCAACATCCTTGCTGATGATGTAGTGGACATTCTCCCAACCCGCCGACCATTCGAAAATCTTCTTCACGAAATGATCCTTGTGATGATGGGAGACCAGTATCCAGACCTTCTCGCCCCGCTCTTTCAGTTCGGTCACCCACGACGGTTCGGTCACTCCCTTCTCACGCGGATCGCGCCAGTAGTCGAAGATAACCGCCCCGACTCCGGGGATGCGCAAGACGAAGCCGTCGTGCCAGATATAGGTCAGCGAAAAGGGTACCGTGATATCTTTGTCGTTCATATCCCTCCGGTTTTAAAAGACATACTTCAGGATCTCGGCCGGCGAGGAGACGACATGGTCGGCATATGCGCGGCGAAGTTCGCTCACCGGACGGAAGCCCCACGACACACCGACCGATTCGACACAGGCCCTTTTGGCCGTCTCGATATCGACGGCCGAGTCTCCGACGTGAAGCACGCGTGCCTTGGGTGTAGGATGGTCCGACAGGATGGCAAAATCAATCGAGGGATCCGGTTTTGTAGGACGCTCCTCAGTCTGGCCCAACACCGCTACAAACGGAATGTCGGGGAAGAAATGCCTGATGATCTTCTCGGCTGCCGACTGATATTTGTTGGTGGCCACGGCTACGGCCACTCCTTTGTCGGTCAGTTCGCGAAGCAACTCCGGAATGCCGGGATAGGGCGTGGTGTGGTCAGTGCAGTGCTCGTCATAATGCTGACGGAAATGACGGAGGAGTTTGTCGATTCCCGCGGAATCAACATCCGGATTGGCGCGTTCGAGAAGCTTGCGCACCCCGTTGCCGACCATATAATTGTATGCGGCAACCGGGTGTTCGGCATATCCCATCGTGCGAAGCGCATAGTTGCACGACGCTCCGAGGTCGGCGATAGTGTTGAGCAATGTGCCGTCAAGATCGAAGATCACGAGATCTTTCTTGCGCGGCTTTTCGGTATTATTCTGGTTATTCTCTGTAGCCATGGTGGAAAGGTGGATTATTTAGGGAGTGTTCGGCGTACGATGGCGGTGACGACAAACGTCGCCAGGCAGGTTACCATCACTAAGCTGAAGAAGGTGATATATCCGAGGGGAGCGACCGAATTCTCGGGACCCCCGGGGGTGAACCAGTCGTTCAGACAGTCGAAGAGCCAGCCCGCGGCCATCCCCGGAAGCATCATTCCGAGCGCCATGAAGGCCGTGCAGAAGGCATAGTGGGAAGTGCGCTGTGGCCCGTCGCAGAAGTACATCATGTACATCATGAAGGCCGTGAAACCGAAGCCGTAGCCAAACTGCTCGATGCCTATAGCGACGCAGATCTGAGTGAAAGACTCGGGAGTGTAAGCCGCCAGCCAGCAATAGAGCACACAGGGCAGCCCGAGCGCCAGAGCCATCGGCCAGAGCCACTTGCGGAGACCGCCGCGGGCTATCGCCAGACCGCCTACGATTCCGCCGGCAAGAAGTGCCGCTACGCCGACAGTGCCGTTTACGAATCCGACTTCGGTGGTCGTCAGTCCGAGTCCTCCGGAGGCTTTTGCGTCGACCAGGAATGGCTGAACCATCTTTAGACACAGCGCCTCGGGAAGCCTGTAGAGGAGAAGGAACGAGATGGCGACCCAGATATGGGGCTTTTGGAAAAAGGTAACGAACGTGGACCCGAACTCGCGCACTATGTCACCGGCCGAGCGCCCCTCCATAGGCTTGTCGAGAGCCGCTCTGGGCATGAACTTCATGTTCCACAACCCGATAGCCAGCATCGTCAGCGACAGGATCAGAAACGTGTAACTCCACGCCTTCGGGACGTCGCCCGTACGCGTCTCCAGCCATCCGGCCAGCATAACGACCGCTCCCTGACCGAGAATCGAGGCGAAGCGATAGAACGTCGAGCGTATTCCGACATAGGCGGCCTGCTCACTCGAGTCGAGTTCGAGCATGTAGTAGCCGTCGGCCGCGATATCGTGGGTGGCAGAGAAGAAAGCCATCACCCAGAAGGCCGCCAGCGAAGCGGCGAAGAAGAAACCGAAGGGGAGCAATAACGCCACGGCCGCCATAGCCACGGCGATGAGAATCTCCATCGCGATTGTCCATCCCCGCTTGGTCTTGAAGATGTCGACAAACGGGCTCCAGAAAGGCTTGATCACCCACGGCAGATAGAGCCATCCGGTATAAAAGGCCATTTCGGTCTTGCCGATGCCCATGTTGGTGAACATCAGCACCGTGAGCGTATTGACGGCAAAATAGGGGAGACCCTCGGCGACATAGGCCGTCGGGATCCAGCCCCAGGGTGATCGGCGTTTCTTGGCGATGGTTTCAGACATCTCGTTAGTTCGGTTTGGGAGGTTTGGAGGTGTAAAATCGCGCAAATTTAGCGAAAAATTGCTAATTTTGCACCTTAATAGAGAACCAAAGTATCTCACAACACTCAAATGACATTCTTTTACAAGTCGTCACTCTTCATCTCAGCCGGAGATGTCAACGCCGAAGGGGAACTCGGACTGCCTCAGCTGACGGCCGCCCTCATCGACATCGCTACGCGCCACGCCAATTCGCTCGGAATCGGTAATCCGTCGATGAAACACCTCAAAGCCGGCTGGGTCCTCTCGCGTCTGACAATCGAGATGACCGACTATCCCCACGCCAACGACGAGTGTGTCATCGAAACATGGGTCGAGGCATGGAACCGCCATTTCTCGGAGCGTTCGTTCCGTATGTCTTCGCCCGACGGCCGTGTCTACGGCTTCGCGCGCTCGATATGGATGGTCATGACGACCGACACTCACGAAAATTTTGGCCTCTCGCACCTCGAATTGCCCGATGGATGTCTGACAACCGGAATGGTCAACCCCATTGCCCGGCAGGCGCGCCACAAATCGGCTATCGAACCGACGGAACCGGATACGACCCACGTCTTCCGCTACTGCGACATTGACTTCTACCGCCATGTGAACACCGTCTCATACGTCAGGCTGATTCTCAACCGCTTCTCGCTATCCGAGATGGATGACAATCGTGTGGAGAGACTCGAGCTTTCGTTCCTCCACGAGGGGAAGTATGGGGAGCCGGTCAGCGTCACCCGTAGCCGCGAGGAAGAGGGACGCAACGTCTTCCTGGTCAAGGATCCGACCACCGATGGGCCGATAATGTATGCCCGCGTGCGCCTGATCAAACGTGACTGTCCCGACCGAAACTTCCCTGAACATAACTGATTATAGTCTTGAGGAAATCGGTCTATCTTTTGACGGTCGCTGTCTTGCTGACGCTGCTCGCCGGTTGCCGGGCGAGCCGTCACGTCGCGCCCGGATCCTACCTTCTCGACAAGGTTGAGATCAAGATAGACTCGTGCTCGCCCGTCGCTCCGCTCGATGCCGAGATGCTCCTCCCGTACTTGAAACAGCAACCCAACCACAAGATCCTCTGGAGTCTGCGATTCCGTCTCGGTGTCTACAACATGTCGGGCAACGACACCACCAAATGGTGGAACCGATGGATCCGCAAGCTCGGCGAGCCCCCGGTGGTCTACGATTCGACACTCACAACCCAGTCTGCCGAGCAGCTTCAGCGTACGCTCGTCAACAAGGGATACCTCGACGCGACCGTAAGGACAGACACCTTCGCTGACCCGAAGAAGCGCAAGATGAAGGTGCGCTACAGTCTGTCGCCCAAGACACCGATGGTCATCGACTCGATCGGATATGACATAGCCGACGAGAAGGTACGCAAGATCGTGATGGCCGATTCGGTGCTCTTCCCGACCGCTCCGGGAGCGGCGCTTGACCGCTCGATGCTCGAGAGCCAGCGCGAACTGATCACGGCGAGGATGAGAAACTCGGGCTATTATGACTTCGTGAAGGATATGATCTCGTTTAACGCCGACACAGTAGCCGGCAGTCGCGAGACGGTCCTGACGATGAAGATAGCCCGCGCCGATGAGGCAGACCGCCCGACGGCACTGACCCAGTACAGAATCTCACGGGTCCGTGTGATCGCCGACTACCGCAGCGAGATGGCCGACAGTCTCTTCTCACTCGCCGGCTTCGACTCGATCACCTATCGCGGAATCGAGATCTATAACCACGGGAAGCCGTACCTGCGTCCGGCGGTGATCTATGAGAACTGCTTCATTGAGCCGGGAATGCTATACAGCCAGCATGCCGTTGACCGCACCTATCAGTCGTTCTCACGCCTCTCGATCCTCAACTTCATCAACATCCGGTTCCTGCCGACCCGTGTCCCCGGGCTTATGGACGCCTATATCCTCCTCACACCCGGCAAGAGTCAGAGTCTCTCCGTTTCGGTCGAGGGAACCAACTCCGAGGGTGACCTCGGTGTGGCCGTCGGTCTCGGCTATTCACACCGCAACGTCGGCAAAGGTTCCGAAACGCTCACGGCCAAGGGCCGGGCGGCCTATGAAGCCCTCGGCGGTAATCTCGACGGACTTCTCAACCACCGCTATCTCGAAATCTCGGGCGAGTTGGGCGTCTCCTTCCCGAAGTTCAAGGCCCCGTTCCTCAAGGATAGCTTCAAGCGCAAGATCAATGCGTCGTCCGAGCTCGGGGTCTCTATCAACTATCAGGAACGTCCTGAATATACCCGCATCATCTCGACTGCCGGTTGGTCTTATAAGTGGAACGAACGCTCGACCGGCAACCGCCACACCTTCACGCCGATCGACATCAACTACGTCTACCTCCCCAAGTCGACAAACTCCTTCATCGACAACATAGCCCCCGACAATCCCCTTCTGAGATACAGCTACGAAGACCACTTCATCATGCGCCTCGGCTACAGTTTCTACCACACGAACAAGAAGCGCGAGAATCCCTGGGACCACCGCCATCAGCCTTATATCTACACCGTGCGCGTGAACACCGAAGTCGCCGGCAACGTCCTGTTTGCCCTCAGCTCGATATTCGACCACCGGTCTAACTTCCACACTCACCCGTATAAGGTCTTCGGAATCCATTACTCTCAATATGTCAAGGCAGAGGCGGACTATGCGTTCGTACATCAGTTCGACACTCGCCAGTCGGTCGCTTTCCATGCCGGGGGAGGTATCGGAATCCCATATGGCAACTCCTCGATCCTCCCGTTCGAGAAGCGTTTCTACGGAGGCGGCGCAAACGGCGTGCGCGGTTGGTCGGTGCGCACGCTCGGCCCCGGTTCGTATCCCGGACGCAACTCGGTGAGCGATTTCATCAACCAGTGTGGCGACATTCGCCTGAGTCTCAGCGCCGAGTACCGCGCCAAGCTGTTCTGGGTGGTCGAGGCGGGGGTGTTTGTCGACGCCGGCAACATCTGGACGATCCACAACTATGAGAACCAGCCCGGCGGATGGTTCCGGTTCAACAAGTTCTATAAGGAGATTGCGGCCGCCTACGGTGTCGGCATCCGCCTTGATTTCTCCTTCTTCCTTTTGCGTTTCGACCTCGGTATGAAGGCCCACAACCCGGCGAAGGGGGCCGAGCCGTGGCCGCTGATCCACCCGAACTGGTGGCGCGACCATGCGTTCCATTTCTCGATCGGCTATCCCTTCTGATCTCTTTCTATTTCTCTATTGGCTATCCCTTCTGATCTCTTTCTGTCGTCTGTCGGGATGCGTTTCAAAACTTTTCGGGAGCGGAAAATGTTAAGGTATTAGTAACCCCAAATAACTTTTAAACAAGGAAAGAACTATGAAAAAAACCATGTTGCTACTGGCTGCGGCTCTCTGCTTCACAACCGCATGGAGCCAGAATCTGTCTAAGGGCGAGACCAAGGCGCTCCAGACATTCCTCAGCCAACCCTCCAAGACATTCGGAACAAACGGCACCGTGCTGAAATATGACGGCAAGAATCTGTCGTCGGTCGAAGGTCTGAAGATCGAGAACGGTCATGTGACCGAGATTTCGTGGAAAGGCAAGGATCTCGCAGGCGATCTGTCGCTCGTGTCCTTCCCCGCGCTGACCAAGGTTGACGTATCACGCAACTCGCTGACCGGTCTGACTGTCGCTTCAAACCCCGCGCTGACCGATCTCAACGCAAGCAGCAACCGTCTGCCGCAGGTTTCGCTCGAGAACAACCCGCAGCTTCAGAACCTCAATCTGAACCGCAACCACATCTCGACCATCGATCTCGGCGGTGTGCCCCTGCTTAAGAAACTGAGCCTGGCCTCGAACCACCTCGTGGCTCTCGACATCGCCAACCTGACGCTCCTCGAGAATCTCAACGTGACCTCGAACAATCTTGAGGAACTTGCCGTCGCCGACTGCGAGCGCCTGAAGAACATCTACGCCGGTTACAACGATCTGACGACCATCGAGCTCTCAGGTCTCACGGGCCTCCAGAACCTGAACGTGACCTCGAACAAGATCTCTAAGCTCTATCTCCAGAATCTGCCGTCGCTCTTCACCGTCTTCGCCTCTGACAACCACATGGCCCAGATCGCGATCAACAACTGCCCGGCGCTCGACGAGGTTTACGCCCCCTACAATGACCTGACCACCTTCTCTGTTACGGACTGCGCCAACCTTGCGTTTGTCAACCTCGCCTGGAACGACCTGACCTATCTGGATCTCGCCAATCAGTATCAGCTTCAGAAGGTGAACGTCGCCAACAACCAGCTCGTGACGCTCGACGTTTCGTTCTGTCCGACACTGACGACGCTCAACATAGCCGGCGACACCATGCTGACCGACATCCGCACCGAAGGCGACTCAATGCTCCGTCAGGTGATCGGTGTCTGGGACTTCGAATAAATCATATAGCAACCATACTTATACGCGAGGCGGCTCAATCGGGTCGCCTCGATTTTTTAGGAGGAGCATGTAGCTCAGGCGTCCCCGCCTGAGAGGGGGAGCCACCGATATAATTTCGATAAAATTTAACAGTTTTTTGGGTGGGAAGAGCGAACCTCCTGTGCTTCAGTCTTGTTGTAAGGGTATGATGACCTCAGTAATATATATGATAATCAAGGCGCTCGTGATGCTTGTGTTGATCGTAGCGATGATCATGGTCCTTCTCGGGATCCGTCATCTCTCGAACCCCCACGAGAGTGCTTCGGCCGAAGACACCGAAGCCCTGAAGCGCGAGGTAGAGCAGGAGGGCAACGGCATCAGCCGCCACAGCCTCTTCCGCCAGTTCATCTACGGCAACAAGAAGTAAGCCGCAAAATAGGAGTTATACATCCCAGGGCAAATATATAGCCCCCTAAATCAAATATCGAAAACACACCCGTTACCCGCAGTCTCCACCCCGAGGCCGCGGGTATTTTTGTGGGGAAGGGTGACGAAAAGAAGAGGTGAGGGGTGATGAAAAGGGGAAGGGGATATAAAAAACGAAGGCCGATCGGTTGATCTACCAACCAATCGGCCTCCTAAAGAGAACAGTTAAGTGTCCGAAATGAGACTCGAACTCACACGGCATTTCTGCCACTACCCCCTCAAAGTAGCGCGTCTACCAATTCCGCCATCCGGACTAATCATGAGAAGATAGGGAAGGAGAAGTTTCCTTCTTTGAGCGAAAAACGGGACTCGAACCCGCGACCCCGACCTTGGCAAGGTCGTGCTCTACCAACTGAGCTATTTTCGCATTTTGTGTCCGAAATGAGACTCGAACTCACACGGCATTTCTGCCACTACCCCCTCAAA
>CAZTSQ010000050.1:0-14950 GCA_964615915.1 uncultured Sangeribacter sp.
ATAAATATTTGATTTTTAGGATATAATAAAAGTGGAGTTTCCCTAGTGGGACCACCTCAAACGCTAAAAAGTCGCTGAAATTCAGCGACTTTTTTTCTTTGGCAAGCGCAAGGAGCGCCGGCTTCCAGCCGGTATAGAGAGTCCCGGAAAAGTAGCAAAATTCGTCACCAAGTCCACATCGCGAAGCGATGTCCCTACAAGAGTTACGATCAGCTTCGGGAGAACTTTTTCACTCAGGCGGGACACCTGAGATACATGCGATTGACAGTATTTACCGGCTGGAAGCCGGAGGTACTGTCCTTGTCTCTTCTTACCGGCTGGAAGCCGGCGGTACTGGGGGGTTAGGGGCGCTTGATGAGGCGGTAGATTTCGAGGAGTTCGTCGGCGACGTAGTCGAGGGAGTAGCCGGTGGGGCTGGGGAGGCCGGCGTAGGCGGCGCCGAGGTAGGTGTCCTCGAAGATGTGGGCGAATTTGTCTGGGTTGACCTCGCGGATCTCTCCGCTCTTGACGGCAGACTCGATGACCTCGCGCCAGATGCGGCATTCGTTGAGATACCAGTCCTCGGCTGCAACGAGACTCTCCTTGAAGAGGCTGTAATATGACATCTGAACGTTCACCAACGCATAGTTGATGCTCTCCACTCCGACCTTGCGCCAGTTTTCCTGCTCCTGCCGAAGTACCTCGACAAAGCTCCTGATCGTCTTTTCGAGCGATGTCTTATCTTCATCCTTGAGGACGGTCAAAGTGTTGTTGCGGAACACGAACAGCTCGACTGCCTCGCGGAATAGGGTCTCTTTGGTGGGGGTGTGATATGTCAGTGCACCACGGCTGAGGCCGGTGGCCTTCTCGATATCCTTGAAAGTTACCTTGTCGTATGGCTTCTGCGTGAAGAGCAGAAGAGCGGTCTCCAGCAGGCGCTTGCGCGTCGCGACTCCTTCGGGTCTCATCTTCTTTCGGTTTAATTTGGTGTCCAGCCCCTTTCCGTCTGCAAAGTTAGCACAAATAGCCCATATTGGCAAACACATGTAGCTCAGGCAGTAACTTAGGCAGTAACGCCGGCTTCCAGCCGGTAAGAATATGATTACAAATGTGTTTGCCATTTCCTACCGCCTGGAAGGCAGCGCTCCTTGCGCTGTCTTTTCATACCTTGTCTCCTCGTACCGGCTGGAAGCCGGCGCTACTGTTTTCAGTTACCGCCGTAACGGTTACGGCGGTAACTGAAAGATGGACTACATATCCTCCATGGTCAGGAGGCGTGTCTCTATCTCGTAGCCGGAGAGAATTCGACTCCGGATGGCATCGACTTTCTCCATGAAAGCTTTGTGGTCGTAATTGCATCGCTGTCGCTTTACCTCGGCTACAACTGCCTTTTTCTCGCGCGCCGCCAAGGCCACGATATCTATCTCATTGGCTTCCTTCCCCTTCTTTCGTTCCCACCAGGAGCCTAAGTCGGCAAATTGGTGACTCTCCATCATTTTGAGACGAAACCATTTCTCAAGTGCCGGTCCGGAGAAGGTGGTATAGTCAGCGTGAACCATCTCTCGGAGAAGATCGAAGTTCTTGAGCTCGACAATCGACTGGTTGCGGTCAAAATATCGAAACCAGAACTTCAGGAAGTTGTCTGAGATCTCGTACCTCACACTCTGGGTTCTCTCCTTAGCCATAATTGGCCGATAGCGGCGGATCAGGGAGTAGTCATCTATCAAGCGCCTCAACTGGCCCCCTACATTTATGGCGAGCACTTCCTCTATACGAGCCTGTGTGTTGACGCCCGAAGCGATACAACTGAGGATAGAGAAATAACTCCCATATTCCTTTCCTAACTCCTCGATCAAGAGGTTGCGGCCCTCATCGGTGAAGGGTGAGTTATTTCTAATCACATAGTTCAGCATGCCGTCGACCGACAGATCGGTGTTTTCACAAAGCAGCTCTACATATTTGGGCACACCGCCGGTCAACGTATATAGAGCCAGAAGGTCATCGTTATCATAGCCGGGACGATGGTCACGCATAATCTCCTTCAGTGTCTCGGTACCGAAACCGGAAAGACGAAGGATATTGTCCGCACGTCCGAAGAGGGGTTGCTTGTAGCCCTCGAAGATCTTATGCATCATTGAGAAGACCGATCCCATTAGAATAAGGTTGAGATTGGTCTGCTTGCGATACTGGTCCCAAAGATTCTGAATGTCGCTATATACTGAGGTATTGATATTGACGAACTCCTGGAACTCATCGATGACCAGATTAAACCGTCGGGACTTCGCTATCTCCATGAGCATTTGGAAGAGAGCGCTGAAGGTCTTGATATTAGGGGGGATGTAACAGTTTAGGGCAGAGGCAATGAGTCCGGAATATTCTTCACACAGAGCCGCCTCGCTCTTGCGACTTACGAACAGATAGACCGTCGGACATTCGCCCGAAGTCGCCTCCATGGCAAGCGATGTCTTGCCAATGCGTCTGCGCCCGGTGATGACTGTCATCCTCGAGTGTCTCTCGAATGCCAATCGTTGTATACGCCTCAACTCTTCGATCTCAGCTGAACGGTTGTAGAACTTCATGGTCTTAATAGCTTCGGTTACCGCCGTAACGGTTACGGCGGTAACAAAGTTACAAAAACTTAGCCAAAACGCCAAATTTGCCACGATTGGCAAGGGCAAGTAGCTCAGGCAGGAGCGCCGGCTTCCAGCCGGTAAGGGATTAATTACCAATGACTTTAAGTGCCGGCTGGAAGCCGGCGCTACTGAGGCGCTCCTTGCGTTGCTACCATATAAGAGGGCCTGGACGCGGGTGCGTTCAGGCCCTCTTGCTTGATATTAACCTATGGATGTAGATGAAGTGGCGGGGGTGGGGGTTACATCTTGATCTTGGCGGCTACGCCGTCTACGGTCACGATGTAATACTGGCCCGGGGCTACGGTGATACGCACTGTGTCGTTATCGCCGTTGACGTGGGTCGTGTTGATCAACATGCCGACTACGTTATAGACATTGACCGTGTTATCGGGGGTGACTCCTTCAACTACGATGAAGTCCATTTCCTTATAGATCTTGATGTCTGAGTTGGGAACTTCCCATACGCCTGTTCCGGTCTCGTCTACAGCCCAGGGACCTTTGTAAGCGGTATTGATGTCAATTTCGGTGTTGCCTGTGAGCGCCGAAGTTTTGAAGGTTCCGTCTACTACAGAGAGAGACTTGCCATTCTGTTTCACAGATTCTACTGCCCAAGGGGTCTCACCTTCAAAGTCCACTGTGTACGTGAACGGCTTGCCTTTGACAGCCTGCTGGTCTGTTACCAGGAAGTCATTGGTAGTAATCTTCACGTTCACGAACTCGGGCTCAATGACCTCAGGGGTCTTTGCGACACCGGTGATATTGATTATGTATTCAGGATTCTTGATATTTGGATCTCCTGCATAGTAAATCAAACCTTCAGGGAAGATTATCGAGTAGTTAGTGCCTGCTCTAAGTGTCATAGGCTTACCAGCCTCACAGTAGAAGGCATCCACCAAGGTCTCTCCATTGAAATTAGTCTTTGAGAAAGTTGGCAATGCGCTACCACCAGCCGGGGTCTTCATGGTGACATAGAGATCCGGATTCATCACAAAGTCACCTTTGAATTTCCATTCGATGCAAGGAACTTCAGATAGCTGGGCTCCATCTGCAACGGAGCAACTTACAAGCTCTACTGTTGCCGGTGTAGCGCCTTCAAATTCTACAGACAGCTCAGAATTTGCCACATAATTCTTAATTAGGTTAGGACCGGCGGTTATTTGTCCCGCTGGTAACACAAGTCTATACTTATGTCCCTCAAAGAAATATACGTTCAAATTGGCCCTGAAAACGGTGTAATAAAAAGTGGTCGTTTCCTGTATCTCGCCTAGTATAATGGCGCTTTTAATCAGAATTGGCTCACCTTTGGTTACATCATAGATTTCAACTTTGTGCTCTCCCATGATGTCAGAAGCGTATTGCTCACCGTTA
Source organism: uncultured Sangeribacter sp. (assembly GCA_964615915.1). GTDB lineage: Bacteria > Bacteroidota > Bacteroidia > Bacteroidales > Muribaculaceae > Lepagella. Next base: position 3,981 of record CAZTSQ010000050.1, read on the forward strand.
TAGGAGTACTTCAGATCTTTCAGAACAAAGTAAATAGAATTGAGAGCGTCAATTTTATCACCCTGTCTAAGGAAAGTATTATTTCCATTGTTCTGATAAGTGCCAATAACGGGTTCTTTCAATTCCAATTGAGGAATACCTGATTCTACAATAGATGGTGTATTTAGACGTATCTTGACCTCACCATTATACCACTCGTTGGAGAATGAATTTGTTACTGGATCATACGCTTCAAATTCTCCTTCTGGTTTATATAGTATATAGGAAGTCTCAGGTTCAAGAGAATAAGTATTAGTCCAGATTATTCCGTCCTTGGATGTATTATATACACCGTTAAGTTTACCTACCAGATTCTCTTCCGAAACGTATTCTTTATACAACTTCGACTCGAAATTTATATAATATTCCGGCTTTTTATACACCTGCAATCCATCTGGCATATCAAATATACCTTCAACAGAAGCAAATATAGTTCTTTGGTCAGAAGTAGGTACACTTGAAATCAAATCGAAGACAGTAAATTTGTCTCCCTTGACAGGTGTTGTGAATGCATTACTGAGAATAGCAGAGTTAGACTCGGCGCAGACAGCTCCAGACGGCAATGAGATGATGTAGCTGTGATTATTGAAAAGCACAACATCTTCAAACAGATAAGTTACTATCGTTTTGTCTTCCGACAAAATCGCGCCTGAAGATTGACCTATCACCTGTTCATTTTCTATTATCTCCACTGATTTTCCAAATACAACACTTACAGGCTGGCTGAAGGTATAGGATATTTGTGAAATTCCTTTGAGTAGAGAATTTGGCTGAATTGAACACTCTGTTATCTGTAATTTTTCAGCAGATGCCGATGCGCCGATAAAAGTATACGTTAGAGGTGAACTTGAACAGTTAAAGTTTGTATTGGGTATAGAAGTGCTTCCACTCTCCTTGGTATATACTTTAAAGTCGTTTGTAATCACCACTGTGTACATAACCCCACTTTCTGGAATCACTCCTTCCAATGATATTTTCACTTCATCGGAAGGTTTGAAAGATGCGGTATTGCCTGTACAATTTGAAGTCATGACTCTACCAACAATTTCTCCGTCAGCCACGGCTCCTTTATAAACTGTTACAGATTTTTCCTTGTTGGGCAATTTGTCATTATGGAATCCAAGCCAACCAATCCCGTATTCAGCTTCTCCATTAGAAGCTATCACTTTGGATAGGTCAAACTTCAGAATGAAATCAAAAGATGATATTTCACTACCCGGTGAGGGCGTTATACCATCATACACTAAGTCTTGTGCTTTAGTCGCGAAGATACTCACCAATGAGATGAGTATCAATCCGAGTATACGTTTAGCCATCATTGGATGTGGTTTGAGAGCTGACGGGCCGTGGGTGTTCCCGTCGATGCGGTTGATACTGTGTTGACACTCTCGAGGTTTTGGGGGCTGGTGTTGAAGAGCCCCGGGGCGTTGGCCGGTGCAGGAGTCTTTCGTCTCCCGACCCTCAAGCCCTGCAGACGTCCGAAGAGTCCGGATCGCCTGAATAGACTGTGTCTGTCCATTGTTGGTCTTGTTTGAGTTAGTATTATGTTTGTTGATTGTGGTGACTGAAGAGTAAGTATATGACAAGATATGCCATCCCGATTGGGGACAGCATATGATAGTATTTTGCCAATATGTATATTATTGATAACTAAGTAGTTACCCCCCCCCAATTACGAGTAGATATGCGGGGCGCCCGAGATTGGAGGACCCATCAACACCACAAAGAGAGACGGAGGCGCCGGAAAGCGTCTCGTCGACAGGTGATGTGGGGATGATTGGGCGATAGTTCATAGAGGGTAAGGATTAAGACCGAACAAGCGGTCTGGATGGCGCAAAGTTAGGGGAAAGATTTGGAACCGCCAAATTTTTTGGGAGAAAAATTTAGGGGAAATGAAAATTTTTTTGTAATATATTGAGAGTAAGAGGGTTAGCACATACAGTTAAGGCTACGCAATATCCCTCGCTAAAGCGTCGGGTCTATCCAAAAACCTAACGGTCGGTAACGCTGACCAGTAGGGACGCCGATTAATCGCGTCCCCCATGACAACCCCAAACCCAGGGCCAACGGGGACGCGATTAATCGCGTCCATACTAAAGACTTGAAGCACAGGCGGGGACGCCTGTGGTACGTGGCTAAAGCTGGGAGTAGGCGGGAGTGAAGGTGTCGCCGTAGCGGACGTTGCCGGTGTCGAGGCCGCGCTTGAGCCAGCGGACACGCTGCTCGGAACGGCCGTGGTTGAAGCTGTCGGGCATCTCGCGGCCGTAGGCCTTGCGCTGCAGGTAGTCGTCGCCGATCTTCGAGGCGGCGTTGATGGCGTTCTCTATGTCCCCCTCCTCAAGTGAGTTGAACATTTTGTTGTCGTGGTTGGCCCAGACACCCGCGTAAAAGTCGGCCTGCAATTCGAGACGGACACTCACCTTGTTGGCCTCGGTCTCGCTCATGCGCGCCATCTGATTATGTGCTTCAGTCAAGGTGCCGAGAAGATACTGCACATGATGGCCCACTTCATGGGCTATCACATAGGCGTAGGCGAAGTCGCCGTCGGCGCCGATCTGACTCTTCATCTCCTTGAAGAAGTCGAGGTCGATATAGACGGTCTGGTCGGCCGAGCAATAGAAGGGGCCGGTCTGTGAAGTGGCGTTGCCGCAACCGGAGCGCACCGAACCGGAGAAGAGCACGAGCTTCGGACACTCATACTCGCCCCAGCCCTGACGGCGAAACTCTTCGGTCCAGACATCTTCGGTGCCGGCAAGCACCTTCGAGGTGAGGTCGGCGAGACGCTCGTCTTCGGCATCCGGGGTGTACGTGCCCGACTGTCGGTTCGAGGTCAGTTCCGATAACTGGCCCGACGACGAGAGGTTGTGGAACACATCGGTCAGGCTTCCGCCCGAAAGAAGCGTGATGCCGGCGATCAGGATGATACCGATGATACCGCCACCGACGATTTTTCCACCGCCCGAGAGTCCGCGGCGGTCATCAACATTGCCGCTCCGGCGGCGTCCGTCCATTCTCATATACTATACGTTATAGCTCCCCTTTCTGCGGGCCACGGCGAGCAACGCCCGGCGCCCGAGAAACGAAAGCATGATTCCTATTTTGTTTTTCAGTCTCACTTTGGGATCTTTCAGTGCGTCGATGCGTTCCTCAACAATGACCCGCCATGTCCGGTCGGCCACATCCACACGGTCGTGAAACGAAGCGAGGATGAACCCGTTGAAGTTGGCGCTCAACCGCAGATTGCGTGCCGCCTTCTCCAGCCGGGGGTTGGTCTGCCGAATGTCGGTCAGGATTTCATCGGTCACCATCAATGCGTCGAGCCTCGAAGGTCCCCAGGAATTAAGGAAGCTCTTCGGATTCTTGCGGTAGAAATAAACCTCCCTGTCCGTCAGCACCACCCTGTCGGTCAGTTTCATCAGCTTCGGGAAGATCTCCATGTCCTCGAAGTAGACACCCGGACGAAACCGAAGCTCACGGAACAGCTCTCGCCGATAGATCTTTCCCCAAGCCGAGTGATAGGGGTCATAAGTCTGGTAGAGAACACGCTCGAGAGCTTCGTCACTGCCGATAACCCGAACGTTGTCTGCAGCGGCATCAACCACCGACTTCGGAATCGGGCCGAGCTTGACATCCTTTAGCGACTCTTCGTTTACCATCCTCCCACAGACAATACCTGCATCCGGGTGAGCCTCGGCGAGAGCGTACAGATGGACCAGAGCACCGGGGAGATAGGCATCATCAGAGTCCAGAAAAACCACGTACCTCCCCCGCGCATTGTCGAGCCCCACGTTGCGGCTCACGGAGAGGCCGCGGTTCTCGGGCTGACGGAAATAGCGCACCTTTTCCGGATATCGGTCGGCCAGAGCGCGACAGACCGCCGAGGAGCAGTCGGTAGAGCAATCGTCGACCAGAAGCACCTCGAAATCCTCGAAATCCTGACAGATAATGCTGTCGACCGCCTCTTCGACGAAACTCTCGACGTTATAGACCGGCACGATCACCGAGATCGCGGGCTCCGGGGTCTTTTCAGGGAGGGATGGTTTCATATTTAAATGACGGAAAAAACCAAAAAATAGTTCGCTCGGGTGAAAAAAAGAGTTGCATGATTAGGTGGCTTTGAAATTTTTGCTTAATTTTGCACACTATGGAACACCGCGTTATCTCGCGTCGCGACGTCAGGCAGGTTCTCAAGCGGAAGCCCAATGACGCCGGCGGGAGGTATCGCGGACAAAAACAGATACCCTATGAAAACTCCTCAAAGACTTCTGGCCGAGAAGCTTCTGCATCTCAGCGCCGTAAACCTCCAGCCGGACAATCCGTTCACATGGGCTTCAGGATGGAGTTCTCCGATATACACGGACAACCGGAAGGTCCTCTCCTATCCGGATGTGCGGAATCTGCTGAAGATCGAGCTCTGCCGACTCGTGATCGAGAAATTCCCCGAGGCCGACGCCATCGTGGCGGTCGAATCGGGGGCGGTCGCAATGGGAGCGATCGTGGCCGACACTCTTTCGCTTCCCTACGCGTTCGTGCGCGCCGAACCCAAAGACCACGGGCTCGAGAACCTCATCGAGGGCAACCTGCGCCCGGGATCGAAAGTCGTTCTTATCGACGGCATCATCTCGACCGGCAACAGCGCCGTCCATGCCCTCGACGCCCTCTACAACTCGGCGTGTGAGGTGCTCGGAATGGTGGCCGTACTGACCTATGACTTCCCGTCGACCATCAAACGTCTGCGCGACGCCAACGTCAGCCTCTTCACGGTCTCGAACTTCCAGACGATCCTCGAAGTGGCGCGTGAAATCGGGTATATCAGCGCCAACGACCAGGAGGTGCTCGAAGCATGGCGCATCGATCCGGCCAACTGGACCCCCGAAGTCGGAGGAGAATAAGGGAGGGACGAAGCGGGGAATCTAACCTGTAAACTATGGCAACATATAAAAGTAAAGATACACTGATCAACGGTTCGGCCGAGACCGTCTTCGACGCTCTCTCGAACCCCGAAAACCTGAAGACTCTCCTTGCCGACGCACCGCTCGACAGCATCCCCGAAGACAAGCGTGAGATGCTCGACCAGATCGAGGTGACGTCAGACTCCATCTCCTTCCCCGCCGGCCCGGTGGGAAGCCTCACCTTGAAGATTGACCGTCTGGAGCGCCCGACGCTTATCGAGCTTGCCGGGATCGGCGCACCGGTCAAAATGACCCTCTCCCTTCATCTGAAACCCCTCTCGGACACAAACTGCGAGGGACGCGTGGAGATCGACATCGACATCCCGATGATGTTGCGGCCGATGATCAGCGGACCGCTTCAGCAGCTCGTAGACCAATTCGCCCTTGCGCTCGGTTCAATCCCATTCGGTGGCCGTGCGGAGTGAGACGCTGACCCGAACCGCCTGCGCCGCGCTACTCGTCGCCTCGGCATTGTGGGCAGGATGCGATCCGGTCGACGACACGGTGATCCCGTCGATGCCTGTCGGCATCAATCTTTCCGATCCCGGGATGTGGAACACCTACGGCGTCTCGGGAGTCGGGATGAACCGACGCTTCATACGCTTCGAAACGACACTCGAGCCGGCGGGGTTCCCCTTCACCACCACAACCTATACGGGGTATGGCGGCGTTCTTCTGATCGGGGGGATGGATCCGTTTACGACCGAGGTCGGCGTGCCGCTCGCATACGATCTGTCGTGTCCCGTAGAGCGCAGCCAGACAATACGCGTGGCTGTCGATCCGGAATCGCTCGAGGCAGTCTGCCCCGTATGCCACAGTCACTATGACGTGACGATGCGCGGAGGCGCACCCCTCTCGGGACCGGCGGCGACCGGCAAGCGCAAGTATGGCCTGAGGCGCTACCGCTGTCTGGCCCAGCCGATGGGAGGGTATATAATAACGAACTAAAAGAAAAACACTTTACCTGTGCAGAATCTTCTGTTGATGGTTGTCCGGGGGATAGCGATCGGGGCGATAATCTCCGCTCCGATGGGCCCCGTGGGGATACTCTGTGTGCAGCGAACGCTCGACGGCGGTCGCCGCCACGGATTCTACACAGGTATCGGCGCCTCGATCAGCGACCTGTTCTACTGTCTGCTGACGGGCTTCGGCCTCTCGTTTATCGAGGGGTTCCTACAGGAGAACCAGCAGGTTATTCAGATTTTGGGCAGCGTGGTGCTGATAGGGTTCGGCATATATATCATGCGCAAGAATCCGGTTCGCTCCCTGTCGCCTCCGCCGGCGACGGCCGGCAGAAAAGGGAAGGACGTCCTCAGCGGATTCCTCTTCACCTTCTCCAACCCCCTGATACTCTTCCTTATAATAGGTCTGTTCGCGCGGTTCAATTTCCAGTCGCCCGACTATCGGTGGTACCATTATATCGTCGGATACATTTCGATCGTCTGCGGAGCAGTCGGTTGGTGGTGGTTGGTGACGTTCGCGGTCAACAAAGTCCGCGCCCACTTCAACCTGAGGTCAATGTGGATCGTCAACCGAGTGATCGGCATCGTCATCCTGATCTTCGCGCTCTACGGCATCATCTCGGCCTTCACATCCGAATCGAAAGCGGAGATGCATCCGGCCGAACGCATTGTGAACCATCAGCTCTCGACATCGGTATCCGAACCACTCCCCCTTATCATAGATGCGCCCGGCCCGGAAGCCGGACGCTTTTCTTTTCTTGCCGGACTACCACGCGAACGCACGGCGACGGGCGTGGATTTCGTCATGACGTCGCTCCACTCCTCCCCCACCCGATCGTATAAAGCCATCGGAACGAATGGCAAACAGGTTTCGGTCTCGCGCCCCAAGGTCTCACTTGTCTGGACTGACAATGACAGCCGGACGGGACGTCTCGAGATGCACAGCGCCGAGGCACTCGGTTATGATGCCGAAGAACTTGGCGGAGAAACGGTCCTGAGGCTCATGTTACCGGGCATCAAGCCGGAGAAATTGAAGTCGCTCCCGGGGCTGTTGACTTCGACGCCGATTCATATCGACATAAAAGAGAGGGGGATAGACATCAACATCGGGAACCACGATGTAATTTCGGTGCCGGTTCACACTCCTTTAACGGCCCTTGATCTTGAGGTATCACCCGGGGGAGAAGTGGAAATAGAGAGTGCGCAGGTCTGGAGCCAGCCCCTGCCGGTCATTAACGAACGCGTTCGGAGCCTCAACTGGTCTACACCCGAAGCCTGCCGGGAGTCCTTCTCCGAGTTGACAGGAAAGCGCCAAGTGCCGGAGATCTGTGGAGTGTGGCGCCTGTATCAATCGCAAGAGGAACAGACGCTAATGAGACGTGGGGGTGACTACCGTATTCTTGTGTTACCTTCGGGAAAGGAGGACGGAAGTCTCGATATATGGATGATCGACGGGGCAGTCACGTTGGCAGACCAATGGCCGTGCGGACGGTTGAAGGGGACGCTGAAGAAGACGCCATACTCGGACGACTGGGTACTTGACTGGCTTGATGCGGAGGGGCATTCGTGCGGACCGGCACCGCGGGCACATATGACGGAGGGGAAGCTGACAATGGTGTTTCCGAGGCACGGGGCGACGGTGGTTTACTTAAGGGAATAAAATAAAGCGAGAATCTTTTTGGGGTTCTCGCTTTAGTTTTGGGGTTATTTTGGGGGCTTTGGCGCAGGCGGGGACGCCTGCGTTACATGCGTTTGCCCTTCATACCGGCTGGAAGCCGGCGTTACTGCTCTTCATACCGGCTGGAAGCCGGCGGTACATGCGGCGCAGGCGGGGACGCCTGCGGTACATGCCTTAGGCGTTTTTACCGTGGCAGTTCTTGTACTTTTTGCCGGAGCCGCAGGGACAGGGGTCGTTGCGGCCGACCTTCTTGTCGGCTTTGATGGGAGTCGAGGCCTTGGCCTGGTTGGAGGCGGCGCGGCCGGCAGCCTGGGCGGCGGCACGCTGGGCGGATTCGCCGGGATAGGTGTCGCGCGTGGTCGAGTAGTTGGCATAGGGATTGACCATGCCGGCAGTCGACGTGTTCGAGTAGCTGACGTTGCGCTGAGGCTGACGGGCGGCTTCGGCCTGGGCAGCTTCCTGACGTGCGCGTTCCTCTTCCATACGTTTGGCTTCAGCGGCTTTGTGCTCCTCATAGTCGGGGACGGCAAGACGTCCGCGGAGAAGGGTGCCGACAGCCTTCTGGTTCATCTCTGAGAGCATCTTGCTCCAGAGGTTGAAGGCTTCGAGCTTATAGATCACGAGCGGGTCTTTCTGCTCGTAAGAGGCATTCTGCACCGATTTGCGGAGCTCGTCCATCTCGCGAAGCTGTTCCTGCCATGCGCGGTCGATCGAACTGAGAAGAACGGCCTTCTCCCACCCTTTGGTGACTGAACGGCCCTTGTCTTCATAGGCCTCCTCGACGTCACAGCGGATGTTGAAGATTCGGCGGCCGTCAGTCACGGGCACGCCTACCTCACCTTTCGCACCGCGCTCTTCAACAAACTCCTTCAGGTAGGGATAGACAGCGGCGGCCATCTTCTCCTTGGCGCGGTTGAAGGTCTCCATAGCCTCCTGGCCGAGACGCTCGGCCACTTCGTTGGGCGACAGCTTGGCATATTCTTCGGCTGTGAATGGGGCCTCGATCGAGAGGGCACGGCGAACTTCTTCGTCAAACTCGGCGAAGCCACCAGGGTATACACCGTTTGCGAGATCGGTAGCGGTATCGAAGATCATATTGGCGATGTCTGAACCGATACGCTCGCCTTTGAGTGCGTTCTGACGGCGCCCGTATATGCCGTTACGCTGGGCGTTCATCACGTCGTCATATTCGACGAGGCGCTTACGGATACCGAAGTTGTTCTCCTCGACGCGCTTCTGGGCATTCTCGATAGACTTGGTGACCATCTTCGATTCGAGCATGTCGCCCTCCTTGAAGCCGAGGCGGTCGAGAGTCTTGACGACGTTGTCGTTGGCGAAGAGGCGCATCAGCTGGTCTTCGAACGAGACATAGAAGACGGAGCTACCGGGGTCACCCTGACGGCCGGCACGACCGCGAAGCTGGCGGTCGACACGACGCGACTCATGGCGCTCGGTGCCGATGATGGCCAGACCGCCCGCATCCTTGACTTCCTGCGGGAGCTTGATGTCGGTACCACGGCCGGCCATGTTGGTGGCGATGGTGACGGTTCCCGGCTTACCGGCCTGGGCTACAATGTCGGCCTCCTTCTGGTGGAGCTTCGCGTTGAGGACCTGATGGGGAATCTTGCGGAGGTTGAGCATCTTCGAGAGGAGCTCGGAGATCTCGACCGAAGTGGTGCCGACGAGCACGGGGCGACCCAGGGAAACCATGTCCTCGACCTCCTGGATCACGGCCGCATACTTCTCTTTCTTGGTGCGGTAGATACGGTCGTTCTGGTCGTTACGGATCACGGGACGGTTGGTCGGAATCTCGATCACGTCGAGCTTGTAGATATCATAGAACTCACCGGCCTCGGTCATAGCCGTACCGGTCATACCGGCGAGCTTGCGATACATGCGGAAGTAGTTCTGGAGAGTGATGGTGGCGTAGGTCTGGGTGGCGGCCTCGACCTTCACACCCTCCTTGGCCTCGATTGCCTGGTGGAGACCGTCAGAGTAACGGCGACCCTCCATGATACGGCCGGTCTGTTCGTCGACGATCTTGATCTTATTGTCGTCGATCACATACTCGACGTTCTTGTCAAACAGTGTGTATGCCTTCAGAAGCTGGTTGACGGTGTGTACTCGCTCGGCCTTGACGGCATAGTTCTGAAGGAGGTTGTCTTTCTTCTCCTGCTTCTGCTCCTTGGTGAGGTCTTCGTTGTCGATGGTGGCCAGCTGGCTGGTGATGTCGGGGAGCACGAAGAAGTCGGGATCCTGAGTCGATTCCGAGAGGATGGCGATACCCTTGTCGGTGAGCTCGATCGAGTGGTTCTTCTCGTCGACGACAAAGTAGAGTGGTTCGACAGCGATTGGCATCTCGCGGTTGTTGTCGGCCATGAAACGGGCCTCGACCTTGAGAAGGAGCTGTTTGATACCGTCTTCTGAGAGATAGCGGATCAGCTGGTTATGTTTCGGGAGCGACTTGTATGCGCGGAAGAGGTCGAGACCACCTTCGTCGAGCAGCTGGGCTGCGGTCATCGGTTTCTTCGAGGGATCTTCCTGACGGGCCTTGTCGAACTTGGCGATCTTCTCGGGGTCACCGCTCTGGGCGGCGTCGATCTTCGCCTTGGCGTCGATCAGGAGGCTCTGAGCCTGACGGCGCTGGGCGGCCACGAGCTTCTCGACGTTGGGCTTGAACTCGTTGAAGAGCTGGTCGTCACCTTTGGGGACCGGGCCGGAGATGATGAGGGGGGTACGGGCATCGTCGATCAACACCGAGTCGACCTCGTCGACGATGGCGTAGTAGTGGTCTTCACGCTGAACGAGGTCGTCGACGCGTGTCGCCATATTGTCGCGGAGGTAGTCGAAACCGAACTCGTTGTTTGTGCCGAAGGTGATGTCCGAGCGGTAGGCCTTGCGACGCTCTTCCGAGTTAGGCTCGGTCTTGTCGATACAGGCGACGGTCAGACCGTGGAACTGATAGAGGGGACCCATCCACTCCGAGTCACGTTTGGCGAGATAGTCGTTGACGGTCACGACGTGCACACCCTCGCCGGTCAGGGCGTTGAGGAAGACGGGGAGCGTAGCCACGAGGGTCTTACCCTCACCGGTAGCCATCTCGGCGATGTTGTTGGTGACTTTGTCGCCCTGCATGATGCCGTGGAGGACCATGCCGCCGATCAGCTGAACGTCATAGTGGACCATGTCCCAGGTCATCAGGTTGCCGCCTGCGACCCACTGGTTCTTATAGATGGCCTTGTCGCCGTCGATGGTCACGAAATCCTTGCCCTGGACCGCAAGTTCGCGGTCGGCGTCGGTGGCGGTGACTTCGATGGTTTCGTTGTTGGCGAAGCGGCG
>CAZTSQ010000051.1:0-14630 GCA_964615915.1 uncultured Sangeribacter sp.
CTTTTCATACCGCCTGGAAGGCGGCGCTCCTTGCGCTGTCTTTTCATACCGGCTGGAAGCCGGCGCTCCTTGCCTTGTCGCTCCTTGCCTTGTCGCTCCTTGCCTTGACGCTCCTTGCCTTGCTTGCGATGGCGTCGATGTCGGGGAGGTTGGCGTGGAGGGAGAAGCGGAGGCGCTCGGTGCCGGGGGGGACGGTTGGGCGGCGAATCGGGAGGGCGAGGATGCCGGCGTCGCGGAGACGACGGCTCAGTTCCAAGGCTACCGCTGATGAGCCGGTAATCAGCGGGACAATCTGGGTCGTGGAAACGGGAGCAACCTTCCCGAAGTCTCCGAAGCGGGGAGCTATGTCGGCGATGAGTCGACGGAAGTCGGCCGAGAGGTGCGCGAGGTGCTCGCGGCGTTCATCAGCCTCCATGAGCTTGGTGAACATGAAGCGGCTCCACTCGACATTGACCGGCGGGAGCGCCGTCGAGAAGATGAACGACCGCGCCGTGTTGAGAATCCACTCCTTCATCAACCCCGAAGTGACTACAAACGCTCCGGAAGAGGCCGCGGCCTTCCCCAACGTGCCGATCATGATGTCGACAAACGGTGAGACAGAGGGGTCAGCCGTTAGCCCCAACCCCGACGGACCAAAGACGCCAAGTGCATGAGCTTCATCGACATACAGCATCAGCTTCGGATTCGCCCGTTTCAACACGACAAGCTCCTTGAGCGGTGCGCGGTCGCCATCCATACTGAAGACCGATTCGGTCACTACCACCAGCCGCTCGGCCTCTTCGGCATGTCGCTCGATAAGCTTGGCGAGCGAGGCCATATCGTTGTGTCGGAAGCGATAGAACGGTGCACCCGAGAGTCGCAGCCCGTCTATTATCGAGGCATGGACCAATTTGTCGGCAAGAAAGACCGTACCCGGAACCGCCGCCAGACTCCCGATCACCCCCACATTGGCGTGATAACCCGAATTGAAGAGCAACGCCGGCTTCCCGTAGGCACGCTCCAACTCCTCCTCAAAGGCGAGATGGGCGTCCTGACGAGTAGACAGCAGACGCGAAGCTGCCGAAGTGAAGAGAAGCGGCCGGCCGTGATGAAGGTCAAGAAACTCTTCCTCGAAAGCCGACGCCTCCATCGCCAAGCCGAGATAGTCGTTGCCGCTGAGGTCGATGAACTCTCCCCGCTCTGCCGACGGGATTTGACGGAGGTTGTCTGTCGTACGCAGATTGTCAAGAAGTTGAGCGATGCGTTCCATCATTCGGTTTCAATCAGCTGACGTTCGTGGAGCTCATAGATGATGTCGAGAAGGACGTCGCAAAGTTTTTCGACCTGTTCGTCACTGACGGCAAGGAACGGTGGCATGATGTATGCGTTTCGGTTGAAGGGACGGATCCACACACCTCGCTCGACACAGAGCTTCTGGAACTCGGCCATGTTGACCGGATCCTTGGTTTCGACCACACCTATAGCCCCGAGAACACGCACGTCGGCGACCGACTTCCAGTCGCGGGCGCGCTCCAATTTCTTCTTCATGATCTCTTCGATACGTGCGATACGTTCCTGCCAAGGGGAGGCGAGTAACTTGCGGGTCGAGGCGATCGCCACGGCGCAGGCGAGTGGGTTGCCCATGAACGTCGGGCCGTGCATGATACAGTGGGCCGAGGAGTCGGCGATCTTCTTCGCCACGTCGGCCGTGGTGGCGACAGCCGAGAAAGTCATGTACCCACCCGTCAGACATTTGCCTATCAGCATGATGTCGGGCTGTACACCGGCATGTTCCCAGGCGAAAAGCTTGCCCGACCGGCCGAAGCCTGTGGCTATCTCGTCGAAGATCAGCAGGATACCGGCCTCGTCGCACGCCTGACGAAGCTTGCGCAGATACTCGGGATGGTAGAAGCGCATACCGCCCGCGCCCTGAACGATCGGCTCGAGGATGACGGCCGCCAACTCATCTTTCTTCTCGGCTATCAGACGGGCCATCGGCTCGAAGTCGGCATCGTCCCACTCGCCGCCGAAGCGGCATTGTGGTGCGTCGACGAAGTGACGGATCGGAAGTGCCGAACCGAAGGCGCCGTGCATTCCCGTAACCGGGTCGCAGACTGACATCGCGTTCCATGTGTCGCCGTGATAGCCCGAACGGATGGTAGCGAAGTTGGTGCGCCGCGGATTGTCGTGATACTGGACGGCCATCTTCATCGCCACTTCAGTGGCTACCGATCCGGAGTCGGCATAGAAGATATGTTCCATCTTCGGAGGGAGGATCGAGAGCAGTAGCTTGCCGAGCTCGATAGCCGGTTCGTGGGTCAGACCGCCGAACATCACGTGGCTCATCCTGTCGATCTGGGCCTTGGCGGCGGCGTTCAGGTCGGGGTCGTTGTATCCGTGGATCACGCACCACCAAGAAGACATCCCGTCGATCAGGCGGCGACCGTCTTCGAGGATTATTTCGGCCCCTTCGGCCCGGTCAACTTTATATGTGGGAAGCGGATTCTCTGTCGAGGTGTAGGGGTGCCAGAGATGCTTGCGGTCAAATTCGTCGTGAATCATATTGAGTCTTTCAGTTGGATCCGGAGTTGTACCTCGCCGGGCGGGGTTTACGTCGTCTCCCAACGGGTTTCAAGCCGGATCTACGTCGTAGTATATTGTCGAGGTTTTGATCGCCGGGTCCGAGGCGAGCGACTCGTAGACCTGGCGGAGAAATTGCTTGATCTTGCTCATCGGGGCCTCGGTCTCGATCTTGATCATTATGGATTGGATAAATTGGTTCGAGACCCGCGCAACAAAGGGCTTTTCGGGTCCGAGAATGCGGTTGCCGAGCGACTGACGGAGGGTGTTGGCGAAGAGCTTGGCCGCTTCGTCACACATCCGGCTGTCGCGGTTTCGGAGATAGACGTTGATGACACGGGTGAATGGGGGATATCCGAGACGTCGCCGCGCATCGAGTTCCGAGGCGAAGAAGCCGAGATAGTCATGGCGCCTGACGAAGTCGAGCACCGGATTCTCTGCCTGTGAGGTCTGGATGTAGACCGTTCCCGGTTCTCCCTTGCGGCCGGCGCGGCCGGCTACCTGTTCCATCATGTTGAAAGCCCGCTCGTTGCTTCGGAAGTCGGGGAAGTTCAGCAGAGTGTCGGCCGAGATGATGCCGACCGTCTTCACGTGCTCAAAGTCGAGTCCTTTCGAAACCATCTGGGTGCCGACAAGGATGTCGGTATCCTTCTTGGCGAAGCTTTCGATGATCTCCTGATAGGAATCCTTGTTGCGGGTTGTGTCGAGATCCATGCGGACAACTTTCGCCGAGGGGAAACGCTCCTGAATCTCTTCGGCAATGCGCTCTGTGCCGTAGCCAAAGATGCCTATGCGGTTCTCCTCACATGCGGGACAGACCTTGGGGAGCATCTCAGAATATCCGCAGTAGTGACAACGGAGCATCCCGGTGTTCTTGTGGTAGACGAGCGAAACGTCGCAGTTGCGGCACTTCGGGGTCCAGCCGCAGACCTGACAGACCACGACCGGGGCAAACCCGCGCCGGTTCTGAAAGAGGATTGCCTGATGACCGTCTGCCAATGTCTTGTCGGTCGCCAGCTTGAGGTCCTTCGAGAGGATTCCGTAGTTGAGCTTCTGTTTGCGTTGCTCACGCATGTCGACGATCTCGACGTTCGGAAGCTGAGCACCAGAAAAGCGTTCGGTCAGTTCGACGAGGCCGTACTTGCCCTGTCGGGCCTTGAAATAAGTCTCTATGGCCGGTGTTGCCGATCCGAGCAGAGTCTTGGCGCCGTGCATCGCCGCGAGCACCGTCGCCGTGTCGCGTGCGTTGTATCGGGGAGCCGGGTCATATTGCTTGTAAGACGACTCATGCTCTTCGTCAACGATCACCAGCCCCAGCCGGGCAAAGGGGAGGAAGACGGCAGACCGGGCGCCGAGAATGATCAGCGGTTCATTGGTCGAGAGCAACCGCCTGTATATGTCGGTCCGCTCATTGTCAGAGAATTTCGAGTGGTAGACGAGAAGTCGGTCGCCGAACATATTGCGCAGACGGTCTGTCAATTGAGTGGTCAGCGATATCTCCGGCACGAGAAAGAGGACCTGGTTGCCATCGTTCAGAGCTCGCTTGATCAGATGGGAATATATCTCGGTCTTGCCGCTCCCGGTGACGCCTCTGAGAAGCGTCACATCCTTCTCCTTGAAGGCTTCGATTATCTGCTTCTCGGCCTCGGCTTGAGCAGGCGAGAGGGGAGGGAGCGAAATCTCCTGAAGAGAGGAGCCGCCGAGGGTAAAGCGGTTGATGCTTCGTCTTTCGACACGGAAGATTCCTTTGTCGACCAACGATTTGAGCACCGCGGCCGAGATGTCTGCCTTTTTCATCAACGCCTCTTTCTCGACGGGACGAAGTTCCGAGCCGCGGGCCATCCACCCCGAGAGGTCAAGATAGGCGAGGAGTGCGTTCTGCTGTTTGGTTGACCTCGAAGCCGCATCCATCGCGGCGTGAAGCGCCTCGTTGTCGCCACGGTCGAAGAGGGGCTCGACGTAAGTCACTTTCTTCGGACGGTAACGATCCTGGACGCGCTCGTTGAGCTCAATTATCCCGAGGTCCATCATCTTGGTGATTACCGGCGTGAGATTCGGTACGTTGAGCGCGCTTTCGAGGTCTCCGATCTTCAGTTTCTTGCCGACACGAAGTTGATCGATGACCCCCTCCATCCTGTCGGTCAGCTTCAGCCCTTCGGGAGCCTCGAAATCGGCCACGAGCGAGATGACAGTTTCGCTCTCAGGCTTGAGACCGGCGGGGAGGGCGGCCTTCATCACGTCGCCCGGTGCGCAGAGATAATATTCGGCCACCCATTCCCAAAGTTTCATCTGGGGATAGCGCACGATCGGAGTCGGGTCGAGCACCGAAGTGATGGGCTTGACTTCGAAATCGCGCGGAGGGAAAGGCTTGACGGCCGTCACGACCGCCGTGTAGAACTTCTTGCGGCCGAACTGGACCAAAACACGCGAGCCGACCGAAAGAAGGGGCTCCATCTCGGTCGGCACGCTGTATGTAAAGGTCGAATATATCGGCAGCGGAAGAATTACCTCTGCAAAAACCATAAAAGTTTATTTACCAAATAGATAGGCGATGTTGATCTGCCAGTTGGAGGTCTTGGCTGAGATGTTCTCGAGCTGCACGGTCTTCAACGAGTAGGTAAGGCCGAAATGATAGCCGGCAGAGAGTTGGATCCTTTTGATGAACTCGGCGCCTATTCCGACCTGAACGCCGACCGACCCCGTGGGGACGTCGAAGAGTCCTTTCTGGGTCGACGAACACTGGAACTGAAACAGCGGTCCGGCGTAGGCGAACGGAGCGACATAGTCTTCGACACCGTTCATCCGCGTCCATTTGAAGCGGAGGTTGAGCGGAATCTGAATGGTGTGGAGGCGAACCTTCTCGTTGCCCCATCCCTCTGACGACCATACGAGCTTGGACCCGAAGTCCGCGTCGGCACCGACCATAGAGTAGCGGGCGCCGACGTCGATGCCGAAGCCGATGCCCGGAATCATCAGTTCGCCGATGAAACCGGCGTTGAAGCCCACAGCGTCATGAGTAGGAATCAGACGTTGCTTCCACGTGAAATGGGTTACGTTCATTCCGACCGTCGGACCCCAGCGGAAAGCAGCCTGCGACACGACGGCACAGAGGAGCAACGCTATCGTTAGGAAAAGTTTTCTCATTCTACCGTGTTAGAAAAGGTAGGCGGCGGTGATGGTCCAGTAGTTGTTCTTACCCTTCACGTTGTCGACGGTGTTCACGTAGCCGGTGAAGTCGGCGACATTGTTGATACCGAAGCCGTAAGAGGCCTGAACCTGGAGGTGACGCACGAGTTCGAGACCGAGGCCGACGTTCCATGCCACCTGACAAGTCTTGGTCTTGAAGTCACTGAAGGTGTTCTTGCCGAGCTTGAAGGCGAACGAAGGACCCGTGTAGATATAGGGCTGGATGATAGAGCTGACTGCGGGGAGGCTGAGTTTGTACTTCACGTTCACCGGGATCTCGATGAAGTTCTTGCCGAGCTCCTTGTCGAAGACATTTCCGCCGAGGATCTGGTCGAGCGAAGGCATCTTGATGGCTTCGGCGTTCATACGGGTGTACATAGCCGAGACGTCGAATCCGATGCCGACAACGGGCACGACGAATTCGGTCATCACACCGGCTGTCCAGCCGCAACGGTTCTTCGAGTCAACGAGTGACTCCTTATTGAACTTGAAAGAGTTGACATTCAGACCTGCCTTGATACCGAAGCGGAGTCCGCCGGCGTTCGCGCTGAGAGCCGTGCAGAGGACTACGGCCAACAGAAGAGTGAGTTTCTGGATCTTGTTCATAGTGAATCGTGTATGTTTGAACCACAAAATTA
This sequence comes from uncultured Sangeribacter sp., assembly GCA_964615915.1. Taxonomy (GTDB): domain Bacteria; phylum Bacteroidota; class Bacteroidia; order Bacteroidales; family Muribaculaceae; genus Lepagella. Next base: position 6,384 of record CAZTSQ010000051.1, read on the forward strand.
CCAAAAAATCCTTAAATCACCGCCTCTCCACCTAAAAAATCTACTTTGGGCTTCAAAAAACTACTTGAGGGGGACGATTTGGTTGTCGGCCCAACGGTGAAGCGTCATTTGCTCGCCGTCGAAGACAGCGAAGCTGAACGTGCGGATCCATTCGCCGAGAATGAACATCTGGCAGGTCGGGCTCAATTGCTCGCAGATGGCAACGTGGATGTGACCGTAGACGAAGTAGTTGATCGACGGCTCTTTGGCGAGCACTTCGAGCGAATAGTCCTCGATCGGCTTCACGAACGGCGACGAAGATCTGTCGGTCGGATTGGTCCGCAGTCCGGGCTTTTCATCTTCACCTTTCTTGCGGCTCTGTGCGCTCCATGCGTACGCGAAGGGGACTGTCCATCGGGGATGTATCCCCGAGAACAGCTTCTGAGCGAAGCGGTTGCGGAAAGTGTTGCGGATCAGACGGAACTTCCATGGAGCCTGTCCGAGACCGTCACCGTGGGCCATGAAGAATTTCTTGCCAAGTAGCTCACGTCTCACCACACCGTCAATAACCTCGATTCCCAGCTCATTGGGAAGATAATCGAAGATCCAGATGTCATGGTTGCCGATCACCCAAGTGATCTTGACGCCCGAGTCGGAGAGCTCGGCCAGTTTGCCGAAGAAGCGCACGAAGCCGCGCGGAACGACATAGCGGTACTCGAACCAATAGTCAAGAATGTCGCCGAGGAGGTAGATCTCGGCGGCATCGTGGCGAATGTGTTCGAGAAACGCGACGATTCGGCGTTCCGATACCTTTGACTCAGGGAGATATGGAGCTCCGAGGTGAAGGTCGGAAAGGAAATAGATTTTATCGCGCGCCATATGTTACAGGAAGCCGAGTTCGAGTTTTGCCTCTTCGCTCATCATATCCTGATCCCAGACCGGTTCGAAAACCAGGCGCAGGTCCACACCTTTGGTGCCCTCGATGCTTACGAGCTTCTGGCGCACGTCCTCCAGGATAAAGTCAGCCGCCGGACAGTTGGGGGCCGTGAGGGTCATGTCGACGTGAAGCATCTCGTCAGAGGGGTCGAAGTCGATCTTGTAGATGAGGCCGAGGTCGTAGACGTTGACCGGAATCTCGGGGTCGAAGACAGTCTTGAGCAACTCGATCGCTTTATTAGTGATAGCCAGAGACTTGTCGGCCTCAGCGGCAACCTTTTCAGCGCCTTCGGTAACCTTGGCTGCCTCCTCTATGTTTTCGTTCTTTTTTTCTATATCTTGGTTTTCCATACGGAGAGTTTCTTTTATTTATAGGAGAGTTCCTCTTATATAACGCTCGGACAACCCTGTTTGTCGGCTCTACGTGGCGTTTTTATTGCATATTGCTCTGATTCCCTTGGCTTTCGGCGTTCTTGCGGATGTCTTCGTCGCGGCGGTCGCGATATTCCTGACGCTTTTTCAAGACAAAGTACAGGGCGATGAGCACCACGCACTCCGACCCTACGGTCAGCCAGAACTTCAACGCCTCGCCTTCGCTCAGGAGCCTGATTCCGAACTTGAACGTCATGAACAGAAAGTAGACGGCAAGCACTATGGGGAGCCAGATGTACTTTTTTCTCATGCGCCAAGGGGATATTTTTTATAGGTTGATTGATCGGGCTTGAACTTCCCCTCTTTGAGGAAGCGGTAAATCTTGAGGCAGGCGAAGGCATCGAGAGCGGCATAAGCCTGCTGATGGATCGACAGTTCGGGGGCTTCCCAGTTGGTCAGCCGCTGGCCTTTCGATATCCTCTCGCCGAAGAGAATGGCGTAGATCTTCGACAGACTCTTGTCTTCGATCCGGAATTGGCTGACGTAGTGCTGAAGTTCGAAGAACCCGCGCGGAACTATCTTCGCGATACGGTTGAGATTGTGGAAGTCATCGTGGGTTGACAGACCGATCTTCATCACCCCCTCGTCTTCAAGAAAGTCGCGGATCTCATCCTGAAGTCCGAGCATGTTGATCCGGAACAGATAACAGCACGTCGCGGTCGACAGCTGGAGAAGAGCGACCGTGTGAAGCTGACCTTTCTGAAAAGAGGGTCGGGTCTCGGTGTCGAAGCCCACGATGCCGGCATGGCGCAGTTCTGCAACTGCTTCAGCCACGTCTTCGGGTCTATCGATAACTTTGATAGCGCCGTCGAAGTGGGCGGCGGGCAACTCTCCGAGTTCCTTCTTTGAAATTCCGATTGTGAAATTGTTTAGGTCTGTCATGATTTGATCCGGAGTCTCCCGGCCGTTTTTGTCTTCGACATTAGAAGAGGGGAGGGGGAGGAGGATATGGCGCAAAGTTACGAAAAAAATCCGGTTGAGAGAAATTTTAATAATCAAACCTTGTCTGAGACACGTCGCGGAGACGAAACGGGCCCCGGACGCCTGATGATTGAGGCGGCCGGGGCCCATAATTCGGTTGCGTGAAGCTCGGATTACTTCAGACCTTCGACAAACTTGCGGTAACCCTCGTTGTTGGGGTCATACTGCAGGTACTTGTTGAAGTATTCTTTTGCCTTGGCGGTATCCTTCTTGTCGAGGTAGTAGTTGCCGAGGTAGTTGTACATTGTCTTTGCGTCCGAAGCATAGCGCGAGGGATCGGAACTCTGTTCGAGAAGAACGACAGCCTGTTCGTAGAGGGGCTGGGCGGCGGTCTTCACGTCGGCGTCGCTGGTGGCGCGCTGCATGGCGATGTCACCTCTCATCTTCACGGGACGATAGTTGTCGGGAAGGATCTGGGCGGCGCGATCAATGAAATCTTCGGCATATTTAAAGTACTTCTCAACCTGTGCCGGATCAGCCTTGCGACCGTGAACCTCATCGTCGTTCTTGTACTGAACGCCGGCGTAGTAGTTGAACGTAGCCTGCTGAACGAAGTCGTTGTATCCCGGTTCGGGAGTGTTGTCGATGAATCCGGCGTAGGTGTCGGCTGCGTTCGGAAGGTCATTGTCTTCAACGAACATCATTGCCAGCGACTTATAGTAGTTCGGGTTCTCGGGAGCCTCCTGAACGGCCTCCTGCATCAGCTGGATGGCCTTGACGGGGCGCTCGCCGTTAGCCTTGGCTGCCTTTGCAAACTCGTCAGAGAGAAGAGTGTAGTCAATTTGGGCGAACTTGTTGGCGGGGTTGCTCTTCTTGGCGGCATAGAGGGCGTCGGCCATGGCGGGGAGCTGTGCCTCGAGAGCCGGAATCTGAGCGGCGTTGATGAACTGGAAACGACGTGCGTTGAAGTTGTTCGGATCAGCCTTCAGAAGGTTGGTCGCGTAGTCGTAGCCATCCTGATATTTCTGACCGTAGAAGAGAAGGAACGCGTAGCGGTCTTCGTCTTTCTTGAAGTGGTTCGGGTTCTTGACATACTTGCCATACTGCTCGGCAGCCTTGGCGAAGTCACCCTTGTTATAGAGGGCTTCGGCGAGCTCCTTCTGACCGAGGGCTGAAGTGGGGTTCACGTCGGTCAGTTTCTCAAGCATCACGACGGCATAGCCGGGGTTGATGTTGTTGTAGAGGTTGGCATATTTTACGTAGGCTTCGGGAGTGGTGCCACCATAGTTGGCGCCCATCTCATATGAAGCGGCTGCGCCGCCGACATCCTTGTTGGCTTTCTTGCGGTCACCTTCGAAGATGTAGATGGCCGGCTCCTTCATGTCGATCTTTCTTGCCTTTTCGAGACGCTTCTCGATCTGGGCCGAATACTCGACGGGGTTGGCGTCATAGTAGGCCTGGGCGATAGCAATCTGAAGCGCTGCATCTTTCTTGCCCTTGCCTTCGCCATCCTTAAAGAACTTTTCGGCACCCTTAACGTCGCCCTGCTTCAGAAGCACGGCGCCGAGGCCGACGTAGTTGTATCCGTTTTCGGGGTCGACAGCCTGTCCGGCCTCGAAATATTTCTGTGCACCCTTAAGGTCACCCTTGTCGAATGCGATCATGCCGAGATAGTAGTTTGCCAGGGCCTTGTCGGTCTGCGGACTGTTGAAGTTACGTTCGAGCAGTTCCTTGGCATTCTCAGGCTGGTCGGCCTTGTAGTATTCCATACCTTCGACGTGGCTCTGAGCCGAGGCTACGAGAGCTGAGCCGACGAGGAGGAACGAGAAAAACGGTTTGAGTTTCATATCTGATTTGTTTGAGTTTATTCCTTGTCTTTGGTCACCGGACGGACGCCGGTTAGGTCCGTATGGCGTCCGGAGTCAAAAGATCCAACCCGTACGGGCGAGTCTTTCCTTATAGACAACGCTCTTACGGGTCGGTTTATTGCTGTGCGGGTGTTTTATGATTCGTTAATCATTTCTTTTGGCCGGCGTGTGTCCGACCGGTTCATTTTTTCTTCCCGGCGAGCTCAACTACGCGCGGGTTCATGTGATAGGGGAGGATACCGGTCTTGGTGATGATCTTCTGGCCGACGAAGCCGGTGACGAACACATAGAAGCTGTGGAGCACCGTCGAGTTCGAGGCTGTCGATATCATGTAGACCTTACGGAAGAGAGGATACTCGCCCGAGTTGATGTAGACCTGATAGGGCTTGAAGCCGACGGGGCTGAAGTCATTCTCTTCGGTCGGGTTGCTGACCTTCAGGATCTTTACTTCTGTCGTGAGTTCGGTCGCGATCGTATCGGTGGCTACGTTGTAGTCTTCCATTCTCTTCTCGATGGGCACTTTCTTGGCGACGCTGAGGTCGTCTCCGAGCCAGTTGACGCTGATGATGCCGATTGCGTTGGGGTCTTTCTTCACATAGTCGAAGACCTGTGCGTTGTTGTTCTGGGCATAAGCGTTCTTGTTGTTCGAGATCTTTCCGTTGGGGCCGAGGAACTTGTCGCGCATGTAGCTGACGGTCGACGAACCCTGGTTGTCGAACACGAGCTTGATGGCCGTCGTGTCGGGCGAGGCGGCGAGCTGGTTCCATGTCGAGATGGAGCCGTCAAGGATGCCCTTGATGTCGGTCATCGAAAGGGTCTCGATCGGGTTGGCGTTGTTGACGATGAGGGCAACGGCGTCGACGGCGATGCAGTTCTGGCGCACGATCCTCTTATACTTCGCCTTCATGAAGTCGATCTGTTCCTTCGAGAGTTCGCGGGTGGTGACTATCGCCTGGGTCTTGTTTGCCAGCAGGGTGTCGATCGCTTCCGATTCGCTGACATAGAAAGGGATGATCGAAGAGTTGGGGTAGGTGTACTCGAAGACCTCGATCTCTTCCTGCATCACCTGGCGGAAGCCGTCGTCACAATATATGGTGGCGCTACCTTCGGTGTACGCGCCGCGCTTCACGGGCGTACAGGCGATGGCAGCCAGGGCGAGGACGCCACCTCCGATAATGGAGGCTGTCAGCGCCTTGGCCGAAAGTCTTTTTGCGTTGAGTGTTTTCATGGCTCAGGGGGCTTAGTTACTGCCGATATAGAGTCGGTATCCACGCCAGATTCCATAGGCGATCAGGATGCCTCCGACTACACAAGAGATGGCGGTGTTGTCGATGTTGAAGATGTCGAAGATGAAGAGCAGACCGACACCTATATATACGAGGACCATGAAGATTCCGAAGATGAGTCTCATCCCTTTCGGAGTATTGTTTCCGTTGTTATCCATAGTTTACAGTTTTGAAGTTTCTTTTGATAGATTAACATTTCGCCCCCCTCTTTGGTTTAGATCCTAATTAAAAACAGGGTCGGACTTCGAACGAGTCCGACCCTGACAAAAGTATGAAATAGATAGTGGAATTGTTAAAGAGAGCTTACTGCTGCTGGAGCTTGAAGGTCACGGGCAGTGTGAAGTATGAGCGAACCGGAGCACCGTTGTTCTTACCGGGCTGCCATTTCGGCATCTTCTTCACGACGCGGAGAGCCTCTTTGTCGAGGTCCTTGTCGACACCCTTGACGATTGTGGCCGAGCCGATCGATCCGTCTTTCTCAACGACGAACTTCACGATAACACGACCCTGAACGTCATTGGCCTGTGCGGTTTCGGGATAGCGGATGTTGTTTCCGAGCCACTTCATCAGAGCTGCCTGACCGCCGGGGAATTCAGCCTGCTGTTCGACGGCGACGAAGATCTCTTCTTCTTTCGGCTTCTCGGGTTCAGGCTCCTTGACCACAACCTGTTCGACTACGGCTTTGAACTTGTCGGCGTCGTCGGCACCCTCCTGGTTAACGACACCGCGGGCGGTGTTGTCTTCCTTCTGGGTATCCATGTCCATCACCTCGTTCTTCACCTTGTCGGCGTCCACGATTGCGATCTGGGTAACCTGTACGGTGGCGAGCACCTCTTCGGGCACCTCAACCTTGGGCTCCTCAAACTTCTGCTGTTCGGGTTCTTCTTCGGGAGCTTCCTCAACTTCGGGTTGATCGAGCATTGCCTGCATCATCTTCTCCGCCTGTTCCTTGGCTTCCTTGGCTGCGATCTCGGCGCGATAGTCGCTGTATTTCGACCATGCGAAAAGGAGAACGAAGACAATAACGAGACCGAGAAGCATGTAGAGGACAGCCATGTTGTGGCGGCGGTCGCTCTTCTTACGGAGATCGTAGGCGCCGAAGTCCTTGTTCTTACCTTCGAAGATAAGGTCGCGCCATTCGGGTGAGGTCAGATCTATGTTTCTTTTAGCCATTTTTCTGTCTGCTTTAAAGGGTTACGTAAATCTGACTCATCAATCGTTGTGATGACGATTCTGATAGTCAATCAACAATACGGAGTCGGCTTTGGTCATGTTGTCGATCTGGTATTTCGAAATCGAGTTGATCTGCATCTCGTCGAGGATCTCAACCAGCGAGCCGTAAGAGGCCTGGGGAGTCGACTTGATGATGATCACCGGTTTCTTGAGCTTTTCGTCGCGGCGGACAGCCTTGGCGAGCTCGTCATACTTTTCCTGATCGATCTTGCCATCGCGGAAATCTTTCTTGAGTTTCTCGATCTCAACCAGCACCTCTTTGTTTCGGCTCTGGATGATCTGGCGGATACCGCGCGCTGTGCGGGCGTCGCCGTTGACCTCGTCGGTCAGGAATTCTGACTTCTGGAGGTTGTTGTTCTCAGCGAGATTACCGTCGATACCGGCGTCGCCGCCGGGTTTACCGAAGTAGTAGTAGACCTCATTGACAACCTTGCCGTTGACAGTGTCCACGTCCATGGAACCTATCTTGCGCTTGGCGTCGAGGATGATTGTCACAGCGTCGTCGGCCGAGGCCTGAGACATGTTCTCTTCACTCTTCACTTCCTCGTTAGAGGGGAGCGCGATGTTCAGAGTCTGTGATTTGATCATTGTCGTACAGAGCATGAAGAACGTGATAAGCAACATGTTCATGTCGACCATCGGCGTGAAATCCACGCGAATTGTCATTTTTTTCTGGTGGCCTTTCTTCTTGCCGCCGGAATCATTTTGTTGAACTTCTGCCATGATTATTCTCCGCTCTTAAGTGATGTGAGTAGTGTGAACTTGTTCTGCTTGATGGTCTGGAGGTTGTCCATCACCATGTGGATCGTCTCGAAGGAGGTGTTCTGGTCCGCCTTGATTGCGAGGCCTTCGCCGTCCTTGATAGCCTGCTTGAGGTTATCGTTGTCGGTCTGGCGCAGCGCCTTGATCCACAGCTGGAACTCGTTGGGGTTATTCTCGTCCTTGTTCCACGAGATGGGAATACCGGTCACATGGTTCGGGTTGGCGTCTTCACCCTGGAGCCATTTGTCCATCTGGGTCGTGCCCTCGGGCATGGTGGCCAGCGAGAGGAACTCACCCATTTGGTGAAGGGGAACGCCGAACGATCCCAGTTTGCTGAACGTGAGCTTTTGCTGAGGAGTGAAACTCAGTTTGTTCTTATGCGTCTCGTTGTAGAGTTCGGTCACTTTGTCCAACAGCGCGATTTTCATCTTCTCGTTCGACCATGCGGCCGAGGTGTCGTTGTTCATCGTGAGCCAAACCTTTCCTTCGGGAGAGACGAGGATCTGAACGAAGTTCGTCTCCTGAACCTTCTGTTCCGAAACCGAGGCAGGGGTGATAACCTGGGTCGGTTCTTTCTGAAGGAAAGTCGAGGTCAGCATGAAGAAGGTGAGCAAAAGCACGGTCACGTCACTCATCGCCGTCATGTCGATGAATGTGCTTTTTCTTGCAATTTTTGCTCTTGCCATTTCTGCTATTAACTATTAATCGGTTTTGAAAATTAGATTCTGACTTGGATCTGGGGTCGGGGTCAGATTACTTGTGGGTAGCAGCGAATGTAGCTACGATAGAGAAACCGATTTCGTCGATAGCGTAGGTAAGATTGTCGATCT
>CAZTSQ010000052.1:0-12717 GCA_964615915.1 uncultured Sangeribacter sp.
ATATCTTTTTGCCCCCCGTGTCAATACCCGGTTCACTCTTTTTGACCAAAATAACAATTTTACACCCTTAACACACTGATTTAAAGCCAAATCAATAAATGTTAAAATTTGTATCTAATTGTTAATTTACTACCTTTTCCCTCTCAGGCGGGGACGCCTGTGTTACATGCATGAGCTGATTTAGCGTCCTAAAAAGACATGGAGGCGGTGAGGCCGAGGTGGGTATCCGTGGCGACGGGGGCCATGGAGAAGTCGTGGCGCTTGGCCCAGGGGGTCGTGAATATGTAGGCGGCCGCCGAGCCGATGGCGGCTCCGGCTACGACATCCCAAACATGATGGCGCCGGGCAAAGCATCTCCCCCACCCTACATAGGTCGAGAGGACATAGGCGGGAACACCGAATTTCCAACCGTAGCGTCGCTGAAGGAAGCCGGCAGTGGCGAACGTGGCGGCGGTGTGGCCGCTGGGGAAGGAATCCCATGTGGAGCGGTCAGGACGCTGTTCGTGGACAACCCCCTTCAGAATATATGTCGTGCCGACAGTTGCCAGGGCAGTGAAACAACCTTGCTTCAGGCCCTCCCAGTCTTTGGCAATCAGTACGCCGGCGAGAGTGGCGACAGGCATAGCGACCAACACGACGTCTGTAGAGGTCTTGACAATTCTTTGGTTATGAGAGAGTGTAATGGGAGCAGAAGCCGCGCGATGAGCGGCATAAGGAAGGCTCCCTGTCTGCGCCCACGAGAGGAGGGGCAGAAAGAGAGCCAACAGTATAACGAGGGTTCTTTTCATAAATTAATAGTCGTAGTCGAGCGAGAGTTCGTCGACGTAAAGGGTCGCGCCGGTACCTCCGGTGAAGAAGTCACCGTATTTGGAGGCTGCACAGGTGATCTGGATATAGCGAGGTACGCGCGAAGTCGAGCGGTAATTGATGTCGATCTTGAATTCGCGGTAGCCTCCCGTAGTTTCCCCGACTATCAGCTCTCCATAGCCGATAATGGCCGGTGACGAGGAGTCGAACAGCTGCCGGTTCTTCGGGTTGGTGCGTATCTCATAGGGAGCTGGCCAGTCTGTCAACGCCACATATATATGGCAGGAGTCAGGTCGGCCCTTGAGATAGTCGAGTTCGGCCGAGGCGTAGTTGATCGGCGCCGTGGTGTAGTCGAAGTATCCGCGCAAGGCCGTCGGACGCACTGTCCAGGGGCGACCGAAGGCAAGGATGCCGTTCGTACCGTCTACCTTCACGAACTCTCCGGTGTAGATCGAACCGGCCGCCAACTTGCCGATGCCGGCGATACCGACGAAGCGTGTCTCGAGCTTGGCCGACTGACCGGTGGTCACTCCGGCGGGGAGATAGTCGGAGGGAGTGACGTTGCTCTGGCCGAGCGTCGCCGCACCGGTGTTGCCGGTGTCCCAGAAACGAGGACCGTCTTCGGCCCACGGGCACCAGATCTTCTTGTCTTTCAGCCACCACTCGTTGAAATCGCCATCGGGAAGCACCTCCGTAGCCTGTGTGGTGACAGTCATGATGTTGCCCATATTCTCACCCGCATAGGCGCGAACCTCATAGGTAGTCAGAGGCAGCAGATGAGGAATGAAGGCCGAGAAGGCACCGGCAGTCTGGGTTACATAAGATTCTGGGACGTCGGTCCACTCTTCCGTATTGGCCAAGCGATATTGGAAACCGCCTTTCAGGTCGGCTGGTCCCTGGCCGTAGGCCCATATCACTTCGCTCCACGGATCGACCTCCGAGGTAGCCACGAGCAGTTCGGTCTTTTCGGCATAGATGGTCCAGTCTTCCGAATGGCCGTGCCACGAGACAGTCACCACAAGCGGCTTCGAAAGATCGATCGGCCCGGGTGAGAGCGTAGGGGTCAAGGTAGTTATGCCCTCCGGTCCAAGCTTGACGGCAGTCAGTGTGAGAGCCGAGAGGTCATCTGTCTCGGGCACCTTGACAACAATTCGGCGCCCTACCTCATCAAACGAAGTCTCGCCTATCTGGCCCTTGATTTCGAACAGGCGCGTGATGGTCTGTTGAGCCTCGACGATCCACTGATATTGCTGGTACTTTTCGAGCGTGACGACGATCGGTTTCGAAAGATCGTATGTCCCGTCGAGCAGATCGGGGTCTGTCGAGGCACCCTCGGTAAAGGTATACTCCGAAAAGCGGACGTTCCATATGTCTGTCGTCTCGTCGAGAAAGACGGTGGCCTTGAAATTGACCGAATCGATCTCGGCCGGACGGCTTTCGCCATCGGCGGCGAGCGTCAGGATATACTGCGGTATTTTTGGATAAGGGAGGTCATTCTTGATGCACCCCCCGAGCGTCATCAGCCCACAAAGGAGCGACAAGGCCCAAAGTATCCGTTGGTTCTTCATAGCGTGACGGAGAGGCCGAAGTTGATGTTAAAGATGTTGAAGCGGAAGTTGGCGCCCGATGTGAAGCGGCTTCCCTGATACTCGTCGTTGAGATACTGCTTCTCATTCTTCAGCGAGAAACCGAAGACACCGAACGAGATGTTGAAGCCCACGTTCTTCATCACGAACACACTGACACCCGGCGAGAAGTTGAGCTGGGCCTCCATGCTCGTCGAGTGGAGCCGGCGTACATCGCCGTCGTACGGACGGTTGAAGTCGCTGATACCCGAAGCGAAGGCCAGTTCCACCTCATTGAAGATGCCGAAGCGCGACGATGGGTCAATACCCAGATACTGACGGAGCGTAGCGGCCGCCTTATAGTTCTCGAACTTGTAGTTTATATCGTTAAGATTGAACGACATATCATCGTCGATCTCAAGGTTGAACGAGTTGATCCCGGCCGAGCCGCGGGTGTAGACAAAGCGAAGGCCGACGGCGAGGTTGTTCTTCAGGAAGTACTGCATGTAAGGACTGATCGAGAAGATATGGCCGTTAAGCGAGACACCGGTCATGAGGTCGAACATCTCGAGGTCTTCGGTGTTCAGTTCCCCATAGGAGGCGGTCAGACCGAAGCTCCACATTCCCTTCGGGATGTATAGATAGTTGAACAGACCACGATCAAAGCGGCCGAGCTTGCGCTCCTTCAACACGCGGGGGATAGTGTCGCCACGGAACGTAACATAGTAGCTCGACATGGTCTTCTCGGGCGTAGGGCCTTCAAGCAATCTCATCACCGAATCGGGAAGAGAGACGTGAGAGGGGGTGGACTTCGGTACTTCTCCCCTCTTCTCGGCGAGGAACTGGTTCCAGCCGGCCAGCAAAGAGTCGGGCATCCATACATATTCACCGATCGAGTCGGCGCGGAGGCCGGGGCGCATTGCCGGGAGAGTCTCCGGCTCACCGAGAATCCCCGAGGCAGTCCGCAATAGCTCGTTGGCGATCCGCAGGCGCTCCTTGAGGATGTAGATCGAATCGGACTGGGAGGGACCGCCGACTGCGGGAGCCGCCACGGCCGACGAGGCAAGGACGACTATCGATAGCAGGAAAATCAGAATTCTTTTTTTCATGGCACGTCAGAAATAAAGTCCCACTCCGAAGGTGATCGAGAACAGATTGATTCGGAAGTTGGCTGTCTTGTAGCCGTATGACTCCTTGTAAATCTGGTCACGCTTCGAGTTTGTCTTGTTATAGTTGAATCCGAGCACACCGACGTTCACCTCGACGGCCGAGTAGTTGTTGAGGAACAACGTCAGACCCGGGGCGAGGCCTACGCCACAGAAGAAGTTCGTTCCGTACGTACCGCTGAGGTCTGTCCCGGCACCGGTCGTAAACTTTGACTGACCGCCGCCGAACTTCAGCTGAAGCTCGTTGAAGAAGCCGAAGCGCTTCGAGCGCCCGATCGAGAAGTAGTTTCGCATGACGGCCATCCCCCAATAGGAATGAGAGAGGCGGTAGAGGTGATCAACCCCGAACGAGGTCTCCGGGTCGAAATTGAGGTTCACACTCTCGAGCTTCGTCAACGAGCGCGAGTAACCGAACTTGCCGCCGAGCGCCAGGTCATCGCTGACCGCATAGAGGAGCATCGGCGAGATGTTGAACGAATAGGTGTCGCCGTTGAGGTTCTCGATCACGAGGAACGAAAACTCATTCTGGTTGCTTTGAGAGTAGGAGACGCTGAGGCCGGTGATCCACTGCCCTTTGGGGACGAAAACGACCGATTCGATCTTGCGGTCGAACTCCGGAATCGTGTCGGGTACAGAGACGGAGTTTTCCCGGCTCCACCCCCGGGCGGGGAATGAGGCCAGGAAAACAACCAGTAGGATCAGCGCCTTGAGAGGCTTATTCATAGATTAGTTCAAAGTCGTCAAGATACATCGTGGAGCCTTCCCCGCCTGAGAAATAGTCACCGTATTTCGAAGCGGTGCAGACGATTACGAGATAGAGAGGACGCGTCGTCTTGGCCTTGGCATAGTACTCGAAGGGAATCTCGAGTTCCTGGAGCTGTCCGTCAGGGCCATAGTTGCCGACGAAGTCCTTCACACCATAAGCAACGATACAATCGTCGTTCTTATTGAACAGCTTCTGTTGATTTTTCGTGATGACCTCGACAGGTTCGGTGGTAAGGGCGATGTAAATTTGGCCGATGTCTTCGGCACCCTCGGCGATATAGCTTGCGTTAGCACCTTTCTTGGCCACGCCCTTGCCGGGACGGTAGTTGACCCAGACCTTGAGCGACGAGGGGTGTGAGCCGTCATACTGACGACCGAAGCGGATGACACCGTCAGTTCCCTGAGTTGCGTAATAGTAACCGGCGAAGAGATTGCCTGCGGCAAACTTACCGATCGAGCCGATGCCAACGAACTGTGACTTCAGTTCGGCCGAAACCGATCCGGAGTGGAACATCTTGGTAGAGCTCTGTGTGAGGGTCTTCGACATGGTTGCCGAGCCGTGGTTGCCGCTGTCCCAGAAAGAGCGGGCGCCGCCGGCGTTCGGAAGGAGCACCTTGTCGCTTGTCGACACGCTCTGTCCCATCTGGTCGTCGGCCACGCTGAACTTAGACCAATCTTCCATCGACGAGTTGGGAATCACGAAAATACCCTCGGTGGTCAGGTATCGGCTCTCGCCGGTGAAGCCATCGGCGGTCATCTGAATCTCATAGCGGGTAGCCGGCTTGAGGCCCGAGATCTTGACGTTCACAATCTTGCCGGGAGCGCGGCGTCCGCGAACTCGGTCAACCGAAGAGAGGGCAACGTCGGTCCAGAGACCAGAGCCAGCTTCGCGATAACGCAGGCCGGGGTTTACAACCTCGCTGTCAACGATTTCGACAGGCACGTTGAGGAACTGCGAACCGATCGCCATCAGGTCGTCGCCGAGAGTCTCGCTCACACGGATCGGGTCCTCGATCACCACAGCACCCTCGCCGACGGCGATGCGCACGGCGGCGTTGGTGGTCTTGCCCTTCTTGTCGGTAGCGGCGATGTTGAGCACATATTCGACATCACGCTCGGGAAGAGCATTGAGGAACTCGGGCGACAGAGTCAGATAGCAGATTCCGAGATCTTTGTCGGCGTTGTAGACATTATCCCAGTCGAGGCCAGAAGCCTTCACCTCAGGCTCGGCGGTCTCGGTGAGGTTCAGCAGGTCAATGTTGGCGGCGGGGAGACGGAAAGCCCGGGCGTCGTCGGTCGAGAGCATAATGCTCTTAAGGCCACCGAAGCCGCTGATCTTCACAATCTTCTCGGTGAAGGCACCGGCTCCGCCGGTAACCTGCTTGGCCACATCGAAGTCAGCACCCACCACTGCCGGAGCGGCGAAGATCTCGACTTCGTCTTCGATCAGTGTCTCGCGATCGTCGATGGTGACGGTCACGTAGGCACCGCCGATCTCCTCATACGAGGGGTTGTACTGGATGTTGAAAATGTACTCGTGGGCAGACTGAACGTTTTCGATCTTACCGTCGACGGAGAACTTCTTGCCCTCGGCATTTGTGCCGGCGATCGTGTAGCTGAGCACCGACTCCTTCACACTGTGACCGGCTGCTTCGGAGGCCTCCTTGTCGGTCGGCATCATGAAGTAGGCCTTGGCATACTCCATATTCTCGGAGTCAAACACGAGCGAGGCGCGCGAGTTTCCGACTGTGATCGACCAATCCTTCATCAGTTCGGGGTCGATCGTAGCCGGATTGATCGAGCTCAGTACATTTGCTATCCGGCAGTTGAGGACCACCTGGTTCAGACCCTGAGTGATTTCGAAAGGCTGGTAGCCACGGAAAAACTTCTTGTCCCAAGAAGCCGAGACAGAGTCGCCCGTCCAAGCCTCGGCGACATATCCGCCGGCCTTCATGTGGATCTCTTCGGGGACATTCTCAAGGCCCACAAACTTGTGGATCAAGCCTTTCTGAGACGAAATATAGACAACACAGTTTGAGCGCAGGTCATCGATGTCGTTCTCGGCACGGGTCACGTCGGAGTTGATCACCATACGCATCTTGAGGATACCCTCATCGCCCGAGCCGAACGGATTGTCGGCCACACACGAAGCGAGCGATGCGGTCAGCGCGACGGCTGAAAGCGCGGCGCCAAAAGATTTGAGTTTCTTATTCATCGTTGCTTGCGGGGATTAGAGGGTGCGGAACTTAAGATCAATATTCTTTGTGCCGGAAGCGTCAGAGATGGTCATCTTGAACGAATGCTCGCCGGGTCCGAGAACGCTGAGCAGAGGGAGGAAGTCGGTCAGTATGAAGTCGCATGACTTCTCGCCTGCCACATTCACGGGAAAACCGAGTCCAGAGAGACCTTCCTCGAGGTTGCCGGGAGAGACGAGGTCGAGATGACTTGCGAGGCCGACATTATCGAGTTCATCTGCGGTCAGAGTGGGTGAAACGATATCGACCTTAAACTCGGTAAGACCTGTTTCGGAGGTAATCTTCAGTACGCATTCCATACCTTCGGTGATATCGTTGACTGCGGTCAGCGAGAGACCGTCGGTGATATTCACTTCCGGACCGGCGCCTGGTGTCGGGGGAGTGTCGGGACCCGGGGTTTCCGAACCGCCCTGGTTGGGACGCGAGTCATCGGTCAGCAGTTCATCTTCGGGAATCACATTGCCATCCTTGTCGACTGTCTCAACCGAGGCATCGACGGTCACACCGGCCTGGGCCTGACCGAGGCTCTGCTCGTGGCCATGGAGGCGGAAGGTGATCTTATAGTGGTTGCCGGGAGCGACATTGTCATAGGTCTTGGTCTCGACAACCGCCGAACCCTGGACAGAACCGGTGAAGGTTGCGGCCAGTGTGTTCTTCGCGTCGGGCGACGTATTGCCGTCGAAACGGAAGTAGCCCTGACGGTCGGCATCGGCGGGGGTGAAGTCGAGGCTTCCGCTCTCCCCTACCTTGACGCTGACCTTGGCGTCGGCGCCCATCACGGCGGCGAGCTCAGGGTCAAAGAGGATCGACACCTTCACGTTCGAGAGCGTGCAGACAATCGGTTCGATGTCGGTCGTCACCTTGTCGGCCAGGACGTTGAATTTGTTTGAAGAGCCGGCATAGTAGGGGGCGTCCCAAGCGGCCGATTCATTGTCGCCGTATGTAGCCTCGACGGTGTACACACCGACGGGGAGGGTTACGATTTCGGACATGTCGCCATAGCGATAGGTCACGTAGGGTTCCGTATCACCTTCGGCGAAGAAGGAGACGTTGACGTCGTTGACATCCACGCCCGCCGAGCGCACGAGAAATTCGGCCGTGCTGACGCTGACGTCGAGAGCCGAACGGGAAACGGAGCCCATTGCGGTGTCGGGACCGTCGAAGGGAAGGTCCTTGGAACAGGCGGAGAACATCAGGACCGCCCCGCCGAGAATTCCATATATATATCTGTTCATCGTTTGAGATCAATAGTTAAGTTTGACGTTGTCGACAGTCAGCACAGAGCCGGCGGCGAATGCCTTGTAGTCGTTTGCAGACTTGGTCTTGTTGCCGAGGCCCACGCCTTCGTTAAGAGCGGTACCCGAGGGAATCGTCAGGCCGATTTCAGAGCCCGAGGTAGAGCGGAAGCGGACTTCAAGTGAAGCTGCTTTCTTGCCGAAAGCATAAGAGGGAAGTGAGATCGACTTTGCGGTCATCTGCGATGCCGAGCCGAGGGTTTCGGTCTTCGAGGCAATCACGTTACCCGAAGCATCTTTGACAGCCACGTATACATCGGCGGTCTCTGAACCATAGGGCACATACTTGTAATCGAAAGTCAGACCAGCGGGGCGCGACGAGAAGGAGATGCCGTCAACACGTGTATCGAAGACGTATGAGCCGAGGAAGAGTTCGCCGCGGCTACGGTCGAGAGAGGCGGGGGCATTCTCACAATAATATTTGACGTTGAAGGCACCTCCCGAACGGTCTGGAGTCGTACCGTTGTGACTGTAGCCCACAGAGCGGATTAAGGCTGCACCCGATTCGACATAGGTCGACGGAACCATAAACCATGTGTTCTTGTTCGACGAACCGGAGTAACAGGTCAGGTCGTTGAGAGTGGCCCAACTATTGGGGACATCTCGGTCGATTGAGGATTTAATCGTGTAGTCAACCGGTGAGACGCGATACTTACCTCCTACCTGAACATCACCGACGGTCAGCTTCGAGGTAGCCGAGAAGTCACCGTTGGGAATGTCGGTGGCTGTCTCAGTGGTGAAGGGGCCGGCATCGGTCTTTGCGGGACCGAGGGCAAGAGTGAGGTCATATGAAGTGGCCGGGGTCAGACCTGTGATGGTCAGTATGCCGCTGTCGGCGTTGCGCGAGAACTTGGCCGACGAGGCTCCGGTGCCTGTCAGAACGGGGCGGATGGCATTGATAACAGCCGCTTGCATCTTCGGGTCGTCGGCAGTCACCTTGACAAGAGACTTGGTAGCGAGCGCATCGACCTCATAGGTGTAGGTGGGAACGACAACCTGAACGTCAAACTGAGCCTTCTCCTCCCCTTTATAATAAACCTTGACGGGTATAGGATTGCGGTCGGTTTCCGGGAGGCGGATCGTCACAAGATACTTCTCGACTGGAAGTGAACGTGTGCGCGCATTCTTAGAGGTCAGAACGATCGGAGCATCAACGTAACCGCCGTGGCTGTCCATTGCCTTGAACGTCAGGTCAGAAGTAGGATCGCCTCCGTTAAACGAGACATTCACAACGGCCTCGTTCGTGCCGAAAATCGAGGGCTCTGCGCTCAGTTCGAGGCTGACGGCCTCTGAAGAGAACGTAACCGAAACGGGAGCCGAAACTCGGCTGAACTTATCCTTGACAATCATCGAGAGGGTGTGTTTGCCGGCGGGGAGCACCGAGGGAAGCTTCGTGAAGCCGATTATCGCGAAGACGCCGGGGTTCTTGAAGAGACCGGTGACGTCGATCCCGAGTGAGCGGAGTTGCTCCTGCTGGGCGGGAGTGGCGGCGCAAAGGTCGATCTCCTTGCCGAACGGCGGTGTGAAAGTCTCTGAAGCGAGAGTCAGCGTAACCGAAGAGATGCCGGCGCGGGCCATTGCGTCGAGCCTGAGCGGAGACTCGCTTGCGGCCCCCTCGAGAAGCTCAATCGTAGCGCCGTTGGCAAAGCCGGTTGCTGTTAGAGTCGGCGCGGGCGAAGTGAAAAGCTCGTCGGTCAAGTCAATGTAGACGTTCTCGGCCTCGACTGTCTCGTCAAACGAGATGACGATCTGGGCGGTGCCGACGTTGCCGTTGTTGACGTCGACGGTCACGTGATAGTGATGGCGCGCGAGGGCTTCGAACGAAGCTGCCTGAACCTTTGCGTTACGGTTTGACTTGTCGGTGAAGTCAACCGCTATGTCGACGGTGCCGGGGGCAACGAATACAGGGCGCGTCTCTTCAGCGGGGACAGCGTTATAGGCGTGGCCGGCCGAGTGAACCTCGGCGCTCCACGTTGAGAAGTAGTTTTTGAAAGCGTCGGTGTATTCAACTGACACCAAGGTGTTTGCAAGCACGGCTTCAATGTCGACCGAGGCCTCGCGATCTTCAAGGACGGTCAGTTGTTCGGAGCCCATGAAGTGAGGCTTCTCGAAACCTTCGTCTTCGATCGAGCCAAAATAGGCGGTCAGAGTGTATGCTCCGGCGGGGAAGCCCTTTTCGTTTTCGAACTCGGCGAGCGAAGTCCACTCTTTGGAATAGGAGCCGTCAATTTTTTCGAGACGCAGAGAAAAATCGGCCACGTCCGGGACATTGAACAGGCTCTCGGGTGCACGTGTGGAAGGGGCGCCCTCCACAAATTCGGAAGAGGCGGTCAGCTTAAGCTTGATGCCGCCCGTTCCCTGCGAACCCGACCAGGGGTTCTCGTCGGCACACGACGGAAGACCCAAGGCAACGGCGGCCGCAGCCACCGCGAAAATGCCCTTGCTGATTGGTTTCATATTTCTTTGTTAAGTATTATGGATTTACGGTTAGTTTGGCGGCCTCCAGACTTCAGAAGGCCGCAGTTTCCCTTTCTCGCATCACAAAGTTACAAATTTAACACGAGAAACAACCGAAAAAGCCCTTAAGAACGGATAAATGAGCAGATTTTACCATAAAAACGACCTCGTCGGGGCAGAATCTGACGAATTTTGACATTTTTAGCACCAAGATTCGCTCGGGCCCTTAAACTTTTTCGTGTTTCAGATTGTCAATTGAAATATGAACATCAAGAATCTATTTCTCGCTGTCGCACTCGGGACAGCTGTGCTCGCTCCGGCTACGGCCTCTGCGATCGATATCAAGGATCTCCTCGGTGGCGCCGGCGGCGCGGTCGAAAATATAGTTGAAGGAATCTTCACCCGCTCTGACATCTCGGTCAAGGATATGAAGGGCGAGTGGGTCGCTTCGGGAAGCGCCGTGGCCTTTCAAGACGAGAATTTCCTCAAGAAGGCGGGCGGTGTGGCCGCCGCAGGCGCTATCGAGAACAAGCTCGACCCCTATTATAAGAAATATGGACTGACCGGCTCGACAATCACCATCGAGGAAGACGGAACCTTCTCGATGAAGGTCGGGAAGATCACGCTCAAGGGCACAATCGTCAAGGGCGACGACAAAGGCCTGTTCTACTTCCAGTTCCAGGCGTTCGGCAAGATAACGCTCGGGAAGATGAAGACATATGTCGAGAAAGGACCTTCGTCTCTGAACATCATGTTCGACGCCACGACGCTGAAGAAGATCATCGGTGTGGTTACTTCGTTTACCGGCAGCAAGATGGTCAGCACCGTCGGAGGCATCATCGATTCATACGACGGACTGTGTGTCGGCTTCAAGTATGACAAAGTGAAGACAGACGACGACAAAGGCAACTCCGGAGTAGTCGACGGCCTAATCAATATCCTCAAGGGAGGCAACAAGAAACAGTGACGGAGAAAGACGAACGTTTCATGCGTCTCGCCCTCGAAGAGGCCCGCAAAGCAGCCGAAGAGGGAGAGGTACCGGTCGGCGCGGTCGTTGTTGTCAATGACCGGGTGATCGGTAAGGGTCACAACATGACCGAGGCGCTCAACGACGTGACGGCCCACGCGGAGATCATCGCGATCACGGCGGCCCAGAATGCGCTCGGGGGCAAGGTCTTGCCGGAGTGCACGCTTTATGTGACGTTGGAGCCGTGTCCGATGTGTGCCGGCGCGATCGGCTGGGCCCGGCTGAAACGGATAGTCTGGGGAGCAGATGACATCAAAGGAGGCGTCCGGACCTACTACAGGCCCGAGCGCCTCCCTTTTCATCCCAAGTCCCTCGTCGAAACCGGCCTCCTCGCCGACGACTCGGCCCAGCTCTTGAAGGACTTCTTCCGCTCACGCCGGTAGGGACTCGGTTACCGGCTGGAAGCCGGCGGTACTGGGGGGGTCAGCCTATCGAGGCGGCGACTTGCTGCATGAGCCAGCGGGGGGTGGAGGTGGCGCCGCAGACGCCGACGGAGGAGGCGCCGGCTACCCAGGCCGGATTCAGTTCGGTGCTGTCGGTTATCAGATATGTGCGGGGATTTTCGGCCCGACAGGCTTCGTAGAGGACCTTGCCGTTCGAACTCTTCGCACCGCTGACAAAGAGGACTACGTCGTGGTCGGCGGCAAACTCCCGGATCTTCGTCAATCGGTTCGAAACCTGCCGGCAGATGGTGTCGAAATATCTAAACGAGCCCGACTTCTGATTGGCCTTTATATAGGCGACCATCTCGTGAAAGCCGTCGAGCGACTTGGTGGTCTGTGAGAAGAGGACGACATCTCGGTCGATGTCTATATCCTTCAGCGCCTCAAGATCCTGAACCACAACTGCGTCACCCCTTGTCTGACCGACAAGGCCGTTGACCTCAGCATGACCATGCTTGCCGTAGATCAAGATCAGCGGTGACGAACCGCTTTCAGTCCCTTCGGTATAGGCGCTCTTTACGCGTCGTTGGAGCTGAAGCACTACCGGGCAGGTGGCGTCGATGATCTCGATATTGTTGCGTCGAGCTATCTCGTAAGTTTCGGGAGGTTCCCCGTGGGCGCGAAGAAGCACCTTGACGTCGTGAAGATTCTCGAGATCGGCATGAGTGATGGTCTTCAGACCCTTGAGCCGCAGACGCTCCACCTCACTGGCGTTGTGCACGATATCGCCGAGACAGAAGAGGGAACCCGACTTCTCGAGTTCCTCTTCGGCCTTACGGATAGCGGCGGTCACGCCGAAGCAGAAACCACTCTCGGAATCTATCTCAATCTTTTGATTCATAATCGGTTGGAAATTCCACATCGCGAAGCGATGTCCCTACAAAATTCCACATCGCGAAGCGATGTCCCTACAAAATTCCACATCGCGAAGCGATGT
>CAZTSQ010000052.1:12817-14402 GCA_964615915.1 uncultured Sangeribacter sp.
CCCTACAAAATCCACATCGCAAAGCGATATCCCTACATGTTTGTCACCTCGTTGAAGTGTTCGAGCAGAATTTCGAGCTGGCGCTCGGGGGTCAGGTTATCATTGTCGAGAACGAAGGCGTCGGGAGCCTTACGCAGAGGTGAGACAGCGCGGGTCGTGTCGATGCGGTCACGCTCGCGGATATTCTCGAGCACACTCTCGTAGGTCTCGGGCTGTCCTTTATCGGCCAGTTCCTTGAAGCGACGGCGGGCGCGGACTTCGGGCGAGGCCTCGACAAAGACCTTCATTTCGGCGTCCGGGAAGACGGTCGTCCCGATATCGCGGCCATCCATAACGATTCCCTTGTCGACGCCATATGATTGCTGGAGGGCAGTCAGACGCGTGCGGACTTCGGGAATAGCGGCCACGGGGCTGACAAACGAGCTGACCTCAAGACCACGGATAAGATCCTCAACATCAGCGCCATTCAGCAGAGTGTGCTGCGAACCGTCGCCGACAACCTTGAACGACACTTTTATCTCCGGCAACGCGCCGACGAGCCGGTCGACGTCAACACCTGACTCTTTCGAGATCATCCCGTTACGGAGACCATAGAGGGTCACGGCACGATACATCGCGCCCGAATCTACATAAACATAACCTATGGCCCGCGCCAAATGGCGGGCCATAGTGCTCTTGCCTGACGACGAGTAGCCGTCGATCGCAATTATGATCTTCTTCATCTGTTATTTCTTGACTGTCTTCTTTTGAGCGGCATCCTTTGACTTAGTAGTTTTGGTCGGTTTGGGACGCACGAGGCGGAGCACCTGAGCCGTGCGCGAGGGGATATACATCTTCAGCCACCCTTTGCCGGCGGGAGTATAGAGCGGATCGGGCTGGGTGAAATGACGAACCTTGTCGTCGATCAACCCATGGCCACCGAAGGCCGGGCTGTCCGAGTCAAGCACCACCTCATACTCTCCGGCCGGAGCGAGGAAACCATAGCCGGGGAACGACTGTGTCGGGCTCCAGTTGAAGACGAAGATCAGGTCACCGCGACGGAATGCAAGCACCTGGTCGTCATCTTTCTCCCACAACTTCTCGACCGGCTCGGCCTGGAAGTTGTAGACGGCCGAGACGAGTTCGATCATGGCGTTGTCGAACGCATTGAGGAACTTATAATTCAGATCCTCACGATCCACGAGATCCCACTGACGGCGCGCGTACTTGTAACTCCAGCCGTTGCCCTCGCGGGGGAAGTCGATCCACTCCGGATGGCCGAACTCGTTGCCCATGAAGTTGAGGTAACCGCCGTTGATAGTGGCCAGCGTCACGAGACGTATCATCTTGTGGAGGGCCACACCGCGCTCGACGGTGAAGTTGTCGTCGTCGACCATCATGTGCCAGTACATCTCCTTGTCTATCAGACGGAAGATGATTGTCTTGTCGCCTACGAGGGCCTGGTCGTGGCTCTCGCAATATGAGATTGTCTTTTCGTCGGCACGCCGGTTGGTCAACTCCCAGAAGATCGAGGTAGGATGCCAATCCTCGTCCTTCTTCTCCTTGATCATCTTGATCCAGTAGTCGGGCACGCCCATCGCCATGC
>CAZTSQ010000053.1:0-13697 GCA_964615915.1 uncultured Sangeribacter sp.
CCTTCTTCTCCTTGATCATCTTGATCCAGTAGTCGGGCACGCCCATCGCCATGCGATAGTCGAAACCGATTCCGCCGTCGTCAAACTTGACGGCAAGACCGGGCATACCGCTCATCTCCTCGGCAATCGTGATTGCACGCGGGTTGACTTCGTGGATCAGAATGTTGGCTAATGTCAGATAGACGATAGCGTTAAGGTCCTGGTTGCCGTCATAATAGTCGCCGTAGCCACCGAAGGCTTTTCCGAGACCGTGGTCATAATAGAGCATGGAGGTCACGCCGTCGAAACGGAAGCCGTCGAACTTGTACTCGTCGAGCCAGTACTTGCAGTTCGAGAGCAGGAAGTGGATCACCGAGTTCTTGCCATAGTCAAACAGCAACGAGTCCCACGCCGGATGCTCGTGGCGGTCACCGGGATAGAAGTAGAGGTTCGGGTCGCCGTCGAGACGGCCGAGGCCCTCGACTTCGTTCTTCACCGCGTGAGAGTGTACGATGTCCATGATGACGGCGATCCCGAGCGAGTGGGCGTCATCAATCAGCCGTTTGAGGTCATCGGGGGTACCGAAGCGCGACGAGGCGGCGTAGAAGGAGCTGACATGATAGCCGAACGATCCGTAATACGGATGCTCCTGAATCGCCATGATCTGGATGGCATTGTAACCGTCTGCGGCGATTCGGGGGAGAGTCTTCGTGCGGAACTCCTCATAGGATCCTACCTTCTCCTCGTCCTGAGCCATACCGATATGACATTCGTAGATCAGCAGGGGCTTGACGTCGGGCTTGAAGTTCTTGATCTTGAAGCGGTAGGGGTGTTTCGGTTCATAGACCTGGGCCGAGAATATCTTTGTCTGTTCGTCCTGGACAACACGGTTGGCATAGGCCGGGATTCGTTCGCCCGATCCGCCGGGCCATTCGACAAACATCTTGAAGAGGTCGCCCTCGTGGAGCATGTCTTCAGAGAGTTTAAGCTCCCATACACCCCCCGAGACCGGAGTCAGCGCATATTCGGGTAGCTTCTGCCAGTCGGAGAAAGTGCCGACAAGAGTGATGGCAGTCGCATTGGGGGCATACTCACGGAAGATCCATCCCCCGCCCGGCAGCCGGTGAAGACCGAAGTATTTATAGGCGTTGGCGAAATCTGAGAGCGAGCCGTTTGTGTCGACGGTCAACTCCTCGAGTTTACGGATCACATCCTGATGGCGCCCCTCGATAGCGGGTGCGTATGGTTCGAGCCAGGGATCATTGCGGAGAATTGCGAGCTGTTTGGGTTTCTTTGTTGCCATTTGATTATATGGTTTGACCGGTCGAGAGAAAAGATCGTGTGTCACCGGCGGCGTTTCTTACTTGTTTTATAACGCTTTGAATTGGCCCGAGGTTCTGATTTCGCCCGACGATCCGCTTTTTTGTGTGTCACGGGTTTTACTTTCGGGGCGCGGGGCTTTTCTTGAGTTGGCTCAACCTCCGATGCCGGGGGGAAGAGGGCGAGGATAGCCTCGCGGAGGGCTGGTCCGTTGACGGGGTCGGATTTGAGTGTGCGCAGAACCGAGGTCACATACTCGTCGGCCGATCCGTAACCCATGATTTTCGGGATGGCGGTAGCTGTCAGCATCGGCTTGTAGTTGAACACCTTGAGTACTCCGGCATAGTCGCGCCGGCGTAGCATGGCTGCGAACTGAGACGTCAGTTCGTTGTAGACCTCGCGGGGGTGAAGAGTGTGGATCAGGCCCTTGATGTGAAGCTCGAGGGCGGTGATGCATGTGAAGCGTGCGTCTATCTTGCGCTCGACGTCGCGCTTCATTCTGTGGCGCGTGTGCTGAAGGGCCTGGTCGTCAAACATGCGCTCAAAGAGGTCGAAAACGATCTCCTTGACGTTCCGTACTGTCCGCTCGGGGTCGAGGCCGGTGGCCGAAGCCATAATCCGGAGTACCGGTTCGGAGAGGAAGATGTTCTCAACTTCGGCGACTTCGGCTACCATCACCGAACGCCGGCGAAGATACTCGACCTCCGACTCGCTCCGGCGGTCGCGGTCGATGATTCCGATCGTGTCGAGAGGATGATACTGTTTTAGATAACGGAAGGTGCGTGTGGTCTCGATCACCTTGTCGCAAGACCCGAGGGGGCGCACCGTATAGTCCGGAAAGACGAGCGAATAGAGGCGCGCGTCGATACTGTGGGCGACATCGCCTTCGATAAACAGCACCGGACGGCGCGATCCGATGAGGTCGACGTATACTGGACCGGCTTCGTCGGTCGGGAGGAGCTGATATTCCCATGTCTCGTCTTCCGAATGAAAGGCCTTGACCCAGATGACGATATTTCGGATCCGCGAGCCTATAAACGAGGGGTCGTTCGTGTCGTAGACAAACCGACAGTCGGGCCGCAAGCGTTCAAGGCGTGTCCAGAGAGGGCCGACGACAGTCGGATGCAGGAAGAGAGTAGGCGAATCGACAAATATCACCGCTCCGCGCGGAGCCGCAAGCACGGCGAAAATGAAATAGAGCCCGGCGCGCTCGCCGCGAGATAGGCGCGAGAGATCGATCAGGTCATCGCCGGCCGGAGTCTGAAACAGAAGTGAGTCGGGAGGGGAGACAACTATCCGGTTTCCGGGAAAGAGGTTCTCCCACTCCGTGCGCACACGTCTGAAGAGGGGGGTCTCCCCTCCCCCATCGGCCGAAGAGGCCTCGGCCAACAACGATGCGGACAGACCTTCGCGGAAGGCCATCGGCATGTCGGGACGCGAATCGTCAACGACGCTGACGGACCATGCACGGTCGCCGGCGTCGCGCATCATCTCGTCCATAAAACGTGACTTACCCGCACCGCCGGCGCCGACGAGCGATATGTGGCGGTCGGTCGTCAGTTTGTTGACAGTTTCGGACCCGTGGAGGGGCGGAAGAATGATGTTCTTCATGACAGATGTGAATCAGAGTTGCGAATATAGCCAAATTTTTTCTTATCTTTGCGTTCTGAACCGAGAAATTTTAACCTCATCATCCTCTGCGGATGACTTATAATATTGATTATCATTATGTTCTCAGGAATAGTTGAAGAAGCGGCGCATGTCGTCGAAGCTACCCGCGACAACGGCAATCTCCGCCTGCGTGTAAAATGTTCATTCACCCCCGAGTTGCGCATCGACCAGAGTGTGGCCCACAACGGAGTGTGTCTGACCGTAGTCGATCTGCCCGGAGACGGAACCTATGAGGTCACTGCGATCCAGGAAACCCTTGACCGCTCTAACCTCGGCGACCTGAAGGCCGGCGACCTGATCAATCTCGAGCGCTCGATGAAGATCGACGGACGCCTCGACGGCCACATCGTCCAGGGGCATGTCGACACGACGGCTATATGCACCGACCTCGAGGAGGTCGACGGCAGCTGGTACTACACCTTTAAGTATGAATTCGACCCGGTGATGGCCGCCAAGGGATATGTCACCGTCGAGAAGGGTTCGATCACGGTCAACGGTGTGTCGCTGACGGTCTGCGACTCAGAGAAGGATTCATTCCGCGTCGCCATCATCCCCTACACCCATGACCACACCAACTTCTGCGAAATCAAACCCGGAACGCGTGTGAACCTCGAGTTCGACATCGTCGGGAAGTACATCGCTCGGATCACATCGCTGTCCAAAGAGTGATGGAACCTCAGACAAAGTCTCCCGGCCGGGCTAAGGCATGGGTCGAGGCGATGCGTCTGCGAACCTTGCCGGTCTCGGCGGCCGGTGTGTTGGCGGCGTGGGGCGTGGCGATAGCATACGGCTGTTTCCGACCGCTCCAGGGAATCATCTGCCTGCTGTTCGCACTGTTGGCCCAGATTGCATCGAACTTCGCCAACGAGTATTTCGACTTCCGCAACGGTCTTGACCGCAAGGGGCGCGAGGGTTTCCGACGGGGTGTGACAGAGGGTGACCTGACGCCGGGGGCTATGTTGCGCGCGACGCTCGTGACGCTCGGTGTGGCGTGTCTCGTGGGGCTTACGCTCGTCATCTGGGGCGGCTGGTGGCTGGTTACCGCCGGGGCTGTGATCGCCGTCTTCGCCTTGGCATACAGCGCGGGTCCCTATCCCCTTTCGCATCATGGGTTAGGTGACGTGGCTGTCATCATCTTCTTCGGCCTCGTCCCGGTTCTGTTGACCCTCTATGTGATGAGCCCCGACATGTCCGTTTCGCTCCCCGCAGCGCCCGGTTTCAAATTGTGGAGAGCAGGTGCGGCCGTCGGCCTGGGGGCCGGTCTGATGGCCTCGTGCGTGCTGATAGTCAACAATGTGCGCGACGAGGAAGACGACCGCGAGGTAGGTAAACACACAACGGCAGTCATCTTCGGCGGCGAGACAATGAAGCGTCTGTACCTGATCTTTGTGGTCGGTGGCGTCGCGCTCTTCACGTGTTTCAACCTGCTGGCCGACGGACCCGTATGGGGATGGCTGTCGCTTGTGCCGGGTATCTTCTGGCTGAGGCCGTGGCTGTTGCTGATGGTCCGCCGCGGGGCCGAGCTCAACCCAGTCTTAGGACTGACGGCCCGGACGATGCTCTTCAATGTCGGATATCTCGTGCTGGCCGCGATATTAGGATAATATATTTGCTCTTTTTTTCTTTCTTTTATAATCTTGAACCGAGATGGCTGAACAACAACGATATGGAGGCGGATACCGCAAACGTGGAGAGTCGGACCGCAAGACCATCACCGACCCGACGGGCAAGCTGCCTCCCAACGACACGTTGGTCGAAGAAACGGTCCTCGGCGAGCTGATGCTCGAAAAGGATGCGTACATGAACGTGTCCGACCTTCTTGTGCCCGAAAGTTTTTATGACCCGATCAACCAGAAGATATACGAGGCGATCCAAAGTTTAGGCCTCAACCAGCGGCCGATCGACATGCTGTCGGTCACCGAGCAACTTCGTGTCAACGGCACACTCGACGAGGTTGGAGGCGCAATCCATATAACGGAACTGACGACCCGCGTCTACTCGGCGGCCAACGTGGAGTATCACGCCAAGATCATAGCAAACAAGTATCTGGCCCGAAGGCTGATAACCTTCGCAACCGACGTCGAGAGCAAAGCCTTCGACGAGAGCAACGACGTCGACGAACTCATGCAGCACGCCGAAGGTCAGCTCTTCGAAATCTCTCAGACCCAGCTGAAACGCGACGTGACGCAGATCGACCCGGTACTCAATCTGGCGCTCGAACAGATCCAACTGGCCGGCCAGAGCGAAAGCGGCCTCTCCGGACTCAAGACAGGCTACACGATGCTCGACAAGATGACCTCAGGTTGGCAGAATTCGGACCTAATCATCATCGCCGCGCGCCCTGCCATGGGTAAGACGGCATTCGTCCTCTCGATGGCAAAGAACATGGCGATCGACTACAATATCCCGATCGCAATCTTCACCCTTGAGATGGCCAACGTCCAGCTCGTCAAGCGTTTGCTCTCGAACATAGCCGACCTTGAGGGCGAGAAGATCAAGAGCGGTCAGCTGAGCGTCGAGGAACAGGACCGCCTCAATGACCGTCTGCGCAACGTCTACTCCGCCCCACTCTATCTCGACGAGACCCCGGGTCTGAGCATAACCGAACTGCGAACCAAGGCTCGCCGACTGGTGCGTGAACGTGGAGTGAAGATGATCATGATCGATTACCTTCAGCTAATGACGGCCTCGGGTATGAAGCTCGGAAGCCGCGAGCAGGAGGTGTCGACGATCTCGCGTTCGCTCAAGGCTTTGGCCAAGGAGCTCGACATCCCGATCATTGCCCTCTCTCAGCTCAACCGAAGCACCGAGACACGCGAGGACAAACGGCCTGTACTATCGGACCTTCGCGAATCGGGCGCCATCGAGCAGGATGCCGATATCGTCTGCTTCATCCATCGCCCGGAGTATTATACCCGTTCGGGCGAGGACGCTTCGGGCAACGACATCCGCGGCAAGGCGGAGCTGATCATCGCCAAACACCGAAGCGGTGCTGTCGGTGACGTAGATCTCCGTTTCGTCAAGCAATTCGCCCGCTTTGAGAACTGGGAAGGCACCATCGATCCGACTCACGGTGTCCCCTCGGCCGACAGCCGAACCAATGTCAAGCGCGAATCGAAGATGAACCGCCCTGACCCCCTGGCGAGCGCCCTGAGCGATGACGTACCGCCAGACGTACCCCCTATCCAGTTCGGTTCCGGCAACTCGGATCCTTCCGATCCTTTCCTCGGAGGCGGGGTGCCCCCAGGTTTCGACAAGCCCCTACCCTTCTGATCCATCCACAGGATCGGCAAGTATACTGTCCGATCCTTACATTTTTGTCATAATCGGCAAGTATACTGTCCGATTCCCACAGATTTGTCAGAATCGGACAGTATACTTGCCGATTTTCACAATAAAACTTGGCAATCGTGCAAAAAAGAGCTAAATTTGCTTAATAATTGGACATGGAAATAATTCGTCGACAGCCATATCTTGACCATATCACATCGGTCATAAACAAAAACATGATGCTCGTCCTTGTCGGCCAAAGACGCGTAGGCAAGAGTTATATCCTGCTCGACCTCAAAAAATGGATCGAAGAGACCGAGCCTTCCGCTAATGTTCTTTATCTTGATAAAGAACAGAAGATTGGAGACCAAATAATGGATGCGGAAATCTTGTACATGTTGGCTAAAGAGAAACTGCCTGCTGGAGGAAGGAATTATCTATTGATAGACGAGGTCCAAAACATAGAGAACTATCAGGAGGCACTGAGGAGTCTTTATGCCGAAGAGCACTGTCAAATCGTTGTCACAGGCAGTAATGCCTATATTTACTCTTCCGAACTCGGAACCCGACTCGGAGGGCGCCACATAGAAATTCCTATCTACAACCTTTCATACTCTGAATTCCTTGAGTTCCATAACCTTCCAGACTCAGACGAAAGTCTTCTTTCATATCTTCGTGTCGGAGGGCTACCGGGTCTCAGACATTTTGACATAAATGATGAGAGACAGGTCTCCGACTATATTCAAGGCGTTTATAATACTATAATGATGCGGGACGTAGTTGAAAGAGCTCAGATACGGAACGCTTCTTTTCTGACTAATCTTGCAAAGTTTGTTGCCGATACAACCGGTAAGCCTGTTTCTCCGACTAACATCGCCAATACCTTAAGAAGCCAGGGAGAGCTAATAACAAAGGTGACAACCTCAGATTATCTTGATTACATGACCAACGCCCTAGTTTTCAACCCGGTATGGAGGTTTGACATCCACGGGAAGAAATTGTTTGAGCAGAACTTCAAGTATTACTTCACAGACCATGGGATCCGGAACTATCTATGCGGTTTCAGAGTTCGACAGTCAATTGAAAAGATAATGGAGACGGTTGTCTGGAACCACCTCCGCAGACAGGGATATAATGTAACCGTAGGCACTCTCAGAAACGGCGAGGTGGACTTCGTCGCCGAGCGAGGGAGCAGACGACTGTACATTCAAGTCACCTATCTTTTATCCTCGCAGGAAACAATTGACCGTGAGTTCGGGAATCTCAAGGCCATCAACGACCATTATCCAAAGTATGTCGTCTCTATGGATCCCGTCTCCGGAGAAGTTGAAGGCTATCCCGGAATCCATCACCTCCGCCTCCGCGACTTCCTCAAACAGTCATTTTAAAAGAACAGACAATCCCCACCAATAATTTTGCCAAAAATGTTTACCTTCCGAGCTCTTAGGATATATCTAAGAAAAATAAGAATATGAAATATGATAGCTTTATAGGAGTTCCGTGCTCTAAAGTTCCTCTTCCCGAATCGTTTATTGAATGGAACGAAGTCGACTACGACGAGATCACAGCCCAATCAGAGAACGATGTCTGGATCGTAGCCAATACAGTCACCATCACGACTGTAAGTGGTTTATTTGAGTATTTTATAGGTATCATGCCGAGAACAATCTGGCGAGACTTCTCACTATATCTTGCTCAGGTAGTCGATTATCTTTTGGAGCACGATGATGACAACCAGCTGGTTGTTCGACTTCCTCAATTATAATAAGCCAAGAATTAAATAAAAATATGGGACAATTTAAGAAAGAATTAGAGGAGACAGGAGAATTCTTCAATGTGCCGCTGAACGCCGTACCTCTTCCCGAATCATTCGTTGAGTGGTTAGATAATGAATACAGAATAGAAGAGGAAGAATATGGCACAGACAATGATGATAATTTCGACCCCTGGTTCACAAGTTACGGAAGCGTGTATGACCTCATGGCGAAGAATATCAATGAAATTCCAGATGAACTATGGCCTGAATTTTCCCTGTATCTCGCTAAACTTGCCGACTATCTCCTTCAAGAAGATGGTCAAATAGATTTCAAGTACCCATTCGGAAATTGTGAGTAAGAATCTCGGGCATGAACTGAATGCGAGCAGAAATTATTGGTGACAACTTATTCTGATGTTCTTGATCAATTATTGTAGATAGGGTTAAAACCGTAACATTTATAGCACCTTCCGTGCTTGAGTCCGCTTACTTCGTGCTTGGCCGCCGGAGCGAAGCTCCAGGCCTATTACGTGACTTAAAAGTACTTATTAAGAGAGTGGATGGTATTGTATAAAAGTAAATTGAATCGAAGTTGACACAATAGATGAAACACCGGACAGATGCAATGTTTAGGAGTGTTGTCTCGTTATAATTCATAAAGAATTGTAACTATGAAGCAGTTTTCGTTGATTTGCGGGCTACTCGGTATCCTCATTCTGGCCTCTTGCTCGAAGAATGACGAGCCAACATCTTCGGGACTCATGCGTCCTTCTTCAATTGTCTCGTCCGATTCTGATGGGCTCAATCAAACTTTTGGATATGACTCTAAGGGCCGCGTCATCTCCTGGTACTGCCAACCCAGCGGAGATCAGAGCCACTTATTGTACTCAGCGCAGTACTCTTATATTGACGACTCCGCCATTGAAGTCACTGCCAAAGATGTCATCGGCGGAATGCTGCGGGATTTCAAGGAAACCATATTCCTGAACAACGGAAGATGTTGCAGCTCTGAGGGAACTTTTGTCTTAACAGAGAACGGCAACGTCCAAATCCGGAAATCCTATCGACTTCAATTTACATATGACTCGACAAACCATCTCACAATAGTAAAACATTCTGAGATAATGGGTATCGGGGAAGAGGTCCGTGATAACGCATGGGATAAAGCATGGACATGGGAGAATTACCTGATATGGGAAGAGGGTAACCTGACAGAATATCAAGACTATGCGGGCAATTCCAAACCTACGAGTACTACAAAATTTGAGTATTCAATTCTTGCCACTTCCCAGCCCATCGTTATACCGATGCTTGTGTATGCCCACTACCTCCCCCTCACCATGCAGGGAGTATTGGGAACAAATTCGGTAAACTTAGTCGAGTTAGAGTCAAAACTCGATGCCAAGGGTAACTTACTCAATTCCCGCCAATATTCTTATGAATTAGAGCAAGCTCGCATCGTGGGTTACACCGAATATCTTGTCAACGACAATCTCCTCTCCTCATCCCTCCACTATAACGTGAATTGGTTGGAGATTCAACAGAAGTCTAAATAGAGTTAGAGGAGAAATCGAGTTCGAGAGACTTAAGGAAGGCATCATAACTGCTCATGTCTACAGTGGAAAGATTTTCCGGGTCTTGCGCCTCAATTATGGCCAGCCGAGTGGCCTCATTGGGAGCTGTCCACCCGTGGTTTATTGGTGTTTCCATCTCGTTTTCGATTTACTTGCAAAGTTACAAATATTTCTTTTAGTTAACAAAAATCCCTCAATAAAGTTTGTCCGAATAAAGACCATTTCCAAAACGGGAGAAGAAAAAGATAAAGGAAAGGATCGTCGAGTCCCGGGAGAGGGACTTGGCGATCCTTTTTCAGTGTTTTCTATAACTTTATGGGAGGTTGGAGGCTTGTGGCCTCCAAACCTTCTTGATATCTCAAGATCTTCGGAGGAGGGTTACTTCATGAACATCTTGACGCGGTTCCAGCGGCCGTCGAGGGCGTCGGGGACTTTGTCGACAGATTCGTCCTGCTTGAAGTTCTTGAACTGTGACTGACTCCAGATGAAGGGGAGCTGACGAACGTGTGCGGTACCGTACTTCATCCAGAAGGAAGTCTTTTCACCGTTGATATCCGGAACTCGCGACAGATTCTTCAGAGTGTCGAGAATCAGATTGCGTGAGAAGGCTTTCGCGTCGATCGAACCGTCAGGACGTGTACGCGGCATTTCGGTAGTACCGTAGCCGAGGTCCCAACGACCGTAGATCGAAAGCGGTTCGCGATCTTCGGTGTATGTGATCAGATCCTTGGCAGTCTCGACGTCGGTCACGGTGTCGATACGTTCCCAGAGCTGGTTACGACGCATCGGGCGCAGGTTCATGCTCTCGAGCTCATAGCCTACCCAGAAGTAAACAGGCTGATTGACGCCGAAGATGTGTTTCGGGGTGATCAAGTGGTGGTCGTAGTCAAGATGGTTCGGGATGTAACCGGTCGAGTCCTTCATCTTGATGTCCGTGCCGTTCACTTTGAACAGAGCGAAACGGTTGTAGCTCATATCGAGCAGGCCGATCTCACCGGTGTTGGCGTCGACGAGCTGGTAGCCGTTCAGGTATGTTCCGGTATTGTCGAGTGAACAGTACTCATAGAACTCGTCGATAGTGCGTGCGAACTGTTCAGCGGCAGCCGAACGATAGGTCAACCAGACACCGAGGACCTTCGTCTTGTCGTAGAGGTCAACGTGAGTGGTCTCGTTGAAGCCGATACCGTTTCCGTTGAAACCGAAGTCGGTGTTCGATCCGAACTGACCCTGGCAGTTGGCGTTCTGAGTGACGAAGTCGTCGCCGATGCAATATGTAACGGCGCAAGACTGTGCCCAGAAGCAACACCATGAGTTGTGGGTCCAGACAACATCACCGTCGGGAAGGATCTTGGTGAAGGCCGAGCAGTGGTCGGGCTTCTCCTCGGGCGAGAGTTTCTTCTTCGCTGTTCCGTAGCCCATCACGAGGCCGATCTTGTCGCCCACGGCGTCGAAGAGGTCATACTGAGAGTTGATGAAGATCTCGTCGAGGAAGGTCAGGGGATCCGTGCCGGCGTGAAGAACGCTCTGGTCGGCGGGATATGAAGAGAGAAGCAGGTCTTCGAACTTCACGTCCTTCTTCGGTTCGTTGTTCACGGCGCCGTCGTAGATTCCAAGCTGACGATACATCAGACGGATGATCTTCTCTACCTTCGGATCGTCCTTGCGCTGGGCTACCCAATCGCACAGATAGTTATAGTTCTGCACGATAGTTTCACCGCAAGCCTTCAGATATTCGGGCTTCACCTCGATCGAGATGTTGTCCTGTGGGGTCGAACCGACGAGGAAGTTGCTCCACGAGTTGTTACGGGTGGCCAGGATGGTCTCACCTGTCTGCACCTTGCCCTGAACATAACCGGCGTTATATTCATTCTGGTAGATGCTTACGTTGGGATTCTGGGCGTAGATCGCATAGTTCCAGTTGTTGTCGATACACTGTGCGAAGCCGCAGGTATATTCGTCCAGCACAAACTGAGTGGCCGGAGTATTTTTGAAATTAGGGGTGTATTTAGCCATGGCTCAGAGTTTTTATTCCATAAACATTTTGACGAGATTCCAGTTGCCGTCGATTGCGTCGGGGATGCAGTCAACGTCTTCCGGCTGCTTGAAGTCGGCCCAGATTGAATCCGACCAGATGAACGGGGTTCCGTCGATGTATGGCGAACCGAATTTCATCCAGAAGCTGGTCTTCTTGCCGTTGATACTCGGCTTCATGCTGAGCGAGCCAAGCACCTTTCTGATTTCTGACGTAGAGAACGCCTTGGCGTCGATCGAGCCGTGGGGCTGGTAACGGAGGAACTCGGAAGTACCGTAGTTCTTGTCCCAACGTCCGGCGATCGAGATAGGCTCGAGACTCTCGTTGTATGTGATCAGAGCCTTCGCGCTCTCCATGTCGTGAACGTTCGGGAGGTTGCGGTAGAGCTGGTAACGACGTTTCGGCGCACCGTCGATCGTCTGCAGTTCACGCCAAATTCTCTTGTAGATAGGATAGTTGCAACCGAGAACATGTTTCGGGCTGATCATGTGGTGGTCATAGTCGAGGAACATGGGCTCGTAGCCGGTAGAGTCGGTGACGGTCAGCTGTTCGCCGTTGCCTTTGAAGAGGGCGAAGCGCGAGTAGCTCATGTCGATCATACCGAACTCGTCCTTATAGGCGTCGACGAGCATGTAGGCATTCAGGTATGTGCCGGTGTTGTCGATCGTGATGTAGTTGTAGAAGTCGTCGATAGACTTCGAGAACATCTCGGCGGCAGCCGCACGCCACGTGATCCAGATACCTTTGGTCTTCGACTCGTTGTAGAAGTAAGTTTCGGTAGTCTCGTTGAAGCCGATTCCGTGGCCGTTGAAACCAAAGTCGGTGTTCGATCCGAACTGACCGGGACAGAACGAGTTCTGAGTCAGGAAGTCCGAGCCGATGACGTATGTCATTGCGCAGCTCTGGGCCATCAGACAGCACCACGAGGTGTGTACCCAATATATTTCGCCGTTATCCATCTTCTTTACGAAGCCTGAGCAGTTGTCGACCTTAAGCTGTTCGGGGTGGCAGACGCTACCCGAGTTGTGCTCCCTGAGGTTCGGTTCGGGTTTCTTGCCGGCATCGGCGAAGAGTTTTCCGAGAGGCTTGGCGATGGCGTCCCAAAGGTCCATCTGGGCATTGATGAAGTAGATGTCGATGAATGTCAGAGGCTCGTCGCCCGAGTGCATCTTCGAATCCTCAGCTTCCATGTTGGCGAGCTTGAGATCTTCAAACTTCACCTCCTTCAGAGGTTCCTTGTCGGCCGCGCCGTGGTAGATTCCGAGCTGACGGTACATCAGACGGATGATAGCCTGAGTCTTCTCGTCCTTCTGGTTCTTTTCAGCCCAGTCGCAGAGATAGTTGTAGTTTTCGACCAGAGCGTTGGTGGCGAGCTCTACGGCTCCGTCGGGAGGAGTGACCGAATTTGCACCCGGGCCTTCGTCGAGCACATACCAGCGCCAGGTGTTGTTACGGGTGGCCTTGATCAGATGATTGGTCTGAACCTTGCCCTGAACGTAGCCGGCATTGTACTCGTTCTGATAGATGCTGACTCCGGGATCCTGAGCGTAGACCGCAAAGTTCCAGTTGTTGTCTATACACTGGGCAAAGCCACGTGTATATTCATTGAGCACGTACTCGCGCGGCTCAGTGTTTTTGAATTTTGGTTGATACATAGTACTATTTTTTAAGTAAGACTATTATTTGTTTGAATCTTTCGCCTCGGCGGTCTTTGCAGGAGCGACTGTTTCGTCAGCGTGAACCGGAGCAGCAATTTCAGAAGCAGATGCAGAAGCGGTGGCCGGTTTCAGATCCTTGAGTTCTTTTTCTTTATCTTCGAGCTCTTTTGCGCGGGCAGAAACGACGATCTTACGTATGATCACGATTGCTGCGGCTGCGAGAGACATCCACATACAGATCTGGAAAGCGACAACGGGGTGTGCCTGAGTTGAGCCGTGGAAGACTTTGGCGATACCGTCGATCACGAACGGAGCGACAACGTTACCGATTGAGTCCATAGACGCGAACCATGCGAGGGTCAGAGTCAAAGCTACACGAGATGAAGCCTGTGAAAGCTTGTTGTAGTAGGCCGGCTGGGCGATACCGTAGAAGTAAG
>CAZTSQ010000054.1:0-13669 GCA_964615915.1 uncultured Sangeribacter sp.
CCTACGGAACCACAATCCGTCGCTCTAACCAACTGAGCTACATTCACCATGTCGCAATCCAAACAGGTTCCACTAAAGGCTTCGCAAGGTTCCTGCCGAATTGCGGTGCAAAGTTACAACCTTTTTTCGATTCCACCAAATTTTTTCGGCGCTTTTTTGATCGAAAAAAGTTAATGTATTGGTTTGTAGGGAAATGTCTCGAAGAAATCTTTCCGTGGCATTTCCCTACAGACGGTATCAACGGTGGGCGGGACGGAGAAGGTCGTTGACGGTCTTCACGGGGTTGAACGTGGCGGCCGGTACTTCAAGTAGGATGGTGTTCCAGTCGCTCATCGCACCGTTCCAGAGGCCCGGAAGCTCGAGAGCCTTGATCTCGGTGCCCTCTACGCTCTTCTCGGAGATGAAGGCCGTAGCCGGATCGACATATTCGGTCAGGTTGAACTTGTTGCCCTTCCAATCACGGGTGCTGACGGCGAGGTCTACCGGATTGAAGTGGGTCGACGACTTGAGCATTGCCACAGCCTCTTTGTTCTTCGGGTCAATCTGGGTCGACTCGAGAATCTGGGGCGATACGGTGCCGTCGGGGTTATAAGCTAAGAACGGACCGCCGCCGGGTTCGCCTTCGTTCTTGACCATTCCGCAGACACGCATCGGGCGGTTGAGCTTGCGGAACAGATAGGCTGCGCGGTCGGCGGGAGCCATCTCGTCGGCATTGTCACCGGTCACGCAGAGTTTAGTGCGCAGGAAGTTGAGCATCTCGGCCATCTCCTCGTCGGTCGGCACACCCTCGGCCAGACGCTTGCAGTAGCGGTCGGCTACCTGCTTGGCGGCAACGAGGACTCCGCCGAGGATCTTCTTCCAGCGGACGGTGATATCCTTCTGGACGTCAGGTACTACGTTGTCGATGTTCTTGATGAAGATCACGTCGGCGTCGAGGTCGTTGAGGTTCTCGATCAACGCGCCGTGGCCACCGGGACGGAAGAAGAGTTTGCCATCTTTCGAGCGGAACGGTTCGCCATCTTTCTTGGCTGCGATAGTGTCGGTCGAGGGTTTCTGGACGCTGAAGGAGACTGAGAATTTGACATCTTTAGAGTGTTCCATGTGTCCCTTTACCTCTTCAAGTTTGGCCTGGAAGAGGGGGAGATGGTCTTCGCTGACTGTGTAATGGAGGTTGGCGAGGCCATCCTTACCGGTGGCGTAGAGCGCCCCTTCTGAGAGGTGCTCCTCAAACGGAGTGCGCGAGCCACCCATGATCTTGTGGAACTGAAGGAGACCCTTCGGAAGTGCACCGTAGTTGAGTCCCTCTTTGGTCAGCAGGGCGGTCAGCACGTCCTTGTATTTCTTCTCTTCGATCAGCGTGTTGACGCTCTTACCGAAGAGTTGCATGCAGATAAAGTTGAGGTGGCCGTAGAAGGCGAAGTCCTCGATGTTGTCGAAGAAGGTGTTGAGGAACTCACCCTTCGGGTGCTTCTCGTCGGAGTTGTAGAAGGCGAAGAGGTCCTTGAACATACGCGAGGCGGCGCCCGAGGCGGGGACCATCTTCAGGATCTTTGCGCCCGAGTGGAGATACTTCTCCCAGATGGCTACCGAATGCTCTTCGAGCTCAGGGGTGGCGACGGTCAGGCCGTGGCCCGGAGTGGCTGGCGCTTCGATTTTCAGAAAGGGGAAGCCGTTCTTGAGGTCTTCAAGCTGGGCCTCGAGTTTTTCGGGGGTGATTCCCTTTTCCTCGAGAAGTTCGAGGTCGAGTTTTTCGAGTTTCATAACAGGTTTCTTAGTAGGAATATATGTGTTTGACTTATCTATCTTGGTACCGGCTGGAAGCCGGCGCTACTGGTTACCGGCTGGAAGCCGGCGCTACTGCGGCGCTACTGCGGTGTTACTGTTTGAGGCGCTGAATCTTGCGGCTGAGTGCCGGGATAGAGGCTTCGGCGCGGTGCAGCTCCTCGCGCGACTCGAGGAGTCGCCCCGTCTCGACGAGGGTCTGTTGCTGGAGCTCGTTGAGCGTGATCGCCGCTACTTTTGAGGGGTTTAGGAACTCAAGCGTCAGGGGGTCGGCAGAGTGCTCGGCGGCGAATCTCAGCAAAGTGTCGGCCTGTTGGCCCGTGAAGGCCACCGTGTTCAGTCCTCCGGCACGATAGTTGAGAGCCTGGTCGTACGGAACCGTCTGTGACGTAACCGACGAGCCTCCCGGAGCCACGAGTCTGATGGCTGAAAATTCGCCCCCTTTCAACGCGGCAATAACCTCGGCAGCCTCGCTCTTGGCCAGACGTGCTGACACACCGGTCGACGACAGCGGATAGCCGGCGCGGGCCGGTGTATATATGTAATAACCCTCAACCTCCCTCGGATTGTTCACGAAGGTGAAGCGTTCGAGCATCTTTCCGACTTCTTCGCGAAGGAGCGGCAGACTCTTCTCCGCCTCGTCGAGTTCCCGTTCATACCGGGCGAGGGAGTCTTTGAGCGACTCCTCCCATCGTGCCCGTTCGTTGGCTAATGCCTCTTTACGGCTCTTGTCTCGACAGCCGACTGCTCCGGCGGCCACTAACAGCGCCATCCCTCCGGCTATGATTTTCCTTAAGTTTCTCTTCACGGCTTTAGATTAGTTTCTGATTACGTCTTTGACACCCTTGACGGTCCGGATCTTGCGTGTCAGCGAATTGAGGGTCTGGTTGTCGGGGACTCCGACAACCAGGTAGCCCTGGAACAACCCGTCATGGCTGTCGACCGAGATGTTGCGCAACATGACGTTCGGCTCCTTGGAGATGATGCTCGTGATGTTGGCGATTATGCCGAGGTCATCGGTGCCGATGATCCGCAGAGTGGCCGACATGAGGTCACCGGTCTTTCCGCTCCAGTTGACTTTGATCAGTCGATATGGGTAACGTTCGCGGATATTGCGGGCGTTGGGACAGTTGGTCTTGTGAATCTTCACCACACCGTCGGCGCTGATGAAGCCGAAGACGTCGTCGCCGTTGATCGGGTTGCAACACTTCGCGAATTTATATTTCAGGCCGTTGATTGCCTTCTCGCCGATCACGAGCACATCGTCCGAATTCTCGTCGGGTGCATTATCGACGTGATATTCCTCAGCCGAGATTCTGACGGCCTCCTGGTCGGGAGCGGCAGCCTCCTGATAGACACCGAGAAACTTGGCCGGGTCAATCTTTCCGGAGGCAATATCGGCATAGAATTCAGAGGCGAATTTGTAGCCCTCTTTTTTCACGAGCTTCATCAGCAGAGCCTCGTCGAGTTCGATCTTCCGGTTTTTGGCCCGTCTTTCGAGAGTCTCCTTGCCGAGATCGGCGAGGTGCTGACGCTCTTCGTTGAGCTTCTGTTTGATCTTGTTTCGGCTCTTGGGACTGACCACAATGTTGAGCCAGTCGGGCTTAGGCGTCTGGGTAGAGGATGTGACGATTTCAACCGTGTCGCCGCTCTCGATCTTATAGTTGATCTTACGGTGCTGGCCGTTGACGATGGCGCCGGTGCAGTGTGCGCCTACGTTCGAGTGGATCTGGAAGGCGAAGTCGAGCACGGTCGCCCCGGCCGGCATCTTGAACAGGTCGCCCTTGGGGGTGAAGGCAAATACCTCCTGGGTATAAATGTCGCGACGGAGGTCTTTCATCAGCTCCATAGGCCCCGACTCGGCGCTCTCGAGGATGTCGCGGATGTTGTTCATCCATTGGTCGGTCGAGTCCGATTTAACCCCCTTATAGCGCCAGTGGGCGGCGAGACCCTTCTCGGCCACGAGGTCCATTCTTCGGGTGCGGAACTGCACCTCGACCCATTTTTTGTCAGGTCCGAGCACTGTGGCGTGTAGACTCTCGTAGCCGTTGCTCTTCGGGATCGAGATCCAGTCGCGCATGCGGTTCGGGTTGGGGGTGTACATATCGCCGAGAATCGAATAGGCCAGCCAGCAGTCTGCCTTTTCCTTCTCGAGCGGTGTGTCGATGATCACACGGATGGCGAAGAGATCGTAAATTCGGTCGATGTCGACCTTCTGCTTGCGCATCTTGGCCCAGATTGACGAGATGGATTTTGTTCGACCCTTGATGTCGAACTTCAGGCCGGCGGCGGTCAGCTTCTCACTCAGCGGCTTGATGAAGGCTGCGATGTAGGCGTCTCGCGAGCGCTTTGTCTCGTTGAGCTTACGGGCAATCTGAGTGTATATTTCCCGGTTGGTATACTTCAGCGAGAGGTCTTCGAGCTCACCCTTGATCTTGTAGAGGCCGAGGCGATGGGCAAGCTGGGCGTAGAGGCAGTTGGCCTCGAAAGCGACGTTGGCCACCCATTCTTCGTCGGGATGGCGGTTGATATTGCGCATCAGCACCAGCTCGCGGACAATCATGATGATGATCACGCGGATATCGTCTGCCAGCGATATGAGCAGACCGCGGAAGTTGTCTTGGTGGACGGCATTGTTGCCCGAGAATCGGCCGACGGCCGAGAGGCCGGTCAAGATCGAGGCGACGTCTTCGCCAAACTCGCGTCTGACGCTGAGGATGTCGGTCAATTCCTGCTCTACGGCCTCCTGAAGCAGTATTGCGAGGATCATCGTCTGGTCGGCGTCGATCGCGTCGGCGAAGACAGTAGCCGTCCGCAGTGTCATCAAAAGGTGGGGAAGTCCCTTGCGGTCGTGTGCCGGGAGGTGACGGCCTTTGCGGAACAGTTCGCGGAGCGAGTGGCGAATGGGTTCGTCAATCACTCCGTTGAACTTGTCAGTCAGTATCTTATATAATGAGGCCGCTTCTCTGAGTTCAGCAAAGGTCAGGCGGTCTTCGGTCATCATTTCCATATCAAAAATCGGAGAGAAGGGGCTTTCAAGTTGTTCAGTCTACTTATTAGACGCAAAAATACGCAAAAATTTTGACTTTTGCGTATTTTGAAGGAGTTTTTTATGGATTCTGACGGATAAACGAGAAAATGCAGTCGTAAGCCTGCTCGCGGTGGGGAAGTTCGGAGAGAATCAGGTCATGCACGCCGCTGTCTATGGCGCAGACATATGTCCGGTGGCCGATCTTTGCGCCCCGCTCCGCGATCTGGAACGGATTGAGGACACAGTCGCCCGTCTTGAACTCGGGGGTGTAGTTACAGCCGTCGATCTTGCGCGAACTGTGCATCACAAGCAACGGTACGGCCATATGGTCCGGGTGTCGCATGATCTCGTTTTGGGCCGTGTTGATCGCGTGAACCCAAGAGAAGGTGACCGGGGGGGAATAGATCATCTTCCAGTCGGTGTTGTATTCCCACTCGCCGTCATATTGTTTCAACAACGAGTAAGCGTAGCCGTCACAGTGACCCTGCTTGATCTTCGAGTTCTTGAAAAGGGGCCCGATGAGGCTGACGGCCGGTATGGCCACCTTGCGCATGAATGGGTTGAAGTTCCAGCCGAGGAAGGGGGAGTTGGTGACGATTCGCTTCACCGGCACGCGGGGTCCGCGGTCGATTCCGTATAGGATCACGGTCAGTCCGCCGGTCGAGTGGCCTCCGAGGGTGATGTCGGTGATACCGTCGCGTTGCATCTGGACGATGGCCGAGTCGATGTCGTTGAAGTATTCCTTTTGATCGCGTATGTTGTACGGGTACTGCCACGGTTCCTTCGAACGCCCGTAGCGACGAAGGTCAACGGCATAGAAATGGTAGCCCGAGTCGACGAAGCGGTCACCCATCTGAGACTGGAAGAAGTAGTCGTTGAAGCCGTGGATATATAGGAAACCCTTGTGGGAATTGACACGCGCGCGTTTGCGCACGATAGTGGAGCGGCAGGGTCCGTCGAAGGCCATACCTTGATTGACATATCTTGCCTCGTATCCGGGGAGGATATCCGGGTGCCACGAAAGGTCGGTCTCGAAAGTCTTCGGACCTGTATATTTCTCGTTGATGTTCCAGGCGAACACGGCGGCGACAAACGAAAGCATCATCACCGCGACGGCATATTTCTTCTTCATCTTCTTGGGAATCGTTTTTCTTGAAGTAAGAACTCTTTCGTCTCAAAAAAGAATCCTTTTAATCATTCGAACACGCTGACCTCCCTTATGGTTCGCCATAAATTGGAGGAACGTTCTTATTATATCAACAGTGGCAGAAAGTTTCCCAAAGCCACTGTGTCCTTTTTTAGCGGTTTTTCCCACTTGCTTGATAAGCTACAGTCAATCAGCGAAAAGAAAAAAAGTTGTCAAAAAGTCGTCAAAAATTTGTCAATTTGAAAACTTTCGTTAAATTTGCACGGTATTAATGATTTAGTGGGCACAGATAACCATATAATTATTTTATTCTCTTTAAATATATATCGGTTTCCCCTCTCCGCTTCACGCCCTCTACTTAGTTTTTTCAACATAAACAAATAGCCAATGAACAGATTCTACCAAATGTTCGCGCTCACCGGTCTTCTTGCAATAGGAAGCTCGGCCATCGCTATGGCGCAACACCGGATTCCTATTCAGGAAGACAAACCGATCCAGATGTATGCCCTCGGTGCCGGAAGCACCTCGGGTGTATTTCAATTCAACATGACGGATCCTGCCAATCCGACTAAATTGAACGGAACAACCTACGTTCAATATACAGGCACTCCGAACGGAGGCGGAGGCACGTTCCTGAATTCGGAAACAGTAGTGGGAGTCAAGGCAAGCTCCTATCCCTATTGTTTCGAGGCTACGGCCGCAGGATTCGAAGGGAACGGACCGTGGAGTGAGAGTTACTTCAAGGCTAACTACTCGATCCCCGGAAAGGTCTACGACATGACCTACGATGAAAAAGCCGATAAGGTTTACTGTTGGTATGATGTCAATCTCTATAACAGAGCACTCGGTCTTTACGACACGACGACTCACAACATTACCCGTGTCGGAAATGCACCTACCTCAGCCTTGACGGCTGTCGCTATCGATGGTGAGGGCCAGCTTTGGGGTATGAACGCCAGTGGTTCGGTATACACTATAGACAAAGTCTCTGGCGTACCGACAGAGTCTTTCAACTCCGGGGTTGCGTTTCAGACAACAATGCCTATGTCGGCTGCCATCGACCCTTCCTCAAATGTGATGTTCGTTGTCGGACGTCTGGGAATGATGGATACATTCTCGACCCTCTACAAGATTGACCTCAACACTAAGAAAGCTGAGCTAGTCAGCAAATTGTCAGGCATGTATAACTGTCTGTATATTGCAGGCTCAACTATCTCCGAGGGTGCCCCCGCTCAAGTCGAGAATCTGTCTGCCGACTACAACGGCACGGCGACTGTCGTCACTTTCACAGCACCTACACTCAATATGGGCGGCAAGAACCTCAACGGCACGCTTTCCTATTCAATAGCTGTCGACGGCCAGGAAGAAACGACCGGCTCGGTTGAACCCGGAAAGGTGGCGACCGCAACACTCAATATCGCTGACGGACTTCACGAAATTTCTGTGAGTGTCTCTAACAGTGAAGGTGAATCAAAGGCAGTCAAGACCAATGTATTTTCAGGTTACGATCTCCCCACAAATATTTCTGAGCTTAAGGCAACTGCCGATGGCTCAAAGGTGACATTGACATGGAACGCACCGACAGGAGAAAACGGGGGAATGCTCGATATGTCGA
This sequence comes from uncultured Sangeribacter sp., assembly GCA_964615915.1. GTDB lineage: Bacteria > Bacteroidota > Bacteroidia > Bacteroidales > Muribaculaceae > Lepagella. The sequence continues at coordinate 7,576 of CAZTSQ010000054.1, forward strand.
AGCTCACCTACACAATCGAGCGCGGTGAACAGACAGTAGCCGAGAACGTAACGACCACTACAGCTGAAAATACTGTGGAAGGGGAGTACCGCCAATATACCTATACGGTCAATGTGGTCTATAACGGTGAAAAACTGAAAGGTGAGAGTGTCAATGTAATGGCAGGCAGTCCCTACAGTGTTCCTTATTCACTTGATTTGGCCGGCGTGAATTCTCTTGGAGAGATTGGAATCGAGACCCTCGATCCTAACCTTAAGAATACAAGAACTTCTGAAATCTGGAAACTGTCTACAGTCGAAGACGTAAACGTTCTTGAAATCCGTAAGGAGGCATATTTCTATATGTCTGACTTCGCGTACCTTCCGACTATGGATTTGAAGGCAGGTGTTGACTATACGCTCAATTTCAAAGGAGCGGCTATCACAACAGCCTACGGTTCATATAAAGCAAATCTGAGCGTCGTGATTGCCGATAAACCTTCTGATGTTGAGGGTGAGTACAAGTCACTCGACACCTATGAGATTATTCCGATTCGTGAAACATACGATTGGAATGAGTATACCGTTAATTTCAAGGTGGAAAAAGACGGGACATACAATCTCGGACTCCTCGCTATGGATCAGGATGACCTATACGGCAACTACTACTTGGTGGCTAAGGATTTAGCGATTACGGCAGACTACAATGCGCCGGAAAGTGTTACCGATCTGGAGGCGTCTCCCGCAACCGACAATAACCGCAACATCACCATTTCCTTCAAGCTTCCGACTCTTGACGTTGAAGGGAACACTCTGTCGAGCATCAGTAAAGTGGTCATCAAGAGGGGAACGGAGGAGATTGTGACACTTGACGGTCCCTTCAAAGCCGGAGAATCTCTTTCATATATTGATGAAGACGCTCCGCGCGGAATCCGCAATTACAGTGTAGTTGTCTATAACGGTGACGCAGTGTCAAAACCCACATCGGTCAGCGTTCGCGTCGGTTACCTGAACAACCTGCAAATTGAAGCGCTTACTTATCCTCAGGTTCCCGTTGAAACTGAATCTGAAGCTAAGATTGTTGTGAAGGTGACCAACACCGGTTTCGAGCAGATTCTGGCAGGTGACTATCAGGTAGTTCTCCTTGCCGACGGTATGGAGGTTGAAATGCAGACCGGAAACGGACTGGTCATGGATGCCAGCGAAGATTTCACCTTCAATATCGGATGGGGCGGAACGATTCCCGCTACCGTTCAGTATGTGGCGCGTGTTGATTTCAATGGAGATGAAAACGTTTCTGACAACGTTACCGATCCGATGGAAGTCATCTTCCAAAAGCATGTCTCTGTAGAAGAAATCTCGGGATGTGAATTCAAAGTCAACGTCATCAACGGAGAGATAAACATTTCAGACCTTTCGGGAGAAGAAGTCAATGTATTCTCTGTTTCAGGGGAGCTCGTTTACCACGCTAACGGTGTTGACGTTTTGACCACTCCTCAATTGTCAGCCGGAGTTTATGTGATAATTGTTGGCGACAAATCGGTTAAGGTTGTTCTCTAAAACCGGATTTCGGTAATTTTACGGTCAAATTTGACCGATAGAATTATGGTAATGATAAAGAGGGGGAGGCCTCAGTGTGAGACTTCCCCCTTTTTCACAATCTCCTTTACAAACTTAATATTCTCTATAACCAAATAACCAATTTAATTTAACCTACATCGGAACAAGATGAAGAAATTCAGCACAACCATAGCTCTTCTTCTGCCCGCAGTGGCAGCGATGGCTGTGACACCTCTTGAGGAAACTCCGGGGAAAGACCTTCACCCTACGTTTGCAAAAAGCGCGATTAAAAGCGTGATGGCAAAGGCTCAGTCCGACGAAAACCAAAACTCATTTTTCGAGGGTTTCGAGGGACGAGATCCGGCCGCCTACGGCTTTATCGCCAACAGATGGCTTCCGTCAGGATGGTCTCAGTTCTCACGTGCCGGCAACAAGCACATTGGCAGCGGAGAGGGCTTCTGGGATCTTACCTGGCTGACCCTGAGTAACGAGACTGTCAGCTCGGTTCCACTCGCAAATCTTTCAGCTTTCGAGGGCGACTCCTTTGCCTACATCATGTCGGACGTGATGTGGGGAGACAAAAAACCATATCCTGATCTCGGCCTCGACTATCCCTCGCTGCATCCTCAGGATGAGTGGCTCGTCACACCCACGATCAAACCGAATCCGGAAGAGTGGTTCTATTTCCATCTCTCATATCGTCCCGGATACAGTATCTATAATTTCGAAACTCATGATTTCACGGGCCAGAATAACCTTCTTGAGGTGTACGTTACCGAGGGTGACGGCTCGACCGATTCAGAATGGGTGAAACTATGGAATCTGAAAGACTATATTCTCAGTCACTTCACCGAAGAAGAACTTCGTGAGGATATCAACTCGTTCAACGGTCCCGGTTACGAAGCGATTTATGTAAGGGTGAGTGACTATGTCGGGAAAAACATCAAGCTTGCATTCAGGTATTTCGGAGAAGGCGGTCAGGGAATGTCAATAGACAATGTATCTCTCGGTATCCCGATGCCCAAGCCTTCGTATGACATTCCGGCCGGCTTTTTCACCCAGCAGTCGTTGACCCCCACAATGCAGGAGATCACGGGTGAACCCCAGATGTTGATTCCCTTTGGCGTTGAAGCTACTTGGAAAAACACTTCGAGGGACATCCTGACTAATGAATGGGTCTATGCCGGCGCAGACGGTGAGGTTCTTTCGACAGATGTCTATCACCTGAAGACGCCTGCCTACAAACTCGGTGTCCGTTATTCGACCCCTGTTCTTACCGGAAAGTTCGAAAGCCGGGAGAAACAATTCTCTTCTCCCTATACGGTAATGCAGGCCGGAGGAACACTGACCGGCACAGGTCAGAAGGGATATGACGGTCCGATGGGCGTTGCGAACTGGAGCTATCTTGACCCTCTCGGTTCACTCGCGCAGAGCTCAAATACCATTGCATTCCACAATGGATTGAATGAGCAATGGGAGATGTTGCTCGGCCGTATGCCCAATACAATCGATATCTTGGGTATGGGAACGGTCTATTCTGAAACCCCGACAGATTACGGCTTCGACTATGTGGATGTATTCGCCCAGATTATCGGTGACGAAGACGGCAAATTGTTTGATGAAACTTCAATCGTGGCAACCGTTTTCCGCCTGCCCGAAAATGAATATGAAGAATATGCCGTCATCATCGGGCAGTCTGTGCTGACAGGAGCACAGATTAACGAACTTCCCGATCTCGAAGCTCCACTTAATTACAAAAATCTCCGCTTCGAATTCCCGGTGCCAGTAGTTGCCGACGGCAGTATCCTCGTTCTTCTCCAGCCTCTGAAGACGGTTGGTGAAGACAAGATTGTTCTCCCTTACATGAAGTCATCTGACGATAACGTCTGGAGCACTTCTGTCGTATATATGATGGTATATGAAAGCGAAGAAAACGGTGGTACCTACGATACTTTCTACAGCCTGAATGCGTTCCCAATGGCTTCGGGCCATTTCGCGGGCATCACGATGAGTCTTGGTGCTTACTATTCGTACATGGATCTTCTTGATTATAGCGGAGATACCTATGAGATCCCGACTGAAGGCGGAGAAATAAAGCTTGATATCAAGGCTATGTATGAGCCCGAAACATGGAAGCTTACCGCAAATCGTGTGACGGAGTGTACTTGGGCCAACTTCACTGCGCAGAAGGATGCCATCGAAGAAAATCTCTATCATGTAAACATCACCATATCCGCCAATGAGGAGCCCGAAGCACGCGACGTAGAGCTCTTTGTTACCCAATCGGGAGCACATGTCGGTGTGAAAGTGCGTCAGGACGGTGACAACTCGGGAGTCGAAAACGTATCGTTGGGTTCCGGAGCAATGATAGTAAACGTTGCAAACGGAATTCTCTCAGTCAGGAGAGTAAACGGAGAAGTCTCGATCTACAGCATCGCCGGCGAGAAGGTTGCCTCAAAGATTGCTGAAGACAAGGCGGACTTTGATATCACCTCGCTTTCTTCGGGTGTATACGTTATTCGCTCCGGTTCATCTGTTGCAAAGATTATACTCTAACAGGCAAGTTATCTGTCTTTTGAATCAGACAGGCCATCAGCCTACAGAAACATCCTAAAATCTGAAAGATGAAGATTAAATTTCTTTCAGCCGCTTTCTTCCTGAGTCTGGCAATATGCCAGGCTCAGGCTTATGATTTTTATACAGGCGGTATTGCGTACGATGTGCTCTCAAACACATCGACTCGAAAAACTGTTGCGGTCACTTACATCACCAACTCTCCGGATGCATCGGGCTTCGTGTCTACTTATTCCGGAGACGTAATAGTTCCTGATGAGGTGAATTGGAACGGACAAATGTTCAAAGTCACCCAAATTGGCGACAGGGCGATGTTCAATAACCAGTCGCTCTATACGCTCAAGTTACCCGAAGGTATAAGTTCCATCGGTAATCAGGCCTTCAGTCATTGCTATTCGATGTATTCGGTGAATGTACCGGCTACTGTATCCCGAATCGCCGACTACGCTTTCGAGTATTGTGAAGATCTCCAGGCGATCATTCTGCCTGCAAGTCTGATAGATATGGGAGACGGTGTTTTCCAGCAATGTTACGGTCTCCAGTACATAGAAGTGGCTGAAGGAAATCCGCTTCTTAAATCAGACGAAGGAGTGCTGTACAAGAACATTGAAAGTGACACCGCGATGACCCTGTTGGTATATCCCGGCGCACGAAACCGTTCTGAATATTCGGTTTTGGAAGGGACTGCCATTATCGATTCCTACGCTTTGAGTGCTAATTCATCCCTAAAGGAAATTACGCTTCCTCGTTCTCTCAAGAGAATAGATCTGTTTGCGTTCAGCGAGTGTCTGATGCTCGAAGCCATTAATGTAGTTGAAGGGAACGTGATGTACACATCGGATAATGGCGTGCTTTATACGGCAGATGGTTCATCTCTTCTTCAATTTCCTCAAGCTAAAATGGCTCCTGAATTCGAAATTCCCGAGGGAGTTGAGGGTATAGGTGAACTGGGATTCAGTATGGTGAGGGGAGTGTCCGAATTGACGATCCCCTCAACAATGAAGAATATTGGTGAGATGGCTTTCTTCTTCACCCAGAGCCTGACGAAGATAACGTGCAATGCAGTCACTCCGCCCGAATGGGACGTTTCTCTTATATATCCGACCCTTTCGCTGTTTGACGATGTGATTTATCTTCAGGCTCCCCTATACGTTCCGGCTGAATCGGTTGAGTTATATAAAAAGGCTCCGGGATGGAGTAACTTCCAGACAATCTGTGCTATTGGAGATTCAGGGGTCGATGAAGTGCGCTGTGACAATGGCAATAATCTGTTCTTCGATATCAGCGGCCGGCCGCTTTCCAAACCGTTATCTACAGGAATAACCATTGAACGTCGCGGTAATACGGTCTCGAAACATATTGCGCGTTAACTTTCTTCTCAGACCCGGATAACGTATTTAAAGCAAATGACAGTATGTAATTGAACTGCAGCCCGAGGTGTCTTACCTTCGGGGTGCAGTTCATTTTATTGTTTCAATACAGATATCCGAAGATCCAGTGGGGGATCCGGTTGCCGAATCCGAACTCAATGTCATCGGCAGCTACGAAACTGTCGGGAATGTTCCGGATCCGGGCAAAACCCTTTCCTCTGCCTCCGATCTCAAAGAGGTAGCGTCCGTCGACGATGAAGTCCCCGTCTGTTACCAACCCAACCTTGTGGTCAACAGATAGGAACGAGGCAAACGTACTCTCCCTCTCCGCTCCAATCAACGGCGTGTTTAACGCGTTCATCATTGATGAGTTATTCAAGAAAATTTTCTGAGGTTTCGCCAAACTCTTTGGAGACGGGGTTGAGGTATATACCTGACGTATCAACCCGGCGCGATCAAGCAATTCAAACAGCTTCCGGAGCTGGCTACGGGTTGTACCCACAAAATTTTCGACTTTCCAGGGTCGAATTTATCTGATTCGACCTTGGAGAGTTGAATGTTGCACCATAAAAAGTAGACACGAGAGGAGGAAATTGTTGGATTTTCGCTATC
>CAZTSQ010000055.1:0-12367 GCA_964615915.1 uncultured Sangeribacter sp.
GGAAAGCGGGAGAGTAGGTAATCGCCACCTTACTTCGGAAAGACCGATCGATTCATTTCGACCGGTCTTTTCTTGTCTGGTAGGGACGCGATTAATCGCGTCCTCCGAAGCCCTTTTCACAATTTTCCATGGTCGCTGGGGACGCGATGAATCGCGTCCCTACTGAAGATTAAACGCGTCCCTACATTTGTGGGGGTCGCGGTTTTTTTGTAATTTTGTGTTATGGCCTCTGTAAGTATTGTGGTGCCGATGTATAATTCTCGAGGGTATGTTGATCGCTTCTTCGAGATGATCTTGGCTCAGTCTTTTAAAGATTGGGAATTGATTTGTGTCGATGATTCATCGGCAGATGAGAGCTATGAGCGGGCTACTTACTACGCTCGAAATGATCGGAGAATATCGGTGCTTAAAACTTTCGAAAATTCGGGGGGCCCCTTTATCCCTAGATCGCTTGGGATTGAACGCGCTACTTCTTCCTTGATATGTCTGTTGGATATAGATGATCTTATTGATAAGCATTATCTTGGAAGCATGGTCCAGAGAATCATCGAGTCTCGCTCCCATATCGTTTTCCCAAATATGATGGAGGAAAATCGCATCGTTACCAAAATAGATCAGACTCAGTCTTATGTAGGCCATGAACTAATTCAACACACTCTTTTCTCATGGAACATCGGATGTAATGGGGGCATCTATGGGAGAGACCTTCTAAGGCACATTTATTTGCAGGAAGTACCTGTCTTTTTATCGGATTACTGGAATCTCCCGCTCCGTGCTCCGGAGATAAAGTGGGAAAGGTGGGGATGGTTCGACAAGTCGACCAGCTGCTTTTATCCCTGCTTTATAGATGAAGTCGCGACACGTTTCCTTCTATTTCAAGCCGGGAAAGTTTCTTTCTGCAGCAATGCTGTCTATCACCGGTGTGATAATGTAGACTCCATTACAGATCGCAATCATGTGCGCAGTCTCTCTTTCTTGCTGAATTATTACCTGCTGGTTATCTGGGCGAGTAAGTTACCCTGTACCTTCAGCTCTACATCTCAAATAGTGGCAGGCGCTCACAGACAGTTCTTCTATGGAGTCATTGAGAAGATGAAGCAGTTAAAAGCGTGGAAGAACATCTTGCCTCAAGATTCGTACAGAGAAGTTGAAAGGTTGCTCCGTTTTATGTTCGAACGGCTGGATCGTGAAGCTATCCGGCCTCATCTCGGGGTGCCTCTATATATCCTGTCCTCTTTCGGATTTGACGGGTGCCAGAGGTTTCTTTGGCTCCATGGAAAGAAAGGTTGGCGGACACATAAGAAAACCGTAAGTGCCATATGAGCGTCAGGAAAGAGACCAGCAGTTACCGGAGTATCCTGAAGGGTGCCTCACTTTTCGGGGGTGTCCAGGTTTTTCAGATGCTCATCAGCATAGTGCGCAGCAAGTTTGTCGCCGCAATCCTCGGGCCGGCCGGCTGGGGTATATCGGGGTTGTTCACAACTTCGTCGAATACGCTCGTTAAACTCGGGTCTTTGGGATTGAATCTTGCCTTTGTCAAGGAGACTGCGGCCAATCTTGAAGATCAGGAGAAGCTCGGGGTGATGATGAAAGTGGCCCGTCGACTACTTCTCGTGACCTCTCTTTTCGGAGCACTCATCTGCATATTGTTCTCGCGCTGGCTTAGTCTATCAACCTTTGACTCGACCGATTATATACCTGACTTCATCCTGCTCGGTGTCTTCATCTTTTTCTCTATATACGGCAACGGACAGTTATCCATCCTTCAGGGTCTTCGCGAGGGGAAGAAATTGGTGCGTGCTTCGATTGTGGGCTCGATAACGGGGCTTGTGGTCGGAGTGCCGATGTACTACGTCTGGGGTACGGCCGGTATTGTCCCCGCGATGTGTGTCTTGAGTTTCGTCACCTGGGTTTTCTACACCCGTTCGGTAAATCGGAGTATCCCTGAGCGAAGCGGCAATTTTTCATGGCGAGAACATTCACCGATGGTCAAGAAACTCGTTGCAATAGGCCTCGTGTTAATGTCCTCGGACATGATCGGTTCATTCACCACATACCTGGCCCAGATTTTCATCCGCCATTTTTCGGACCTCAGTGTCGTCGGTCTCTATACGTCGGCGACGATGATGACCACCCAATATTCAAGCGTCGTGTTCACTGCCATGGCGATGGATTATCTTCCGCGTCTGTCTCAAGTGGCCGGAGACAATTCAGAGGTAAACAAGGTTGTCAACCGACAGTCTGAGATCGTAGCCTTGATAATAGCTCCAGTTGTGTGCCTGTTCATCTTGCTCGCGCCGATAGTCATCCGGGTCCTTTTGAGCGATGAATTCATGCCGGCGCTCGAGTTGCTCCGATGGATGGCTCTCGGTGTGACCTTCAGAGCGCTGATGTATCCGCTGGGCTACATCACCTTCGCCAAGGACAACCGTAAGCTCTTCTTCTGGATGGAAGGTGTCTTCTGCAACTTCCTGACCCTCGGCCTGAGTTGCGTCTTCTTTTACTTCTTCGGCTTGGTAGGACTCGGCTACGCGATGGTAGTCGACGGAGCTCTTTGCCTGGGGTTATATTATGTTGTCAACCGGAAACTATATGGCTACAGGTTTGACGACAAGGCATTGCGCATGATGGTAATGGCCATAATCTTCACCGCAGGCGCCCTTTTGATCACACTGGATGTAGACGGACCGGTGATGTACGGTGCGGTCACGGCGGTTACGTTGGTGTCTATTGGGGTCAGCTTCTACAAGTTGAAAAAGCTTATCAAGCCCGAGCAAAAAGAGCCCGAGTCGACAGAATCGCAGCCCAAGTCCGAGCACTCAGAAGGAGAAGTATAGGTGCACGTTGAACTGACGGCGCGTCAGGTAATTGGGGACGGCATACTGAATGTTATTGACATCGGTCACCCAATAGTAGCTGCTGACGTTTGAGATGTCAAGCAGATTGAAGACGTCGACCCCGATGGTGATGTCCTTGAAGTGGCGCCAGAAATTGTAGGGGCGAACACCGTCAGACGGAGCGCCCACAAGCTGATAGCTCAGACCGATATCCACACGTTTATAGGCAGGCGCACGGAAATAGGCAACCGATCGCTGAACATGGGGAGCCGTCATTGTCAGACCGTCGGCAAAGACGCCACGGAGCGAGAACTTAAGCTTCGGAAACTTCGGAAAGTAGTCGGTAAAGAAGAGAGACACCGAGAAACGCTGGTCTGAGGGTAGTGGAACCTTAACTCCGTTCAGCGTCTGCTGAGTCTTCATCAACGAGAAAGTCAGCCACGAATCTGATCCCGGTACGAACTGTCCGAAAAGCTTCGCGTCGAGTCCCATGATGTAACCCTTCGAGTCGTTGGTGCCCGTATAGTTGATCTGCAGGTTGTCGTACTCGTAAGAGATAAGGCGCGAAAGGTGCTTGTAATAGGCCTCGGCCGTAATCTTGAAGGGACGGTTAAACATTCTGAACGTATAGTCGGCCGCGATAAGGAACTGGAGGCTCATAGGCGACTTGATGTTGCGGTTCAGCTCGATATACGAGTTTCCAAGCGGATCGGACTGGGCGTAACGGTACTCCTTGTAGAAAGGAGACTGATAATACAGACCGGTGGCGAAGCGGTAGTTCCATCGGTTGGCGTTGGTCGGAGTCAGCGAGAGATTTATGCGCGGCGAAGCGAGGAACTCCTTATTGAAATCCCAATAAGAGAGACGGATGCCGCCGTTGAGCGTCAGATAGAACTTCTCGGTGTCGAAATAATAAGAATCTTCGGCGTAGAAGGCGATTCGGTTCGCTGCGATATCCTGCTTTGAAGAGAGGTTATAGATCAGGTGGACACCTTCGGGGAGCGTCGGAAGAGAATAGCCGGCCGAGTCGCGCCATTCCCACTCCTTCGTGCGGTCGTGGAACTTCTCATGTTGGTAGACTATGCCGTAGGAGATGTTGTTTCTCTTGATGACGGTCTGACCCTTCAGCATCGCTTGGATAACCGAAGCCTTCAGACGGTTACGCGAGTGTTCCATATACTTGCCGACACCCAATTCGCCTCCGATGGAGCCGGAGTCGCCCGAGCCGGCCGTTCCGGCCTGGTCCAGCCAGTATTCGCCCGAGATGTCGTAGCTTACCATCTCGTTGGTCAGGAAGCCCGAGAGGCCGAAGGTCACCGTGTTGGCTTTGTTGGGCTTGAAGGTGGCCGAAAGCGCCCCGACGTAGGTCTCGAAGCGGTCTTTCTCCTGGCCGTCGAAATATACCTTGAACGACTTGGCGTCTTGCGACGTGCCGAAGCTTGTCTCGCGGTTTGCCGGGATGAAATTATACGTATTCAGAGCTATGTTTCCCAGCAGGTTGAAGCTCCACTTGTCGTTGGGCTTCAGCGTGATGTTGGTCTGGTAGTCGAAGAAAGATGGGTCGTATTCGCCTCGCGTCTCGAGCGACGACAGGAGCGAATTGTTCTTCTTGAAGCGAAGTCCGTGGAGTTGGGAGAACTTGCCGCTGTTCTGACCGAAGGTGGCCGACGCTCCCATCAGCGAAGCCATACCCGAAAATTCGAGTGCTTCCGGTTCGCGGTAGGTAATATCGAGCGCAGACGACATCTTGTCGGCATAACGGGCCGGGAAACCACCCGAAGAGAAACGGATATTACCGACCATGTCCGGGTTGATGATAGAAAGACCCTCCTGCTGACCGGAACGGACAAGCTGCGGACGATATATCTCCACACCGTTGATATAGACCGAGTTCTCATCGAAAGACCCACCACGAACAGAGTACTGCGAGCTCATCTCGTTCGACGAGTTCACGCCCGGCATGGTGGTCAGAAGTGCCTCGACCGAACCGCCCGAAACGTCGGGAGACGTCTTGAGGGCCGATGCGTCGAAATTCTGCATGCCATTGATATTCTGACGGAAACCGATCACTTCCACTTCCGAAAGTTCGGCCGACTCCGAGGGCATCATCACGTTGAGCGTCACTTCCCCCTTCGGGTCTATCACCTTGCGGTTCACCTGCTTGAACCCGATACACGAAAAGATCACCTCCAAAGTATCTTTGGGGGCGACAGAAAGATTATAGTATCCCTGTAGGTCAGTATTGGTACCGATTGCGGTCCCACCGATTCTGACGGTGGCGAACTCCACCGGCTTTTCTTCCGAATCGATCACCCGACCCGATATCTTGACGTTTTCGGCCACTGCGAACAGAGCTGTCGCGCACAGCATCAGCCAAAGAAACGCAAACTTCGTTAACTTCATAAGCAATAAACGTCCCGACACCCCCTCTTATTATCTACTCAAACTGCGTGCGACTACTGATTTTTTGAGACGGGCTTTTAGAACGGATGGAGGATTTTTTGTAACTTTGCGCAAACGAAAGACAACTATGGCACAGAAACCGTCTATACCTAAAGGCACAAGAGACTTCTCGCCGGCCGAAATGGCGCGGCGCAACTATATCTTCGACACAATCAAGGAGGCCTTCCGCCTCTTCGGATACCGCCAGATCGAGACCCCCGCAATGGAGAACTTCTCGACCCTCATGGGCAAGTATGGCGAAGAAGGCGACAAGCTCCTCTTCAAGATCCTCAACTCAGGCGACTTCCTCAAAAGCGTCAATCCCAAGGATCTGGAGGAACAGAACCTTCCGCGACTGACAGCCGAGATGTGTGAGAAAGGTCTTCGTTATGACCTGACCGTACCGTTCGCCCGTTATGTAGTTCAGCACCGCAACGAACTCCAGTTCCCCTTCAAGCGCTTCCAGATTCAGCCCGTATGGCGCGCAGACCGCCCGCAGAAGGGTCGCTATCGTGAGTTCTATCAGTGTGACGCCGACGTGGTTGGCAGTGACTCACTCAACAATGAGATCGAGCTCCTCGCGCTGATCGACAACGTGATGTCAAAACTCGGAATCCGCACCGTCACCAAGATCAACAACCGCAAGATTCTCTCCGGGATCGCCGAGATCATGGGAGAGTCGGACCGTCTGATCGACATCACCGTCGCTATCGACAAGATTGACAAGATCGGACTCGAAAAGGTTAAGGAAGAGCTCCTCGAAAAAGGGCTCCCCGAGGCTGCGGTGGCAAAGCTCGAACCTTTCCTGACCCTCAGCGGCAGCGATGAAGAAAAGCTTGCTGTTCTTGAGCGCGAGCTCAAGGACTCTGAGACTGGACGCAAGGGTATAGCCGAACTGCGTGAGGTACTTGACGGAATCAAGGCGCTCGATCCGACAAACGGCGTCGAACTCGACATTTCGCTTGCGCGCGGGCTCAACTACTATACGGGAACGATCATCGAAGTCAAGGCAAAGGATGTTGAGATCGGTAGCATAACCGGCGGGGGACGTTACGACAACCTTACCGGTGTCTTCGGTGTCGACGGCCTCTCGGGCGTAGGAATCAGCTTCGGCGCTGACCGAATCTACGATGTCCTCAACCAGCTCGAGCTCTATCCCGAAACGATAGCCGACTCGGTAGACGTCCTCTTCATCAACTTCGGAGAGGCCGAAGCCCGCGCTGCCCTCAAGGCCATGAAAGCCCTTCGTGCCGAAGGAATCAGTTGTGAGCTGTATCCCGAAAGCGCCAAGATGAAAAAACAGATGGCCTACGCAAACGGGGCCGGCGTCCCCTTCGTCGCAATCATCGGCGAGAGTGAACTCTCCGACGGTACGGTCACCGTCAAGAATATGAGCAAAGGTGAACAGACCTCAGTCAAGTTAGCCGACCTTGCCAAATGGCTGAAAGAACAGCAATAAGAGACCGCATCTCTCCCGGAATGGCCGGTCTGCTCTCGTTCATTCTCTTCTCCGTCCTGCTGACCTTCTGCGGGCCGAAAAACACCGTGATGAAGCAGACCGATGGTGAAAACCGGCTGAAATATGCGTCGATGCTTCGGATGTATGACGGCGAGGGATACTCCGTCGCCGAACTCATGACGCCCGGAGACACCTCGAAGGTGATGAAGCGATACGTCATGGTCCCGAGTGACAGCGACGTCCCGACTGACCTTCCCGAAGGGACCCTTATCCGCACCCCACTCGAGCGGATGACCGTCTTCTCGACCATCTACACAGATGCGTTCGATGACCTCGGAGCGGTCGGCAATGTCGCCGGAGTGGTCGACGCCCAATTTGTCAATACACCGGCGGTCAAGGAGGGACTGAAGACGGGCAAGGTTATAGATTGCGGATCGTCCACAGCCCCGACGGCCGAACGGATACTAGCGACCAGAGGCGACGGCATAGTTTACTGCCAGTACGAAGGGATGGACATCACCGGAATCGATCGGCTCGGACTCCCCCTGATCACGATGATCGACAATTACGAGACCTCTCCTCTCGGTCGAGCCGAGTGGATTCTCTTCCTCGGCGAACTGGTCGGAAAGCGTACCGAGGCCGAGAGCCAGTTTGGGGCGATAGCTGCCGAATACGAGCGTGTACGCAATGAGGCGTCTGCCCTGAAACACAGACCTAAGGTGATGACCGACAATCTCTTCCAAGGTGTCTGGTATGTCCCCGGCGGAAGAAGTTATCAGGCACGGTTGATTGCCGATGCAGGCGGTGATTACATCTTCGCCGACGACACCAACATCGGAAGTCTCAACCTCTCGCTCGAGGAAATGCTCAGCCGATCAAAAGATGCCGATGTATGGATCATGCGGTCTGTAACCCCCTTGACTACCAAGGCCGATCTTCTTCAGACTGACTCGCGTTACGCCACCTTCCCACCTTTCAAGAAAGGGAATGTCTTCGTGGCCGACGGTACAAAGACAGATGTCTTCAGCCTCGCTGCCTTTCATCCGGACGTCATGTTGAAAGAGTATGCCGATATCTTCCGTTGGGTTGCCTCACCGGAATCTTCTGCAAACCAGGCTCCCAGAATATACCAGCGCCTAAAATGAACGGAACCCAGGTAAAGGTTTATGGATTCGTGCTGTTGTTCCTGCTTCTTATCGCGGGGATGGCGGCACTCCTCTTTATTGGCCCGGTTCATCTGTCGGCACTGGAAGTATGGGAGGCTCTGACGGGCAACGGTGACGATCCCGTCGCTTCGGCCATCGTCATGGGGTCCCGCTGGCCGATGGCCGTGACGGCCCTCTTCAGCGGTGCGTCGCTTTCGGCTGCCGGTCTGATGATGCAGACCGTCTTCCGCAATCCTCTTGCCGGGCCGTCGGTATTAGGTGTCTCCACAGGAGCTTCACTCGGCGTAGCCGCGGTGATGTTGGGGGCCGGGAGTGCCCTCGGCGGTATGGCCCGGCTCGGTAGCTTCTTCGGTGCGTTGATCGGAGCGGGGGCCGTCATCCTGATTCTTGTTGCGGTCTCGGCCCGAGTGCGAAGCAATGCCCTCCTGCTTATCGTCGGCCTCATGGTCTCCTATCTCGGAAGTTCCTTGATCTCGCTCCTTAACTTCTTCGCTCCCGCCGAGGGGATACGCTCATTCGTGGTCTGGGGTATGGGAAGTCTGCAGACGGTCGGGCCGACTGAATTGTGGCCCTTCGCCATCTGTGCCTCGGTTCTTCTGCTTCTCGCCCTCCTTTCGATCAAACCCCTCAACGCCCTGTTGTTGGGCGAGACCTACGCCCGAAGTCTCGGCTACCCGGTGGGTCGTATACGCACCGGTCTACTGATCATTTCCGGACTGTTGACAGCTATCACCTCCGCCTACTGCGGACCGATTGGGTTTATCGGGTTGGTCGTTCCTCATCTTGTCCGTCTTCTTATCCGCAGCGGCAACCACCGGTTGCTGATGCCGGCGAGCATCATCGGAGGCGGAGTGTTGATGGTTGCCTGCGCGTTGGTCAGCGTCCTACCCGAACGCGGCGGCATCATACCGATCAACGCCATCACTCCCGTGATCGGGGTCCCCATCATTCTGATCATCATCCTTAAAAGAAATCGTATAGCGTCATGACCCCCGACTCAGCCATCGAAGTTCGTGACCTCACGATAGGTTACCGCGACCGGACCGTTGCCTCCGGAATCTCGTTTGAGATCAAGAGGGGTGAGGTCGTAGCATTACTCGGTCGTAACGGGTGCGGAAAGTCAACTCTCCTCCGTTCGGTCACCGGGGCGTTGCCGATTGGCGGAGGACAGGTCTTCATCAACCGCCGTCCGCTCGGGCAGATCAGCCGTCGCGACATGGCCCGTGAGGTCTCGGTCGTAGTCACAGACGACGGTCGCGACAGTTATCTGACCGTCCGAGAAACCGTCGAACTCGGTCGACATCCATACACCGGCTTTCTCGGGATTCTCGACAGAGTTGACAGACAGATAACAGAAGAGGCAATGAGGTGCGTCGGTTGTCTTCCGCTTGCAGATCGCCGGGTCGAGACACTTTCAGACGGTGAGCGGCAGAAAGTTTCGATCGCCCGCGCGTTGGCACAGGACACCCCGATCATGTTGCTCGACGAACCCTTTTCGTTCATCGACGTCGCTTCGCGCCTCGAACTCCTCGCCCTGCTCAAGAAGATTGCACGCGAAGGGTCCAAATCGATCATCTTCTCAACCCATGACGTAGCTCAGGCGTTCAGATATGCAGACAGACTGCTCTGTTTTACAACTGACGGCCGTATTCACTGCGGGACTGCCCGCGAAATGATCGACCTCGGTGTGCCCGAGCATCTGTTTCAAACCTCGTCTGTCGACTTCGATCCCGAACTGATGGACTATAAACTTAAAAACTAAGACCTTACGCCCCTATGGAAAAGCCAAAGGAAACTATAGAAAGAAGAATCTTTCAACTGAAGCAGCCGAACTTCCCCGAAGAGAAGTCGACCGACGGCTTCTATTATGAACTGGCAAACACACTCGTCGATCAGGCTCTCGCCAAAGGCCTTGTCAAAGAAAACGGTGTCGCGCTATGCGGTCGCGTAGCGCTCTGTGTGATAGGTTACTATCAGGATGTTATTGCCGACGGCGGAATATGGCGGGGATTCGTGAACGAGATGAGACGGCTCTATGGGCGTACGCTACCCTTCTATGACATTGATCCCGAGTCGTACATCGATTACGAACTCAACCCCGAGGATGTCCGGTTCCTTGTGTGGTATGCCACAGCGATGCAGGATGACACTCACCGCGATCTGGATCCCCTCGATCATAATGTCAGGAAACTCGGCGAGCTATGGTATGACCTACTCGAAGGGGCTTATGAAGAGGCTCCCGAACCCGAAGACTACCGTATGACCCACGAGATGGAGATGCATGCCCTAGAAGATCAGGAAACGCTCATGCACCTCTCTCAATGGGTCTCGAGCCAATGTTGGCTGATAACTCCGGCCGATTCGCTGACGATGCAGGAGATAGTATCCTCGGCCGATACCAAATCGGAAAAGGGGTTACATGAGCTTCAGGACAAGATCCACGAAGCCTTGACGGCCCAGCCCATCGGTCCGTTGGCACTATATCTTCGCGAATGGATGTACCTCTTTGTCGAAGACCGAATGCCCCCTGTGAAGCGTCATAAAGAAGAGGAGGAGAAACCGGAATATCCCGGCTACAAGCCTTTCCTGGAGGCAACCGGAGGTCTACCGGTCAAAACCTTCGGTTCTTATGACGAGCTCAATGACTTTCTGATCAACGTCCTCGGCTGGGCTCCGGGAGAACGACACCTCTCCCAGCTGGAGTTTGACGATGACTTCGTGCTCATGGTTGAGCCGGAGAAAGGTCTTCTCGTGGCCAAGAATATTGCCCGGAACCTCGCTATCCCCGGCAACGACCTTTATGACAAAGACTATGCTTCGCGCCACGCATTCTCGCTTCTGACCCGTCGCGGAGTATGCCCCGGAGACCTGCTGAGGTATGTCTGCTCGAATGGATGGCTACCCGAAGCGCGATTCCCCGGCTCGGACGACACACAGCTTGTAGCCGCGAACTGGGACTTCATTGCCCGTTGCTATCTCGAACTTTACTATCGCGGAGACTAATCCGCACACTAACCATGACCATGCTCAAAAAACTTCTTCTATCTTCATGCCTGATGGTTTCGGCCATCGGTCAACTGTTTGCCGTAGACCCCGAACTTTACCTGACCGAGCCTGACAAATTGGGAGGCGTCTACTATGCCTATCCCGAAGCCCGGGCTACGAAGGCAACCGTCACAGCTCCACCGAAAGGGTACGAACCATTCTATATCAGCCATTACGGACGGCACGGTTCGCGTTACCTCATAGCCGATAAAGACTATGAGAACGTTCGAAACATGCTCGTGAAGGCTAAGGAAGCCGGGGCGTTGACCCCGCTTGGTGAGGATGTACTTGTCAGGCTTGACAGCGTCATGGTTGAGTCCGCCGGAAGGGGTGGGGATCTTACGCCGCTCGGAGTGCGTCAACATCGCGGAATAGCGGAGCGTATGTTCCGCCATTATCCCCAGGTCTTCAAAGGCTCACCTGAAGTCTCTGCCCGGAGCACCACAGTCATCAGATGTATCCTGTCGATGGATGCCTTCTGCGAGCGCCTGAAGGAGCTGAATCCGTCTATTAAGACCACTCGCGAGAGTTCGAACCGTTATATGGACTATCTCAACTACCACTCGCCCGAGTCGAATGCGTTCACCGGAGGCGATTGGAGGATCTTTTACCGCAAGTTTGAGAAGTCTCGGGTAAAGTCTGAGGACTTAGCCAAACGGATTATTGGTTACGAAGCCTATCTTGAACGGTATGTCGATCCTGACGCACTGATGTGGGGCCTTTATTGGGTCGCGGCCGATGCGCAGAACACCGAGAACAGAATCGAGTTCTACGACCTCTTTACTCCCGAAGAATATTTTGGTCTTTGGGAAACGGGAAACTACCACAACTACGTTGTTGACTCGTCGTCTCCAGAGAGCGGTGGACTGGTTGTTGAGAACGCCCGTAACCTGCTGAACAACATTATAGAAAGTGCCGATGCCGCCATAGCTTCGGGAAAGAACTCCGCGACCCTCCGCTTCGGCCATGACGGCAATCTTCAGCCTCTTGCCGCTATCCTTCAGCTGGAAGGGGCGTGTCCGGTGGTGGCTGAGGCCGATTCGGTGGCAAATCATTACAACAATTTCCATGTGACCCCGATGGCCGGCAATGTGCAGATAATCTTCTTCCGCAACAAGGCCGGCGACGTGATCGTTAAGTTTCTTCTCAATGAAGAGGAGACAGCGATCCCGATAGAGACCGATATTTTCCCCTTCTACCGATGGGAGGATGTGAAACGCTTCTATGTGAAATAACCTTTTCAATCCTTTGCAGGCCAATCTGTTAACCGTCGATACGTAAAATCTTTCTGAAAAAATTGGCGAAAAACTTGCACGGTTCGGAAAAAGGTTGTAACTTTGCACTCGCAAAACGGAAACGACTTGCATGGTTCGCTAGCTCAACTGAATAGAGCATCTGACTACGGATCAGAAGGTTAC
>CAZTSQ010000056.1:0-11677 GCA_964615915.1 uncultured Sangeribacter sp.
TATGTCCGCTTAATCTTTTGGGCTTAAGTAAACAGCATTGAATCGCGTCCCTACTAAGTCTATGGGAATTAACTCGTTATACCGGCTGGAAGCCGGTGCTACTGCATGGACTCTCCATACCGGCTGGAAGCCGGCGCTACTGCGTGGACTCTCCATACCGGCTGGAAGCCGGCGCTACTGCATGGACTCGTTATACCGGCTGGAAGCCGGCGCTACTGCATGGACTCTCCATACCGGCTGGAAGCCGGCGCTACTGCGACTTAATTGGTGAAGTCGACGGCGAGGCCGAGCTGGAAGCGGAGGGGGTTGATCGGGTAGCAGGGCATCGAGAAGTAGTCTTTCGAGAACCAGCCCTGGTTGACGTGGCTGACAAGGACATAGAAGCGCGTCTTGTAGAGCTTGAAGTTGACGTAGGCGTTACAGAGCATGAAGTTGCCGACGGGGGTCTCCTGCTCGTTGTGGAACGTCATAGTGGCCGGCTGAAAGTTGATGCCGCGGTAGCGGGTGTAGTAGTCGCAGTCCACGCCAAACTGTACATGCAGAACCTTGAAGGCGGTGAACTGAAGATAGAGGTTGCTGTAGACCGCCAATTCAGGCAACGGCAGGACGTCCATGTTCGACGTGGCCTGATAGGTCACGGTGTTGTCCCATCTCAGGATACCGACCTTGAAATTCTGACGCAACGCGGCCGAAAAGACCTGTACGCTTCCTCCATATTGTGCCGGAAGCGACTCCGGCGTGAAGTAAATCCGATTCTGGACGTTCTCGAAGTCAACACTCACCGAAGTGCGGGTCCAGGGAATGTCGAGACGACCGCCGACGCGCGCCGAACGGATCTTGCCGAAATTATTCTTCCACGCGAAATGGTTCGACACGTACTCCTGCAACAGCCACGAGGGCGTCTCGTTGCGGAAGCGACCCGTAGCCGAAACCGCCACGGTGTCGCCAAAGAGAGGGATATGGGTCTCGATACGCCCCTTCAGGTCGATATCGCCGGCCTGACGGTCAGAGAGGCCGAAGCGAACGTCGGCCATATAGTTGACGATCCGGCCGCGCTGACGCTCAAGACGGCCACCGACCCAAAGTATGTTCTCCGAATGTTTCCGCGCCACACTAACCCCCTCGGGAAGCGGCGTCAACTGCGACACCTGCTCCTCGGTTAGTTCGGCCATTTTATAGCCCGTGGGTTGCTTGAAGCGACGGTATTCAAACGAGGCATAGGCCGACAGCCCGAACTGCGCCCATTTCTGAAAACCTTCGATCATCGTGAGGCCGAGAGTATTGGTCAACGAGGTGTAATAACTGAGATCGCGGGTGTGGTCCGGATTGAGATAAAAGGTGTTGTTCCAAAAGTCGGCCCCCTGAGTCTTGTTATTGTTGACGAACTCATGCTTCGAGGTCTGGAAGTCGAGCGAATAAATGAACTTCATAACCGGGACATAGACCTGGCGCGTCAGAGTGTCGTTTACCTGCTCTTCATTCCAATAACCGACCTTGAAGGCCTGGGTAGTGAAAAGTTGCTGACCGTTCACATGATTCTGGGCGGCTGTCAGACGGACCGGGATTGACTTCGGCTGGATGGACGCCACACCACCCTGCAGCTCGGCCGGGTCGGTGATGTAGAGAGGGTCGGTGATACCGCCGTTCTCCTTGTTCTTCATGTCATAATGATTGAAGAAGGCCTGCATCTCGTATCGGTCACCGGTGTAATATCCCGAGAGACCGAAGTTGAAATCCTTGGCCGCCTGATTCTCATAGGAGCCCTTCGAAACGAGATACTGGGCGTTGGCCCCGATTCCTATGCGGCGGTTGACGTTGCCGGCGAAGTCGAGTGTCAGCCGGTCGAGATGGTTGTTGGATGTGCCGGCGAAGTCATAGCCCACAAGCGTCATCTGCTTGTAGACATTATAGAACTTCTGTGTGTCGCCCCACGGCAACCATGGTCTCAGCGCGTCGATAAAGAAGAAGGGGGTCGCATCCTTTCGGCGGAAGTAGATCATATCAAGACCTTCGCCGCCGATGTTGCCGGTCGTGGCGTAAGCGTCGGTGACCATCGAAGGGATTGCCCGGCGCTGATAGTTGTAGGCCAGGGTGTCGATCGTCGACGGCTCATGAAGCCCGAGCGGTGTGGCAAGTGTCCACGCCGAGGGGGTATATTTGACGGTCTCTCCCTTCGGTTCGTCGCTGTTTTTCGGGTTATGAAGCATCTGCTGTGAGTACCCGGCCAGGGCCACCATGAGGGCGCACATGACTATGAACAGACGGGATAAACTTCGGTAGGCTGAAATCATAGTGCGAAATTACGAAAAAATTGTCAACAAATAGACAACTTGAGTGGTTAAACATATACGGATAAGGGGAGAGTGTGCCCAAACGGGAACCTACCTCTCCCCCCTTACCTCCTCAAAACCGTCTGATTATGATTGAAGACAAAGACTATAACCCCGAATTTATGGAGCTGGCCTCGAAGCTCAGCTATGACAATATAGACGCCGGAGGTGGTCCCTTCGGTGCGGTGATCGTGCGCGACGGCAAGGTCGTCTCGACCGGTGTCAACCAGGTGACGGTTATCAACGACCCGACCGCCCACGCCGAGGTTCAGGCTATCCGCGCAGCCTGTCGCGAACTCGGAGACTTCAAGCTCGACGGCTGTATCGTCTACAGCAGCTGCGAGCCGTGTCCGATGTGTCTGAGCGCGCTCTACTGGGCCGGAGTAAAGAAGATATTCTTCGGAAATACACAGGAGGACGCCGACAAGATCGACTTCTCGGACAAATTTATATATGACGAGCTCGCTGTCGCCCGCGAAAAGCGCAAGCTCCCCTGTATCCACGTCGCGAACGCCCACACTATCAAGGCTTTCGAGAAGTGGCACGCAAAGACCGACAAGACAGCCTATTAGGCGAGAGGCAGCCATGATTTACCTTTGGGGGTGGACCCAAACTATTAAATAACTAAAAATCAATAAAATAACAATAACAACCTGTTTATGAAACTCAATGTGATGGCGGTAGGCGCCTTGATGCTCGCCGCATGTTCGTGCACCGCAAAGAACGAAGTGCACATCAGCTATGCCGACGGTCTCCAGCACCCCGACACCCTCTATGTCGAACACACGCTGATCGCCAACCAGATCAAGGCCCAGCGTCCCGAGGACCTGAAGGTCAAGTATGACACGGTAGTGGCCAAGGATGGCTCGTTTACTTTCCCGATCGACCAGGAAGGTCCGGCCGAGTACTCGTTCCGTATCTCGGACGTTCCCAACTCGTTCTCATACTTCTCGGTTTACGCCGAGCCGGGCGAGGACATCTCGATCAAGTTCAACAAACTCGACCTCCCCTCGTTCACCGCTACCGGCTCCCCCCTAATGGAGGGCATAGCCAAGCTTCAGGACCAGCTCAACCCCGTCTATGACGAATACTCACAGCTGATGAACAGCGGCGCGGCCAACATCGACAAGATTCAGGCCGTCACCAACCGCTTCACTTCGGTCGTGACCGCCTTCATCAAGGACAATCCGAAGTCTCCGGCCGCCGTCTATGCGCTCAACCAACTGGCTCAAGACGATTCATTCGGTGACCTGTACGCGGGGCTGACTCCCGAGGCCAAGAAGTGCATGCTCTTCCCCATCACCGAGAAGTATTTCGAAGCATGGCAGCAACACATGGAGGCGCAGAAGAAAATCGACGCCATCAACAACGGCAAGACTCCCGCGCCGGACTTCAGCCTCCCCAACCTTCAGGGCAAGAAAGTATCCCTCTCCGAGTTCAAGGGCAAATGGGTCGTTCTGGACTTCTGGGGTTCATGGTGCCGCTGGTGTATCAAAGGCTTCCCCGAGCTGAAGGAAGCTTATGCCAAATATCACGACAAGGGTCTCGAAGTTATCGGCATCGACTGCGGTGACACGGACGCCGAATGGCGCAAAGCGGTCAAAGAGTATGACCTCCCCTGGGTTCATGTCTTCAACGGCGAAGACAAGACCTTGATCGACAAGTATGCCGTTCAGGGCTATCCCACCAAGATCATCGTCAACCCCCAGGGTGTGATCGTCAACGTGACCGTCGGCGAAGACCCCAAATTCTTCGATGTGCTTGCCGACTTCCTGAAATAAGATTGTAGAACATACTTCTATATCATACGCAATCCGCGGAACCGCCACAAGGTTGGGTCCGCGGATTTTTTTAAGATTTTTTTAAGTTTGGAATGATAGTGAGTGAGCGAAATAATTTGTAACTTTGCGCAACGGTTTGGCCGACCTCCCGGAAATTCGGGGCGTCGGCCTACATATAGCCTCCAAGTTAAGAACTAACCTACATTAAATCAGAAATTTCAAGAGTCATGGAGGCGAACGAGCCTATTGACCACATCGCTGTCGTCACTTCCGCGCCCTCGTCGGGTACAGTAGAAGTGAGCATGTCCGACTCCGGGCAGTGTGACTCGTGCGCAGCCGCGAAGTTCTGTCGACCCGCCGGGGGAGGCTCCGACAAGACGGTCATGACGGCCGGTGTCGAGCCGGGACTGACGCTCAAGCCGGGCGACCGGGTGATTGTCCGCGGAACGGAGGCGATCCACCGCCGGGCCATCATGCTGGCGACCGTCATCCCCTGTCTGGCCTTGATCGCGGTGATGACGATAGTCTTTCTGATGACCGGAAATTCGGGTATAGCCGCCCTTGCCGGTCTCGGATCGATGGTGGCCTTCTTTCTCCTCCTCTTCCTCTTTCGCGACCGACTTGCACACGAATTCCGCTTCACGGTTATCAGCAAAGTCGGCGACAACCTTGAATAACGAAGTCCTAACATCTTAGAATTTAATATTTTACAATGATAACCTCCTCTATACTTGTCCTCGGCATCATCGGAGTCGTGGCCGCTGTCTTTCTCTATTGGGCGGCCAAAAAATTCAGAGTCGAGGAAGATCCCCGGATTGCAGAAATCGAAGAAATGCTCCCCGGAGCCAACTGCGGTGGCTGCGGACTCAGCGGCTGTCACGCTTTTGCTGTCGCGTGTGTCAAAGACGGGTCGCTCGACAATCTGAACTGTGTCGGAGTGGGCCCCGAAGATATGGTCCGAATCGGTTCGATCATCGGTGCGGTACCGCCGCCATCGGTCAAGCGTCGCGCGCGAATGAAGTGTCAGGCTGACTGCACGCTTCGCGATGTCCACAACCACTATGCCGGCACACGCTCGTGTCTTCTTGCAAACAACCTCTACATGGGCGAGACCGACTGTCTTTACGGTTGTCTCGGGTGTGGCGACTGTGTCCGCGCCTGTCCTTTCGACGCCCTGTCGGTTCCGGAGGGTCACGTACTGCCCGTTGTTGATCCGGACCGCTGTACCGCCTGCGGCCGCTGCGTCAGCGCCTGCCCGCGCAACGTGATCGAGATCGCCGAGATTCATCCGGACGAGAATGAAGTCTGGGTGGCCTGCGGAAACAAAGACCGCGGTCCGCTGGCGATGAAGGAATGTTCGGTTGCCTGCATCGGATGTATGAAGTGTGTGAAGACCTGTAAGCACGAGGCCGTGACGGTCAACTCGTTCCTCGCCCATATCGATTCGACCAAGTGTGTCGGATGCGGCGACTGTGTCGAAGCTTGTCCGCGCAAGTCGATCGTAATCGTCAAAGCGGCCCCGGAAATCCTTAATGAAGCCATAAATAACACATCTGACAATGTTTAAGACCTTCCGTCGAGGCGGAATACACCCGAACCCGGAGAAGCTCACCCGAGGGTCGGAAATCATCTCGCTCCCCGTCTCGGGAGTATTATATCTGTCGATGAGCCAGTCTATCGGCGCTCCGGCCAAACCTATCGTGAAGGCCGGCGACACCGTCGAGGCCGGACAGAAGATTGCCGAGGCCGGAGGCTTTGTGTCGGCCAATGTCCACAGCCCCGTGGCCGGAAAGGTGCGCAAGATCGAGAACGTCCGCAATGCGGCCGGATTCTGGGTCGACGCTGTCTCAATAGAGCCCGACGAGCCCGGAGTTCCCCTCCCTCTACCCGAAGAGAAACTCGACGAAGCGGCCTTCGCCGAGGCCATGAAGCTCGAGCCGAAAGAGATAGTGGGTCGAGTGCGCGAAGCCGGAATCGTCGGTCTCGGAGGCGCGGCTTTCCCGACCTCGGTCAAGCTTTCGATCCCCGAAGGGAAGAGTGCGGACACGCTTCTTCTGAACGGCGCCGAGTGTGAGCCTTATCTGACGTGTGACGACGCGCTGATGAGACGCTGGGCACCTCAGGTTCTGGCCGGTGCATTGATTCTTGCCCGTGCCGTCGGAGCGTCGAACGTTCTGGTTGGTGTCGAGGCCAACAAGCCCGAGGCGATTGAAGCCCTTAGTAAAGCAGCCGCTACGATGCCATCTCCGGTCGGTGTTGTGACCTTGAAGACGAAATATCCCCAGGGAAGCGAGAAGCAGTTGATCGAGGCGATGACGGGCCGGGTCGTTCCGGCCGGAGGTCTGCCCGTCGACGCCCATGTTGTGGTCGATAATGTGGCAACCGCCTTCGCGGCCTATGAAGCGGTATGTCTTGGTCTGCCGCTGACACGCCGAATCGTGACCGTCACCGGACAGCAGATGAAGAACCGGGGCAACTTTCTCTCCCCGCTCGGGACTCCACTCGAGTCGCTTGTCGAAGCGGGTGGCGGACTTCCGCAGGACGGTCCGGTCAAGGTTTTGGCCGGCGGTCCGATGATGGGTCAGGCGGCGGCCGTCCTCTCGGCGCCGACGGTTAAGGCCAACGGCGGCGTGACCGTGCTCGCGGGTATGGATATCCTTCGCCGTGTCGAAGAGAACTGTATCCGTTGCGCCCGCTGTGTCGACGTCTGTCCGATGGGTCTCCAACCCCATTTGATCGCTACGCTCGGCAAACTCCGCCTCGCCCCCGAAGCGAAAGAGGAGGGAATAATGAACTGTCTCGAATGCGGATGCTGCAGCTATGTCTGTCCGTCATGGCGCCATCTGGTTGACTATATCAGGATCGGCAAGGCGCTGATCCGCAAGGAACTGAAACGATAGATCAAAAAATCTGATACCAAGGATGAGCATGCAACTCATCGTCACCGGCGCGCCCCACATCCACAGCCGGACCGACGTCTCGAAATTGATGTGGAATGTGGTCATAGCGATGCTCCCGGCGCTCGGGGTAGCGATATGGACCTTCGGGCTCCCCGCCCTCGGGGTGGTGTGCGTCTCGTTGGCGGCCTGTCTGCTGACAGAGTGGCTTATTGCCCGTTTTCTTTTTCACAAGCCTTTCACGTTGCTCAACGGCTCGGCCGTGATCACAGGTCTGCTGTTGGCGTTCAACCTGCCGAGTATCCTCCCATGGTGGATGGTGGTCATCGGCGCCGTCGTCGCCATCGGAATCGGCAAGATGTCTTTCGGCGGCCTGGGGTGTAATATCTGGAATCCGGCGCTCGTGGGGCGCGTGTTCCTTCTGCTCTCATTCCCGGCGGCCATGACTACATGGCCCGTCGATGTTCCCTCGGGAGTCGACGCAGTCACCGGAGCGACATACCTCGCCCAAATGAAACATGAAGGAGCTTCGGCTCTGGCCAACAGTTCGGACATTCTCGATATGGCGATCGGCCACATGAACGGCTCGCTCGGCGAGGTCGGTTCGATAGCGATCCTCATCGGTCTTGTCTGGTTGCTGGCTACGCGTACCATCACATGGCATATACCGGTGTCGGTTCTGGGCGGAGCGGCAATCATGTCGTGGGCGTTGGGCGGCAATCCGCTTCTCGACATCCTCGCCGGCGGTCTGATGCTCGGAGCCGTATTTATGGCTACCGACTATGTAACTTCACCCATGACCCATCTCGGCCAACTTATCTTCGGCGCGCTGATAGGGGTAATAACGATCATCATCAGACGGTTCGGCGCCTACCCCGAAGGTGTGTCGTTTGCTATCCTCCTGATGAACAGCTTTGTGCCTTTGATCAACCGATATACCCGTCCGCGGATCTTCGGAGCCCGTGAGGCTGCAATGGCAGCGAAAGGAGGTGCGCGATGAAGAAGCTTGCCTCTACCCTTCCGAACATGATCATGTCGCTCGGACTGATCACGGTCTGCTCAGGCGCCGCTCTCGGAGGGATGTATATGCTGACGAAAAACCAAATCGCGGCCCAGGAGACTGAGCAGCGTCTCGACGCCATCCGCAAGGTTGCGCCTCCTTTTACCAACGATCCCGTGGCCGACTCGGATACGGTGACGGTCGAAGGGCTTCCCTTCGTTGTCTATCCTGCAATCGACAACGGTCGGTTTAACGGCGCGGCTGTCGAGGGAGTGACGATGAGCGGTTTCTCGGGTGAGATCGTCGTTATGTGTGGCTTCGACGCCGAGGGCGATGTGGTTGACTATCGCGTGCTGCGCCACGCCGAGACTCCCGGCCTGGGCTCGAAAATGGAAGAGTGGTTCCGGGATCCGGCCGGCGCCCGAAGCGTGATCGGTAAGAATCCGGCCGTCACAAACTTCACGGTGAAGAAAGATGGCGGTGACATCGACGGCATCACGGCCGCGACCTATTCATCGCGCGCATTCCTTGAAGCTCTGCGTAACGCCTATGAGGCCTATCGCGGAGTGGCCGAGGCGAATGGTGTGAAACTCGGTGACTCGGGCGAGTCGGGATCTGACGCGACGTCGGGCGCATCGAAACAACACGGATCGAAAGAGAGAAAGGAGGGGGCTGAATGATGAAGAAGTATTGGAAGATTTTCTATAACGGCATCCTGCCGAACAACCCGGTGTTCGTGCTGCTGCTCGGAATGTGCGCGACACTCGGAACGACCTCTTCGGCAATGAACGGTCTGATGATGGGTCTGGCTACGACGGCCGTCCTCATGTGCTCGAACCCGGTGATCTCATTGCTGAAGAACCTGATTCCGGACAAGGTGCGAATCCCGGCCTATATCGTGATCATCGCGTCATTCGTGACGATCCTTCAGTTGGCCGTCAGCGCGTGGATGCCTGGTCTGAACGCTACGCTCGGCATCTTTATCCCGTTGATCGTGGTCAACTGCATCATCCTGGGACGTGCCGAGGCTTTCGCCGGCAAGAACGGGGTGTTCGCTTCGTTCCTCGACGGACTCGGATGTGGACTCGGATTCATGTTCGCGCTGACCCTTCTCGGTGCAGTCCGTGAGTTCTTCGGCACAGGCCGTCTCTTCGGGCTGGCCATATATCCCGAAGACTACGGTATGTTGCTCTTTGTGCTCGCTCCGGGCGCGTTCATCGCGCTGGGTTATCTGATTGCGGTCATCGCCGCCCTAACCCGCAAGAAATCATAATCTCAGGAACCTAAAAGACAAATACGATCATGTTAGCCTACATATCTATAATCGTCACGGCGATTTTCATCAACAATATCGTCCTGGCCCAGTTCCTGGGCATCTGTCCGTTTCTGGGTGTTTCGAAGAAGACCTCTTCAGCCTTGGGTATGGGAGCGGCCGTTACGTTCGTCATCACGCTTGCCACGGCCGTAGCCTGGGTGCTTCAGTACTACGTGCTCAATCCGCTCGGCCTCGAGTTTCTGCAGACTATCGTCTTCATCCTCGTGATTGCCTTCCTGGTACAGTTGCTCGAGATTGTCTTGAAGAAGATTACTCCGGCGCTTTATCAGGCGCTCGGTGTATTCCTCCCGCTGATCACGACGAACTGCGCGGTGCTTGGCGTTGCGATTCTGGTCATTCAGAAAGACTTCAACATCCTCCAGGCCGTGGTCTACGGCTTCTCGACGGCCCTTGGCTTCACGCTTGCGCTTTGGATCTTTGCCGGCATCCGCGAACAGCTCGAGATCACCGAGACACCCCGCGGTCTCCGCGGCGTCCCCCTGGCCCTCATCAGCGCCGGCATCCTCGCCATGGCCTTCCTCGGCTTCTCCGGAATCACCATCGGCTAAACGCCGCACCGTACCGCCGGCTTCCAGCCGGTATAAGCAGTAACGCCGGCTTCCAGCCGGTATAAGCAGTCACGCCGGCTTCCAGCCGGTAACCATAGAACTACAAAAGGACACCGCCTCCCCCTCGGCGGTGTCCTTTTGTTTGTCTGCTTCAGAAGAAATTCGACCCTCCAAAGTCGCATTTCTACATATACTGACCGAGCCGAACAATCATATCAGGATTTCGGCGTCGTTGTCGGAGCCGGTGCTGTTGAAGAAGAGGGTGAAGTAGACGGGAAGGTAGATTATGTTGTCCCGACGCTCGATGACTCCGGAGTTGGAGAGGACGTAGCCGAATTTTATGTGATAGTCCGGAACGGTGACGAATCTGCTGATGGCTCGGTGAACACGGTAGTCTTTGCCCGACTTGACTTCGATGGGGAGAACGCTGAGGCTACGGTAGTCGTCAATCAGAAAATCCACCTCCCCGTGGTTGCGATTGTCGTAGTAGAACAACCGATGTCCATTGGAGACCAGTTGCTCTGCCACCGCACATTCATAGAGAGACCCCAGATTTATACTGTCCTCGTCTTCAAGGATTGGATCCGGGTTCATGCGATAGAGTATGTTCGACAGGAGTCCGACGTCATTCAGATAAAGCTTCAGTAGGTTCTTGAACTCCGTCTCTATCAGCGGAAATCTGGGGTTGGAGATAGCCTTCACTTCGAGTGCGACTCCAGAAGATATCAGATATTCCATCTCTTCTTCATAGTCGCTGCTACGCTTCTTCTTTCCCTCCTCTATCTTGCTGTAGACTATGCGTTTCTTTTTGCTTTCCATGTTTGATGGAATCAGGTCATAGACACGCTTGATCGCGAGACGGTGTTCTTCATCATACTTCGAAGCGTCAACCTCATATAGATGATGAATGTCCGTTTGGATATCGCGGATTCGGGACAGATTGTGGGTCTCAATGAACTCGTTGACAGCATCCGGCATTCCTCCGACAAGAAGATAACGACGGAAGAGATACATCGTCCGCTCATGAACCGAGGGCTCCGGGCTCTTCAGTTCCCGATAACATTCCTTGAGATAGTCGATCGCCTCGGGTCCAAAATTATTTGCGATCAGGAACTCCTCGAAATCAAGAGGATACATGTGTTTTATCTCTATTGAGCCGATGGGTACGGAGGTAGTTCTCTTTAGTGTGACCCCAAGCAGGGAGCCACTGGCCACGTATCTGAACCGATCCTCTTCACGCAGGAACTTAAGGAGAGTGAGTAGGTGCTCGCATTCCTGGATCTCATCGAGGAATACAAGGGTATCTTCCTTGGTTCCCAGATTAGGACCGGCAAACACACTCAGCTGGAGATAGAAGTCCTCAACGGTCTCTACTTTGTTAAACGCCTCCCTCATCTTCCTATTGGTTAGGAAGTTGAGCTGAACGAAGTTCTTGAACATTTCCGAACCGACATGGTTGATGATGAAGGACTTCCCAACCTGACGGGCCCCACTAACGACAAGAATCTTACGGCGCTTCTCTCGGAAATACTGTCTGAGATATGGTTCAATTTTACGATAAAGCATAACGTTATGTTTGCTAACTGATTTCGCCTACAAAATTACACTTTTCAAACGAATTGGACAAGTATTATCCGCACTTTTCAAACGTTTTTGAACCCAATTTACTACACTTTTCAAACATTTTTTGGACCCTTTTTACTACACTTTTCAAACATTTTCACAACAATTTGCACTGCCCCACGAAAAGTAGACACAGAAAAATTTATACTGCGATTATCGTTT
>CAZTSQ010000057.1:0-11314 GCA_964615915.1 uncultured Sangeribacter sp.
GCACTCTGAGGTGCTGCTGCAGCAGTAGCCTTGGGATCTTTAGATTCCATAGTGTTGTGTTAGTTTGTTTGTTAATTAATTGTTATTGAGTTGTTTGTTTATGTTTCCAGTATCGCTTGAAGACGCGCTCCGGACGCTGCCGAAAGGGAGGTGTTCGCGTTTTCATGGTATCAGGGCCTCCGGATTTTCGGTGTGGGAGAGACGCTGTGGGAAAGGCGCGCGAGAGTCCGAAGGCGAGTGAAATGACCCGGTAATTTTCCGTGTCCTCACTTCAATTTGCAAAGTTACGACTAATTTCTAAAAAAACAAATCCGTCTGCCAAATTTTTTTGTCTCGCGCCGGTTAAAAATATATAAAAGAGTCGTCCGTCGTGGCTTTGGCAAATAATGAAGGGGCTCCTAATGGCCTCAATCGGCCGGGGAGCCCCTTATATTATGGTGTCATTAATCTCTTGATTACAGGAGACTCTTCGGGTCTCGGATCAGCCTTTGATAGCTGCGATTCCGGGGAGAGTCTTGCCTTCGATGGCTTCGAGCAGTGCGCCGCCGCCGGTCGACACGTACGAAACGCTGTCGGCCAGACCGAACTTGTTCACACAGGCAACCGAGTCACCGCCACCTACGAGCGAGAAGGCACCGTTGTCGGTTGCCTCGACGATTGCGTCGGCGATTGCGCGCGAGCCCTTGGTGAAGTTCTCCATCTCGAACACGCCTGCGGGGCCGTTCCAGAGGATTGTCTTCGCGGGAAGTATAGCCTTGCGGAACTCCAGGATGCTGTCCGGACCCGCGTCGAGACCCTGCCATCCGTCGGGGATGTTGCCGGCGGGGCAAACCTGGGTGTTGGCATCGTTGGAGAAGGCGTCGGCTGCCACGCAGTCGCTTCCGAGCACGAGGTTGACACCTTTCTCTTTCGCTTTCTTGATGATGTCGAGAGCGAGGTCGAGCTTGTCGTCTTCACAGATCGAGTCGCCTATCTTGCCACCCTGTGCCTTGGCGAAGGTGTAGGTCATACCGCCGCAGAGGATCAGGTTATCCACCTTATCCATGAGGTTCTCGATGATGCCGATCTTGGTCGAAACCTTTGAGCCACCCATGATGGCGGTGAAGGGACGCTGGATGTCCTTGAGGATATTGTCGACGGCCTTCACCTCTTTCTCCATGAGGTAGCCGAGCATCTTGTCCTGTGCGTCGAAGTAGTCGGCGATGACAGCCGTCGAGGCATGTTTGCGGTGGGCGGTGCCGAAAGCGTCGTTCACATAGACGTCGGCATAGCTTGCGAGGGTCTTGGCGAACTCTTTCTGGCGCTCTTTCATCTCCTTCTTGGCTTCGTCATAGGCGGGGTCGTTCTTGTCGATGCCTACGGGTTTGCCTTCCTCTTCGGGATAGAAGCGGAGGTTTTCGAGAAGAAGCACCTCACCGGGCTTCAGTTCCTTGGCAGCCTCCTGTGCCTTGGCGCAGTCGGGGGCGAACTTAACTTCGGTGCCGAGTGCCTTGGCAACGGCGTCGCGGATCTGAGAGAGAGAGAGCTTCTCGTTTACCTTGCCTTTGGGTTTGCCCATGTGGGACATCAGGATGAGCGAGCCGCCGTCGGCGAGAATTTTCTTGAGAGTGGGGAGTGCGCCGCGGATACGGGTATCGTCGGCGATTGTGCCGTCTTCGTTGAGGGGCACATTGAAGTCTACACGAACAATTGCCTTCTTGTTGGCAAAGTTGTAGTTGTCGATATTAGCCATTTCTTTTCCTTGTGTTTTTATGGTTTACCTTAGTGTAATTGCACCGCAAATTTAGCAAAAATTTTGCTTTCGGTCAACACCGAGTCGTTGACCGACCGAATCGGGCGCAATTCTCCCTCCCCCGGTTCTATAAGATTAACGCACGGGATTGTGCTCTTGTTCTGAAGGATTTTATTAATTTCGCGGTATGAATCAGGATTCAGCAACAATTGAGGCGACCGGGCGTGAGCCGCGATGGGTTCCGATAGCCGGTGCAGGTTCAGACCGCCGCTATTTTCGGCGTGAGACGCCCGACCCCCGGTTCGGGGCGGTCGTAAAGGCCGACTCAGACGATGTTCGTGAAAACGAGACATTTATCGCTTTGGCGCGTGTGTTCAGAGATGCCGGAATAAAGGTGCCGCAGATATTCGAAGTCTCGGATGACCTAAAGACTTACTGGTTGGAAGATCTCGGGTCGACAGATCTTTTCTCGTTGATAGGTACGCCGGAGTTCGAACCCCTGGCCGAGGAGGCGCTTCGTCATCTTGTGCGGCTTCAGACCTTGCCGGCCGAAAAGTGGGAAGGCGTGGTGATGCACCCTGCCTTTTCGGAGCGCCAGATTCTTTTCGACCTCAACTACTTCAAGTACAGCTTCCTCAAACCTGCCGGCGTAGTCTTTGACGAAGAGCGGCTGCAGGATGAACTGGAGCGTCTGGCCAAGGAGATAATGGAGGCCTCGGGCGTGGCATCCGGCTTCATGTATCGCGACTTCCAGAGCCGCAACATCATGATCAAGGATGGCAAGCCATATTTCATCGACTTCCAGGGAGGACGCCGGGGACCCGCACTTTATGACGCCGTTTCGTTTCTGTGGCAGGCCAAGGCCGCCCTTCCCGATGAGATGAAGGCGCAGTTGCTGAATGTCTATGCCGAAGAGTATGAGCGGCAGACCGGAGTCGCGCCCGACCGACTGCTGAAACCTCTCTTCCTGTTCGTCTTGTTCCGTACGCTCCAGGTGTTGGGTGCCTATGGTATGCGAGGTTTGACTCAGCGGCGTGCCCATTTCCTTAGGAGCATACCTGCCGGACTCTCCAATCTGGCGCGTTTGCTTGACGATCAACGCTTCGACAGCTACCCGGAGTTGCGTCGCGCATGTCGGGAGCTGTGTGCCGACAAGCGCTTCGCTCCCTTGACTATCAACGACGGCCGACTGCATATCCGGGTGTCGAGCTTCTCATACATGAAGGGGTATCCCGACAATCTGACCGGCAATGGGGGAGGCTTCATGTTTGACTGCCGGGCGATGCACAATCCCGGACGGTATGCTGAGTACAAGGCGTTGACAGGCCGGGACAAACCGGTCATCGATTTTCTTGAGGAGAGGGGAGAGGTGTTCGACTTCCTCGAATCGGCGTGGCAGCTCGTTGACTCGGCCGTTGAGAGATACATGGCCCGCGGTTTCTCGTCGCTTGATGTGGGCTTCGGGTGTACCGGCGGTCAGCATCGCTCGGTCTATTGTGCCGAACGAACCGCCCGCCATCTTCACGAACGGTTCCCCGAGGCGATAGTGCATCTTGTTCATCGGGAACAGAAAATCGACATTGTCCTAAACGATTGATCCTTAACCTCAGCCACTTATGAAACGTGCCTTTATTCTTGCCGCGGGGCTCGGTACGCGCCTGAAGCCCTGGACAGATTCCCACCCGAAGGCTCTGGTGCCCGTCGGGGGTGAGCCGATGCTCTCGAAGGTTATCGGCCGCGTTGCCGATGCCGGTTTCGACGGGGCGGTGGTCAATGTCCATCATTTCGCCGACCAGATCACCGATTATCTGGCCTCGACGCCACATCCGATTGACATACGGGTCAGTGACGAGACATCCGAATTGCTTGAGACCGGCGGAGGATTGCTTCATGCCGCTCCGTTGTTGTTTGCCGACGGGTGTGACGATATTTTGGTGCACAACGTGGATATCTTGAGCGACGCTGACCTCAAGGCTCTGTTTGACGGTCATGTTGACTCGGGCAATGACGTCACGTTGCTCGTCAGCCAACGCGAGAGTAGCCGCCGGTTATGGTTCGCGCCCGACGGCCGACTTGAAGGGTGGGAGAACGTGAAGACGGGGGAGTTCCGACCCTCGGGCTACCGGCCGTCGCCTGAGTCGCGATCGTTTGCCTTCAGCGGTATCTACGTCGTCAATCGCCGTGCCGTCGAGCAGATGCATCTTCGGGGCTATTCCGGTCGCTTCCCGATCATGGACTTCTTTCTCAATGAGCTCACCGATCTCAGGATCTCCGCCCATCCTGTTGAGAAATTGACGCTCCTCGACATCGGCAAACCGGACGCCCTTGCCGAAGCCAACGGACGGCAAACACATGACGCGGAGGCATCATGCCAAGGCTGAAAAAAGAGTAGTGGGGATTGAACCAACATGGGATGATTGGAGTTATAGGTGTATCAGTGTAGCACTCTTGATCGATAATATTAATCTTTAATCCCTTACTACTATGAAAACACTATCCATCCTCTCCTATGTAATAGGTTCAATCCTGTTGATCATCTCATGCTTTACCAGCGGTGTAGCCGCTACATGGTGGCTCGGCGGTATAGCGGTGGTGTTCCTCGTAGGCGGTTGCGTCTTCCAATTTCAGGCCAACAAGAACAACTCCGCAAGCTATCTCCACCGGAAGAACTTCCTTTAAAGTTCAGCTTCCTCAAGGATCGCCGGCTTCCAGCCGGTAGTAATCGGTTACAGTTCAGCTTCCTTTAGCTTGGCTGTGTTCTCAGCCAGGGCAAGCTGGTCGATACACTCCTGAATATCGCCATCGAGGAAGACCGGAAGGTTGTAGACCGTGTAGTTGATCCTATGATCCGTCATTCGTCCCTGCGGGAAGTTATAGGTGCGGATCTTAGCCGAGCGGTCTCCGGTCGACACGAGTGACTTGCGTCTGGACGCAATGTCGTCGACATACTTCTGGTGTTCTCTATCATATATGAACGTGCGCAGTCTCGCAAGCGCGCGTTCTTTATTTTTAGGCTGGTCGCGCGTCTCGGTACACTCGATCAATATCTCCTCGGTCTGTCCCGTGTTAGGGTTCTTCCAGTTATAGCGCAGACGCACCCCTGATTCGACCTTGTTCACATTCTGGCCGCCGGCACCTCCGCTTCTGAAGGTGTCCCACTTGATCTCTCCCTCATGGATTTCGACTTCGAAGGGTTCGGCTTCGGGGAGCACGGCTACGGTTGCGGCCGAAGTGTGGACACGCCCCTGGGTCTCGGTGGCAGGAACGCGCTGAACGCGGTGAACTCCGCTCTCGTACTTCATCACGCCGTAAACACCTTCGCCCGTAAGGGTGAAGACTATTTCCTTGTAACCCCCTACAGCTCCCTCGGAGACCGAAGAGACGGCCAGAGCCCATCCCTTTCGCTCGGCAAACTTTTGGTACATGCGGAACAGATCGCCCGCAAAGAGGGCAGCCTCGTCGCCACCCGTGCCACCGCGGATCTCGACGATACAGTTCTTCGAGTCGTCCGGATCGGCCGGGACGAGCATCAGCTTGATCTCCTCTTCAAGAGCCGGGAGGGTGGTTTCGGCCTCTGCGATCACCTCGGCCGCCATCGCCTTCAGTTCCGGGTCAGAGTCAGACTGCATCGTGCGCGCCTCGGCCACATCATTGAGGATCTGGCGGTAGCGTCGCGTCGCGTCGAGGATTTTCTCCAGGTCGTGATACTCCTTGGTGAGTTTGACATAACGGGGCTGATCGGCAATGACTGCCGGATCGGTTATCAAGGTCGAGACCTCTTCGAAACGGCTGTCAAGGCCGTCGAGACGTTGCAGAAGGGTGTTGTTTTCGCTCATAACAGAGCGTAAAGTTACAAAAATATTCCCATACCGGTAGTTTCCGAAGGTCAAAAAGAGCCAAAAGCCGGGAAAATAGGCAGAAAAGGGGCGAGAAATTTGGCTATGTCGCTCAAAAATATTAATTTTGCATCCGGTTTCGAAAACCACGCCGCGGGAAAAGAGAGTCCGGGGATGGTCGGAGAGCCGTTAATCACCAAACAATCAATTCAATAAACCGGCAAAGTTTATGGCAACCAAGATCAGATTGCAGCGTCATGGCCGTAAAGGCTACGCTTTCTATCCTATTGTAGTCGCCGATAGCAGGGCACCACGTGATGGTAAATTTATTGAAAGGATAGGTTCATACAATCCGAACACTAATCCTGCTACAGTAAATTTGGACTTCGACCGTGCTCTTTATTGGGTAGAAGTGGGTGCGATTCCCACCGACACAGTTCGTTCAATCCTCTCTAAGGAGGGCGTCATGCTGATGAAGCACCTCCGCGGTGGCGTTAAGAAAGGCTCTTTCAACGAGGAAGAGGCACAGCGCCGTTTCGACGCCTGGAAGGCAGCCCGCACCAAAGAGGCTGACGCTTTCAAGGCTCAGAAGGCTCAGAAAGCAGCCGAGGAAGCTAAGGCTCGCCTCGACGCCGAGATGGAGAAGAACCGCCTGAAAGGCGAATCTGTAGCCAAGAAGAAGGCTGAGATCCTCGCCGCTCAGGAAGCTGCCGCAAAGGCTGCCCTCGAGGCAGAAGTGGCAGAGACAACTGCTGAAGAGGCTGCTGCCGAGTAATCGACAACAGAACACATTGGTGATTGCCCGGCCAATCCGGGTCGGGTAGTCACTAAAACCTCTTCTCAAATCTCAAAAAGTTGGCTGAAAAGTTGCGCAATCGAAAATAATTGTGTAACTTTGCACCGCAAAACAGAGAACGACGCCCCTTCAAAGGGACCCACTCTCTAAAATGGTCTATTAGTGTAGCGGTTAGCACGCCACCCTCTCACGGTGGAAACTCGGGTTCGAGTCCCGGATAGACTACCACTTCAGTTAACCTTACTTCATGAACGGTCTATTAGTGTAGCGGTTAGCACGCCACCCTCTCACGGTGGAAACTCGGGTTCGAGTCCCGGATAGACTACCTTCTTTCAAAAAGTAACCTCCGACGCTTTTTCGCGCCGGAGGCTTTCTTTTACCCCCGAGGTGTTCGGCCTCGAGGGTATATTTTGGTGCAGTTTTCAGACCTTGAAGTGGAGGCCGTCGTAGGCCGGAGAGATATTCGAGGGGAAGCGCGCCGCGATCTCTTCGTGGGTGCCCGCTTCGTGGCTGAAATGGGTCAGATAGCAGTGCTCGGGCTTGACGATGTCGATGATTGCCCTCGCTTCTTCAAAATTGAGATGGGCAAAGTGCTCGCGCTCTCTCAACGCATTCAATATCAACACCTTCACACCTTCAAGCTTCTCGAGCTCGCGTTCGTCGATGGTCTTGACGTCGGTCAGGTAGGCAAAGTCGCCGATCCGATAGCCGACGATCGGTTTGTGACCGTGAAGAACCTCGATCGGTGTGACCTTGACGCCATCAACATAGAAGGGGGAGTTGTGGATTTCGTGCAGATTAAAGGTCGGCACACCCGGATAAGGATGCGGATTGAAGGCGTAGTCGAGTCGGCGCTTCAGAGCTTCGCATACGTCGGGGCGTGCGTAGATGTTCATATTGTGTCGGCCGCAGAAGGGGCGGAGGTCGTCGATTCCGCCTACATGGTCATAATGCTCATGGGTAAGGAGTACCGCATCGACATGATGAAGGTCGGTAGCCACGGCCTGCAAACGGAGGTCGGGCGAGGCATCGATCAACAGTGTCTTCCCTCCCGCCTTGACGAGAATCGAAGCACGTTGACGCTTATCGTGAGGGTCCGTTGAGCGGCAGACGTGGCAGTCGCAGGCTATCTCAGGCACTCCCTTTGAGGTTCCGGAGCCTAGAACGGTCACCTCGACGTGGCTCGAAATATAGTTGACCTCGGGCTTAAGCCAGACGCCGTATTTTTCGCGGACTGTATTCTGAACATGTTTGGCGACCTTCATGACCGCTTCGGCGGAGGCCCAGCCAAGGTTGGCGATCACCAGACATTGCTTGGGATACACCTCGGCGCCCCCTTCGCTATATCCCTTCAGTCCGGCATGTTCGATCAGCCAGCCGGCATTAAGCTTCGCAAACGTCACTTTGACGATATCCTTGCCGACCTGTATCTTCTCTTCTTGTATGTAAGCCGGAACGTCTGGATTGCGGCGGAGAATTTCTTCGTCATAATATGACTTGAGGACGATGGGGTTCATGAAGAAGCTCCCGGCGCTTCCAATCTCTTTCGGGTCCGGAAGCTTTCGGTTTCGGATCGACTCCACTTCATCGGCTACCTCTCGGATCGTCGGAGTGTGGCCCAGGCGTTCCGCCAAGTTCTTCAGCGGGCCGTAGGTGAGGGTAGTGGCTTCAGTTTTATCCTCCAGTCTGAACGCCACGCGAAGCACATAATATCTTCCTTTCCATTCGTGTTTGAACCGAGAGTCGCGATATCCGAAATGACAGTCCTTGTTGTCGAAGCGAACCACCTCGCGCCGCTCACAGTCGAAACACTCCACACTGAAGATCCTGTCTCCGGCCTCCACACCGTAGGCTCCGATGTTCTGTACGGCCGAGGCGCCGACCTGGCCCGGGATACCGATGAGGTTCTCGAGGCCGGCGAGGTCGTTGTCGATGGTCCAGCGAACAAATTCCGACCAATCCTCTCCCGCTCCGGCTATTATGGTGACGGTACCTCGGTCGGGATTGCGGTAGATGGTCTTGCCCATGATTCGAGAACGAAGCACAAGCCCTTCATACTTGCCGGTGAAGAGGAGGTTACTGCCCCCGCCCATATGAAAAACAGGATTGTTGAGAAACTCCGGCTGACGGGAGATCCAGGTCAGTTGGCGCACGTTCTCAAATTCGGCATAAACCGAGCACTCGGCCGGGATGCCGAATGTTGTCAGATGGGTGAGGTCTTTATCGTGTTCAAACATGGGTTTGGAAGCTTTAATTCATTGATTTATATGAAGAAGAGTTAACGGCGGAAGTCGACCAGAACTCCGTCGGCAAAGCGGAGATAGACACCGTCGGAATATTGCCAGAAGTCGAGCGTCTCGCTGTGGGTATGTCCGGCGGCGACGTCGGTTGGATTGCCCAGAGCGAGGCGACACTCCAGTTTGGTCATCCCTTTGGCGACGTCACCGTTCTGAATCAGTCGCCAATGTTCGTCCGAAATATCGGGATAATCCTTTCGGCGGTCGGACAGAGAGAAAAGCACCGGGAAGCGGCGGCTGTCTGAGGTCGACGACGTGTAGTTCATCCACATCATATGTGGCTGCCCCTCTTCGTCGCTGAAAATTACCTTGATCGGAAAGAGCTGTGAGCCCGGAAGGATCTCCGTCACCGTTACCGGCACGAACTTCTTGCCGTTTACTTTCTCTCCCGTCGAGTCATACCAAAGCTGAGATCGGGTCCATAATTGTCGTCCCTTCATGCGTGTCGCCACTTCGCTCACGGTCTCGAGATCTATCAGGAGCGGCAGTTTGGTGCTGATTACAGCTGAATCTGCCTTCTCTACCAACATTCCGGTGGGATATCGGTATGTCCGGAGGCTGTCGGCGAAAAGAATCACGCGCTCTTCCGACCTGTCGGGCCGGAGGCGTGAGTCGACACCTTTATATATAAGGTGCTTACCGACTATCGTAGGGTCGCTCGGCGATAGATATGGGTCCTGCTCGAAGATCAAGGCTACCTTCCCGTCGGCGATCAAAAAACGGTCACCCGGCTTCCACTCTGAAAGGGCTCTCCCCTCGAGGTCTTTAAGGAAGGTCTCTTCAGGGGTAAGCGCCTGTTGTCGCCTGTCATGTCTGGTCAGGTCTATC
The DNA here is from genome assembly GCA_964615915.1 of uncultured Sangeribacter sp. Taxonomy (GTDB): domain Bacteria; phylum Bacteroidota; class Bacteroidia; order Bacteroidales; family Muribaculaceae; genus Lepagella. Next base: position 9,490 of record CAZTSQ010000057.1, read on the forward strand.
TTGGCGGTGTTTTCAATGCCGGTGAAACACGAAGTCAGACCCCACGCCATGACGGCACAGATGGTGGCAAGGATTAATCTGATAGGGAGCCTTCTTCTTTTCATGAGCTTGTTAGATATTGCGGTGCTTGATCACAATTGCATTCTGGGTAGGCAACCACGAAATCATTCCTTTACGGATGCACTCTTTCAGATTCTGTTTCAATGTATCGACCGGGGTTGAGAGGATCTCGCTCATTCTTTCGAGAGTGACCTCGACCCGGACGGGATTGTCGGTGCCGATTCGGCTGAGGCTGTTTAGCCAGAATTCCACTACATTGCTCCCCGTGATGGCCTGCGGAGTGTTTGCGGCCCTGCCGAGGATGTTGAGCAGGTTGATCAGTATGATCGGTTCCGCTTCATAGAGGCGTCTGAACTGAGTCCGATCGATAGCGACGACGTTGACCCTATCTTGAGCGCGGGCCGTCAGATCATGACATCGGTTGAGGCTGAACAGAGCCGGAAGATCAAGCGGTTGCCCTTCGGATACTTCCCACGAGACCCGAACACCCTCGATATGTTCGCGTTCATAGACTACCGGGCCGTTGAGCAAAATTGTCACACGGTCAGCCGGCATCCCGGGATATAGGATGCGGTCATCCTTCTCGTAGGATTCGAACTCAAGGCGCACCTTTTCGAACAGCGGAATCAGTCGCTCGGGGCTGACGCCGAGAAAAGGGGAGAGCGAGCGTATGTAGTTCTGTATTCTCAGCATATGAAGGGTGGATGAAGGCGCAGATAGAGACGGCCTTTGACGTTGAAGGTCGGTCTACAAGAAAAGCGCCAGGTGAGTTGTAATCACAAGGCGCTTTGAAAGTGAAGTAGCGGGATCGAGAATTGAACTCGAGACCTCCGGGTTATGAATCCGACGCTCTAACCAACTGAGCTATCCCGCCATGATTCGCTTGGCGGAGGGGCTGTCCTCCGTTTTGCGAGTGCAAAGTTACAACAAAGTTTCGGGCTGTGCAAATTTTTGGGCAAAATTTTTTATTTTGCCACCCTGTTTTTTTTTCTTATCTTTGCGAGAAAATAGCCTAAATGTCATCTACTCTTCGACTGAAAGTCCGCCTTGCGGTCCTGAATTTCATAGAGTTCGCTGTCTGGGGTGCCTATCTGACCTCGCTCGGCAACTACCTCGGCCGTATCGGTATGGCCTCTAATATATCTTGGTTCTATGCCATTCAAGGCATAGTCTCCATCTTTATGCCCGGAATAATCGGCATCATTGCCGACCGCTATATTCAGGCTCAGAAGGTCCTCAGCCTTTGTCATCTTCTCGCCGGTGTGTTCATGATCGGCGCCGCCACGTTCTGCGCTCTCTCGGGGGATAACGTGACGTTCGGCCCCCTGTTCACCCTCTACTCCCTTTCGGTCGCCTTCTTTATGCCGACGATCGGTCTGGCAAATTCAGTGGCTTACACAGCGCTCGGAAAGTTCAACCTTGACGCCGTCAAACACTTTCCCCCGATCCGGGTTTTCGGAACCGTCGGTTTCATTTGCGCCATGCTTTCGGTCAACTTCATCGGTCCCGAAGGAGCGAAGTTCCAGACGACATTTATGCAGCTCTTCGTCTCGGGAGGTCTGAGCCTGGTGATGTGCCTCTATGCGCTGACGATGCCCAAGTGTCCCGTCAACAAGACGGAGGGTAAAGTCTCTGTATCCGATGCCTTGGGTCTCAAGGCCTTCGCCCTCTTCAAAGATAAGACGATGGCCATCTTCTTCATCTTCTCGATGTTGCTCGGTGTTTCGCTTCAGATCACCAATGGATATGGCAACCTCTTCATCTC
>CAZTSQ010000058.1:0-10599 GCA_964615915.1 uncultured Sangeribacter sp.
CGCCAAGCTTCATCGGTCGCGATGCCCGCATCGCTCGGTCTTCAGCTTGCGAAAAGCCCTCGACCGGAGCCGCCCGTGCGACTGCCATTTTTTTGAAACGGGGTCTAAAACTCGCTCGAGAAGTGGAAGCGGATCTTGGGGAAGTCGGTCTGGGCCATCTGGAGGACGTAGTTGGAGTCGGCAAGGAAGACGTCGCGGCCCTCTTTGTCGACGGCCATGAACTGGTGCTTGCGCTTCTTGAAGGCGGCGAGGGCTTCGGCGTCGTCGCTCTCGATCCAGCAGGCTTTGTAGAGGCTGATCGGCTCCCAGCGGCATTGGGCACCGTATTCGTGTAGCAATCTGTATTGAATGACCTCGAACTGAAGCTGACCGACGGTGCCGATGATCTTGCGGCCGTTGAATTGGTTGACAAACAGCTGGGCCACACCTTCGTCCATCAACTGACGGATGCCTTTGTCCAACTGCTTCTGCTTCATCGGGTCGGCGTTCTCGATATACTTGAACATCTCGGGCGAGAACGAGGGGAGGCCCTTGAAATGTAGCAATTCGCCTCCCGTCAGTGTGTCGCCGATCTTGAAGTTGCCCGTGTCGGGTATTCCGACGATGTCGCCGGGATAGGCGACGTCGACGATGCTCTTCTTCTGGGCCATGAAAGCGGTCGGAGCGGCGAAGCGCATCATCTTGTCGTGGCGAACGTGGCGGTAGTTGACGTTGCGCTCAAACTTGCCCGAGCAGATCTTCACGAAGGCGATGCACGAGCGGTGGTTCGGGTCCATATTGGCGTGAATCTTGAACACGAAGCCCGAGAAGTCCTCTTCTTCGGGACGTACCTCGCGCTCCTCGGCCACGATAGGACGCGGAGCCGGCGCAATCTCGACGAAGCAGTCGAGCAATTCCTTGACACCGAATGTGTTGAGCGCGGATCCGAAGAAGACGGGAGCCACTTCGCCGGCAAGATACTTCTCCTTGTCGAACTCGGGATATACCCCCTCGATCAGCTCGATATCCTCGCGGAGTTTGGTGGCGTCGGCCTCTCCGACCGCCTCGTCGATCAGCGGCGAAGAAATGTCGTCGATCTCGACACGCTCGCTCACGGTCTGTTTCGACGGAGTGAAGAGGTCGAGTCCCTTTTCATAAATATTGTAGACACCCTTGAACTTGGCGCCCATGTTGATCGGCCAGGAGAGCGGACGGACCCCGATATGAAGTTCTGCCTCGAGTTCGTCGAGGATGTCGAAGGGATCCCGCCCCTCACGGTCCATTTTGTTGACAAAGATGATCACCGGGGTCTTGCGCATGCGGCAGACTTCCATCAGCTTGCGCGTCTGGGCCTCCACACCCTTGGCGGCGTCGACAACGATGATGACAGAGTCGACGGCTGTCAGTGTCCGGAACGTATCCTCGGCGAAGTCCTGGTGGCCCGGGGTGTCGAGGATGTTGATCTTGTAACCGTTATATTCGAAGCCCATGACCGAGGTCGCTACGGATATTCCGCGCTGTTTCTCGATCTCCATCCAGTCGGACGTGGCGGTCTTCTTGATTTTGTTGCTCTTCACGGCACCGGCGACATGGATGGCGCCGCCGAAGAGGAGCAGCTTTTCGGTCAGGGTTGTCTTACCCGCGTCGGGGTGAGATATGATGGCGAAGGTGCGCCGGCGCGCAATCTCTTTGTTCAGTTCTTCAGACACTGTGAGTTAGGTTAGGATCCTGGTGGGTTATTTCTTTGCTCCCAATTCAGAGAGACACTTGGCGAGAGAGTCTTCCCAGTAAGGGATTTCGAGTCCGAAGGTGGACTTGATCTTGTTTTTGGAGAGGACAGAGTAGTTGGGACGGGCGGCGCGCGTGGGGTAATCGCGTGTGCCGACCGGTGTGACCTTGATCCGGTCGTTGCCGCTCAGGCGCATGATGGCCTTCGTGAAGTCGTACCACGACGCGACACCCTCGTCGGTGAAGTGGTATATGCCAGGCTTCCACTCTGGAGCTGAGATCACGGCGTTGATGGCCTCGGCGAGGTCTCCGGCATAGGTCGGGGTTCCGATCTGGTCATAGACGACCGAGATATCGGCTCCCTCCGAAGCCTTTCGGAGCATAGTCTTCACGAAGTTGTGGCCATATTCGGAATAGAGCCATGCGGTGCGGATGATGACCGTGTCGGGACAGTAGGCGTTGAGCATACCCTCGCCCTCGAGCTTCGTGCGCCCGTAGATCGAACGGGGATAGGGCTCGTCGTTCTCGTTGTAGGGACGGAAATTGTTGCCGGCGAAGACATAGTCGGTCGAGATGTGGATCACCTTGACCTTATGCTTGCGGGCGGTGCGTCCGATGATCCCGACAGCCTCGGTGTTTATCTTGGCCGCCTTGATGTTCTCGTCTTCAGCCTTGTCGACAGCCGTGTAGGCCGCGCAGTTGACGATGATGTCGACGTTGTTGCGCGCCACGAAGTCCTCGACCGCCTGCGCATCGGTTATGTCGAGTTCGTCGATATCGACATAGATAGGGTACACCTCGGGGTTGGAGGCGAAGACCTTCTTCAGGGAGTTCCCCAGCTGACCGTTAGAGCCGGTCACCAAAACATTCTTCATTAATAAGTCAGTCCTTTCTTTGTGTTTAGGCTTCCCCCTGCACTTCCTGATCGGCAAAGAGCTCGTTGTTGTAATCCTTCTTATAATAAGAGGCCAAGAGGGCGAGGAATTTCGAGATCTGCTGAGTCGCCTCGAGGGTCTGGGGAGACACTTCCTTGTCCGACAGGCGCAGCATCAGCAGGCCGTACAGGGCATTGAAACAAGCCTCTATCTCGTCGGGCTTTTCGTCGCCGGCTTTTGCGCGGAATTCGACGATATATGGGAGGGTCCGGTAATATTCGTTGGCGAAATCCTGAAACCGATTGTCGGCAAGCAGACGCTTGGTGAGGTCCTCGAGGTCGATGATAACGTTTTTATTGAGCTGGATGTGACCTTTCTCGGACACACCTTCGCGACGCATCATGTCGATCAACGACTCGTACCACTCATGCATCTGCTTCTTCTGAGCCTCATCGAGATTGGTGTGCTTCTCGATGATATCATGGTCTATGCGCTCAAGATCAAGGTTATATGCGCGAATAAGATCCTCTATCTGCCACATGTAGAGCAGATATTCGGCGATGTTTTCTCTTTTCTTCTGTGAAGCTGTAAACATGACTACAAAATTACAAAATTTAGTTCTCATATACAACAACCGGAGGGCAGTCGGGGTTGATTGGGGCTCGAAAGGTTTGAAACTATGGGGGCCGACTTTCGTATTTACAATAAATTTGCTAACTTTGGGGGTTATGAAAAAAATAGGCATCTTGAGCGACACCCACGGTCTGTGGGACGACCGCTACGCAACATATTTTAGGGACTGCGACGAGATATGGCACGCCGGCGACATCGGCGACTACTCGATAGTCGAGCGTCTGGCCGACGAGACGGGCGCGACGGTCCGTGCGGTGTCGGGAAACATCGACCACGGGATGGTTCGCCGTAAATGTCCCGAGCTCGACATCTTCGAGTGCGAGGGGATGCGCGTTCTGCTGACCCATATCGGCGGCTATCCGGGACGTTGGGCGCGGGGAATGAAGCAACTCCTCCGCGACGAACGGATCACCCTCATGGTCGACGGCCACAGCCACATTCTGAAGGTCATCTACGACAACGAATTGGGTCTGCTCCACATCAATCCTGGAGCGGCCGGCAATCAGGGATGGCACCGACAGCGTACGCTCGTCCGGCTGACCATCGACAACGGAGAGCCCTCGGGATGCGAAGTGATAGAATTGGCAAACAATACACAACAACATGAAATATATCGATAATCATCGGGGACGGACCAGAGTCCTCCCCTTTCTCGGGGTCACGCTTCTTGTCTTTATGGCCTTACTGTTCAGCCTCGAAGCATCTGCCGTCCCGACAAATTCCGAACAGCGAAAAGCTATCCAAAAAGTGAAGAAAGATTCAAAGACAGACCAGGGGTCGTTTGACAAGCCCGACTTCAGCTTCCCGAAGACGGTGCTGAAGAATGCCCGCCTCGTGCTCGACCGCTCTCTCAAGGAGGATAAGCCGGAGCGTGCCTTCAAGGCACTACTTGAGATCTGCTCGGCCGAATCGAAGATCTCGACAGCATCGGCCGACAGATGTGTGTCGCTGATAGACTCGACAGCCAACCTACTCCCGGCCGGCTGGAAGTCGTTGGCCTACATGCTCGAAGCGACGCTTGTCGGTGATGTCTATGACTACGGGAGGTATACCTACAATGATCGCCAGCTTCCCCCTTCGGAGGTTCCGGAGAAGATGGAGCTTTGGGATGCGGCCATGTTCAAGAACAAAGTGCGGGATCTGATCGGCAAGAGTCTTGCAGAAGCACCGGCGGAGATGTCGCTCAAGCCTTTCGCCTCTGTACTTGATCCTAACAAGTTCAGCGACGAGTTCCTGCTCACCGATTTCATTTACAATAAAGGTCTGGCGATCTGGGACTACTTCCGGGAGTTTGTCGAGGCCGACACCGCAATCCCGTTCAAGGTCATCGGAGCGGTAGATGAATCCCCATCGCAGGAACAGCCTTATCAAGAGATACTTATCGCAGGCTGGGAGGGGACGCTCACCCCGAACTCTTCTCCCGTGCGTTGGTCTTTGTTCTTGAAAGAACGGTTGCCACTCCTTTCGACTCTCAACCGCGCCCGATATCTTCGCGACCTGCAGTCACTATTTGCGGAGACCCCTCTCGAACCGCTTCTGTTGGTCTATCGCTCAGCGCCGTCCCTTTCAAACGGAGTTCCGACCGACCCCCTCGCGACAACCGAGCTGAAGGAATTCTTCGATCCCCATCTTTTGGTGAAGGTGCTACAGAAGACCATCCGCGAAGGGGAGTTCGGTGAGATCGACGCGACCGTCTGGGATTTGGCCGAATATGGCCTCCGCGACAACCTCAACCGGTTGACCGAAGCGAGCGTCGCAATCAGTTCGCCATCCTATATTCTGCCCGGAACAGAAGCCGAGGTGAAGGTGACGACCCATAATCTCGCCAACGGATTCGTCCTCCTTTATAAGCTGCACGACAACTTTCCGAAGGATAAGACACAAGTCAACAGCATCTACGATCTGAAAAACAGCACCGTCATCGACCGGTTCGCTTTCGCCGCCAAAAGCACGGAGCTACCGTTCGAAGATGAATTGACAATCACCCTCCCGCCACTTGAACCGGGTCGCTATTGCCTCGTGCCTTCGCGTAGCCTCGACACCAAGGATCTGATTCTCCCTCCCCAGAACGAATACCTCCACATTTCGGTCATCAACGTGACCGATCTCGCCTCGTTCCAATTGAACGTTATCGAGTCGAGACCAAGCGAGTATATCGTCAACGGGTCTGACGGCAAGCCTATCGCCGACGCCTCGGTCACTCTCAAATCTACCAACAACAGGGTTCCCTTCACCCGGAAGCTAACGACAGATGTCAACGGCGCGATAACGGTGCCCGATGTTCCGGAGCGTGTCTACGGTCTATCGATGTACGCAAGGAAAGGAAAATCAGACTATTCTACCAATCTCTACAATATAAGTACTCAGCCATTTGTAAGGGAGTCGACTGAGAACATGGCCCGTATTTTGTTCGACCGGGCGATAGCACGTCCCGGCGACGAGGTCTCTTTCTCGGCGATCGTGTGGGGGAAAAGTGGCAAAACCTTGTCTCCCCTCACCGGACAGACCACAAAGTTCGTGCTCCGCAATGCTTCGAACGTGCCCGTCGACACAGTGAGCCTGACAACCGACAGTTACGGACGCTGTCACGGCAAGTTCCAAATCCCGAATGAGGGGATGCTGGGAGAATGGAGGCTCGAGGCTACAGACATCACCCGAAACGAGTGGGACTGGCCCTCGGCTACTATCCGCGTCGAAGAGTACAAGCAGCCGCTTAACCGTCTGCTCCTCAATGCACCGGAGACACCTAATGACACGACGCTGGTGCTTTCGGGCAAGGTCGAGACTTATTCGGGGATGCCGGTCGCCGACGCCAAGGTGACGCTTAGTCTCGAGACCTGGTCGCGTTGGTGGTGGATCGACTGGCCCTCCGGCTCTTTCTCGACAGAGACCAATACCGACAGCAACGGCAACTTCCGCGTCGAGCTCTCAAGCGAAGGACTCGTCGGCACCCGTTACCAAAACGCCTCGTTCAACCTAAAGGCGACTTCGGTATCGACCGGTGGTGATGTGGCCGAAGACAGCCGCATGTTCGGCCTCGGCAAAACATCGGTGATCGTACCCGAAATCCCAGAGAAGCTGGAGGTTACCGACGACAACGTGAAGCTGACTGTCCGTGTTTTCGACGATGTCGGCAACCCCCAACGGAAAGAGCTCCGCTATACCCTTACGAACGTTTCGGAGCCATCCAATCAGATCACTGGTGAGTTCACCTCTCCCCTCCTTGAGATTCCGGCCGACCGAATCCCTTCAGGCACCTACGAGATCTCATTCGAAGGCATGAGCAAGGAGGAGGTTTTCTCCCAGCGAGACGCCAAGGAGACGTTCACTGTTTGGCGCAAGGGAGAGAAAACTGTTCCGGGTATCGAGCCGATATGGGTGCCCGAAACTCAGGTGATTGCATCGAAGGGGAAGTCAAAGGTGAAGGTCAGCTTCGGGTCGCGCTATGAGGGTCAGAATATCCTCTGTGTAGTTTCAAACGAACGGAGTGTGCTGTCGCGTCAGTGGATCAAGATGGACGGCAAGATGACCTCAATCGAAGTTCCGGCTCCGGGAGACACCGAGCGTATCTTTGTGTCGTTCACCACTATACGCAACTTCAAGACCCAGACTGAAAGAGTGACGGTGTTCCCCGCCATAGAGAACGAGCGACTCGAAGTCAAGGTCGAGACCTTCCGCGACAAACTCGCGAGTGGCTCGCCCGAAAGCTGGCGCTTCCGTTTCACCCACGGCACGAAAGAGGGTGCGGGCGATGTAGCTGCCATGTCCGTGATGACCGACAAGGCTCTCGACGCACTGGTGCCTTTCACATGGGTCTTCAACCCGATGAGTGACCTGCGTTGGTACCCGGCATGCAACATCGCATTGCCAAGCTACGGCTCTCTGTTCGATAAATTCAACGCCCCGAACCGTCTGAATCTCAAGAATTCCTCGCTTGACAGGATTCCCGAGCTGTGGCTTTATCCTCCGTTTATCCATCAAATTCGGATCAGAGGAACACGACGGTCACTCACGGGGTCTGTTGCCCGCGCTGAAGCTGACGGAGCTATAATGGTAATGGAATCAGCCGTTTTCGACGAAGCAAAAATGGCGGCTCCCACGGCTGCAGCCAACGACGTACTCGAAGAAGCAGCCGTCGAATATGGAGCGGGTGGTTCCGATGAATCGACCGTGACCTACCGCGAGTCGGAGTGCCCCGTGGCCTTCTTCCGCCCCATGCTAACTACCGCCGAGGATGGCACTCTGTCGATTGACTTCGAGGTGCCCGACTTCAACACGACCTGGAAGTTCCAGCTCTTGGGCTATGACAAACGGATGGACGCCGCCTCACTCCAACTCGAGGCTGTCAGCACGAAGCCGGTGATGGTCAGTGCGTCGCTTCCGCGCTTCGTCCGCACCGGCGACAAGGTGATCCTTACGGCAACGGCCTTCAACAACTCAGACAGCACACTAGCGCTCGGCGGTTCGATCGAGATACTCGATCCGGTGACAATGAAAGTGATTGCCTCGCGCCAGTTTGAAGGCGTGGAGACCGCACCGGCCGGAAGCCGTCTGCTCTCGATTGACTTCGACGTGCCTTCAGATCTATCGGCGGTTATTGTCCGCTCTCGGGCCGTGGGCAACGGTCATTCAGACGGTGAACAGAGCCTGCTCGAGATCCTCCCCTCCTCGTCGCCCGTGATTGAAGCGACCGACTTCTACCTCACCCCCGGTGAGAAGGAGTTCTCGATCGAGATCCCGAAGTTGAGAAAAGACAGCGCAGTGACGTTGATGTATTGTGACAACCCAGCGTGGTACTGTCTGACCGCCCTTCCGGCTCTCGCGGATGAAAAGGGATCATCGCTCACCTCGCTGCTCTATGCTTATTATGGCAACGCTATCGGCACCGGCCTGCTCAAAGCCCGGCCTCAGCTGAGGAAGGGGCTCGAGGAGATGACTCGCCTCCAGGCTGAGGGTGAGACCGACATACTGACCTCAAATCTCGAGCGCAACGCCTCGATGAAGGTTGTCAACCTCGGCTCGACACCGTGGGTCAACTCTGCCGCGGCCGAGTCAGCCCGAATGGGTACGCTGGTCAACCTCCTCGACGATGAGCGCGCCCGGAAGGTGCTCGACGGTCTCCTCGCCAAAATCTATGCCCTTCAAGCTTCTGACGGAGGTATGCGTTGGTACCCGGGCTCTTCCGAAACATCTTATTGGTGCACCGGCCAGACCCTGCTCCACTTCTCAATGCTCAACCGCTTCGGTTATCTGCCCGCTGAGGATGCGCGAGTGAAGTCGATCGTCAACAGAGGCACTAAATACTGCCAGTCCGAAATCTTGGAACGGTGGCACGAGTTAGTGAAGCTTCACGGCGACTCGGACAAGACCCTCTCGATGATGCTCGGAACAATGACCAATTACCTCTACATCCGCTCGCAGTTCGAGAAGTCACCGCTTCTGCCCACCGAGTCTGCCGAGTTCGCAAAGTTGGCCCGTCGTTCGGTCAATCTGATCATGAACTCGTGGAAAGATATGGGTATCTACAATGCGGCCACAGCGGCCGTTCTGTTGGCCGACCGTGGCGAGAAGAAGGTGTCCGAGACGATTCTCGAATCACTTTCACAGCGCGCCATGACATCGCCCCGCCGCGGAATGTGGTATGACAATCTGCCGGCCGAGCAGTTCTCGCCGTGGAACAATCTGATCACCACCGCACAGGTACTCGAGGCGTTCACCGACATTAAGCCGAAAGCGCCGGAAGTTGACCGACTCCGTCAGTGGTTGCTCCTTCAGCGCCAGGCCGAGAACTGGGGCCGTATGCGCGACGCCGCCGAGCTCGTACAGGCCATCCTCGCCTCAGGTACCAACTGGACCGGTACTTCCGAGCGTCGTTCGTCGTTCAAGATAACGGCCGGTGGAGAGACACTTCTCGAGTCAAAGAAGCTGCCGAGCTATGGTGAGATGGTAGTTTCTCTTAAGCCTGAGGAAGTATCGGGAAAGACTCTGACAATTACCCGCGACGGCAAGGACATCGCGTGGGGAGGCGTCGTTGAGCAGTACGTCGCACCGATGGCAGACATCAAGGCGGCATCGCTCCCCGAGCTGTCGATAGAGAAGTCGATCTTTGTTCTGCGCACGGAGAAGGGAGTGGAGAAGGCAATCGCGCTCAACAAGGCCGGAGAACTGAAAGTCGGTGACAAGGTTCGTGTGTTGCTGACAGTCGATTGTGACCGCGACATGGAGTATGTTGTCGTGACCGATGAGCGGGGAGCATGTCTCGAGCCTGTTGATCCACTCTCGGGAATCGACGTTGTCGACGGCCGCTTCGTCTATCGCGAGGTCCGCAACTCCGACACCAACTTCTTCTTCAGCTATCTGGCCAAGGGTCGCTATCAGTTCAGCTACGACTGTCACCTTACCTCAGCCGGCACCTTCGCCGCCGGCATCGCCACTTTCCAGAGCCAATACGCCCCACAGCTGACCGCTCACTCCGCCGCGGTAGACCTGAAAGTTAAATAAGCAGTAGCGCCGGCTTCCAGCCGGTAACCAAAGCAATTGGAAATCAATTTCATACCGGCTGGAAGCCGGCGCTCATTGCGTTGCTTTGGTTACCGGCTGGAAGCCGGCGATACTGTATACCGGCTGGAAGCTGGCGCTACTGCTAATTAGTCGAGCTTGAGGACGGCGAGGAAGGCTTTCTGGGGCACTTCGACACGTCCGATCTGCTTCATGCGCTTCTTGCCCTCTTTCTGCTTCTCTAGGAGCTTGCGCTTACGCGAGATGTCGCCTCCATAACATTTGGCCGTCACGTCCTTGCGGACTGCTTTGACGGTTTCGCGGGCTATAATCTTCGCACCAATGGCAGCCTGGATGGCAATGTCGAACTGCTGGCGCGGAATCAACTCCTTGAGCTTCTCACACATGCGGCGTCCGAACTTGACGGCGTTGTCGGCATGGGTCAGCGTCGAAAGGGCGTCGACACTCTCACCATTGAGCAGGATGTCAAGCTTCACCAGCTTCGACTCGCGGAACTCACTGATATGGTAGTCAAACGAGGCGTAGCCCTTCGAGATGGACTTGAGCTTGTCGTAGAAGTCGATCACGATCTCGCCCAGCGGCATGTCGAAGGTCAGCTCCATGCGGTTGCCGGAGATGTATTCCTGCTTGACCAGTTCGCCGCGCTTGCTGAGGCAGAGGGTCATGATGGGGCCGATGAAGTCGGCCTGCGTGATAATCGTGGCGCGGATGTAGGGCTCCTCGATATGGTCGATGAGCGTGGGCTCGGGAAGGCCGGAGGGGTTGTGGACCTCGGTGGCCTTGCCGTGCTTGTCGTAGACCATATAGGAGACGTTGGGGACGGTGGTGATGACCTCCATGTCAAACTCGCGGCTGAGGCGCTCCT
>CAZTSQ010000059.1:0-3947 GCA_964615915.1 uncultured Sangeribacter sp.
AAACCAGCAGATTTACAGTCTGCCCCATTTGGCCACTCTGGTATTCGCCCTTTTTCAGCTCACTGACACTCATCGCTGAGGCCGTGTCCGAAATTCGAGTGCAAAGTTAAGCCAATTTTCCCATCTGACCAAATTATTTGACAAAAAATTTGCAAAATATTTTGTGATTTTTAGCCGATGGAAACTGGCTTAGCTTTGTCTCTGTCTTCAACTATCTGATTATCTTTATATTATAGCCCTAAGAGGACTCACACCTTTTCTCGGGACCTCTTAGGGTTTTTCTTGTCTGCTTCCCATTGTCCACTGGGGGACGCGACGAATCGCGACCCTACTCTGTACTCGGAAAAGCTTCTGATACCGACCGGTTACTCTACTGTCACCGACTTGGCCAGGTTTCGCGGCATGTCGACGTTCTTCCCCTTGTTGATCGCTATATAATAGGAGAGCAACTGGAGCGGAATGCTGGTGATGATAGGAGTCAGACATTCGGGGACTGCCGGCACGTCAAGGACGTGGTCGGCTATGTTGGCTATCTCCGTGTCACCGCGGGTGACGATCGCAATGACAGATCCCTGACGGGCCTTCACCTGCTGGACGTTGTTGACGATCTTTTCATACAGGTGGTCGTTGGGGGCGATGATGACGCTGGGCATTTCGGCGTCAATCAAGGCGATCGGTCCGTGCTTCATCTCAGCCGCGGGATATCCCTCGGCGTGAATGTATGAGATCTCCTTGAGCTTCAGCGCACCCTCGAGAGCGACGGGATAGCTGTATCCGCGTCCGAGATAGAGGAAGTTGCGGGCGTAGGTGTAGATCAGCGACAGGTGCTTGATCTTCTCGTCGAGCTTCAGAACGTCTTCTACCAGCTCGGGGACACGGATGATGACTTCACCGAGTCGCGCCTCTTCTTCGGCTGTGAGGTTTCCGCGAAGACGACCTACGGCAATTGCGATTAGGGTGAGAACCATCACCTGACCGGTAAAGGCCTTGGTGGAGGCAACGCCGATTTCGGGACCGACGTGGATATATGTACCGCTGTGGGTTTCGCGGGGGATCGACGAACCGACAACGTTGCTGATGCCGTAGACAAATGCGCCCATCTTCTTGGCGATCTGGATTGCGGCCAGAGTGTCGGCTGTCTCGCCGCTCTGCGAGATGGCGATCACGATGTCGCGGTCGTCAAGGACCGGGTTGGAGTAACGGAACTCGCTCGCATACTCGACTTCGACAGGGATGCGGGCCATGTCCTGAAGCAGGTATTTGCCGAGAAGGGCAGCGTGCCACGAGGTACCGCAGGCGACGATCACGATTCGCTTAGCTTTCTGGAACTTCTCCTTGTTGTCGAGCACGCCGTTGATGCAGATTCTCTTGCCACCGTCGACTACCCGGCCGCGGATACAGTCGCGAAGTGTGTCGGGCTGCTCGAAGATCTCTTTGAGCATGAAGTGGGGGAAACCACCCTTTTCAAGCTGAGAGATACTCATCTGCAACTCGGTTATGTTGACGTCGGCCTCCTCATTTTCGAGAGTAAGGAGGCGCAGGGGCTCGCCTTTGCGAATGAGGGCGATCTCTTCGTCTTTGACATAGACCACGTTCTGGGTGTATTCAACGATAGGCGTTGCATCCGAGGCGAGGAAGAACTCGTCCTTGCCGATGCCGATGACCAGCGGCGAACTCTTTCGGGCGGCGATGATCTGATCGGGATTGTCTTTTTCAATGACGGCTATTGCGTATGCGCCGATGACCTCCTTCAGCGCCTCGCGGACTGCGTCGAGAAGCGAACAGTTGTTGGTCAGGCGGATGTATTCGATCAGCTGTACGAGGACTTCGGTGTCGGTCTCGCTGTGGAAGGTGCAGCCGTGCTCAACGAGGGCATCCTTGAGAATCTTATAGTTCTCGATGGTTCCGTTGTGAACGAGGGCGATACGGCCGTCCTCGCTGTAATGGGGGTGTGCATTGTGGTCTGAGGGTTCGCCGTGGGTAGCCCAGCGGGTGTGTGCGATGCCTACTTTAGCGTCGATTTTCTTGTCCTTACAGTAAGCCTCGAGATTTGAGACTTTTCCACAACTTTTATAGATATTTAGCGAACCGTCGGGCGCACAGAGAGCCACACCGGCGCTGTCGTAACCGCGGTATTCAAGACGGTGAAGGCCTTTGATAAGAATGTCGTAGACGTTGCCGTCTCCGATATATCCTACAATTCCACACATAGTGATGTAAGTGTCAGTTTATTTATGAAAGTAAATGTTCCGGTCCGGGAAGAAGCGACTAATCACCTAATTTTCAATTCCTTAGTTAAGTACGAATCGATTATGATCCCGGATAAGATGACGAAAAACGCGACCCCCGCTTCTCCTCTCTTTCCGTTCGGTAAATGGACTGGAGACGACGGGACTCAAGCGATTTTCAACAGATTGTAAGCGCAAAGGTACGAAATAATCCCGTAATTTCCAAATTAAGACCCCGAAGGACAGAAAAACGGCTCCAGAAATCGGCGTGAATTCCGGAGCCTATATGTTAGCGCAAGATTGTAAAATTGTTTGAGCCACGAGGCTCGGGAGTTTTCATGTCAGTGACGCTGCGGAGAGAAGCCGGGCCTACAGGATCACGTTCCCGGTTCAAGTCTCGAGTTTCTCTCAGGTATTAGATTAAAAGATAGAGGTCAGTGCAATTCCCACTAAGGTTCTCATGGGTCCTTACCCTGAGCCTCTCTCCGCCTGCGTCCGCGCATCCTCTTCACAGAGAACCGCTTTGTCACGATGTCAGTGTCAGTTTTCAGTATTACGTATCTTTTCTCTTCCTCCCCGTTGCTCCGTCATCAATCTATAGACTCAAGAGCAACTGTCGATTCTCGATGCATCTACCGATTTCCGACACCGCAAAGTTAATACATTCTTCAGACCCGACCAAATCTTTTTTCAAGCAAAAGATAGCAATAGCTTTCATTTGCGACTAATATATGTGACATTTTGACGTTTTTAGCAACCATTTAGACTCTAATTCTTGGATTTAGTAACAAAATGTCATTTAGCCAATCTCCAAAACACCTACAACTATGTTTTATAACATCATAATCAGGCCCATATTTTCTTCCATTTCCACCTTTTAAACCGCGCCGAGTGACCGTTTGACCGCAAACCTAACCCCCTCCACGGACGTTTAGAAAGAAAAAACTATATAAAATATGCAAGGATATATCTCAGTCGGAGTCTTTATCGACGGCGGTTATTATGCCAAGGTCAACCGCGCGCTGAAGGCTGCCGAAAGTTCTATAATACGGGTGAAGTCTCTCTTCAATTTCATCACCACACGCCTCGCCCTCGAAGACGGAGTAGCGCCGGGAGACTGTCAGATCACTGAAGCCCACTATTTCCGCGGCCGCTATCGCGTGAAGGAGGCCTATGACAAGCACCTATTATATAATGAGCGTAAGTTCGAGGACTCTCTGATCGAAAACGACGTGATCTTTCACTACAAACACCTTCGCGAGGTCGAGCGAGACGGCGAGGTGCAGGTGATCGAAAAGGGTGTAGACGTGTGGTTCGCCCTCGAGGCATACGAGCTGGCGTCGTTCCGCAAATTTGACTACGTCGTTCTGATTACGGGAGATGCCGACCACGAGATGCTCGTACGCAAGCTGAAGGCCATTAAGGTCAAACCAATTCTGCTGACATGGAATCTGACCGATGTCGACGCCACCTCTCCCCTGCTCCGCGAGGAAGTCGGCCACCATTGGGAACTCTCCGAGATACTCGAGCAGTATCCGAAACTGAAGAAGGAACTCCTCTATAAGCTCCGCGACCCAGCCGTCTCTCCGCTAGGCGACACGTTCTGAACCCACCCCCGCTCATCACACTCTAACACATACTCTCCCACAGGCTATCACTCAGCCTGTCAAACTATTAAAGGAGGCGCCCCGAAACGGAGCGCCTCCTTCTTTCCTATAT
>CAZTSQ010000059.1:4047-9354 GCA_964615915.1 uncultured Sangeribacter sp.
GAAGAGGGCCTTCACACGGTCTGCGATCTCGTCGCGACGGCTATCTACAGACGATCTCTGGTGAACGGTTACGGTAACGGTCTGAGCGGCAACATCACACTTGATGCTGGCGACGTTGCATGAGGTCTCGATCAAGCCGGGAACAGCATTCGACATTCCCTGAACTCCGTTGGGGCAGCAGAAGACGGCCGCGATCAGACGGTCTGACTCACCCTTGTCCCAAACCATCTCGCGGGCTTCGGTCTCTTTCCATTCAACAACGAAGTCCTCGCCTTCGGCGAGCTTGAATTCGTCGCGAAGGATGGTTTTGAACTCAGCGGCCATCTTGTCGAACTCGGCGCACTTGTCTGCCGGCATACCGACAACCACGTGAGCCTCGCGAGGGATGGCGTTTGCCAGGCCACCGCCGTCTATTTCAGCAAGATAGAGGGGGAAGCAGCTGTTGACCTCCCAGAGGAAGCGGCAGAGCTGCTGGTTGGCATTGGCGCGACCGAGGCCGATCTCCATACCCGAGTGGCCACCCTTGAAATGATCGAGACGGAACTCTCTCCAGCCGAGACCTTCGGGAGCGCCTTCCATAACATAGGAGCGCTTTGCGAGAGTAACCTTGCCGCCTGCACAACCGATTACGAGCTGACCGTGCTCCTCGCTGTCGAGATTGAGAAGAATGTCACCCTCAACGAAACCGGGTTCGAGACCGTTGGCTCCGATGAGGCCCTGCTCTTCGTCGACAGTGAAGAGGACCGAGATAGGACCGTGAACGAGAGAGTCGTCAAGAAGGACAGCCATACCGGAGGCGCAGCCCATGCCGTTGTCGGCGCCGAGAGTGGTGCCGTCAGCCTTCACCCAATCGCCATCCACGATAGTGGTGATCGGGTCGTTGAGGAAGTCATGCACCTTGTCGCCGCGCTTTTCAGCCACCATGTCCTGGTGACCCTGAAGGATGATGCGGGGTGCGTTTTCGTGGCCCGGAGTAGCCGGTTTTGTCATCACGACGTTGCCGACCTTATCGGTGCGGACGGGTATATTGTGTTTCGTCGCCCAGTTCACGAGGAAGTCCTTCATCTTGTCGAGATGGTGGGTCGGACGGGGAACTTTTGTTATCTCATCGAAGCATTCCCACAGAAGCTTCGGTTGCAAATCTGTAATCTTCACGTTGTCTGGAGTTTATGGATCTTGTCTTAAGGTTTTTTGGTCGCCGGCTGAGTGCCGTTCTGTTTGGCGGCCGGTTGTTTGGCCGGAGCGACGGGAGTCTTTTCGGCTTTGTCTGCCGCTTTGTCGGCAGTTTTCTCAGCGGCCTTTTCTGCGGCCTTGAATTTCTTGTAAGCGTTGGCCATGCGGGTGTGGTAACCCCGTTTCGCGTAGCTGGCGCCGTTATATTTCCGTGCGAAGCCTGCCCAGTTCTTGTTCTTCAGATCCTGGAGCATACCGGAGTTGCGGATGAAGGCGGCGAAGAGTTCGAGCTGCTCGAGTTCGGAGTATGAGCAGAGGCGCACAAACTCGTCGACCGTTTTGCATCCGCACATCTTATAGTTGAAGCCCCCGATCTGGAACATTCCCCAGAAGGTCCCCATGTTGGCCCCCTGTGCGTTCTGCTTGCGGGCGTTGATCAGCTGGGTCCATTCCTGAAGGGCATAACCTTTCAGCCCCTTGGGGACGCTCTCACCCTTGGCGCCCGACTTGTCGGCGGCCTTAGAGCGGAACCGGTTGAACATTGACCGGTCGAAGTTTATGACCGGGACACCCGGGGCCCAGAAGCCCTTCATCTGTGCGCCGGCTTCGATCGAGACAACGGCCTTGATGGCGGCTATCTCGACGTCGAGTTCTTCGGCCACGATTCGGAAATCCTCATCTGTCAACCCGGTGTAGCGGGTTTCGGCGTCGGCGGCCGGGACCGAATCCACTCGGACTTCGACCGGGGCACCGCTGGCGTTGCCGTCAGATTTCGAGGAGGGAGTCGTGCAGGCGGCGGTCATCATGGCCGCCCCTGCAAGACTCAGTATAAGCGTCGGTATTAACCGACCTATCATGCGTTGGCTACTTTCTCAAGCGTACGGCAGAGATGACGCCAGAACTTCTCTACGGTCGGGATGTTGAGTTGCTCGTCGGGAGAGTGAACACCCGTCATTGTGGGGCCGAAGCTGACCATATCCAGTTCGGGATATTTGTCGAGAAACAGACCGCACTCGAGGCCGGCATGGATAGCCTTGATGGCCGGCTTGACACCGAAGAGCTCTTCGTAGGCGTCGGCCGAGAGGTGCATGATCTGAGAGTCCATGTTGGGGGCCCATCCGGGATAGCCGTCAGAGTGAGAAACCTCAGCTCCGGCAAGCTGGAAGTGAGCCTCAACCTGACCGGCGATGTCGCGCTTGCGGCTCTCAACCGACGAACGCTGAGAGGTGGTCACCTTGATCTTGTCGTCTTCAACCATCTTCACAGCGGCGAGGTTGGTCGAGGTCTCGACGAGACCCTCGAGGTCACGGCTCATCGAGTATACGCCGTGGGGAGCGCTGTAGAGGGCGCGTACCAGACGGAGCGAAGTGTCCGAGTCGATGCAGTATTCGGGACGGTCAACGGCTTCGATCACGAGGTTCATCGAGGGCTCGACACCCTTGTATTCGGCGCGGATGTCGTCGGCATATTTCTTGAGGGCTTTCTTGACAGCCTCTTCGTGTTCGGCCTGGATACCGAAGATAGCGTGAGCCTCGCGCGGGATAGCGTTGCGGAGGTTACCGCCGTCGAACGAGCTGACCTCGATCGGCCAGCGCTGTGAGCATTCCCAGATGAAGCGGGCGATCACCTTGTTGGCGTTGGCACGGCCGAGGTGGATATCGCCGCCCGAGTGACCTCCGAGCAGACCGCTGACGCTGACGCGCAGATACTTGAAGTTTTCAGGCGAGAAGCTGCGCTTGTAGGTGAAGATAGCGGTCGTGTCGATACCTCCGGCGCAACCTACGAAGATTTCGCCGTCGTCTTCTGAGTCGAGGTTGATCAGGATCTTGGCGTTGAGCATGTCCTTGCCGAGGTTCTGCGCACCTTCAAGGCCGATCTCTTCGTTGATTGTGAAGAGAGCTTCTACAGGACCGTGAACGAGATTCTTGTCGACCATCACAGCCAGAGCGGCGGCCACGCCGATACCGTTGTCGGCGCCGAGAGTCGTACCTTTGGCCTTCACCCAGTCGCCGTCGATATAGGTCTGGATGGGGTCTTTCATGAAGTCGTGTTCAACGTTCGAGTTCTTCTCGCAGACCATGTCCATGTGGGCCTGGAGAACGACTGCCGGAGCATTTTCGTGGCCGGGAGTGGCGGCTTTCGACATGACGACGTTGCCACACTTGTCGGTCTTAGCGGCGATTCCGTGCTTCTCGGCGAAGTCGAGAAGGTATGCGCGAATCTGCTCCTCGTGACATGAAGGACGGGGTACTTTGGTGATCTCATCGAAGATCTGCCAGATCAATTCCGGCTTGAGGTCTTTTACTTCCATATTATATTTAAGGTGTATTTTGATTGTTTCTTCATGGTGGAGTTTGCGGGCGCTTTCCACAACCTGCAGAAGCTCCCGGACGCCTTCGCAGAAGCGCGACGGCGAAATCCCGAGCCAAAGGTAACTATTTTTCGCGACCCGCCCAAGAAATAGGCCCAATTTTCACCTATAAAACGGCGAAAAACCGCTCAGGAGCACCGCCGGGGGCTCTCTTTTCTTAAAAAACGTAAATTTAAATCCATTTATTTGGCTGAAAACGTTGGCGGTTGCGAAAGATTGACTAATTTTGCCCCTTGATTCCACGAAAATCAAACAAACCAACCATAATCAATGAAAAAAACGCTCAAAGCAGTTCTCGCCCTCGTCGCCACGCTACTGATGGCCGGGGCCGTTGCCTGCTCTTCAGAAAAAGCTGAAGAAGCCAAGACCCCCGCTAAACCGAAAGCGGCAGCCGTCTCCAAAGACGCCCTTCCCAACTATCGCTACGTGGATACGGACACCATCATGTCTCAATATAACCTCGCCAAGGACTATAACGAGGAGATCGTCCGCCTGCAGACAAAGATGGAGAGCGAATACAAGCGCCACCAGAACTCTATCGGTCAGCTTGCCAACACGATGCAGACCAAGATGCAGAACAATACCTATCTGAGCCAGGAGTCTTATCAGGCAGACGAACGCAAACTCGCCTCGCTCCAGAAGACCGCCGAGTCACAGATGACCGAACTGCAGAAGCAATTCGAGCAGTCGGCAATGAAAGCCCAGACCGCCATTCAGGATTCGATCAACTCCTATATCGAGGCCTATAACGCCAAGCATGGATATGACGCCATCTTCGTCAAGTCGGCCGCGCTCCACTTCAACCCGGCGCTCGACATCACCGACGAGATCGTCAAAGGTCTCAACGAGAGATACAACAAGGTCAAGAAGTAAGACCCTCCTCGCGAAGGTTTGACCCGAACCCGACGATATGAAAGGCTGGAAGAACACATCTCCCGGCCTTTTTGTTAATTAGGTGTACACTTATTTGTCAATGAGGTGTACGTATAACACCCGCATACCATGATCGAAGACAACATAATAAATAAGGAGGCGAACGAGAAGACGGTGCTCGTAGGCCTCGTGACAAATAAACAGCCGCTCAACAAGGTCGAGGAGTATCTCGACGAGCTCGAGTTTCTCGCCCATACGGCAGGCGCCGAGCCGGTCAAGCGTTTTATCCAGAAGCTCGAGTATCCGAACCCGCGGACATATGTCGGCACAGGCAAGCTGGAGGAGATCCGCCAATTTATCGAGGACAACGACATCGGCCTCGTGATCTTCGACGATGACCTGTCGCCCAAACAGGTGGCCAATGTCGAAAAGGAGCTGAAAGTCAAGATTCTCGACCGCACGAGCCTTATTCTCGACATCTTTGCCAACCGCGCGCAGACCGCTACGGCCCGCACACAGGTCGAGTTGGCCCAATACCAGTATCTGCTTCCCCGTCTGACCCGAATGTGGACACACCTTGAACGTCAGCGAGGCGGTATCGGCATGCGCGGCCCGGGTGAAACCCAGATTGAGACCGACCGCCGAATCATCCTCGACAAGATCTCGCGCCTCAAAGAGGAGCTGAAGAGCATCGACCGCCAGAAGAGCATCCAGCGCAAGAATCGCGGAAAGCTAACGCGCGTTGCCCTGGTCGGATATACCAACGTCGGCAAGTCGACGCTGATGAACCTCCTCTCAAAAAGCGATGTGTTCGCCGAGAACAAGCTGTTCGCCACCCTCGACACGACCGTGCGCAAGGTCATCATCGACAACCTCCCCTTCCTGCTGAC
>CAZTSQ010000060.1:0-8645 GCA_964615915.1 uncultured Sangeribacter sp.
GAACTTCCGGTGTCTCGGATGCATAGTAGTACTTACCGCTAAAATCGGAATAGAGTTTTAATATCTCTACTCCCATGTCGGGCACTCTCTTACTAGCTTCTATGACTTCCTCTTTTATCTGAATTTCACAACTTGACAAAAACTTCTTAGGATCATCTACAGGAAGATCAAGAATACAGTCAGAAATCAATATAGCGACCGTTTTTGCTTGTACCGTGCTTAAGACTGAAGCTAATATGTTACCAAAATCGGTTGACGAAGTATTACCACCAGCGTTTCGGAATGATGTGGGATTGAGATCCTTGATATAGGAACTCAAATTGTCGTTATATGGAATTATTTGGCTGTTTATATAGTAAAGTTTGGTCGTGTCAGAATATCTGTTCAAGTCACTTACATAGGCGTAAACCGCATCCTTTAATTGCGATCCCTCACACATGTAACCGTCCATGCTGCCAGAGTTCTCAACGAAGACTTTAAGCGTAGGTTTATCGCTCTTGATTGTAGAGGGGACTGGATTTGAAGACAGTACAATCTTATCGTCTTTCCCAATTGAAAAGACAATTATAAGTAGCAATACTACTACGGACGATATGATTATGATGGCCTTTTTGTTCATCGGGATATAAAGGACATGGGGTGCCATGCGGGGTGTCCTCGGATCCCGGGCGGACGGTTGATGTGGGGGTTAGGTATAAAAAAAGCGCAGGATCCGTACTCGTTGCTCGTCCCGCTAATCTGTGGCTGTGGCTGCCGTCACTTCGTGGAACGAGTAACTTTAGAGCCTACGCAGTATGATATAACGCCAAAGGGAGGATATAACGTTATATATCCACCCAGGGGCATAGAAACCATACCCTAGACATCTACCGTTACTTCATTCTTGACGAAGTTTTGAAACTGCCACATTCCAGATTAGCCAAGAATAAGCGCAAGTATACGCCTTTTCAAAAATATGTCTCAAACCTCTCCGTTCAGCGGCTTTCCGACGCTTTCGGCACAGGTTCTTTGCAAAGTTACGAATTTTTCTCGACCTTTACAAGAATCCTATCCGGAAAAAATGTCTTTTCGCTGACTTTTTGAGGTTCGGCCGACAGCCTTCTATAGTGTATGCCTCAAAGTCGGCAAAGGTAAACAAGAAAAAGTGAAATTTTTTTTCGGGAGAGGCACGGGGGTGCCTCGTCCTACCTTAGAGGGCGGGTCAGCAGGCGAAGCGGATGCGGCGGATGCGCTCCATGGATTTGCTGGTGTTGGTGACGATGGCGACGGTCGATTTGCGGTCGCGGGGACTGCGCGTGGTGGCGTGGATGGCCTGCGCCTGACGCTTCTCGACGATTCGGCGGAGCAGACGCTTCTGTTCGGCCGAGGATTTGTCGCGGTTGCGCTCGTTGAGGTTGAGGAAGATGCCGTCGAGGACTTCGTCGGCTATGCGGTCGGTGGTGGCGCGGCAGAGGCTGCGGGCGAGTGCTGCGCGGTATTTGTTTGACGATTCGACCTTCTGCCAGTTTTTGTTGACTTTGCGTCGCGCTGTGGCCTCTTTGAGCCTCTGCTTTTCGGCGTGTTGGGGTTTGGCTTTGGGGGTCTGGCTGTCGGTGCCGGCTTTCTTCTTCATGAGTGTGGGGGTTGTGGTCGCCAACTGTTGCGGTGGGTCGGCGCTGTGGCGGCGTCAGCGGTTCGACGTCGCAAAGTTATGTCAAATCTTCGGGGTTCGCTACTTTTTGCAACGTTTCAACCGCCCGGCTACGTTTACCCCCTTCCGCCTCTGCAACCTTGCAACATGTTGGCTTTAGCGCCATTTTCTTTGGCACCATTATTTAGCGCCATTATTCTAACACCTGCCACAATCCTCCACGGTCAGCACCTATGCGTTTGATTCGGTTTTCCTTCATCAGTGAATCAAGACGACGCTTGACACTGCTGATGTGGAGATTGACAATCACGGACAGTTCTTTAATTGAGGTCTCTGGCTTCTGCTTTAGAATCTCGACAATTTTGTTTTTCTGCTCAATTTTCTTTTCGGTTTTGGCTCTGTTTCTTTTCGGTTTCTTCTTGTCTTTCTTTTCGGTTTCGGTCTCGTTTCTTTCCGGTTTCTGGTCGGGTTTCTGGTCGGTTTGGCTCCCCTTTTCTTCCATTTTCTGTTCGGTTTTAGCTTCTGGTTCTGAACAGATTAGGTAAGCGCTATGTCCAGTTTCTGGTCGGATTCTTTCCGCTTTCTGGTCGGATTTCTTTTCGGTTTCTGCCTCTTTTCTTTTCGGCTTTTGGTCGGTTTTCTTTTCGGTTTCGGTCCCGTTTCTTTCCGGTTTCTGGTCGCCTCGGATGGCGAGGAATTTTTCGCGCGGTATGTCGACAGAAAAGCCCCCTTGCTCAACCTTGAATGTCGGTCGCTCGAGGTTGGCCTTGTCGAACTCGGCAAATATCTTTTCGTATCCGCGGCCCCATGCCTCAATAAAGCCCGCGAGATAGAAGGCTCGGGCCATTTTGGGGTTGCGTGGCTTGGAGATGTGCTTATCCATCAAGGTTTCAACCGTATACTCGTCCGGCAATACACCTTCGTTCCACAAATGGATATGGTCGTCGTATATGCTCATCTGGTTCCACGTACCGATCTGCAGCTTGTGGACGATGCTGTTGAAGATGATCTCACGGAGGGCTTCCTGAGGTATCTCCAATGGCTCTTTTCTGACCAATCCTTCGTAGTGAATAGGGCGAATCAGATACTTCTCGCTCAAGACCTGCATGATCTTGTCGGTCATCTGAATCAGGTTTCCGGTTATCTCATCTTGGTTCAGCAGATCGGCGTCGCTGATTCCGAATCTTCCTATCTTGAAGCTGGAGGTCGCGAATTTTCTCTGAGGATATTTGCCAAACAAGAGCACGGCTCCATTTGTGGGGATACCTTCCTTGATTAGACCTAAGTTAGCGAGAACGTCGGCTGTTGTCGATTTCCGCGCTTTGGGATCCATCCGGCCTTCAGCGATTGCGTGATCAAGAAAGTATTCGATCGCTGAGTCATCGATATCGTCGATGGTTACGCCGTCACAGGGCATGTCCTCCCAGTTCAGTCCCATCTTTTTCAGAAGGAACTGATGAAGGGCGGTTCCGCGAAGCTCCTGTTTCGTGGCTCCGCTTCGATAGTAGTACACACCGCGGTAAGAGACCGGCATCATTGAAGGGCTAATGATTATCTCAATCACATCCTTGCCGACGATCTCAAGATGATTGGTTTCGGGAAAGATCCCGGTGTTGTTGATGATCTTATTGGGAATATCCTCGAGCAGCTGATGGACCTTATCGACTCCGACAACCGTCAGGTCATCATCGATGCCGATATATATTTTGCCGCCGTTAGCGTTTGCGAAGCCAGAGACCCATTTGAGATACTCGTCTTTCCAGAGGCGTTTGTGCTCTATATTCTGATTCTCCTGATTCATAGGGCAAAGGTAACGCTTTTTGTCGGCTTAGGCAATACCTCCCTTTCCGTGCGGTAGGTACTTGCGGTCGGTCGAGAGTTGGGGGCGGGGGGAGCGGATGACGTCGGTGTAGATCTCGAAGATGGCGTTGAGGTTGTAGGCGCATTCCTCTTCGGTCGGTCGGTGGCCGTAGAGCGTGCGGATCAGATCGTCATAGCGGTCGGTGACGTACGAGCCGTTGATCAGGTCGATGACCTTGATCAGTTCGTCGAAGGCCATGTCGTAGTTTGCCAGCGCAAAGACAGCTTTGTAGCTGTCGAGCGTATGACAGATGAAGTCCCTGGCGGCCTCGTCTTTCTCGTATATCCTGACGAAAGTGATGAAGTCGTCACAACGGGGGTTGGAGATGAATTTCACGGTTCCTCCGGCCTTCACGTCCGCTGAGGTCCCCGATGCCTTCGAGAAGGAGCGACCCGAGGCCTTGAAGCTTACGCCGCCGTTGGCACGCCTGAGGTCGTTGAGGAAGCTGAAGACGGAGGCGTCGGAGATGATGTCGCTATAGGTGATTTTCTTGGTGAGGTATAGGCCGCTGAGAGATTTCACACGGCTGAGGGCGACGTAGAGCTGACCGGGGGCGAAGATGTGGCTGTCGAGGTCGAGAATCACACGGTCGTAGGTCTGGCCCTGTGATTTGTGGATGGTGAAGGCGTAGGCGAGTTTGACGGGAAACTGACGCGTCTTCTGGATATAGGGGGTCTTGCGCACGAGCTTATGCTTCTTCGGGTCATATTCCATCTCATACCGATAGTCGGTCATCAGATTGGACTTGTAGCGGTCTCGTGGGTTGGGGCACGCTACTATCGTCCCGTTGTCGAGTTCGATGGTGAAGTGGTCGCCGTCGAAGTCGAGGACTTTACCGAAGTCTCCGTTTGAGAAGCCGTAATATCGGCTGCTTTTGGTGAGCATCACTCGTGCGCCGGTCTTGAAGCTGAGTATTCCGTCATAGGCTGTGGGCAGCGCGATGGACTCGATCTGCTCTTTTGTGGGCAATTGAGAGGCGCGGAGATCTATGTGGGTGTTTTTGCCCTTGAGCTTGATGGTATACAGGGCCTCGGAGGTCTGGAGAGTGCCGGGCAGTTCGGCCAGCTTGCGGGTGTTGACCTTGTTGACCTCTTCGTTTGACGAGGCAATGTAGACGGCATCCTTGGGAAGGTCGGCCGTCACGCGTGAGTTGAGTTCGTTGAGCACCTCGACCTTGCGGGCGTCGGTCATCGGCTCGCGAAAGGCGTCGAGGAGCTCGACAAACCGTGCGTCGTCTTTCTGGCGGTATGACTCGGTGAGCTCGAACAGCTTCATTCTGTCGATGTTGTCGCGAACCACGTGGCTGTCATAGAAGTAGATGCCGTCGTATTCTTTTTTCAGATAGTCTAGTGTTGCCTTGTCGCTGACGATTGGGGGGAGCTGGAAAAGGTCGCCGACCACTACCACCGACAGGCCGCCGAAGGGGAGTTTGTTACCCAGGGCTTTCTGACACAGGCGGTTCATCATCTCGAACGTATCGGCGCGGACCATCGATATTTCGTCGATGACCAGCATCTTGAGGCGCATGAGTTTGGGCGAGAGCTGTCGAGCACGTTCGGCGGTGACGTTGTCGGGGTTCTGGTAGCCTTCGTCGAGTTCGTCAAAGCCACCCCAGAAGAAGGAGTGGAGAGTCTTTGCACGGCGGTATAGGCCGGCCGCGAGGTTGGTGGGGGTGAGGACCTGACAGTCACTGTGGGTAGCTTCGAGTTGGCGGATGAGGTACGTCTTACCGGATCCGGCCTTACCATGGACAAAAGTAATCCCTCCGGGGCACCTCTTCAGATACTCCAGCACCTCCTGCTGAGTCGACGCCCTCGGCGCCACATAGTCGTTCATCTCGCTTCAGTAGGGAGTGTTAGCCTAAGCCGCGGGTTATGTCCATGCCTCCGGGGCCGCTTTGGCCGAGTTCACCGCGGAGCCCGCACCAGGGGCATTCGTTAGACGATTGGTCGCCGACACAGAAGATGCCTCCGCATTCGCAGACTACGACTCCGTGCTGGTTGCCGCAACAGGGACATGTTGGCACCCCGATGAGCCGCATTGTGTTGATCTTCGGGCGGTTGCCGGCCGATAGCCTCGCATATGATTCTTTGTCGATGGGGTAGGCGCCTACCAGTCTGAAGGGGGCGCCGGGCGCGGGTTCATATCCCGAGCTGTCTCGTTTGGCATACTTCACGAGATAGTCGTTGCCCGTTGTCTGACACCGCCCGTGGAGCACGACAAAGTTTTCATCGACCATACCGGCAGATTCGTTTGGGTTGACCTTTTCGAGATTGATGCCCGTGGTCGGCGCGAGCTTCACTTCGTCTGTGTTCTGTTCGCTGACCGACATGCTGGTGGTCTTGATCGAGTCCGTCACCCACTTGAAGAACTTGGTGAACGATTCGGGATCGGTCTCTTTGAGGAGAAGGATGTCGTTGGTTATCTGTGCGAGCGTAAGCACATTGACGTTATCTCCGATCGAGACGGCGACGAGGCTGCAATGGTCGCGGTACTTCTCGTTCCATCTCTTGAAGGCGGCGTGATAGTTGTCGGTCGGGTTGCCGTCGGTGAAGAGGAAGATGATCGGTTTCCAGTCACCTTTCTGTTCGAGGGTCGTTTTCTGGATGGAGCGGTCGAGGTCGTCCATCAGCATTTCGAGACCGGCGCCGAGCGACGTTCCGCCACCGATCGGGAAGACGGGGGGATAAAACTTATAGAGCTCCGTGAGGGGGGAGAGGGTACGGGCTTTGCCGGCGAAGGCGATGATGGAGACGAAGACGGTTTCGAGGGCATAGGGGTCGACGCGGAGGTTTTGGATGATAGTCCGCATCCCCTCCTGTACCTGTTCGATGGGGGTTCCCACCATCGACTCGGACACATCGACCAGAAAGTATATCGGTAGTCTGCGCATGATTCAGAGCGGGTTAGGTTAGTCTTTGGAACCTCGGGTATAGTTTTGGAAGCCCCAGCCGTATGCGAAATCACAGTCCTGATGACCGTTGTGGAAGGTCACGAGTTTCTTGACGGTGATAGAGTCGTCGCCGTTGAAATCGAGTTGGGCGATGGCACAGAATTTCTTGTCGCTGTTCATCTGCCCCATCTTAACCTCTACGGTCTCCACACCGGGAACGATCACTCTGACAACCGCGTCTGTCTCGGCCCATTTGGCAACGCCATCGTAGATGAAGGTGTAGACGATGATACGCTTGATTTGATTCACCCCCTCGGGATTGACGCAGATCGTCTCGCCGGAACCGCCCGTGCGTTCGTCACCATAGTGCCAGACATAGGGAGGCTTAGTGTAGCGGCCCTGATGGGTCAGCATGTGGCGCGGACCTCCTTTCCCGTGTGCGAATTGGAGACCGTCGATAAGCATCTTCAGGCCGCCATGTTTCATTTCGCAGAAGCATCCGAGGTCGAGGTCGATAGGTTTCTTGAAGAGACCGAGAAAGCCCTTCTTGCCGTCGCTCCAGTCGAGAGTGATCTTAATTTCACCGGTCAGTTGTGCGCCTGATCTTTTGGTAAGGTCGATACGGTGCGTATCCCCACCCTTTTTGAGTTCGATAGCCATGATTAAGGAGGTTAGGTTACATATACTTTGCTACCAGTTCCTCGAGACCACCTGTATGGCCGATTCCCAGCGCCTGAATTTTCCACTCTCCCTGATGCCTGTAAAGTCTGCAGAACTCTACGGCATGGTCAGTTGAGAAGTCTTCTGTGAGGTCATAGATATATTCTTCCTGCCCCATTCCTTCTTTCCCGGGACGGTACAGGCGCACATACGAACGCTCTACCTGCCCGAAATTCTGTTTACGCTTCTCGTACTCGTAGATGCTGACACAGATGATTATTTCCTGAACCTCCGGACGTACTTTAGAGAGGTCGATATCCATTATTTCATCATCTCCGTCCGCTGAGGTTGTGCCATCTTCATCATCGAGTGAGCCGATTACGGAAAGTTCAGGATCCACGGGACGCGATTCCTCCCTCATCAGATCGTTATTGGTCCAGTTGCTTGAGGAGACGATTTTGAGAGGCTGGATAAGCTTTCCGTCTCCGTCAACCTTCAGACGATTTTCGGAATTATAGAACACTACATACGGATCTCCCAAGACCTTCTTGCCGGCTCCGATCATGAACGCCGAAACGTCCAGGTCGAAGTCGTAATCAGAGATGCCTTCGTTGACGTCCCAGCCTAAACCGATGTGGAATCGGTTGAGCGAGGAGTCAAGTTTGTGATTTTGACCTTTTACTAAGTTCAGTCCCATGATAAGTATAGGGTTAGGTTATCAGCCCCTCTAGCGAAGGGCCTGGTTAGATATTGTATTGGCAAAGATAAGGGAAAGAATTGGAATAAGCGCAATGACTGCAACATTTCAGCCAAATCGGACCATTTCGGCTGGCTACGCCCTGCAACGTTCTGCTCTGAAGACTGCCCCTGAGAAAGTGTCGGCAGTGAGTAATAGATAAGGGTCGTTCCGCTCAGGCGAGACGCTATTAGTGTTAACTTAAATTCCACCTACTCTTATTCAACGCGTTACTCTCTATTAAATAGATTTTTTAGAGACACGGATCCGGCCTGTGGCTTCGCCCCGGCGGCCTCGATCACGGATTTAACGGATAATGCACGGATTTTTTATCCAGATATCGATCCGTTGAGGTCCGTTGAGGTCCGTGAGGCCCAGGGGCGAAGCCACGAGGGCCCGTGTCGAAGATGCTGGCAAAGACAATAAAGATCCGTGAAAGATCCGTCAGATCCGTGAACGCGGTCGAAATAGCGGTGAAGCCGCCGGCCGATCCGTGTCTCTAAACCATCTAATTTTATTTGGCTTATAATCACAACATTACGCAAACATTTAAGACACGGAACAGGCCGAGCTTCGCTGGGCGGCCTAACACGGAACAGACGGACTTGAACACGGAAGGTTTTCTCGTTAACCCAATTTGAATCCTTTGGGCCGGCAGTCTCAAAATAAGTTAACACTACTAGCGAGACGCCTGAGCTACATGCAGGGGCTTTGGTGGGGCGTCCACATAGTTCCTCTCTACGGAGGAGAAGAAGGGGCGTCCATAAGAGGGCATTTTGGCACTAATCCCCAAATTTAAAATGCTGAAAGTGGCACTAATCCCCAAATTTAAAATGCCGAAAGTGGCACTAATCCCCAAATTTAA
>CAZTSQ010000061.1:0-6607 GCA_964615915.1 uncultured Sangeribacter sp.
GCATAGGCCGTCACCAGATCGGCCATCTCACTCATCTCGCTGATCAGATAGGGGATGAAGATCCAGCAGAAGAGACCGGCAGCACAGAGGGCTTCGATGAGCGTCAGCACCACGGGGATGAAACGGCGCTTGCAGTGGGTCCATCTCTGATTCCATCTCACAATCGGCTCGAGCATATAGGCAATCAGACAGGCGACGAGGAAAGGCAGGAGCACACCACGGAGAACATCGAGGAGCCAGAGGACGGCCCCGATGATGAAAATGGAGAACACGATCCGCACGACGCGGTCGAAGGTATATGGTTGGCGCTGTGGCATATGCATTATTTTACTTCATTTTATCGAAACTCTTCGGATCACCTACGACCCACACTATATCGCCGGCCTTGAGAACAAGATCGGGAGTCGGATTCAGGTACTCGTCTTCGCCGCGAAGGATCTTGATCAGCATGCTGTAGTAATCGCCTCGGATGTCAGTCTCGGCGAGGGGCCGGTTGATTATGGGCGAATTGTCTGTCAGGACAATACTCTTCAGCTCGACATCGGGAGAGGTCGCGGCGTGAGCTGCCGTCTGATTGTTCAGCGAGTCGTTCAGGCGCTTGATCTGGTCGTCGGTTCCGATGACGCCGATCACATCGCCGGGGAAGATGCGGGTATTGCCCGAAGGGAGTGGCATCAATGTGTCACCTCGTCGGATACTCGAGATGCTCACGCCGAAATCCGAACGCCAGCCCGAGTCGCGGAGCCTGTCGCCGACATATCGGCAATGGGGCCCGACCTCGACATAGGCCTGGTGAAGGTCGGAGACAATGTTGTTGTTCTTGCCCGTCCGAAGGTTCTCGCGGATATTGAGGTTGTCCATGAACTTCTTCTCAATGTTTCCATACCGCTTGAGCAGCCTCGTCGAGGCGAAGAGAATGATAGTCAGGAAGCAGACGAGGCCGACGATCCATGCGGTCAACGGGGTGTAGGCCAACGAGATAAAGTAAACGATGAAGAGAAGAGTCAGGAGATAGCGGACAATTCTCATCGTCATCAGCGGCACGTCATAGAAGCTTGCGGTCGCGTGAAGCTTCATGCGTTCGTCAGGCTTCGTAGAGCTGAACGAGAGCGCCACGAGGAAGGGCGACATGGCGAGAAGTGTGGCGACGGTAGCGAGCAGACGGCCCCAGTTTTCAAACAGACCCTCGAGCACCGGGAAGAGGAATTGGCGCGAGATGAGGATTATGGCCACCAGAATCACACTGTACAGCAACAGCCGCCAGACATAGCGCGAAATTATGTCGCGCCACAGACGCTTGGTTTCGTTGGCATCGCTGACCTGGTTTGAATATCTGTCAATCAAGAAGCGGAGACCGTTGGGAAGGTGTTTCTCCACAAAATTATAGGCCGGACCCGACATCTTGATGAAATAGGGGGTGGTGAAGATCGTGATCACCGAGACGGCCACGATTATCGGATAGAGCGAGGGATTGAGAACGCCGAGGCCCATACCGAGCGAGGCGATGATGAACGAGAACTCACCTATCTGGGTCAGTGAGAAGCCGCTCTCCATGGCGACTTTGAGGGTCTGGCCCGTCAGAAGCATACCGAGCGTGCCGAAGATGATCATGCCGCAGATGACAACGGCCGCCAGCAGCAGGATCTCGCCCCAATAGGTCCCGAGAACCGAGGGGTCAACCATCATGCCGACCGAAATGAAGAAGACAGCTCCGAAAAGGTCCTTCAACGGCTGGACGACACGGTCCATCCGTTCGGCGAAGGCAGTGCCGGCGAGAATCGACCCCATCACGAATGCCCCGAGCTCGAGCGAGAATCCGCACATCACAGAGAAAATAGCCATCGAGAAACAGAGGGCCATTGAGACCACCAACAGTGTCTCGCTGTTGAGGAAACCCGAAACTCTGTTGAGGAACGAGGGGAGGACATAAACCCCCACTACGAACCAGATAATCAGGAAGAAAACGAGTTTGGCTATCGAGAAGAGCAGTTCGGAGCCTTTCACGTCGCCCATCGCCACCGATGACAGCAAGACGAGCATCAAGACGGCGAAAAGATCCTCTATAATCAGGACTGCGAGCACCAGCGAGGCGAATTTCTTTTGCCTGAGCCCCAAATCGGTGAAGGCCTTCAATATGATCGTCGTCGAAGACATCGAGATCATGCCTCCGAGAAATATACAGTTGATTGTGTCGAGGTGAAGCAGGCATCCGACACCGAAGCCGGCCATCGTCATGCCCGTGATGATCACCAGGGCCGTCACCATGGCCGAACTTCCCGAGTTCATCAGCTTCTTGAAGCTGAATTCAAGGCCGAGGGTGAACATAAGGACCACGATACCGAGGTCGGCCCAGAACTCGATGTTCTCAAGGTTCGAAATTGAGGGAAGATAGGTGAACTTCGGGCTGGCGAGAAAGCCGGCGAGGATATAGCCGAGCACCACGGGCTGTTTCAGCTTCTTGAACAGCAGCGTGGCGATGGCTCCGAGCAGCAGACTCCAGGCCAGGTCGGCTATGAGGCCGTTGGTGTGGTCATCTTCAGACGACGTATGGGAATCAGGCGATGCCTGTTCCGTGAATGTCTGGATGGTCTGGTCTATAGTGGTTCCTTCCTGAACCATGGCGATCCCCGCGGTTGAGAGGTCACCTTCTTGAGATATGGCAAAGCTTGTCATAGGTCGACTTGGCTTGAAAGGTTAATGGACTTGGTCGGATTCAGTTTGCTCAACTCACCGACGAGGGGCAGAAGGTTCGCGCGGACCGGAGTGAGTATCACCAGATTGAGCTCCGACTCATCCTTGTCATAGTTGTACTCGGCAAAGAATGTCGAGAGATGGACTCCGTTGTCAGCGAGCAACTCGCGATAGGGCTCGATATCTTCGACTATTCCGCGAAGCTTCAGGTTGAGCACCTTGCTTTCCTGACCGATCGAATGGTCATGTTCGAACTGGTCGATCCCGAAGAGGACGAAAAGGATCAGCAGGGTGGTGATGAACGACTCGATATACATACCGACACCGATGGCCATGCCGATAATCGCCGTGATCCAGATGCCGGCCGCTGTCGTCAGACCGCGCACCGAACCCTTCATCTGTATCATCGCGCCGCCACCCAGGAAGCCTATGCCGGTGATCACCTGCGCGGCGATACGGCCCGGGTCGCCGTTCTTGAGTCCCATATAGACCTGCGGGACATAAATCGACAGCAACATAGCCAGACAGGCCCCCATCGAGATGAGGGCAAAGGTGCGGATGCCGGCGACCTGACCTTTGTGCTTGCGCTCGGCGCCGACTATGGCGCCCAACGCAAGAGCCAATAGCATACGCACCACTGCGTTGATGATGTTGACCTCGGTCGAAAGGCATGCGTCGCGGATTTGCTCTAAGAATCCTATCATACCGCGAAATTACGAAAAAAAATGCGGTCACCCAAAGGTTTCCGCTTTCTTTTAGGTCAAGGGAGCTCAATCGACGTCATCCGCCATATTGCTCGGGATACAAGACGACCAGATTCTGACCGGCGAAGTTCTTCTCGAGGAACTGAGGCATCTGTTCGAAGTCGGCGTCATATGACAGCGACCCGCGACGGGCTTGGATGATGAAGAGGATATCATCGGCGCCGATCTCGCCGGAAAGGAGAATGAAGTCGTCCCACGACGACATCTCCTGATAGATCCGGCTGACTCCGAAGCCGTCTTCCTCAATCACACTCTCGATGAGGGCTGACGTTTCGGGATAGCACATGAAGATGATCTTGCACCCGAGCTGGACGGCGAGGTTACAGATGCGGGCGAGCCACGCATGGAAGCCGGTCTCGTACTGGGCGTTGCGGCTGACAAGCACGACGAGTCGGCGTGCCGTGTCGACGGGAATGAAACAGCGCGAGATGATGATCATCTTGTCGGTGCCCTTGACGAGCGACTCGATCGTGTGGCCGTAGAAGGTGTCGATGATGGTCGACTTGCGGTGAAGACCGATGATGATGTCGGTCGCCCGGCGCTCTTTCATGACATTGATGATACCGGCGACGACGTTGAGGTCAAACCGCTCGACCTCGGTCACGTGGATGTCCATTCCAATTGCGGCCGAAGCGGCGTTGCGGAGCGCTTCGCGCCCCATGCGGATAACCTTCGGGTCGTCATTGTTGCGCACAAACAGCGTCGTGACCGGGTCATTGTTGCGGACGTTGCGCATAAACACGGCCATCCGCATCAGGCCCTCGGAGGTCATCGGGTTGACTACGGCGACAATCTGGCGAGCAAAGCCAGTGCTCTCCACACCCTCGCTCTCAATCTCGGCCACAGACTTTTCGAGCCTGATCTTCAGCGCGGTGCGTTCGGTCACTACCGACGCGACGATGCAGCAGATCAGAATCATCACGACCGCCCCGTTCATCAGGTCCTCGTTCAAGAGGTTATATTGGAAACCGATCATCGTCGCGGCGATTGTGGCGGCCGCCTTTCCGCTTGAGAGGCCGAACATCAGGCGCCGGTCCGAGCCGGTGAGGTGATAGAGCTTTTGTGTAGCCCAGGCTGCGATCCACTTGGAACTGAGGGCCGTCACGACCATGATCGTTGCCGCCCAGAGGACGCCCCAACCCTTGAAGACGACGTGGACGTTGATCAGCATGCCCACACCTATCAGGAAGTAGGGGATGAAGATGGCGTTGCCGACAAAATCGATGTGGTTCATCAGCGCCGAGCGGCGTGGCACGAAACGGTTGAGCACCAAGCCGGCATAGAATGCGCCGAGAATAGCCTCGAGACCTATCATCTGAGCCAGCAGCGAGGCGAGAAACACCATCGCCAGGATAAAGATGAACTGGCTGACGGGGTTGCTTATCTTACGGAAGAAGTAACGCGTGACCACCGGGAAACCCCAGCCGACCCCGAGGGCATAACAGACCATCAGGACCAACAGACGCCCGAGCCGGTACCAGTCGAAATATCCTATAGTGCTGACCGCCACAACCTCGGCGAGCGCCAGAAGGGCTATGAGCACGGCGACGATCGTTCCGCATACGGCTATCACCGCCCCCGGCGCGCTTGTCAGTCCGAATTTGGAGACAACCGGATAGGACACCAGCGTATGGGAGGCATACATCGACGCCAGGAGCACCGCCGTCGCCATCGGGACATCGAACAGCAGTCTGGCGCTGACGATTCCGATCACCATCGGGATAGCCGAGGTTAACAGTCCGAATCCCAAACCTTTGCGGAAATTCTTCTTGAGATCATACATGTCGATCTCGACCGCGGCGAGGAACATCAGGTAGAGGATGCCGACCTGGCCGAAGATCTGGAACGAAGCGTCGCGGACAAGAAGGTTGAAACCGTAGGGGCCGACAATCACTCCCGCCAGGATCAGGCCCACAATGTTCGG
The DNA here is from genome assembly GCA_964615915.1 of uncultured Sangeribacter sp. GTDB lineage: Bacteria > Bacteroidota > Bacteroidia > Bacteroidales > Muribaculaceae > Lepagella. The sequence continues at coordinate 5,380 of CAZTSQ010000061.1, forward strand.
GATCTTCAGACGGCCGAAGATCAGGGGGGCGAGAAGAATGATCCCGAGCACCAGCATGAAGATGGAGACGGGCGAGGTCAGCGGGAGTTCGAACATCAGGAATCAGAGTGAGGAGATCACAAGTGAAAGAAATCGATGGCGTTGCGGTCGGTGACGCTGTCGATGTGGGCGAAGTCGGTTCCGAAGATGTCGGCCAGACGGTCTGCGACACTTCGGACCCATGCGCTCTCGTTGCGTTTACCCCGGTTCGGTTCGGGGGCGAGGTAGGGAGAGTCGGTCTCGAGCATGATCCGGTCGAGGCCGATCAGCTTGACGGCCTCTCGGAGCGGAGCGGCGTTCTTGAAGGTGACGACGCCGTTGATTCCGAACATTGCGTCGGTCCGGTCCAGAATCTTGCGTGCTTCTTCGGGCGAGCCGGTGAAGCTGTGAAAGACGAGACCGGGGAGTTCACCGTCGAAAGCCTCGATCACCTCGAGCGAGGCGTCTGTAGCCTCGCGGCTGTGGATGATCACGGGCAACCCGCGCATCGCACCCTCTTCGAGGTGACGGGCGAACACTTCCTTCTGGCGGGGGAGGGTCTCCTTTTCCCAATAAAGGTCAATCCCGGACTCTCCCAGCGCCACGGCGGGACGGTCGGCCATCTGTCGCCAGATTTCGTCGAGTTCCTCGCGCCAGTTCTCTTTGGCGTCGGTCGGATGTAGGCCGGGAGCAAGATACATCGTCTCCGGGAACTCGTCGTAAAGAGCCTTCATCGGCCCGACAGACTCGAGGTTGACTCCGGGAAGAATCATCGCCTTCACACCGGCCTCGAGTGCACGCCCCACCGCTTCGCGACGGTCGTCGTCGAAGCGGTGGGAGTACATGTGCGAATGGGTGTCTATCATTAAGAAGTGGGTATTGTGGGGGATGGGGTTATTTCTTTCGGCCCGTGAGTTTCTCGACGAGCTTCTTGAAGGCCTCTTTCTTTTCGGGAGCCAGTGAGGTCTTCTTCAGCGCCGTCATCGCAGCCGACGAATATTCGGCCACAGCCTTCGCGCAGATTCCGGGCATGTCCATGCGCTCGTAGATACGCGTGGCGGCCTTAACCTTTGTGTCAGAGGGTTCGAGAGCGATCACGGCGCGGAGCGCTTCGGCATCCTCGCCGCCGCGTTCAAGCGCGGAGACCATTAGGAACGTCTGCTTGTTGTTGCGGATATCGCCGCCGATGGGCTTGCCGAAGACAGCAGGA
>CAZTSQ010000061.1:6707-8483 GCA_964615915.1 uncultured Sangeribacter sp.
ATCGAGTACCGGACGAAGCAACGTATCGGGTACTTTCGCGATTTCGCGGGTGGCGAGCGTCAGCATCGTGTCTCCCGAAAGGATGGCGGTGTTGACGTTCCATTTGGCCATCACCGACTCGCGGCCGCGACGTGTGGCAGAGTTGTCCATCACGTCGTCGTGAAGGAGCGTGAAATTATGGAACAGCTCGATGCCGACTGCCGGAGCGAGAGCCTTTTCCGGATCGTCGCCGAAGGCCTCGGCCGCCATAAGCATCAGCACGGGGCGAAGACGTTTGCCTCCGGCCTCCATAGCGTAATCAATAGGCCCATAAAGTGTTGAGGGAGCACCCGTGCCCACCCCGGCGTCGCGGATAGCCTCTTCGGCCATCAGAGCGTAATCTGAGATTCTTTTCATCGTTATTTTCTTTTCCCGCGGAGCGTAGACCTCCGCTTCAAACGGCAAAATTACCTCTTATCGGCCGATTATGCAAGACGAAACACCCCGGCGACCGATTTTTTTGCGGATTCAAATCACAATTAACACCAAATTTTTGTCTGTTTGAGAATTTATCACTACTTTTGCATCCCAAGTGGAGACAAATCAATCGATCTACAAATCTGATTACGTCTGACACCTGAAAAACAACACTTAAATACCAAATTATCAACACCCAACTCCCCGACAAAAGGCAGTGATTGCCGAGGGGAACAAAGACATCCTATTTTTTTCTGACCATGGAAGAAGAAAAGAAACCTAAAAGACCAAGAATCGGCGCTTCGGCCGCTCCTTCACAGGAGAGCAATGACAGCTATCAGAACTCTGACTACAATGAGCAGGGTGGATACCAGCAGCGCTCCTACACTCAGGGCTATCAAAACCGAGACGGTTATCAGCCCCGTCCCTACAACCGTTACGGCAGCCAGCAGGGTGGCTATCAGTCGCGCCCCTACGCTCCCCAGCAGACTTCGGACAGCGAGTCTACGAGCGACACCGTAAGCTCAAGCAGCGACACTCAGCAGGAGGGCGGCTACGATCACAATTATGGCTATCAGCCCCGCCAGAACGGTTACCAGCCCCGTCAGAACGGTTACAACCGTCAGGGAGGTTACAACAACAACCGTCAGGGCGGATACAACAATAACCGCCAGGGAGGTTACAACAACAACCGTCAGGGTGGATACAACCAGAACGGATACAACCGCCAGGGAGGTTACAACAACAACCGTCAGGGCGGATACAACCAGGGCGGTTATAATCAGAACCGTCAGGGAGGCTATAACAACAACGGTTACAACCGTCAGGGCGGATACAACCAGAACCGCCAGGGTGGATACAACAACGGCTACAACCAGGGCGGTTACAACCAGAACCGTCAGGGTGGTTACAACAACAACGGTTACAACAACAACCGCAACATGGGCGGCGGTTACCAGCGCAACCAGGGCGGTTACAACAACCGCAATCAGGGTGGCTTCAACCGCAACCAGGCCGGATACAACAACGGCAAGCGTCCGCAGAAATTCATGCCCCGTCCCCGCCAGATCGACTACGTGCTCGAGGACATCGATCCCGACGCACCGATCCGCCTCAACAAGTATATGGCAAACGCCGGCATCTGCTCGCGCCGCGAGGCCGATGAATACATCACCGGCGGAAAGGTCAAGGTCAACGGTGCCGTTGTCACCGAACTCGGTACCAAGATCCAGCGCACCGACGTCGTTGAGTTCGACGACAAGATCGTCACTCCCGAACGCAAGTGCTACGTGCTTCTCAACAAGCCCAAAGACTGCGTGA
>CAZTSQ010000062.1:0-8362 GCA_964615915.1 uncultured Sangeribacter sp.
CTGATAATGATGTCAACAATAGATTATTAGCCGGGAATATTACCGCATCTTTCCCTATGTGGAAAGGAGAATTGCGCTTCGGCTCTGAGATAAGTGATATTTTCCGTAGGGACATCTATCTTTCGGATGCGGAGTTCATCAAGGACAATGATACCAAAATCATGGAAACCACCTTTGCTCTTTTTGCCGAGATGTCGCAGACATTCGGAAAAGTATCATTGTCAGCTGGACTCCGTTGGGAATATACCGATTCCCGCTATTGTCTTTGGGGTGAGAAAAAAGATGAACAAAGTCCTGAGTATAAAAACCTTGCTCCAAGTGCCTCAATTTCTTTCCCAATAGGTAAGGTTTCGACGAATCTTTCCTATTCCCGTAAAACTACACGGCCTGCATTTGAACAACTCAGCAGCGCGGTCAGATACCTTGACCGATACAGTTATGAATCCGGCAATCCCAATTTGAAGCCGATTTATCGTGACTACGTCTCTTTGTCCGGGTCATGGCGCGATATTGTTGTGGAACTTACATATTATTCCACAAAGAATTATTTCATGTGGCAGACCACGCCTTACCCCGGTGATCCCAATATCACATTGTTAAAAATGGAAAATATGCCGAGATACAATACTTTTGAAGCCTTCGCCAACTACTCTCCATGTTTCTTCTCTATCTGGAGACCTACATTTATGGCAGGGGTAATGGCTCAGGATTTCAAACTCATGCACAATGGCATTGAAATGAAAATGGACAAGCCTTTGGGTGTTTTCCGTTTCAACAATGCGATTCATCTGCCCTGGGATATATGGTTTAATGTTGATTTCTCGGCACAGACATCCGGTAACGGAGATAATGCATATATCAAAAGCCGATGGAACTGTGACTTAGGATTATATAAATCTTTTGCAAAAGATACATGGAGCGTGAAACTTCAACTCAATGATGTTTTCAACACTTACCGTCAACAAATAATCTCATACGACGCTCTGAGTGCCATGAGTGTAAATAAAATTTACGATACCCGCGATTTGTCTCTTACAATACGCTACAACTTCAATGCAGCGCGCTCTCGATTTAAAGGTCGGGGTGCCGCAAATTCCGAAAAAGACAGATTTTGAAAATAAATAAATTCATGCCAGGAATGGAAGATGGCACCTTAATTTTGCCGCTGGATGCGCACGCTCGTTTTAAATTAGTAAGATCAACAAAGAGAAAAAAGACACAGAATTGAGTTTTGTTTTGGGATATAAAGATTTTTTATTATCTTTGCGGAGTGAAGCGTTTTACTATCAAAGGATGGGATACCCCCCCCCAATAAATAGTAATTAAATTCGTAATTCTGTAATACATCAACCTTATTTCAAACGCCTATGAAAAGAGTTTTACGACAACTTGAGCTTAGGCTTGCAGTCACTTCGTTCGTTGCGATCTGTGCACTCGCATCAGTGTCTGCGCAAGCCCATGAGGTAGAGTCGAGCTGGTGGGAGACCCTTTATCCCACGGTGACGGTCTCGGAACACGGCGAACTGGCTCAGATGATTAGTGAAGCGGTCGAAAATGGAGTCAAATCTTTCGATGAGCTACAAGTAATCGGTAAAATCGACAACGAGGATCTCGCCGCACTGCGTGAGCTTTCAATCGGTACGCTGAATCTGAGCGACGCAGAAATTCCGAACAACCTCATCCCCAAAGATGCCTTTGCTTCCACAGATGAAGAGGACTATTCACTGTTTAAAGTTTGCCTCCCGATGGGTGTAACCAAGATAGGAGAATGGGCATTCTACGCCAACAATAGGATGGTCAATATAATTCTTCCTCCCAATATTGAATCTATTGGAGACAAAGCCTTCGCAAACTGCGTCAGCCTCGGGATGATCGGGCTACCGAAAAGCTTGAAGACACTTGGCGCGGGTTGCTTTTCCGGATTCGGGACGAACGAGGAATCAACAGGAGTAAAAGTCGTCTATTGCGAAGCCATGACGCCCCCGGAATGTGGGATAGATGGAAGCGATTCGTCACAGACGCCATTCGGAAAGAGCGAAGAAATGAAAGACCTCACCCTTGTTGTTCCCGTTGGCACCGTGGCTCTTTACAAAGATGCCTGGGGCTGGAGTTCTTTTGGCAAAATAATCGAGGCGAATGATCCTTCAATCGAGAAGTACGGATACAGTTCGCTTCAACCGGCAATCAGCAAGGATGATTACCTTTCCATAGTCAGATTGGATTTCGGTGTCTCCACGCCTTCTCCATTAGAAGGATACATCGAGCTGTGGAGTGGATGGCCGGCTGAAGAATTCATAATGAAGGTGCCGTTGATGTTGGATGCGTCAATCAACTGCGACTGCATGAAAGCCAACTTCGATTACCAGCTCACTGAAGGGCAAAACTACACGATTGTTATCCCGGAAGGAACGTATATCGCAAGCGATCTACCGTTAAGGATCAACGGACGTGAAGAGATCAATCTTCGGGACCTCTCGGGTATCGACGAAGCCTCCTCCGATCCCCGCTACGATGGAGAGATGTACGACCTTATGGGCCGGCGCGTCGCTAATCCCCAACCCGGAAGCATCTACATCGTCAACGGCCACAAGTTCGTGACCGGTCGATAAACGTGACCGATCGATAAATAACAATGCCCGCGACAACTCACAGAGGGTGTGCCGTAAGTCGATTTGTGCCGTAAGTCGATTATGGTGCACCCTCGGCTATTAGAGGCGTTCGGAGATCTGGGAGTCGGCGCTGCGCTCGGTGGATGGATAGTTGATGAAGAGGAGGCAGTAGCCGTCGGCATGGAAACGGAAGCGAGGGGCTGTCGTTTCGTTGAGGGTGCCCTGCCACCAGCTGTCGAAGTCACGAAGAGGATAACGCAAGCCCTCTGACCTCAGCTCTTTCGCTCCGAAGTTGAAGATGGATATCTGGGTGCCTGCGGGACACTCGAATTCACAGTCACCCGTAACCGGAATGAAAACACCGTAGTCTGTATAGGCCCGTGCTTCGATTCCCTCTCTGAGATAGTCGACAAGGAGACTGATGTTGCCGATCGTGTGGTCTTCTCTCATGCCGGTCGCACCGAGGATAACGATCCGCTTCACTCCCTTCGAGGCCAGATAGCGCACCGACTTGGTCTGGTCATTGGTCTCCTGATCGGGGAAGCGCCTGACGATCTCTCCATAGCGCTCCATTATCTCGGGCGACAGAGAGTCGCAGTCGCCGACAATCCGCCAGGGGACACGCCCGGACGCAAGATAACGGTTGGCGGCTCCGTCACAACAGACCACACGCCGACACTTTTCAAGCCACCCCAACGCAATGGGGTTCTTCGGGAAGGAGCCTGCGTCGACAATCAACGCCTCGGGCTCAAAGTTCATTATCGTTTCCATAGTACCTGTTTCTTATCTTTCCCCCTCGTTCAAATCTAATCTTTGATCCTTCACTATCATCCGGGCTCCGACATCATCCGCTTCCATTTCCGGTAACCGAAGACGGCGACAACCGCATAGGCAAGGTAAAGCGCGCCGGTGAACCATAGATCCTTGTAGGCGTAAAGCAGGGCGCAGCCGAGATCGGCCAATATCCAGACGATCCACTGCTCGACATACTTCTTGGCCAGCATCCACATCGCGACGATGCTCAAGGCGGTCGTGAAAGCGTCGGCCCAGGGGACAGTGCTGTCAGTAAACCGAGAGAGGACGAAACCGATGCCGACAAAGAGCACTGAGAAAACCAAAATCACGTACGGATACAGGCGCTTCGGAAAATTTCCGATTCTCAAGGGCTCGGATTCATGGTCAGCACTATCCTTTCTTCCTATCAGCCAACAGATTAAACCGTATACAGAGGCCAACAGATAGTAGAGACTGATCCCGAAATCCGCGTACAGGCCGGCCTCCCAGTAGACACTGAGGTAGACGGCGGGCATCGCGATGCTCGCAACCCAGAGCCAGACGCTGGCCCGGTACTCTAAATAGAGATAGACGACCCCTATGGCCGTCCCGACAATCTCAAGATAGTTCATCTACTTACCTTAACAAACTTGATGCCCGAAGTTATCGCCGGTCACTTATCACCCCCTTTGAACATCAGCCACCGCGCCGCCCGCAACTAAACTTCTTTATGACCCGTTTCCTAAAAAATGCGTAGCCACGTGCCCGCGGTGTATGCAATAAAGTCAGCTTAATTTGGGAAACTTGATCAATATAATTTAAGTCCATTCCTTTCGGAATAGACTTAAAATAAAGAACGCCTCTCAAGTATGCTGCCAAAGGCGCGCCTGAGAGGCTTGTTATCTTATTAACGAAATGTTGTCGGTTTTAGTTCTGCAAATTTAGGCATTATTTTTTATACTGCCAAATTTTTTCGCCACTATTTCCACATTTCTTCTTCTTGCCACTTTTCGGGGAATCCCATCGCACTTATTTTAGGCTGATATTCAGCCAGTAGTTGTTTCAACCGCTTTGTAAATGTAGAATTTACATTGACTGTCTGCAACATATAATTCACCATGCAAAGGAAGTAATAGACCTTGCTACGTTGAACCCTTTCGGGGTTGGAAATCCATATTTTGGTTTTGGAAAATTTCAAAACCGAAGGGACGATTTTCAAGTCTCTGTTCCACAAGCGGGCATGGTGGGCACATATATTGCGTACATAGTTCATTGTATGCAGCCAGGACGCGAAAGTATCTGGGGGCAACCCGAATGATTTCGCAATTTCGGTTCTATCATTGCGCTCCTTTAGTTCAGAATAAATCCTTGAGAGTTGATTGAAGTACATTACTTCAACACACATCCAAGAAGGCGGATTCACCGGGTCAGTATAAGTGTCTTTGTAATGCTCAATAAATTGCTCGGCCTGATTATTATGTAGTTGTTCATTTATGTGCTTCTGTATGTCACCGTATACATCTACCACTTTTTCTGAACCATCGTTAAGTCGGATTGTACGCTTGGGCTTATAAATAGTCTCCTCATCTTGCCAATGGGAGCCATATCGATGCGAGAGTATATATACCATTTGCGTCCTTATAGCGACCTCTATCTTTTCAATCGCATCAAAAATCAAAAGCCTCAGTTTCCTGTCGAAAACATACAGATCATAAATCTGCTTCCAAGTTGTGCCATACTTGAACTCGTCAATTATCCTCCCTCCAACATTCTTTTTGAAAGGATACATGTATGCACTAAGGCGAAAGTAACTGACATTCGCCAATTGATAGGCTGCTTTTGCTTCATCTGCAAAAATAACCCCGCGACTCTTTAAAAGGTCTATCTGTTCCTGATAAGTCAGGGGAGGTTTTTCGTATCTCATACTGCAAAGGTACGAAAAAAATCCTGAATTTTCGTGCCTTTACGCCCCCTTACATATAACTGTAAGTTTGCGGTGTAAAACATCGCAACTATGGCTGAGACAGTTTATAACATATCGCTCAAAGTCTACATCGGAGGCAGTGACTTCGACCGCAACACCTTGGACGAGAACATAACGAAAAAGAGGGGGGCCGTGCGGTCAGATCATTTGGGACTTCCCGTGTCCCTATTCTATCTTGAGTGCCCGAAGTTATCGCCGGTCCCAGACACAATAACACCACATGACCTTGCGTTTCTATCTATGGACATCAGATTAACAATCGAAAAGGACCGGCAAACAAACAATCGGAAAGGACCGGCAAACCCACAATCGGGAACACGAAACAAACAATAGTACACTGCGAAGTGTTAAAATTATAATGAACACTACCTGCCGAAGCCCCCGGATACAGGTCCGACGGGTGGAACCTGACTCCGGATTCCTTCGGCCGGTGATAATCAAAACGAAATTCAAAACACACCACCATGACGCATAACAACTCACAGGACGCAGCCCCCAAGCGACTGCGAAAGAAAGACCTGTATAACAAGATAATGGAGTTCCTCCAGAAGGAGAACCGCCAGTCATTCAACTATAAACAGATCGCATTCGCGATCGACGCGAAACATCCCTCAAACCGCCTCGACATCATCAATCTGCTCGAAGAACTCGCAGCCGCCGATGAGATCCTCGAGGTGGCTCCCGGTAAATATAAGGCTCATTCAAACCGTGGCAACGAAGCCATCGGTTATTTCGTGCGCCGCTCAAACGGCCGCAATGCCGTCATCATAGACGACGAGCAGATTCTCGTCGCCGAGCGTAACTCGATGCACGCCCTCAACGGCGATAAGGTCCGCGTGATGGTCTCGGCCATGCGCAAAGGCCAGGAGCCTGAGGCAAAGGTCCTCGAAATCGTCGAGACCAAGGATCAGGTATTTATCGGCACCCTGAAGGTAGAAAAGAACTACGCCGCGCTCGTGACCGACTCGAAGTTCCTGGCCGCCGACATCATTATCCCGCGCCAGAAACTGAAAGGTGGAAAGACCGGCGACAAAGCCATAGCCCGCATCACCGTCTGGAAAGACGAGGAGATGAATCCCCGCGGCGAGATAGTCGATATCCTCGGCGTAAAGGGCGAGAATACGGCCGAGATGCACGCTATCTTGGCTGAATTCGGCCTCCCCTACAAGTATCCCGAGAATGTCGAGGCTGCAGCCAACAAGATCGGTGCCGGAATCACCCCCGAGGAGGTGGCCAAGCGCGAAGACTTCCGCGGCGTGACGACCTTCACCATCGACCCGCGCGACGCCAAAGACTTTGACGACGCCCTGTCGATCCGCCAGCTCGCAAACGGAAACTGGGAGGTGGGCGTGCATATCGCCGACGTGACTCACTATGTCGAACCCAATTCGATCATTGACAAGGAGGCCCGCCAGCGCGCCACGAGCGTATATCTCGTTGACCGCACCATCCCGATGCTTCCCGAACATCTCTCGAACGGCATCTGCTCCCTGCGCCCCAACGAAGAGAAGCTGACCTTCTCGGCTATCTTCGAGATGGACCAGAAAGCCAACGTCATCAACCGTCGTATCGGCCGCACGGTCATCAAGTCAGACCGCCGCTTCACCTATGAAGAGGCCCAGGAGATCATCGAGACCGGCAAGGGCGACTTCGCACGCGAGATTCTCGCGCTCGACAAACTCGCCAAGGAGCTTCGCCGCCGGCGCTATCAAGCCGGCGCACTCGAGTTCGACCGCGCCGAGGTGCGCTTCGAAATCGACAAGGATGGCAAACCGGTGAGCGTTTACTTCAAGGAGTCGAAAGACTCCAACAAACTGATTGAGGAGTTCATGCTTCTCGCCAATATCGCCGTTGCCGAGTCGATCGGCAAGGTCCCGAAAGGGAAGAAGGCGAAGACCTTCGTCTATCGGGTTCACGACAATCCGGATCCCGAAAAGCTCACCAATCTTAGCGGCATCGCCGCGCGATTCGGATACAAAATCAACCCTGAAGGCTCCTCACGCGAAGTCAACCGCAGCCTCAACCGTCTGCTGAAAGACGTAAAAGGTAAAGGTGAGGAAAACATGCTCTCGATGCTTGCCATCCGCTCGATGGCAAAGGCTATGTACACAACCGACAACGTGGGCCACTACGGCCTCGCGGTGCCCTACTACACCCACTTCACGTCGCCTATCCGCCGGTATCCCGACATGATGGTACACCGACTGCTGGCAAAATATGCCGAAGGCGGACGCTCGGCCGACAAGGTGAAGGTCGAAGACCAGTGCCGACACTCTTCAGACATGGAGATGACGGCCGCCAACGCCGAACGCGCCTCGATCCGCTACAAGCAGGTCGAATTCATGCAGGATCGTCTCGGAGAGATATATGACGGTGTGATCTCAGGCGTCACCGAATGGGGCTTCTACGTAGAGTTGGACGAGAACCTCTGCGAAGGCCTCGTTCCTGTTCGCGATCTGGCTGACGATTACTATGAGTATGACGAAAAGAACTACTGTCTGATAGGCCGCAAGCACCACAACCGCTACACCCTGGGCGACCAGGTTAAGGTACAGGTAGCGCGCGCCGATCTTGACCGCAAGCAGCTCGACTTCGCCCTCATCTCGGACGACGGCAATCCCAACCGTCCCCTGACCGAAAAGCGCAAGGAACACGGCCGCAACACTCCCCGCAAAGATCGCCGCGACCGCTCCAAAAAGAAATAACCCCCAGTAGAACCGCAACGCAGTAGCGCCGGCTTCCAGCCGGTATTCAGAGACAGCGCAAGGATCGCCGGCTTCCAGCCGGTACCAAAGACAACGCAGTAGCGCCGGCTTCCAGCCGGTATAATACTAAACAAAAGGAGATTGAGTTCCCACTCGATCTCCTTTCGCATTTCCACCCCTCAACTGTCCAAAAAAATTAGAGACCGGATCTGAAAAATCAGATTCCGGTCTCTTTGGGATAGGATGGATTTGGGGAGTAGCCCATAGCAGAGTCGAACTGCTCTTTAGAG
>CAZTSQ010000063.1:0-8157 GCA_964615915.1 uncultured Sangeribacter sp.
ATGATGTTGAGCTTCTTATTGTTGAACTCAGCGTTGAAAACTGTCGAGAACACTGAGTAGCCGTATTCCTTTTCCACGGGGAAGTAGTCGGAAACCGTGTTTCCGGCTTCGATCGTACCGCGACGCTTGATGACGCCACATTCGAAGATCATCGACTCCGCAAGGGTGGTTTTACCCGAACCCTTCGATCCGAGAAGGGCTATGTTTTTGATTTCGTTGGTGTTGTAAATCTTCATGGATTAGCAAGATTTTTGGTATTATGTCTTCTTCGGAGAGCGGGTTTATCGGCTTTCCCGAAAAACGACCGCAATTTACAAAAATTTTGGGATTAATCCCAACTTCAAAACTATGTTAAAAAACATATTTTGTCTTTTTCTTGCGCCTTTCCTCCTTTATCTGTAATTTTGTGGGGTAAACAAGTGAAAACAACCTAACAGAAATCAATGCTACGAAAAATTGCACTCGGTTTGCTGGCAATAACCGGCTGTGCCTCTCACGCCGATGCCACCAAGCCACCGGTCATAGATCGGATCGAACCCCCTTATTGGTGGGTTGGAATGAAGAACGATACCCTTCAGCTGATGGTTGAAGGCAAGGACATCGCATCCTCTCAGGTATCTGTCGACTACTCCGGAGTCCGTCTCGCCGAGACGGTCAATCTCGACTCGCCCAACTACAAACTGCTTTACCTCGTGATCTCGCCCGAGACAACCCCGGGCGAGATCAAGTTGAATTTCAAGCAGGATGGCCGTTCGAAGACTATCTCTTATCAGCTCAAAAAGCGAGAAAAAATGGGAGAGGAATACGAAGGATTTTCGTCGGCCGACGTCCTTTATCTTCTCATGCCCGACCGTTTCGCCCAAGGGCGCAAACCCGACAAGAAGTCAAACGAGGGTCTGGAGTGGGTTGTCGAGAATGACCGGGAGAATCCAAATGCCCGTCACGGTGGTGATATAAAAGGTATAGAGAAGCACCTCGATTATCTCGATGAACTCGGAGTCACCGCCATCTGGGCTTGTCCGGTTCTTGAAAACGATATGCCGGGCGGTTCCTATCATGGTTATGCGACGACAGATTATTATCGCATCGACCCGCGATTCGGCACAAACGAAGACTGGAAACAGCTTATCGATGCCGCTCATAAAAGAGGAATGAAGGTCGTGATGGATATGATCTTCAACCATTCGGGAATCACTCACCGATGGATGAAGGATATGCCTTCGAAAGATTGGTACAACCATCCCGAGGGTGACGTGATGACAAATTTCCGGCTGAGCACTCTACACGATCCATATGTTTCGGACTACGATCTTGACCATTCGGTCAACGGATGGTTCGTCTACGGTATGCCGGACCTCAATCAGCGGAATCCTCACCTGATGAAGTATCTGACCCAGAATTCCATTTGGTGGATCGAATCGTCAGGTATCAACGGAATCCGCATGGACACTTATCCGTATGCCGATATGGATGGTATGGCCTCATGGGCCAAGGCGGTTCTGGACGAGTATCCGAACTTCAACCTGGTCGGAGAATGTTGGTATGGTCAGGAGGACGGAGCGGCTTTCTGGCAGAGGGGGAATCGTCTCAATCCGAAAGAGACCAACCTGCCTACAGTCATGGACTTCAAGTTGCTGACCGACGGTCGGAAAATGTTCAACGAGGAAACGGATCCCTGGAACGGCCTAAACCATCTCTATGACCACCTGAGCCACGATTATCTCTTTCCCGACCCACAGAATATCCTCACGTTCCTCGACAATCACGACTCTGACCGCTTTCTGGCGGAGGAACCCGAAGACCTGGGCAGCTGGAAACAGGCGACTGCGTGGCTGCTTACTTCCCGGGGAATTCCTCAGATATATTACGGAACAGAGTTGTTGATGAACGGCTCGAAGGAGGGTAGCGACGGTTATATTCGTCGGGATATGCCGGGCGGTTTCCCGGGAGACACTGTCAATGCCTTCGAAGCGTCGGGACGCACGGAAAAACAAAATGAGGCCTTCGATTGGCTCTCCAAAATACTGAACTGGCGAAAAGGGGAGGCCAACGAGGTGATTGCGCGGGGCTCGCTCAAGCACTTTATGCCCCAAAACGGTCTTTACGTCTACGAGCGTAAACTCGGTGACAAGAGGGTAGCGGTTATTCTGAACGGCACCAGCGAGAAACTCGAACGCACTATGGAACGCACCGTCGAAGTGATGCCTTATGGCTCTGAATGGACAGATATCATTACCGGTCAACCGGTCACGATCGAGGAGACGATGACCTTCGCCCCGCGTCAGGTTATGATCCTTCAGAACTTCTGATTATCAGAGGGTATCCGAACGTCAAACGCCGGAGGTTGCAAAGTCGCAACCCCCGGCGTTTTCTTCTCTTTATTACGGCCTCACTCGTGCGGATGCAGGTTCACCTTTTAAGTGCAATAAAAAAAGGGCCGTCTCTCACGAGAAAACCCTTTTCAACCTATTTACCTTTTTTGAATGCTTAGTATCTTGGCTTTTTCTCCAATTTTTTACATCATGCCTCCCATACCGCCCATTCCGGGGGCACCCATGGCGGGAGCGGGAGTTTCTTCGGGCTTGGTGGCGATCACGCATTCGGTGGTCAGGAACATGCCGGCGATGCTGGCGGCGTTCTCAAGAGCCACACGCGTAACCTTGGCCGGATCGATCACGCCCGAGGTGAGGAAGTTCTCATAGTTGTCGGTACGTGCATTGAATCCATAGTCACCGGTGCCTTCTTTTACTTTCTGAACGATCACCGCACCCTCGAGGCCTGCGTTGGCCACGATCTGGCGGAGAGGTTCTTCGATCGCGCGACGAATGATGGCGATACCGGTTGTCTCGTCGGCATTTGCACCCTTAAGCTCGTCGAGCTTCTCGAGACAGCGGATGTATGCTACACCGCCACCGGGAACGATACCCTCGGCGATGGCTGCCTTCGTAGCTGACAGTGCGTCGTCCACACGGTCTTTCTTCTCTTTCATCTCAACCTCAGAGGGGGCGCCGATATAGAGAACGGCCACACCGCCTGCGAGTTTGGCGAGACGTTCGTGAAGTTTCTCTTTGTCATAGTCTGAAGTGGTGGTCTCGATCTGAGCCTTGATCTCCTTCACACGTGCGTCGATCGCTTCTTTGCTTCCGGCGCCGTTTACGATGGTGGTGGCGTCACGCGAAACGGTCACCTTCTCGGCGGTTCCGAGATCGTTGACAGTGGCGCTGCTGAGCTGCATGCCCTTGATTTCGCTGATTACTGTTCCGCCGGTGAGGATAGCGATATCCTCGAGCATCTCCTTGCGGCGGTCGCCGAATCCGGGAGCCTTGACTGCGCAGATCTTGAGTGAACCGCGGATACGATTGAGCACGAGAGTTGCGAGTGCTTCGTTGTCAACATCCTCGGCGATGATCAGAAGGGGACGACCATTCTGAGCGACAGCTTCAAGAATGGGAAGCATGTCCTTGAGATTCGAGATCTTCTTATCATAGAGGAGGATGAGGGGATTCTCCATCTCACACTCCATCTTGTCGGTGTTGGTGACGAAATAGGGAGATATGTAACCGCGGTCGAACTGCATACCTTCGACAACGTCGATGGTTGTCTCGGTACCCTTCGCTTCCTGAACGGTGATCACACCCTCTTTCTTAACTTTTTTCATAGCCTCGGCGATCAGACGGCCGATTTCTTCATCGTTGTTGGCCGAGATGCGTGCGACGTTTTCGATCTTGTCGAATTCATCGCCCACTTCCTGGCTCTGAGCCATGATTCCCTCGACAACGCAGCTGACAGCTTTGTCAATTCCGCGCTTGAGGTCCATCGGATTGGCACCGGCGGCTACATTCTTCAGACCTTCGTTGACGATAGCCTGAGCAAGTACTGTTGCGGTGGTTGTGCCGTCACCGGCAAGATCGCCGGTCTTGGATGCTACTTCTTTCACAAGCTGTGCACCCATGTTTTCGAACGGGTTCTCGAGATCGATCTCCTTGGCGACCGTCACACCGTCTTTGGTGATGTGGGGAGCGCCGAATTTACGTTCGATGATTACGTTGCGGCCTTTAGGGCCGAGGGTGACCTTCACTGCGTCAGCAAGTGCGTCGACACCCTTCTTAAGCTCTTCGCGAGCTTTGATATTGAATTTAATTTCTTTAGCCATTGAGTTTACTCCTTGATAATTAATCGGTTCACGCAATTACGGCCAGAACGTCGCTCTGGCGCATGATGAGATATTTGGTTCCTTCGAACTCGATCTCGGTGCCGGCATATTTGCCATAGAGCACTTCGTCGCCTGCCTTAAGAACCATTTCCTCGTCCTTGGTGCCGTTGCCGGCTGCTATTACTTTTCCTTTCAGAGGTTTCTCTTTTGCGGAGTCGGGGATATAGATTCCCGACATAGTGACTTCTTCCGCCGCAGTCGGCTCGATGAGCACGCGGTCTGCAAGAGGTTTAAGTGTCATGATATTATTATCTTTAAGTTGTGTTTTTACTGTTTGATGGAGTGACTTAACAAATAGCGTGCCAAAGTGACGAGGCCCGTGACAAATCGACACTGATGCCGAATTAACACGAAGTCTTGTCAGTCTTTCGTCCTCCGCTTAAATAACGCAAAGAGTCCCCCGAATGTTTTAGACACTGGGGGACTCTTTTGCTTCTTTTACTTGTTTACTTCTTATAGAGGATATAGGTTCGTTCGGGAGCGAGGTATCCGATAAGGTGTCCGTTCTTCACTTTGAATTCCTTACCATAGACGGCGTCTTTATATGTACCGTTGGGAAGGTTGGTGGGGAGGTCTACCTTGTTGGCGCTTGTGCTGAGATTGATGACAGCCGCCCCTTTCTTGCCACGATTGACAAGAAGAACCTGACCGTTGTCGGAGATCTCGATTTTCTCTTTCTGTCCGGCCATGGCTGTGCGGAATTTATTGACAGCTACAACCTCAGGATGGTAGTACGCCTCGTTGCCGGCGGCTCCGAGAATATTGTCGCCCCAATAGGCCTCGCGGGTTGAGCCGGCGGGTCGTGAGAAGAAGAGGGGAGTGCCGTTCTGACGCGCGGTGAGGAAAACCCAGCCGGTACGGATCTGATCGTCGGTCAAGCCGGCCGATTCGTGGGCGTTGGCATATGTGTCGTGGCTTTCTACCCATGTTGTCAGGAACTCGGGAGCGGCCGAGTGGTGCCAGTTGATGATGTCGAGACCGTTGGCCGAACGCTTTTCGAGCATCTCTCGGAGTACGTGACCGTAGCTCGAGGCGGTCTGTCCGAAGTAGTCGGCATATTCCTTCTCAGGGACGTTTCGATCCTGGAGCACTTCGCCATAGACGAACAGATCGTCATAGGGAACGGCAAGTTTGACACCTTTGACAGATTTACGTCCGGTGGCTACATCCCAAAAGTCATTTTCCTTCACACCGGCTGCCGTGTCGACCGGATCGGAGTGGACACCGATATGTTTAGCAGTATCATAACGGAAACCCTTGACGCCTAGTGAAAGGAGGTCGTTGACAAACTCCATGTAGTACTTCTGGAAGTCGGGATTCTCGGTGTTCACGTCGGGAAGTCCGCCCGAGCCCCAGAGCGTGCACTCGACGCGGTCATTATAGTCGCGGACAGGCTGGAGACCGTTCGAGTGGAACATTTTGTCGCGTCCGCCTACGGCCTTATAGAAGTCGTCCGAGACGGCATCGATGTCGAAGGCCGTGTGGTTGGGAAGGACGTCGACGATCACCTTCACATTATATTTAGCGGCCGAGTCCATCATTGCCTTCATCTCTTCGCGCGAACCCAAGATCTGGTTGCCAATCTTCCAGTCTGTCGGTTGGTAGTAGTAGTACCAATAGCCTTCTTTCTCGTCGAAGAGTTTTTTGGAGCCCCCTTCGGGGTTGTAGCACTGCTGAACAGGAGAGGTCTGGATCATTGTGAAGCCGGCGTCGGCTATCTGCTTCATGTTTTCTCCGATAGCGGGGAAGTTCCAGCTCCATACGTGCAGAATTGACTCGGTATTAACGGCGTCGGGATTATGCGTCACGCGATCCTTTGCCACAACCGGAAGCGCACACAAAGCGGCCCCGGCTACAATCAGGTGAAGATGTTTCATAGTTCGGGTTTAGGTTATAGTCTGTTAAAGTAACGGAGAAGACTGCAGTTTAGTTTGTTGCTAGATCATTAGGTGGGAGTTCTATAAGTTCTGGGAGATCTATGAGCACTATGATTTCTGGGAGTTCTAAGAGCATTAAGAGTATTGGGAGATCTGTGAAAGATCCACCTTCTTCCTCAAAATTGCACACTTTTTAGGATTCCGTGAAATTTCTTAAACTTTTTTAAAATATTGGGGTTGTGGGCCTTCCGATTTGGCCCGAATGGTGGAAAGTGTTAATTTTGTGGACGTAATCAAACTGACCGTCATGAAACTCAAGATATTTTTCGCAACCCTGCTTTTCGCAGGCCTCTCTCTCGCAACTTCAACCGACGCCCTGGCCGCACGGCCAAGTGCACACATGAAGGCACACAAGGAGCAGTTGGCCAACGCCAAGTCTCGGCTTGACAAAACTGTCATCTCAAACTTCATGGAGAAGGAGATCATATCGCGCGAGAACGAGGAGCAGAAACTTTCGGCCGAATCTTCGGCAATGCTTCATGACCTTCTCAGCGAAGCGCGAACCCATATCGGCAAACGCTATCAGCACGGTTCAAAAGGACCGAAGACCTTCGATTGCTCCGGCTTCACCAGCTACGTCTACAAACAGTTTGGTTACTCTATCTCTCCGTCATCGCGCGCCCAATACACTCAAGGCACAGCCGTTGACCGCAAGAGCCTCCGCGAAGGCGACCTCGTCTTCTTCACCAGCCGCAGCAGCGGTTCGAACGTGGGCCATGTCGGGATCGTCGTATCGGCCGACAACAAGACCGGCGACTTCTCCTTCATCCACGCCAGCATCAAAGGTGTAAAGATCAGCACCTGCTCCGGCTACTACGAAGGCCGCTACATCGGCGCCAAACGCATCATCACCGAGTAAAAAGTCAAAGTGATCTCTAAACCCTCCCTTTTTAGTTAATCTCTTTCCTTATCTCCTTAACTATGGTTACTGAACCCTTTCTCAAGAAAAAAGGAGGTTACCGAAAACTCGTAGTTTATAGGGTCACTGAAGTAATATACGACATAACATATTATTTCAAAGACCATTATCTTTCGAGAGGAGACAGAACCGTTGACCAGATGTTACAGGCAGCGCGTTCTGGAAAACAAAATATCGCTGAAGGGAGTGAGGCAGCTACTACCTCCGCAGAGACTGAAATTAAGCTCACCAATGTTGCTAAGGCAAGCCTTGAAGAATTACTGATTGATTACCAAGATTATATAAGGAACAAGGGGCTAACACTATGGGATGCGAATCATCCACGTTATCCTCGAATGAGAGAATTCTGCAAGAGTGATCAGCTAATGACAGGCTATCGAGAATTGCTTCCCAAACTAAATGCTGAAGAAATAAGCAATTTGGCTATCACTCTAATCAATCAGGCAACTTATATGCTCCGACGCCTAATCGAGAAGCAACAGAAAATGTTTCTTAAGAGGGAGGTGTCCGCGAGCAGATGACCAAAGCACGTCTCAACTACCGCAACAAAAACCGATGATTCTCTTAGTCCGACCCGTCCGACCTGTCTGACCTGTCTGACCTGTCCGACCTGTCAGACTTGTCAGACTTGTCCGACCTGTCTGACCCGTCTGACCCGTCTGACCCGTCCGACTTGTCCGTCCATCAGGTGATAGCCGTCATTGCATCGAGAAGATCTTGGTAGCGTGTAACCTTATGGTACTTCACATTGGCGGTTGAGATTTCTTTGAAAAGCTGCTCGCAACATTCTATCTTCGACTGTTCGATCTTCGAGAGGTTCATGGATAACATCGAGCCTTTGGTTTCGGCAACAAAGAAAATGTGCTTGACTGCGCCTTTCTGCATCGCTATCGCCCAGTCGGGAGCATAGTTGCCCACAGGTGTGGGGATTTGGAATGTGCGAGGCAGTTTCGCGTAGACCACCACTTCTTCCGCCTCGTCGAGGTCATGGGCGAAGTCGCGCTCGCCCTTGCTGTCGGAGACAACATAGTCGGTGATATGCTTCGAGGCAAATACTGCTTTGTCAAAATCGGCACGACTCGCGGCGG
>CAZTSQ010000064.1:0-7851 GCA_964615915.1 uncultured Sangeribacter sp.
TCGTATCATCTGTCACCTGCTGCCCGACAATCTTCAGCGACTTGGGCGTAACACCGAAAATCAGCCAGCCGCCATCAGTGTTCAGAAACGCACACGCCGCGTGCATACCGTCTTTCAACTCGCCGGTAGTCTTCTTCAGCTCCAGAGTCCTCGACTCATCCGCTGCAATCAGTGCCTTTATGTCGTCGATTGTCATACGATATGCAGTACTGAAGTTTTCTTAGAAATATAAAAGTCGCTGATTGTCAGCGACTTTTGAGAGTGTGTAGTGGTCCCACTAGGGCTTGAACCTAGGACCCACAGATTATGAGTCTGTTGCTCTAACCAACTGAGCTATAGGACCGGGATTTGTTGATGCAAAGTTACGCAATTATTTTGGGATCTGCAAGCTTTTTGGGAAAAAGTTTGTTTGGTGGCTTTGAAGAGAGGATACAGCATTGCTCATCCAAACAGGCGGGGACGCCTGTTTTACATGCGGGGGTCTTCCTTGCTCTTCCAAACAGGCGGGGACGTCTGTTTTACATGCGGGGGTCTTCCTTGCTCAACCAAACAGGCGGGGACGCCTGTTTTACATGCGGGGGTCTTCCTTGCTCTTCCTCTCAGGCGAGACGCCTGAGGTACATGCGGATCAGTAGGTGCAGGCGAGGGTTAGGAGGCGGAGGCGGAAGGGAGGAGTTTGGGGGTAGAAGGTTGGGGGGAGGCCGGGGGGTAGGGCGGAGAGGTGAAGGGCTTCAGCGGCGGCCGTCATCGTGGAGCCGGTGGTGCAGATGTCGTCGAGCAATAGGACCGTGCGGCCCGTCAGGTCATAACCGCGGCGTACCCGGAAGATGTCGCGCATCGACTTGGCACGATCCTCTCCCGTGCGTCGCGTCTGCGAGCGATGCATCCTGCTCATTGTCAGACAATCCCAAATCTCCACATCCATACCGGCTTCGTCAACCAACATCTCGGTCAATCCTTTTGCCAACTCGAGAGCCTGGTTGTAGCCTCGTTTCCACCGCTTGAGATAATGCATTCCGACCGGCACTATCACGTCGACATCATCGAGAAAACCTGTGGGGTGAAGTTCGCGGCCCATCAGTCTTCCCAGAGTCCGCGCAAGCGATGGAAAACCCCGGTATTTGAAATCATGGACCAGCTGAGCGAGGTCGCCGTTGCGGTCATAAAAGAAATGGGCCGTGCCGCGCTCAAATGGAAAGATGCCGGCGAATCGCTCTTCGAAACGGTTGTTGCGCTGAGTGTGATAGCCCGTGCGCGGAAGCGACACACGGCATGGCGTGCAGATAAACTCCTCCTCGTCGTCAAGCGGCGCCTCACAGATATGGCACAGCCGCGGAAAAATCAGATCGAAGGCGTCTCGAAAAATCATTGCTTCAACAACTTACGGATCTCAGCCGTCACGAGTGCCGACTCATACCCTCGAGATATCAAGTGGGCATAAAGCTTCTGCCGGTCGGCGGGGATCGAGAGGTCGAGTGACCGTGCCTTCACTTCGGCCGCGAGATGTAGCGCCTCGAGATAGTCTTCCTCTTCAATCGAGTCGAGTCCCTGTTGAATGTCGGCCGTGGAGACCATCTTCATTCTCAGTGCCATCGCGATCTTTCGACGACCCCAACGCGAGAACCGCGCTTTGTCGCGAGCGAATGCCCGGGCATATCGGGCGTTGTCGAGAAAGCGTTCACGTTTTAAATAATCAATGACATTGGCCGATTGACCCGTAGTCAACCCCCAAGTCCTCAGTTTCTTGACCAAATCTCCCTCACACTGCTCCGACCGCGCACAGAGGTCGGCCAACTTCACGCGAGCCTGGTCTTCCGAAATAGGTTTCCTTTTCTTCAGCATAACCTTAATTTTCGGCCGGTTTCCTGCGGGCCACAGCGAAGCGAGGCTTGTGTGACATATCGTCCACAATCCTGATGTCAACGAATCCTAACCCTTTAAGCAAGAGATAAATATCGGCAGAGTAGAGCGGATTGATTTCGAAATAAAGGCGTCCGCCCGGGGCCAAGGCTGTCGCCGCGACCATCGCTATCCGGCGGTAGAAAAAGAGCGGGTCGTCATCGGGAACGAATAGTGCCGACGCCGGTTCATGCTCAAGAACGAGGGGTTCCATCGTCGCCTTCTCCTTCTCGCAGATATAGGGGGGATTCGACACAATAATGTCAAACGATTCGGGAGCCGGCGAATAGTGGAAGATATCGTCTTCCTCAAAGCGTATCCTTGTCTTCATCTCCGCGGCGTTGCGCATCGCGACGGCGAGAGCCTTCTGAGAGATATCGATTGCCGTAACGGTCGGGAAACGGAGGTTGCGCGCCAAGGCGATCGCAATACATCCCGACCCTGTGCCGACGTCGAGCACACGCAGATCAGACTCCGGATTCTCATTGACAATCATTTCCACAAGCTCCTCAGTCTCGGGGCGCGGAATGAGTACGTCGGGCGTGACATTGAAATCCATCCCGTAGAAACGGGCCTTTCCGATCACATACTGGACCGGCGTTCCGGCGACCACCTTCTCAACGATCCCTTCGGCCCCGTCGACCCAGACCCGGTCGAGATCCGTGTCCGAATTTATCACGATTTCCGAAGGCGACCACCCCTTCAGATGACCCATCACAATCTGGGCCACCCCCTTTGCTTCACCCTGGGTGTATCCGGCCTGCTCAAGACGCGACTGCATCTCGTTCATCAACTCCCTGACTTTCATTGCTCCTGCTTTTTAAGTATTGCGCCGATTCCGAACAGCGCGAAGTCGTAGATAGCCGGATCATCCGGTCGCCACAGTCTCAGTGGTTCCATCAACTGTTCGACCGCCCTCCGGTCATTGCTCCGGCGCGATATCAATCCAAGATCTCGGGCCGTATTACCAACATGAACGTCGAGCGGCACAAAAAGTTTCTCGCGCGGGATCGACTTCCACACCCCCATATCGACGATTCCGTCGTCGCGCACCAGCCAACGGAGCGCCATATTGATCCGCTTGAGTGCGGTCGTGTCGAGCTTCGTCGGCACGCACTGAGAGTTCAGCTGCCCACCATTTGCTTCAGCCAATGCCGTCTGAAGTCCGCCGGCGAAGGTCCACGCCGGTGCCTCCGAAGCGCCGGCTCCGAGAGAGGCGGCAAACTCATCGAGCGATCCGAAACGCTTGTAGACCTCGTGCAACCCCCTGAGGAAATACTTCAGGTCACGCGCGAAGAAAGTGCGGTGAATGTTCCGGTCATCAGGCAACTCTTCATACCCCTTGTCGGCCACGAACGCATAGGGCGCATTGTCCATAAGCGCCAGCATCCGGTCGGCGTCGCGACAGATCATCTTGCGGTTGCCCCACGCAATGATGGCCGAAAGGAATGCCGCGATCTCGATGTCGCGGATGTCTGAGAAGCGACGTGGAAACTGCACCGGATCATCGGCTATGAACTCCGGTCGATTGATGCGCACTACCTGTTCGTCGAGCAACTCACGGATTGCCTCGGGCGACGACTTGAAATCAAACTCTTCAATCATAGTACCGTCAGCTTTACTTCACCTTGATAATCAGAGGCACAGACTCCCGGTTCATACGGTCGATCGACGTCACCGCAAAAGTGTGGCCCTCCAGTTCATCGGCCTTCTCGGCGATGTGCACCTTATTCTGAGAGGTCACGGCGATGATAGCCTGTGGGTCGGTCAGACTGATTTCCTCGCCGGGGAAGAACTCATAGACAGCGTATCGGATTGCGTCGGTCTCCTTAGGAGACTTGCCGACCGGCGGAAGATCCCACGATATGAAGGTCTTGTCGCCTTCCTTCGTGATTCGCCCGTGAGGCGGACGCTCCGGTGCGAGTTTTGTGTCGCCGTAAACAGGGGGTAGCGCGAGGGTGCTCTGATAATTGGAGGCGAGTTGGTCGGCCACTCCGTTGTAGTTGCCGGTCACCCAATAGCCGTGCCACCATATATTGCCTCCCACGTTGGGCAGTTCGCGGCTCAGCTTGATCTTCGTGTCCAGCTCATCCTTCTTGCCTGCCTTCGGATCGGCTGTCGACATAGTCTGGCGCACGTCGGTGCCGATATAGACGTCGGCGCCGCGAACGTTATCGTTCCACCACTTCGCCAGATGTCTCGACGGGGCGACCTGCTTGTCGAGAGGCCAGTAGAGCTGGGGAGCGAGGTAATCAACCCATCCGTTCTCGGCCCACAGAAGGACATCGGCATACAGGTCGTCATAATTCTGAAGTCCGTTGCTCTCCGACCCGCGCGGATCATTCTTCTTGTTGCGCCATATTCCGAACGGCGACACACCGAAGCGCACCCACGGCTTCTTGGCCTTGATCGTGCCATATAGCTGTTCGATCAAGAGGTTCACATTATGGCGGCGCCAGTCGTTGCGGTTCATACCGTTGCCCAACTTGGCGTAAGAAGCGTCATCGTTGAACTTCTTTCCCGGTTCGGGGTAAGGGTAGAAATAATCATCGATATGGATGCCGTCGACGTCATATCGGTCAAGTATATCCTCGACCACCGAGCATATGAAATCGCGGTTCTCGCCGAGGGCGGGGTCAAAATAGAGCTTGCCGCCATAGCGCACGAACCGCTCGGGCGTCTTATTGGCGGCGTGAGAGGCCGGAAGCACCTCCTTCGGGTCCGAGGTCACGCGATAAGGGTTCAGCCACGCGTGAAACTCCATTCCGCGCTTGTGGGCCTCCTCGAGGGTGAACTCGAGAGGGTCCCAGGCGGGGTAGGGGGCCTTTCCGCGCTTCCCCGCGGCCCATGCGGTCCACGGCTCGAGGTCCGAGGGGTAGAAGGCGTCGGCTGTGGGGCGCACCTGGAAGATAACGGCGTTGCATCCCGCGGCCTGGAGCTTGTCGAGCTGGTCAATTATGTACTTCTTGTTCTGCTCGGTCGTCTTGTTCATATACTGAGACTGACCGATTATATGTAGCCACGCCCCGCGGAACTCGCGCTTCGGGTTATCCTGGGCCAAAACGGCTCCGGCAAGCGATCCGCAGAGCAAAGCGGCAGCTAAAAAAAGCGATTTGAGATTCATAGCTACAAAATTACAAAAAAGATAAGAGAGGATTGAGGGATTTTTGCTAATTTTGTGGTTCTTTGGGGAAGAAGGCGGCGCAAAGGTTTGTTAAAGCCACTCTTTCGGCCGCCTCAGGGGGAAACGAACACGAAAAATAGAAACAGATTAAAAGATATGAGCGAACTTGCGTCAAAGTACAACCCTCTGGAGGTAGAAGACAAATGGTATGCCTACTGGATGGAGCACGGATTGTTCCGTTCGGAGCCCGATGATCGCGAACCCTACTGCATCGTCATCCCGCCGCCGAACGTGACCGGTGTGCTCCACATGGGCCACATGTTGAACAACACGATTCAGGATATTCTTGTGCGCCGTGCGCGTATGCAGGGTAAGAATGCCCTCTGGGTACCTGGAACGGACCATGCCGCGATTGCTACCGAAACGAAGGTCATCGCCAAACTTGCCGAACAGGGGATCAAGAAGACCGATCTCACCCGCGAGCAGTTTCTCGAGCACGCCTGGGACTGGACCCACACCCACGGCGGCATCATCCTCGACCAGCTCCACAAGCTCGGCGCCTCGTGTGACTGGGACCGCACAGCCTTCACGATGGACGAAAAGCGCTCGAAGAGCGTCACCAAGGTTTTCGTCGACCTCTATCGCAAAGGGCTGATCTACCGCGGCCTGCGTATGGTCAACTGGGACCCGCAGAACCGCACTGCCATTTCAGATGACGAGGTTAACTACGTCGAAGAGCACTCGAAACTATACTACCTTCGCTACAAGGTAGTCGACGATCCCGAAGGCCGCTACGCCATCGTCGCCACGACCCGCCCCGAGACCATCATGGGCGACACAGCGATGTGCATCAACCCCAAGGACCCCAAAAACGCATGGCTCAAGGGTAAGAAGGTGATCGTTCCGCTCGTAGGCCGCGAGATCCCCGTGATCGAGGACCGTTATGTCGAGATCGACTTCGGCACCGGCTGTCTGAAGGTCACCCCGGCCCACGACAAGAACGACTACATGCTCGGAAAGACCCACAACCTCGATTCGATCGACATCTTCAACGAAGACGGCACCCTCAACGAGCATGGCGGCAAATATGTCGGCATGGACCGCTTCGCTGTCCGCAAGGCGATCGCAAAAGACCTCACCGAGGCCGGACTGATGGAGAAAGAAGAAGACTACACCAACAAAGTTGGTTACTCCGAACGCACCAAGGTCGCAATCGAGCCCAGACTGTCTTTGCAGTGGTTCATCAAGATGCGCCACTTCGCCGACATCGCCCTCGACCCGGTGATGGACGACGTGATCCGCTTCGTGCCTGAGAAATACAAGAACACTTACCGTATCTGGCTCGAGAATATCCAGGACTGGTGTATCAGCCGTCAGCTTTGGTGGGGCCACCGTATCCCGGCGTGGTACTATACCGACGCAAACGGCGAGACTCAGATCGCTGTAGGCGAGAACCTCGAGGAAGCACTCGAAATCGCATGCAAAGACTCAGGTCTTGCCCTCACTCCCGACGATCTCCGTCAGGACGAGGATGCGCTCGACACCTGGTTCTCTTCATGGCTCTGGCCGATCACCCTCTTCAACGGTATCCTCGACCCGGGCAACAAGGAGATCAACTATTACTATCCGACCGCCACACTCGTTACCGGTCCGGACATCATCTTCTTCTGGGTTGCGCGCATGATCATGGCCGGCTACGAATACGTCGGCAAACAGCCCTTCAATAACGTTTACTTCACCGGCATCGTCCGCGACAAGATCGGCCGCAAGATGAGCAAGTCGCTCGGCAACTCGCCCGATCCCCTCGAGCTGATCGAGAAATTCGGTGCCGATGGTGTCCGCATGGGTCTGATGCTCGCCGCCCCCGCCGGCAACGACATCATGTATGACGACTCCCTCTGTGAGCAGGGCCGAAACTTCTGCAACAAGATCTGGAACTCGTTCCGCCTCATCAAGGGTTGGGAGCGCTCGGCCGAGACCGCGCAGCCCGAGGCCTCGCGTCTCGCTGTCGAATGGTTCGACGCCAAGCTCAACGAGACCCTCGCCGAAGTAGAGGATCTGATGGGTAAATTCCGTATCTCGGAGGCTCTGATGGCGATCTACAAACTCTTCTGGGACGAATTCTCGTCTTGGTACCTCGAGATCATCAAGCCGGCTTATGGCTCGCCGATCGACGAGAAGACATATACCGACACACTCCGCTTCTTCGACACGCTTCTGAAGCTTCTCCATCCTTTCATGCCCTTCATCACCGAAGAACTCTGGCAACACCTCGCCGAGCGCAAGGATGGAGAGTCGATCATGTATGCCCAACTCCCCGCGGTCGTAAAGATCGAGGGCGACACCACCGCTAACTTCGAGACTCTCAAGGAGATCGTCACCGGCGTGCGCAACATCCGCAAGAAACGCAACATCCCACAGAAGGAGGAGTTGTCGCTTCAGGTCAAGGGTCAGCACAACGCCGCTCTCGATTCGATCCTCATCAAGATGGGCAACCTCTCGGAGGTTAAGCCGGTCGAGGAGAAGGGGGCTATGTCGGCCGCTTTCATCGTCGGCACGACCGAGTACTCAGTGCCTTTGGAGAGCAACATGAACGTCGAGGAGGAGCTGAAGAAGCTCGAAGCCGACCTGAAGTATCAGGAAGGGTTCCTCGCTACGGTCAACAAGAAGCTCTCAAACGAGCGCTTCGTCGCCAACGCTCCCGAGGCTGTCGTGGCTCTCGAGCGCAAGAAGCAGAGCGACGCGATGGAGAAGATCGCCGCCATCAAGGCGTCGATTGAGGCGCTGAAGTGAGAGACCAGAGTCCGGTGTGGAGAACTATGAGTTCT
>CAZTSQ010000065.1:0-7470 GCA_964615915.1 uncultured Sangeribacter sp.
GAGGCGATCTAAGGCTTAAGTAAACAGCATTGGGACGCGATTCATCGCGTCCCCGACGACGGTGGTATTCAATTGGTGTGGGGGGCGCGATGACGTTGATGCTCAATCGGTATGGGGGGGGGTGTCTCGGGGGACGCGATGAATCGCGTCCCTACTGGGGATATTCCTGAAAATCAATTTCTTACCGGGTAGAAGCCGCGCGCTCCTTGCGGGGTCGGCGCTCTTTGCCTTCTCTGAACCGAAAAAGCCCGCGCTCGGATGGGAGCGCGGGCTTGGAATATGATGTAGGGTTAGTATTTAGCGATAGTCTTTGAGGATCTCGCGGAGACGCTTGCGGGTGAAGAAGATGCGACTCTTGACCGTTCCGAGAGGCATGGAAAGCTTCTCGGAGATTTCTTCGTATTTGTAACCGGCAACGTGCATTGAGAAGGGCTCGCGATAGTCGGCGGGCATCTTGGCGATGATTCCGGAGATCTCACCCATTGAGTAGGCTCCCTCAGGCGTTTCGTTGTCCGAGTATTGCGCCATGTTTATACGTTCACATTCGTCTGCGCTTTCTACCATCGTGTTCTCGCGGGCACTCTTGCGATAGTTGTTGATGAAGATGTTTCGCATGATTGTCAACATCCAACCTTTGAAGTTGGAGTTCTCGACGAACTTATCTTCGTTGCGAAGCGCCTTGAGGGTGGTATCCTGCACAAGATCCTGAGCTTCCTCTTTGTTGAGAGTAAGCTTGAGGGCAAACGAAAGAAGATTTCCCTGCATGCCCAGAACCGAGCTCTTGAAAGGTGAGGATGTGCTCATTTGTAGTGTGTCGTTAATGTTTGGGTGTTTCGTAGGTGCAAAATTACACTTTTTTTTCCACTCCACCAACTTTTTCGCAACTTTTTTGTTGTGGGAGCCGAAAATAATTTTCCCGCCCCTATATCAGCCCTTATCCTCAGGCGTTTACCTTGGTCAGGCGGACGAGTTCAATGCGGGCGGCTGACATGCGGAGGATCTCGACGTCGTAGTCGTCGATGCGGATGATGTCGCCTTGGGCAGGCAACGCTTCCGTTTCGTTCAGAATCCACCCGGCCAGCGTGTGATAGTCTTCGTCTTCCTTGAGCCCGAGTCCGAACTCTTCGTTGATACGTTCTATCTCGGCGCGGCCTCCAAATTCCCATTGAGTGTCGGAAATCTGACGCGCAAGTACCTTGTGGCGGTCGTGCTCGTCTTCGATCTCGCCGAAGATCTCTTCGACAAGGTCCTCGAGCGTGGCGAGACCGGCCGTACCCCCGAATTCATCAATGACTATGGCCATTGATCGCTTCTCGGCCAACATACGCCGCATCATTTTGTTGGCGAGCATGGTTTCTGGCGTGAAGATCACGGGCTTCAGGCGCGTGGTCCAGTCTTTGTCGGTCTCGAAAAGTTCCGAGACGTGGATGTAGCCGATGATGTCGTTGATATCGTCCTTATAAACCACGATCTTGGACAGACCGGTGGCGATGAACTTCTTGAGCAACTGCTCGCGGGTCACGGCACCTTGCTCGACAGCCACGATCTCGTTGCGCGGGATCATGCACTCTCCCATCTGGGTATCCTTGAAGTCAACGGCATTCCGGAAAATCTTGACCTCATTCTCGACCGCTGCCTTGTCGGGGGTATCTTCGATCGACTGCTGAAGGTAGTCGTCAAGTTCGTCCATAGTCAAGGCAGTGGCAATCGGTTTGTCTGACGATATCCCGAAACATTTCATCAGCAAGTGAGATATCCCCTCGATCAATTTGGTCACGGGATACAGTACTACATAGATAAGATAGACCGGAAGGGCGAACAGCCTCAACATCAGGTTGGGGTTGATTCTGAACGAGGCCTTGGGGAGAAATTCGCCGGTGATCAGAATAAGGCCCGACGACAGTATGGTGTTGACTATCAAGACAAGGGCCTCGTTATGGAGCCACGCTTCGAGATAGCCGTTGACAATCAGCGAGAAAGTGATGCCATAGATTACGAGCACGATGTTGTTGCCGACAAGCAGGGTCGAAATGAACATCTCCTCGTGGTGGGAGAAGCGGCGGATTATCTTGTCGGTGAAGCCACCGCGCGTGGCGTCGATCTCCATCTTGACCTTGCTCGACTGGACATAGGCGATCTCGACGCCCGAGAAGAGTCCGGAGAGGATGATGGCGATGACGGTAAGTACTATGGCTGTTGCGATTGTCATTTAAGTCTGGTTTAGTTATGTGTCGCGCCGACGTTGTGTGACGCGTTGCCGGTTTGGGCAGTGTCCGGAGCGACGGCGGTGCGGTTTCCGAAGGCATCCTGATGAATCGGGAAGATACCGCTCGGAGTGCGGAGAGAGTATTCGGATAGATTATCGTCAGATTCAAACCCAAGGCCCTCAAGGACGTGGGTCGGAGTCTCTATATGTACGAACGAGTCGCTGTAGACCCGGTGTGAGCGTTCGTTCCAGAAAAGCTGGGCGGTCTGAAACAGATCTCCGGGAATTTTCTTGATCTCCACGTGGCCGTCAAGGCGCCAGAGACGCTGGTTCTTGAAATAGCGGGCCGAGTCGGCCGCAACACTGGCTATCACCTTGTGGGTCGGTCCGAAGCGCTCGAGATAAAGCCCCTGGGGGAAACGCCAGTACGGAGTGTCGACCTCCTCAAAAATAAGCCATATCGGAGTGACCATCTTGAACTGCACGATACCCGAGTCTGAGATCAGCGTCTCGACATTATGGCTCGACATAGTGGCCATCTTCGTCGGATCCAAACCGGCGGCGTGATCGACCTTCTTCTCGTGGTTACACCCCGAGGCGACGGCCAGCACCATAGACACGCAAAGAGCAAACGGCAAGAGGCGACGCATCGACTGGAGGGGTATCAACGGATCTTACGCTTCCAGAACCAGACTTCGTTGAAGTTGACTCCGAGCGTGATATTCAGATAGTTCTCAGAGATGAGAGCGTCGGGCCATGCGCGACGGTTCTTCCATTCGAGACCGATGTTGATCATCGTCTTATCGCCGGGAGTGCGCAGGCCGACACCGCATGACACTCCAATTTCGCGCACGCGGTTGCCCTGAACCTCAAGGTAATCGTCACACCACGAGAATCCGAGTCGATAGGCCATGCGCTCGCCGTAGTTACCTCTCAACTGCGGGATATACTCGGCTCCGGCCGCGAAGCGGAAGCGGTCGCGGAAGTTCATCCCTTCGAAGACGACCACATCGGGGCGGGTGGAGCTCATCAACGCCGGCATCGGGGTCTTCGACCACTGTTGCCACGTGACGTCGGCCTCGACAAAGAGTCTCGAAGCGCGCTCGTGGAGGAACGACACACCTCCGCCGATAGTCATCGGCTGGTCATAATGACCGTACAGACGCGAGCGGCCAAGTGTATCAGGCTTAGCGTCATAGACCGTTTCCTGGACCGTGGCCCAAGTGTTTCCGTGAAGTCCCTTCTTGGGCGACCAGGTGGCGCCCACCGTCAGACGGTCTGACGAGTTGAGCTTCGCGTTATATTGCGCGCCTACGACAACATTCCAGTCGCGGACCTGCATCACATGCTGGAAAAGAGTCTGGCCCGAGTTCTCGGGCTTTGAATAGACGTCGTTGAGGATCGTGCCGAAGTCATAGGAGACGTTGAAGCCGAGCGAGAATCCCTTGATTTTTCCGCTGAGGCCAAGATAAGCCTCGGTGATTCCGCCCGAGCCCTGATTCTGCATCGCGCCGTGCTTGATTTCGCTACCGAAAGCATAACCAACGTTCGAATAGGGCACAAGACCAAGCGACATACCCATAAACTTGGACAACGGGAACTGCATCGTCACGTAGTCGAGGCCACCTCCGATCGAGTTGTCTTTCTTATCCCCCTCCTTGCTCCAAAGAAACGAAAGGTCGCCTCCTATATCGAAAAGAAAGGTGAGCGAGTCGATGGCGGCATAAGACGCCGGATTCATCACGTTGATCTGGCGGCCGGACTGCATCGCGTAGCCTACGGAGCCCATCTGGCGCTGCATCGAAGTGGCGCGGTCTCCGAGGATACCATAGCCATACATCGAATAGGGCGTGTTGATCTGAGCCACACCCGAGAGGACCCCGAGGAGCAGCATGACACATAACGTCAATAATGACTTATTGATAGTTCTCATTTATCGGTCAGTTCGTTGGGCCATCCTTCGCCACCCCCCGAAGGAGAGTGGCCGACGGCCGTATAGAAGTATTCAGGATGCAAAAATACTGAAAACTTGCCAATTATCCGCAATCGCGGGCCATAAAAAGCGCGCGAGACTCAAAGGCCGTCGCGCTCAAGGTTGTAGTTGAATATATGCAAGAGGCCCTGATTCAACAGATTAGCCACGTGGCATATCTCAAAAGTGAAGCCGGTAGCCACAATCGCCTCGTTCACATATCTAACCAAAATCTCCGAATCACCTCCGGTCAGAACGAGCCTCCGCACCCCCGCTTCGCGTTTATAGTCGGCCACGGCACCGAGCAGTTCACCGGCCATTCCGCGGATTATCCCCGATCGGATCGAGGTCTCTGTCGAGTATCCCGAAAGTGGGACGTCACCCTCTTCAGACACCAACGGCAACCGGACCGTGAAATCATGGAGGGCCTTGGCCCGCATCATAAGGCCCGGTGCGATACGCCCCCCGCGATAGGTCGACGACGCGTCAAGCAGGTCGACCGTCATCGCCGACCCGCAGTCGGCCACCGCACATCCTTCGCCGGGAAACAGCATCGACGCACCGGCTGCGGCAGCGAGTCGGTCAACCCCAAGCGTCTCGCGCGAAGAATATGAAACCTGAATAGGCAGCGGGGTATGTGGCGTCAATACCAGCAGACGGTCACAAACCAGCTGACGGAGCGTCTCGACAAACCGTATGTCAAATCTGCCGACCGAGCAGAAGATGCCTCCCTCGGGCGCCCAACTGTCGACAACCGGAAGCACCTCTTCGGGCGCATCGGTCTTGACCGACGCCGAAGCTACCTCGCGACCATCGTCAAAGAGAGAGAACTTCAGAAGCGTATTGCCCTGGTCGGCTGTCAGTACCTTCATTTCTTCTCGAGGTTACCGTTGCGTTTGCGTGCGTAATAGATCATCCACGAGGCGATCAGCTGAATCGCGGCGCCGACAAGTGTGAACAGAACGGTGTCTTTCATGATCACAAATGAGGCCGCCTGGGCGATTCCGGCAAACTTGATAGCCTTATAGAACCAGAGACCCGCGCCGATTAGGAAAGCCACACCGGCCCAGAATTCGAGTCGGATCAGTCGGCGGATACGCATCGTGTCGTCAGGGTCGTCGACCTTGACCATGCGCGCTATGGTGTAAATCACGGCGCCGACCACATATACCCATCTCCCGGCCTCGCTCCAGGCTACGGAGAAGAGGTCTATGAACGGGAGGCCCATCCCAACAGCCACCATCAGCATTCCGAACGTAGCGGTCGTCTCCACCTTTCGGCGAAGTGCCTCGATCTGAGCGGGAGTCTTGGCCGGTTTGTCGGTCGTGTTATTTTTGTTTTTCATCTGTGTTTGAGTTATTTACTTCTCTTTCCCATCGGTCAGGATGAAGACATCTTCAGTCGGTTTCTGCATGTGGAATTGCTCGCGCGCCATGTGCTCAAGGTCACCTTTTCCGCGCTCGATTCCTTCTCGCCGCTCGCGATAGTATCGGGCCGAGTCATGATTGAGCGCGATCTCCTTCTTCAGAGAGTTGATTTTCCGGTCGAACTCCATGTTGAGTTTGACCGACGTCTCGTCGTCAAGATAAAGCGCACCGATAAAGATCCCGCCGATAATGATCATCGGCAAGTGTGACCGGCGTCGGAGCCAGAAACTCGCTTTCTTTGTTTTCTTCACTTTCCTGAGAGATGGGGTTTTGAGGTTTTACCCGACAAAATTACCAATAAATTCCGATTTTGGCAACGTGAAAAAAAGATAAAAAAAGTTATAGCGCTGAACCTCGTCTCGGACGGCGAATGTTTTGAGTCTATAACCAATCTTCAGGCCGGCCAAACCCTCTCCAAAGCGAGGGCGACCCCCACTCCCCCGGCCGAAGACCCTAAAACGACTATGCCATGACAGATTCCGCTAAATACCGCAGCCGGTTGCTCGACCTTCAGAACAACCTCCTGAACTTCGCCATTCAGCTCACCACCAACCGCGACGCGGCCGAGGATCTTGTTCAGGAGACAACCCTCAAGGTACTCGACAGCGAAGAGAAGTATACCGAGAACACCAACTTCAAAGGGTGGGTGTTCACGATCATGCGCAATATCTTCATCAACAACTATCGCCGGCGTATCCGCAACAATTCGCTGATCGACACCTCTTCAGACGAGCTCTATGACCTCGGAGTCACACAGGATTCAGGCCTCGCGACACCTGAAGGGTCATTCGCGACCAACGAGATCTCGAAGGCCATCAATAGCTTCTCCGACGATTACCGCGTGCCGTTTTCAATGTTCCTGTCGGGCTACCACTACAACGAGATAGCCGAGCACATGCACCTCCCGATCGGGACGGTCAAGAGCCGCATCTTCTTTGCGCGCAAGCGTCTGCAAGTAATCCTTAAAGATTACCGCTGACTCTAACTCCCTTCCAACCGTCAGTCAAGCAGGTCCGGCCGGAGGCGTCGGGTGCGCTCAAGCGCCTGGTCGAGGCGCCACTTGGCGATATTGGCCTCGTGGCCCGACAGAAGGATGTCGGGAACGGCCCATCCGTTGTAGACGGCCGGACGTGTATAGACCGGCGGGGCGAGAAGATTGTCCTGGAACGAATCGGATAGAGCCGACTGCTCATCGCCTATCACACCCGGAATCAGACGGACCACAGCGTCGGTGATGACGACGGCCGGAATCTCTCCGCCCGTCAGCACATAGTCTCCGATCGAGATCTCGCGGGTGATGAAATGTTCGCGGATACGATAGTCGATCCCCTTGTAGTGGCCGCAGAGGATGATGATGTTGTTGAGCAACGAGAGGGAGTTGGCTATCGGTTGGTCGAACTGCTCGCCGTCGGGAGTGACGAAGATCACCTCGTCATAATCGCGCTCGGACTTGAGCTTCGAGATACAGGCATCGACGGGTTGGATCTGCATCACCATTCCGGCCTCGCCTCCGAAGGGGTAGTCATCGACCTTGCGGTGCTTGTTGGTAGTGTAATCGCGAAGGTTATGGACGTGAATCTCGGCCAGCCCCTTGTCCTGGGCGCGCTTAAGTATCGAGCAGTTAAGCGGCGACTCCAACATCTCGGGGAGGACGGTCAATATATCGATTCTCATTGTGGGGGGTAAAAAAAGATAAAGAGAAAGCAGGTCTGCGCTCCGAACCGGAGCCAACGACCTGCTTTTTTATTTGTCAGCCTCGCCGACCGAAGCGGCATAGACGCCTCGGAGCGAAGGAGCTTGGATTGATCAATCGATTTCTTCGTCAGCCTCGTAGCCGCCCATCTCGCGGATGGCGTTCTTGAGCA
>CAZTSQ010000066.1:0-6844 GCA_964615915.1 uncultured Sangeribacter sp.
GGCAGACCATGATCATGTCGAACAGCTCAGCCTCGGAGTTGATACCGAACGGGAGAGTCGGGTTGGTAGACGACGGGAGCACATTCATCATCGAAGCCACTTTCAGAAGGTCGGGAGCGTGACCGCCACCTGCGCCCTCGGTGTGGTAAGTGTGGATAGTGCGGCCGTCGATGGCAGCGATAGTGTCCTCTACATAACCGGACTCGTTGAGAGTATCGGTGTGGATGGCAACCTGAACGTCATAGCGGTCGGCAGCCTCCATAGCCGAGCGGATGGCCTGCATTGTCGAGCCCCAGTCCTCGTGGATCTTGAAGCCCATTGCGCCGGCCTCGAGCTGGCGGTTGAGGTTCGAGGGATATGAGCAGTTACCTTTGGCGAGGAAACCGACGTTGATGGGCAGACCGTCAGCGGCCTGAAGCATCTTGCCGAGGTTCCACGGGCCCGAGGTGATCGTAGTACCGTTTGTGCCGTCTGTCGGGCCTATACCGCCGCCGATGAGGGTAGTGATACCGTTAGACAGAGTGTTGATTGCCTGCTGGGGTGAGCAGAAGTGAACGTGGCCGTCGATACCGGCTGCGGTCAGAATCATGTGCTCGCCCGAGATGGCGTCGGTCGACGGACCGGTGACGAGGGTCGGAGTCACACCCTTCATGATGTTGGGGTTACCGGCCTTACCAATACCGGCGATCTTTCCGTCTTTCACGCCTACGTCAGCCTTAACGACGCCGAGGATCGGGTCGAGGATAGTCACGTTGGTGATCACGAGGTCAAGGCTGCCGGCCTCTGAGGTGCACTCGTTGGCGAGGCCCATGCCGTCGCGAAGTGTCTTGCCGCCGCCATAAACAACCTCGTCTCCGAGTGTGCGGAGATCCTTTTCGATCTGAACATAGAGATCGGTGTTGGCGAGACGGATCTTATCGCCCACTGTTGGGCCGAAAAGATTGTTATATTCTTGTCTTGAAATCTGTGCCATAGGTTCTTACTTCTTGGGAGTTGGGGTTGTCTGGTTCGGAGTGTAGCTTGCTTCTGCGTCTTCCTCAGATTCGCACTTGAAACCGTATTCCTTCATGCGACGGAAGGCCTCGAGCTTCTTGGGATAGAATGTCGGGCTGTCTTCGAAGCCGGTGTATCCCATGGTCAGGCCGTTGAAGCCAATCACGCGGCGCTTGCCGGCATATTCGACGAGCTCGATCTCCTTTGCCTCACCCGGTTCGAAACGGATAGCGGTCGTTGCGGGGATATTGAGGTGCATGCCGAATGCCTTCTCGCGGTCGAACTCCATGTAGCGGTTAACCTCGAAGAAGTGATAGTGCGAGCCGATCTGGATGGGACGGTCGCCTGTGTTGCGAACAACGAGCTTGACTGTGCGGCGGTCTGTGTTGTATTCGATCGGTGCTGATTCAAGGATGACGCCGCCTACGGGTACATATTCTTTGGGAGTGAATCCCGGAGTATTGGGATACGCGATATCAGGCTTGCCCGGATAAACGCCCGAGGGAGTTGTGTAGCTTTCGGGAGCCGGATTCGCAGTGTTGGTGTTCTGATCCATAACTTCTGTTGTTTTTGATTGTGGATTGTTGATGGTTGATTACTGATTCTGAAGCGGGATTTTAAAATAAATCCTCGGGGCGGAATCAGTTGTCTACGTTGACCTTCTTACCCTCGGCGATCTCGACAGAAGCGGGGGTGTGATCCTGTTCCGAAGCCGGCTTTACGGGGTGGTGGATGGAAACGAGACGTGAGCCGTCGGTAAACACGGCCTCAACCTGAAGAAGTGTGATCATGTCTGCCACACCTTCCATAACCTGCTCGGTGCTGAGCACATTCGAAGCGTCGTGCATGACTTCTTCGACTGTCTTGCCCTCGCGGGCGCCCTCAAGGGCACAGCTGGTGATATATGCGATTGCCTCGGGATAGTTGAGCTTAAGTCCCTTGTTGAGGCGACGCTCGGCGATCATGCCCATGGTGAGCAACAGCACCTTGTCTTGCTCTCTTGGAGTTAAATGCATAATTCTCGATTTTTTGATTAACGGATTCCCTCCGCAAGGACACGGAGACTTCCCCGTGATCAAGCATCGGTTCTACTAAAGTAACCCCCGAACTCCCCAAATGGTTCAGCCTTTCTTGCAAAAAATCAAAAAAATGCTTAAATTTGCACCGTTTATTGAGGCGACTCCCCCCGATTCTTTGTCTTTCGGGCACCTTTTCACCTCCAATAAATCTTTCTTCTTTCTATCACAGAAACTTTCCCAAATGAATCAACAGGAAAACAATATAGCGGACGACAAAGAGTTATCCCCTTTCTCGGAAACATCATCGAGCCACCTCAGCGGCGTCATCACTGAAATGAGCGAGGGCCTCGATCCCAAGGTTCTTGTCAACGACAGGAACTCATTGTGTATCGTTTGGGACAACACAGTTCCTTTCCCCTATCTCGGTTATCCGATGACGGTCACCGAACACGACTTTCAGATCGCACGTCGCGCCGAACATAACCGCGAGGCGATTGTGGTGGCTAACTGGAAGGAAGAAGAGACTGAAAACGGGGCGACCGACAGAACCCTCAACGATTACGGCGTACTCGCACAGGTTATCAAGACCTTCGAAATGCCTGACGGCGAGAAGACTGCCATCTTCGGGTTCGGCCCTGAAGTGAAGATCGAGAACGTTGTGCGCTCCAATCCCGAGCTTTGTGTCAGCTTCACGCCGGCCTATGACAAGACCTGGGATTTCCCCGAGA
The DNA here is from genome assembly GCA_964615915.1 of uncultured Sangeribacter sp. Classification (GTDB taxonomy): domain Bacteria; phylum Bacteroidota; class Bacteroidia; order Bacteroidales; family Muribaculaceae; genus Lepagella. Next base: position 2,741 of record CAZTSQ010000066.1, read on the forward strand.
GAACTGAAGAGAACAGGATGCTGTTGATGACCCTCCACAACCGATTCGGCCACATGGTGGCCAAATTCGGGGGCGGTCCGCAGGTTCAGCTTGGTCTTCAAGGCTTCAATTCACTGCTTAAGGAGGGCAATTTCATCTGCGCGGTGATGCCCATCTCTACCCACGACCGACTTTCTCTCCTCAACGAGACCAATCTCCGCGCCCGCTTCACCCGCGCACTGGGTCTGCTTGAAAAAAGCACGGCCGCGATGACCTATCGCCAGGAGCTACAGGAGAAGACCCGCGTCGTTCTCGACGAGCGTCAGCGCGAGCATTTCCTTCGCGAGGAGATGGAGACGATCCGTACAGAGCTTGGTCAGCTGACCGGAGACGTCGATTTCATTGACCCGGAGAAGGGTATCGAGAACTTCAGCGACAATCCCGACATCCAGTCGTTGATTACCCGCGCTAAGGAGAAAGAGTGGTCTAAGGAGACTCAGCAGGTCTTTTACAAACAGTTGTCGAACCTTGACCGTCTGCCGATGTCGTCGCCCGACTACTCGATCCAATATACCTATCTCGATAATTTCCTCAACCTCCCCTGGAATCATATATCGAAGTCCGATTTCACTCTCGAGGGGGTTGAGAACAAGCTCAACGAGGATCATTACGGGCTCGACAAGGTGAAGGAGAGAATCCTCGACCATATGGCGGTCGTGAAACTCCGCGGCGACATGAAGTCGCCGATCCTCTGTCTTTACGGCCCTCCGGGGGTCGGCAAGACTTCGCTTGGCAGAAGTATCGCCGACGCACTCGGCCGCGACTACGCGCGCGTATCATTAGGTGGTCTCCACGATGAGGCTGAGATTCGCGGTCACCGACGCACATATCTCGGGGCACTCCCCGGCCGCATTATCTCGGCCCTCATGAAATGCAAGACCTCGAACCCGGTGATCGTTCTCGACGAAATCGACAAGATCGGCCGCGACCACAAGGGCGACCCGTCGTCGGCTCTGCTCGAAGTGCTCGATCCGGAACAGAATTCGAAGTTCCACGACAACTATCTCGACTGCGACTACGACCTATCGAACGTGCTCTTCATCGCGACGGCCAACACCCTCGACACAGTTTCGCGACCGCTCCGTGACCGCATGGAGCTGGTTGAAATTTCAGGCTACATTCCCGACGAGAAAGTGGAGATCGCCCGCCGCCATCTGATTCCGAAGGAACTCGAGGCTCATGGCTTCGATCGCGACGAGATCACCTTCTCTGAAGAGGCAATCCGATTCATAATCAACTCTTACACGCGCGAAAGCGGCGTGCGGCTCCTTGACAAGAAGATCGCGGAGGCAATGCGCAAACTCGCCCGACTGAAGGTTAGCGGAAAGGAGATGCCGAAAGAGGTCACGCCCGAGTTGCTCAAGTCTTTCTATGGCAAGGAGGATGTGATGAGCGTGGTTTACGAGAACAACGACTTCGCCGGCGTCGTCACCGGTCTGGCGTGGACCGCCGTCGGAGGCGAGATCCTCTTCATTGAGTCGGCGCTCACCAAAGGCAAAGGAGACAAGCTGACGCTGACCGGCAATCTTGGAGATGTGATGAAGGAATCGGCCGCCATCGCTCTGCAATATGTCCGTTCTCATGCTGAAAAGCTCGGTATCCCGCAGGCTAAGTTCTCGGAATATGACGTTCACGTTCATGTCCCGGAGGGGGCTGTTCCTAAAGACGGACCCTCAGCCGGAATCACTATGGCGACATCTTTGGCCTCGGCCTTCACCGGTCGGAAGGTTCGCGCCAACTTGGCTATGACAGGTGAGATCACCCTTCGCGGTAAGGTGCTCCCCGTCGGGGGCATCAAGGAGAAAATCTTAGCCGCCAAAAGAGCCGGAATAACAGATATCATCCTGAGTGTCAAGAATCAAAAGGACATTGAGGAGATTCCGGAGAAGTATCTCGAGGGTCTCACTTTCCACTATGTCGAGAGGGTCGAGGAAGTACTCGACTATGCCCTTTTGGAGGAGCAGGCGAAGTACTGAAAAATAGTCTCACAAAAATTTTTAGCAGAAAAGCCAAAAAATTTTAGGTTATTCCGAAAATTATTTCTAACTTTGGGGCGTTGAGTCGGGAACGAATCTGACTCGATGCCCTTAATCATTCACTTAACTTTCAACATTAGCCTATGAGACTACAATCCTATGTAGCAGCTTCGGCGATACTGGCTTTCTCCGCCATGAGCATCTCAGCTCAGGAGGCCTCCTATCAGCTGACGCCCGCTCCCGGTGAGTATGCTACCCTCCCCACTGAGTTCGTCCTCACAGTCGACGGACCGGTAACTGTCAAGAAGAACATCGTAGGTGGCAACGCCCTTTTGCTAACCTCTCCGGTAACCAAAAAGACTCAGCAGCTTACCGGTACCTATTCCGGCAACAAAGTGACCTGCAAGCTGAGTTCTACATCGACTTTCCCCTTGGATGAGCCGGGAGACTATATTGTCTCCATCAGAAAGGGCAGCCTGGATCTCACTTGGGCAGACGACTCAAAGACTACGTCACAGCCCGCTGTAGCAATCGAATTCGTCTATAACGTTACCGGTAACGGTGGCGGCGGAGGCGAGGAAGAGACCGGTGTCAAGTATGATATCTTGATGAACAAGACCATTCCCTCACTCACTCCACTCGATCTCGATTCGAAGACAATTGAAATGCTTCAGATCTACTTCGACAAGCCCAATCTTCAGCTCGATGAGAGTGCTGACGCAATGGTTACCATCACCGGTCCGAACTACAAGCAGCAATCTAAGCTCCGAATGAACATGAATATGTCAACTGCTACCGTGTTCAAAGCTGCATTCCCCGATCCGGAATACGATGGGGATTACGTACTTACTATCCCGCAGGGTGTGCTCGGTGACGAGGCATGGATCAAGGACCACAACACTGGTCATGCCAACGCAGCTGTAGAATACAAGTTCACCGTTGTAGGCGGCAAGGATCCGTCAACAATCACCACCGACCTCACCTTTAACCCGGTAGTGAATCCTGCTGTAGGTTCAAAAGTTACCAACCTCGACAATATCATTCTGACGTTTGAATCCACCCCCTATTGGGATGAGACTAAGACACTCAGTGTGTCAATCAAAGAAGATCCTGCTGCTCTCGCCGGTTCTGCTTACGGAAATGCAACTGTGGCCAAGGGTGAAGGCAACTCCCTCAAACTCACAATCACTCCCGCTCCCACAGTACGTGCTGAGTATATCGTTACTCTTCCCGAAGGTTACTTCTGGAACGAAGAACATGAGGACGACGAAGATGCAGGCAGTCTCAACGGTGCCATGACACTCAACTGGCAGTTCGTACCCGAGGTTAAGAGCGTATCCGTTACAAAACACGTTCCTGCAACTGATGCTTATGTAGCTGCATTCAAGGTAAACGAGCCCGGTATCATCCTGACTACCAGCGACAACAATGCTGTAGCCAAGATGAAGATTGAAGTTACTGAGTACGAACTCGACAACGACAACGCATGGCCCGAGACCATCATCGACGAAACAGTTGATACTCTCGACGAAGAGGGCAACATCTGCTGGATCAATAAGACCGGCGCCGACATCGAGCTCTCATCCAAGTGCTACTACGAAGTTGCCTACTCTCTCTACAACACCAGCAACAACGTGATCGCTGACGGCTACTGGGAGTTCTACGGTGACGCACAGACCGGTATCATGACCATCGACGCTGACAACAACGTCATGATCTTCAACCTCCAGGGCATCAAAGTCAACGCTGACAAGACCGCCCTCCCCGCCGGCCTCTACATCATCAACGGCAAGAAGACCGTAATCCGCTAAAACACAAGGAGCGCCGCAGTAGTGCCGCAGTAGCGCCGGCTTCCAGCCGGTAGTTATAAATAAGGCAAGGAGCGCCGGCTTCCAGCCGGTACTCCAAAGCATCCCCATTAAAAAAGGATTGTCCTCAACGGGCAATCCTTTCTTTTTATACCTTATCCTGTTAGACCTTATCGTGGGTACCGGCTGGAAGCCGGCGCTACTGCTATAAACAGGCTGGAAGCCGGCGCTCCTTGCCTTGTCGCTTCTTGCCTACCACTCAAACGCCTTGTCGTCGGCAC
>CAZTSQ010000067.1:0-3775 GCA_964615915.1 uncultured Sangeribacter sp.
TGTTGCTCGGTGTTTCGCTTCAGATCACCAATGGATATGGCAACCTCTTCATCTCAAGCTTCCAGCACGTCGCCGAGTATGCCGATTCCTGGGGTGCAAGAAACGCCAACGCCCTTATTTCTCTCTCCCAGATGAGTGAGACCCTCTGTATTCTCCTGATTCCGGTCTGTCTGAAGAAGCTCGGAATCAAAGGTGTGATGCTGATGTCGATGATCGCATGGGTAGGTCGCTTCGGCTTTTTCGGACTCGGCAATCCGGGCAATGGAGTCTGGCTCTTTGTCCTCTCGATGATTGTCTACGGTATCGCCTTCGACTTCTTCAATGTTTCAGGCTCGCTTTACGTTGACCAGAAGACTGACATCTCGATCCGCTCGAGCGCGCAGGGACTGTTCATGATCATGACCAACGGATTGGGAGCGACCTTCGGCACATTGGCTGCCGGTAAGGTGCTCGACGCTCTTGTCTTCGTTCATCCCTCCGGAGAGGCGCAGATCGACGGCTGGCACACCGCTTGGTTGATTTTCGCTGCGTACGCCGCCCTCGTGGGTCTCCTCTTCTTCATCATCTTCCGCGACGGAAAGACCAAGACTCCGGAAGTCTCTGCCCGTGAAGTTGCGGATGAAAGCGGCGCCAATCCTGCCGGCATGGATATTGTCGACGGAAAGGTCTGACTCAAGGATATCAAACCTAACCAAAGATTCAGTTCCTCATGATCCAATTCTGCGCTCCCGATATCGAACGGACCTTGACGCTCCCCGTTGCCGAGTCGGCCCATTGTGTGAAGGTCCTTCGGCGTAAACCGGGCGATGAGGTTGTCGTTACCGACGGTCGGGGCTATCGGTATGAGTGCAGACTGACGCTGGCCGATCCTCGCGGAGCGATGGTCGAGATCGTCTCCAAAGAGTTCGTACCTAACCATTGGGGGGTGGAAATAACTATCGCCGTTGCTCCGTCGAAGAATATGGACCGGATGGAATGGTTTGTCGAGAAGGCGATCGAGATCGGAATCGATCGGATCGTGTTGCTGAAGTGTGACCGGAGTGAACGCAAGGTTGTAAAGACGGAGCGCCTACAAAAAATAGCGCTGTCGGCCATGAACCAAAGTCTGAAGACCAAGTGTCCCGAGATTGTCGAGATGACCGACATCCGGCAGTTTATCCGGGAGCCGTTTGAAGGCCAGAAGTTTTTCGGATACTGCAGTGACGATTATCCACGCCTCGAGCTCATCAGGGAATACAGGCCGGGCTCAAACGTATGCATCATGATAGGCCCGGAGGGAGACTTTTCTCCCCGAGAGGTCGAAGAGGCGGTGACGCAGGGGTTCATACCCGTCACCTTCGGCCAAAGTCGCCTCCGCACCGAAACGGCCGCCCTCTATGCCGTTCAGGCAATCCACATTCTTAATTCGCTAAAGAACTAAAACAATGAGATATAGAACTTTCGCCTCTCTCCTTTTTGCCGGAGCGATGCTGACGGTTTCAGCCCAGCAGATCTCTCCGCTCGCCAAGGCGATGCTTGACGGATACTCCGAACTCATTTCGCAGAATCCGAAAGACTACCAGACCCTCTACGAGAGAGCGGCGCAATATTACTCTCTCTCGATCTATGATCAAGCGCTGATCGACATCTCCAAAGCGATCCAATATACCCCGGCAAAAGAGACTGCGCTTCTCGGACAGGAGTATTCTCTGCTTGCCGACATCAAGATGCAGGAAGGGGAGTATGCCAAGGCTCTCGAGGCTATCAACAAGGCGTTGGAGTACACTCCCGATGCATACGCCGACATTTATAAGAAGGGGAACATCTGCCTCTATCTGAAACAGCCCGAGGAGGCATACCGCGCCTTCTATCAACTCCAGCGCTTCAAGGCCCGTAGCCAGGAGGCCTATTTCGGTATGGCTAAGGCCCGCATCATGCAGGGCAACCTCAACGAAGCCAAGGCGCTGATGGCGGAAGCCGAGAAGGCCGACCCGAGCAACTGGCTGACTTACTGCCGCCTCGGCGATCTCAGCCGGGATATGAACGATAACACGGGCGCGGCGGCGCGCTACATTTCTGCATTCGCTCTTGCCGACAACAGCTCGAGGCCGCTAGAATCTCTATTGGCGCTGGGTCAGGAAGACTATGCCGCCGTGGCCGCTGCGTTTGACAACGCTCTGTCGCAGACTCAAAACCAATTGCCCCTCTATTTCCTCAAGGCCAATATCGCCAACCGGGCAGGAGCGTATGCAGACGCTGAAGAAGCTTTCGGTCAGGTCCTCTCCAATCCTGACGGCCAGCAGGCCGGAGTATTCGCGGCCTATGCTGAAGCGCTACTCGCCCTTGACAAGGTGAACGAAGCGATCGAGGCGGCCGAGAAAGCTGTTGATGCAGCTCCGACGGTCAACAACTATGTCCTTCTTTCGCGTTGCCTGCTCGCTTCGGGTGACTCTCAGAAAGCGGCCCTGACTGCTCTGAAGGCTTATGCCGCAGACGAGCATTCTACCGCCGCAATGGAGGCCCTCATCGAGGCTCAGTCGGTTTCGGGCAACAACAACGAGGCGCTGACTATCCTCAACGAATTGATAGTCTCAAATCCCGAAAACGTTTGGGCCGTGGCTAAACGTGCCGACGTGAAAGATCAGCTCGGTGACCTGCAGGGAGCGAAGGCCGACTATCAGCGTGGCGCCAATCTAGTCCCGGCAAACGCGGAGGATACCGTCTGGGTTGCCTACTGCAAGAACAAGAGCGGAAAATCAATGGATGCCGAGGGCCTCATCGAGCCTCTGACCGAAAGTGCCGACAAGAACACAGCCTATCTCCTGGCAGCCTATTATGCAACGACCGGCAATCTCGAAAAAGGTCGCAATTGGCTCCAAAAGGCAATCGGACAGGGTTACTCTAACCTCTACAACTTGAATCATAACACCCTGTCTCTCCTCAATGTGGCTCCCCTCCGCTGAGATTTAACGACTAAAAAAATGGGGACGCGATTTTTCGCGTCCCCATTTTTGCCTTTAGTACACTATATTTTGTAGGAAGCGAAAAATCGCGTCCATAATGTTTTTATCGGGGAGGAAGGATCAGATAGACCTTGTCGTATTCAACCTTTTCACCGTTGACCGTCATTTCGTTCTTGATCACGGGACGATCTTTTTTCGTGTCAAACTTATAGGAATGTTTGATGTGGACCAAGTACTCCTCCTCACTATCGGGAACGATAAATCGTAAGGTCAGGTCCTGATTCTGTGCGCCATCAAATTCTCCGAAGGTCAGACAGTATCCCTTCTTCATCCACTCGTCATTACCAACGGAGACATATGTGGGAGTGGGAGTGAGGCCACTGAAGTGAGGTAAATAATCGCGTGTATTCCCTTGAGGGCTCAGGATGTTGTCTTCCTGATTGTGATTTTCCCATTGAACGGGATACTCTTTCCCTTCATAAATTACCTTGAAGTCCGCTCCCATCCAATTTCCCGAAGCGTTTTCTTCCAACAGATTGTTGCCTGCCTTATCCTGAATGAAGAATCTAACTTTAACAGGATAAATATCCCATATCGCGTGGTCGTGTTCCTTTTCACATGACGATAGGATGGCTACCATCAAGGTTGCAAGCACCATTAAAACGGTTTTTCTCATAGACTAATTGATTTGGTTAACATTTGAAAATGTAAGGTTCGTTCGAAAATTGATTGGCGGCTGAGGTGAAAAAATAACCTCTTGAAATTCTCTGCCGAACGTCAAGAGGTTATGATCTATTCTTTTATGTTTTAATCGGATTCAGAGGTGGAGAGGA
>CAZTSQ010000067.1:3875-6730 GCA_964615915.1 uncultured Sangeribacter sp.
GTCGTCTGGTTGGCGAAGTCGAAGATGGCCGAGGGGTTGATGGCGTAACCCATGAAACGGGTCTCAAAGTGGAGGTGAGGACCTGTTGAGCGCCCTGTCGAGCCTCCGAGACCGATCGGATCGCCTGCACGGACAACCTGATCTGGCTTCACGAGGTGCTTGTTCAAGTGACCGTAGACGGTTTCGAGACCGTTGGGGTGACGGATGATGACATAATTGCCATATCCTTTGGCCTCATAGTTGGTCAGACGCACCTTGCCGTCGAAAGCGGCGTAGATAGTGTCGTTGCTACGGATAGCGAGGTCGACGCCTTTGTGCATGCGGCCGAAGCGAGCTCGGTAACCGTAATTGGAAGTGATCTTACCGGGGCAGGGCATGGCGAATCCGGTGACGTCGATAACCTTTGAGTCGGGAACTTCAGATGCCTTGAAAGGGTTGACCATCTTTGAGTTCCAGCCTTCGGTATAGAGGTCAAGTTCCGGTTCGGGTTCCTCCATCAAGTCGATGAAGTTGCTCTGTTCGATAAGTTTGATCTGTTCCTTACCCGTTGACTTCTGGTTAGCAAGAAGCTCCTTGTGGGCGCTCGAGTGACGTGCAGTCTTCTGAGCTACCGAAGGGACAACGGCCACTGCGGCGAGAAGAAGGGTATATATGGCTTTGTTAAGTAATTTCATCTTGATAAGTTGGAGAGAGGGTTAGTTTGGAGGAGAGAGAAGGTCACAGACGGGGACGCCTGTGGTACAGCGCCTGTGGTACATGGAGGTCAGCCTTTCAGCTCGTCTTCGCCGTAGAGATATTTGAGGGTCGCCGGAGTGTAATCGAATACCTCTTCGGGTTTGAAGAAGCGGGCGATTTCGATCTTGGCGTTCTCAACGCTGTCGCTGGCGTGAACGATATTTGCCTGACCACTCATGCAGAAATCTCCGCGGAGTGTGCCCGGCGCAGCCTTACGGCCGTTGGTGACTCCGGTCATTGTGCGGAACACCTCGACTACGTCGACACCCTTGAGGACCATTGCGATCACGGGCGATGCGGTCATCGACTCCACAATCGAGGGGAAGAAGGGTTTGTCGACAAGATGAGCGTAGTGTTCGCGCAGAATCTTCTCGTCGAGCTGCATCATCTTGAGGCCGCAGATGATGAGGCCGCGGTTCTCAATTCGTTTGATAATTTCACCGATGAGCGAGCGCTCAACGGCCGAGGGCTTGAGGAGAACAAGAGTCTGTTCCATTATATCGTGTTAATTTTTTTAGAGTTTTCGAATTTTCTACTTTCAAAGGTACACTAAATGAACGAGATGGACAAAGGATTAAGTGTATTTTTCGCCCATATCAAATGTGAAAAATTCTTAACGGTACTTTAAATATCTGCTAATCAGAGCGTTGTAAAGGATGTATGGTGCATATGAGATTTTAAACGGTTTTGCACAGGTTTTTGGAGGGTGTGCAAATTCGAGAAGGCGGTGTTGTTAAGGTCTGTTAATGAAAATTTGATACTTAAAAGTGAACCATAACCTCTTTCGGAGCGTAATAAGATTATAACTTTCGTTCACTAAAAATAACTGCTATGATTCCACTTTGTTCCCTTATGGCAGTGGCGGAAAAGACCTCGACCGTTATGCCTAAAGTTGAGCTGTCTCCCGAGACGGAGCAGAACACCTATATGATCGCCCATTGGATCATGGGCATCGTAGACTGGTTGCTGACTCTCTTCGGCCTTGAGTACAACACAACCCTTTTCTTGTGGATATACTCTGCTGTCGTGTTCCTGATCGCTATGGGTGTGGGTTATGCCGTTACCTGGATCATTCTCGGTGGCGTGAATATCGTTGGCAAGCGCGTTAAGTCTCCTCTTTTCCAGAATCTTGTCAATGCGAACTTCTTCACCAAGGCATCTAAGATCGTTCCCTCGATCGTCTTCTTGATTTTGATTCAGTTCACACTTGCCACCCACGCGCTTTTGGCTACCTGGCTGTCCCGAATTACCTGGATCTATCTTTGTTATGTTGTCTGCCGTTGTCTGGTCATCATGATTGGAGTTGTCTGGCACCACATCGACGTGCGTGAGAATAAGAAGCGCCTGCCGTTACGTGGTCTCGTCCAGTTGATCAAGGGTATAGTCTGGATCATCTTCGCCATCACCACGCTGGCCATCATCTTCGACAAGTCGCCCGGTTCGTTGTTGGCCGGTCTAGGTGCGTTCGCCGCTGTCTTGATGTTGGTCTTCAAGGACAGTATATTAGGTGTGGTTGCCGGTGTTCAGTTGTCTGAAAACGACTCACTGCATGTCGGAGACTGGATTGCGATCGGCGATGCCAACGGCACAGTAACCGAGGTATCTCTTACGTCGGTAAAAATCGAGAACTGGGACAAGACTACCTCAAATGTCCCGCCGTATAGCTTCGTGAGCAACGGCTTCAAGAACTATCGTTCGATGCAGGAGAGCAAGACGCGTCGTATTCAGCGTTCTTGGCTGATTGACGCCGACAGCATCGTGCAGTGTGACGACGAGATGCTCGCCGAATTTGCCAAGATACCTCTCCTGACCGAGTGGATCCAGAAGAAGATCGAGCAGAAGAAGGCAGGCAAGGAGTGTAACGTTTCGAATCCCGAAGGACTGGTCAACGGAACGATCGATACCAATCTCGGAGTCTTCCGTGCCTATCTACAGCTCTATCTGAACGCCAGCAAGGAGATCGATAAGTCATCAGACTGCTTTGTGAGCACTCTCGCTCAGACTGCCCAGGGTCTCCCGCTTCAGATCTACTGCTTCACTACCACATCTTCTTGGATTCCTTATGAAGCGATCCAGTCGGCCCTCTTCGAACACATCGCCGTGATGCTCTACCGCTTCAA
>CAZTSQ010000068.1:0-6250 GCA_964615915.1 uncultured Sangeribacter sp.
GAGCACTTCCTTGGTAAGGAAGAGGTCGCGGGTTCAAATCCCGCCATTGGCTCCACGAGAAAATCTTCTTTCTCACAGCTCCTCGAACCGGAAGAGAAAAATACAAACAAAATAACAATAGCAAAATTATGGCTAAAGAAAAATTCGAAAGAACCAAACCGCATGTGAACATCGGTACTATCGGTCACGTTGACCACGGTAAGACTACTCTTACTGCCGCTATCACAAAGGTTCTCGCAGAGAAAGGTCTCTCCGAGGCTCGTTCATTCGATTCGATCGACAACGCTCCCGAAGAGAAAGAGCGTGGTATCACAATCAACACCGCTCACGTAGAGTATCAGACTGCAAACCGTCACTATGCTCACGTTGACTGCCCGGGACACGCTGACTATGTGAAGAACATGGTTACCGGTGCTGCTCAGATGGACGGTGCAATCATCGTGGTTGCCGCTACCGACGGCCCGATGCCCCAGACTCGCGAGCACATCCTTCTCGCCCGTCAGGTGAACGTACCTGCTCTCGTTGTCTTCATGAACAAATGTGACATGGTAGACGATCCCGAGATGCTCGAGCTCGTTGAAATGGATATGCGTGAGCTTCTCTCGCAGTACGAATACGACGGCGACAACACTCCTATCATCCAGGGTTCTGCTCTCGGCGCACTCAACGGTGAGCCCCAGTGGGTAGAGAAGGTGATGGAGCTCATGGACGCAGTTGACACTTGGATCCCGCTGCCTCCGCGCGCTATCGACAAACCCTTCCTGATGCCTGTCGAGGACGTATTCTCGATCACAGGTCGTGGTACCGTAGCTACCGGCCGTATCGAAGCTGGTGTCATCAAGGTTGGTGACGAAGTTCAGATCCTCGGTCTCGGCGCTGACAAGAAGTCGGTTGTTACCGGTGTCGAAATGTTCCGCAAGCTTCTCGATCAGGGTGAAGCAGGTGACAACGTAGGTCTCCTTCTCCGCGGTATCGACAAGAACGAAATCAAGCGTGGTATGGTTATCTGCCACCCCGGAATGGTTAAGCCTCACGATCACTTCAAGGCTCAGGTTTACATCCTGAAGAAAGAAGAAGGTGGCCGTCACACTCCGTTCCACAACAAATATCGTCCTCAGTTCTACATCCGTACTCTCGACGTTACAGGTGAGATCACTCTCCCCGAAGGTGTTGAGATGGTGATGCCCGGCGACAACGTTGAAATCGACGTTAAGCTCATCACTCCGGTTGCTTGCGATCCGGGTCTCCGCTTCGCTATCCGTGAAGGTGGCCGCACCGTAGGTTCTGGCCAGATCACTCAGATCATCGAGGACTAATCTTCGAAACCGATCGAGTCCGAGTCGGTAACGATGAGGGCAAACGATAAAAACATGGGGGCCTTCCGAAATTGTCAGAAGGTCCCCAAAATACGGGAATAGCTCAGTCGGTAGAGCACTGGTCTCCAAAACCAGGTGTCGGGAGTTCGAGCCTCTCTTCCCGTGCTAAAAAGAAGAAAAATGAAACTTTTCAAGGATATAAAGGAATCTTACGACGAACTTGTCTACAAGGTTTCTTGGCCAACTCACAAACAGCTGATCAACTCCTCGGTGCTGGTGCTGATAGCTTCCATCATCATCGCAGTCTTCATCTGGGCGGTTGATAAGGTGTTCAATCTTCTCATGGAAACCATTTACAGCATAAGCTTTTAACTTCTAAATCGGGATCCAATGTCTGATGAAAAATTTAAATGGTACGTTCTGCGTGCCATTTCCGGTAAAGAGGCCAAGGTAAAAGAGGTCCTCGACGCCGCCATCAAGAACACGCCTCTCGGCGACTTTGTCGAACAGGTACTGATTCCGACTGAGAAAGTTTACGGCAACCGCAATGGCAAGAAGGTAGTCAAGGAACGTACTCTCTATTCGGGCTATGTGTTTATCAAGGCACATCTGACCGGTGAAGTTCAGTACGAGCTTAAGAATACCACGAATGTCATTGATTTTTTACGCGGTCGCGCAAAGACTTCGGAGCCGGAGACACTCAGAGAATCGGAAGTTATGAGAATGCTCGGCGCAGCCGATGAACTTCAGGAACAGAGCGAATCCGCCGAGAGCGAACTTCTCATCGGTGAGCCCGTGAAGGTCAACGACGGCCCGTTCAGTGGTTTCAGCGGCGTTGTCAAATCGATGAATGCCGACAAGAGCAAGGTCAAGGTCGAAGTCAAGATTTTTGGCAAACCGACAGACCTGGAGTTGGAAATTTCCCAAGTGGAAAGGGAAGTCTGATCTGCGGAAAGCCTTCGATGTTACGCGTCGGCGCTGTTTTGAAGATAACCCAAGAGAACAATCAAATTAAAATCAGAAACAATGGCAAAAGAAATTGCTGGACAGATCAAATTGCAGATTAAAGGTGGTGCGGCGAATCCGTCGCCCCCGGTAGGACCCGCGCTGGGTTCGAAGGGCATCAACATCATGGAATTTTGCAAGCAATTCAATGCCCGCACTCAGGATAAGGCTGGTAAGGTGCTTCCGGTGGTCATCACCTACTACACCGACAAGTCTTTCGATTTCATCGTAAAAACTCCTCCGGTAGCCGTTCAGCTCAAGGAGGTGGCCAAGCTCAAGAGCGGTTCGGCTCAGCCTAACCGTAAGAAGGTCGCTGAAATCACCTGGGATCAGGTAAAGACAATTGCTGAAGACAAAATGCCCGATTTGAACTGTTTCACCATAGATTCGGCAATGCGCATGGTTGCCGGCACAGCAAGAAGCATGGGTATCACCGTCAAAGGAGAATTCCCGGAACTCAACTAAAATCTTCAATAGACATGGGAAAACTGACAAAAAATCAAAAGTTGGCTTTGTCCAAGATTGAAGCCGGGAAAGCATACACTTTGGCAGAGGCAGCCGAAAAGGTGAAGGAGATCACCTTCACCAAGTTCGATTCGTCGCTCGATATCGATGTGCGTCTGGGTGTTGACCCGCGCAAGGCAGACCAGATGGTTCGTGGTGTCGTTTCGCTTCCCCACGGAACCGGCAAGCAGGTTCGTGTTCTCGTTCTCTGCGGTCCCGACGCCGAGGCTGCCGCTAAGGAAGCCGGTGCAGACTATGTTGGTCTCGACGAATATCTCGAAAAGATCAAAGGCGGTTGGACTGACGTCGATGTGATCATCACTCAGCCTTCTGTCATGGGTAAACTCGGTCCGTTGGGCCGTATCCTCGGTCCCCGCGGCCTGATGCCTAACCCCAAGAGCGGCACTGTGACTATGGACGTAGCCAAGGCCGTCAAGGAGGTTAAGCAGGGTAAGATCGACTTCAAGGTCGACAAGACCGGTATCGTTCACGCTTCTATCGGCAAGGTAAGCTTTACCCCCGAGCAGATGAAGGACAACGCCAAGGAGTTCATCAACACTCTGATCAAGCTGAAACCCGCAACCGCCAAGGGTACATATATCAAGAGCATTTATCTTTCAAGCACCATGAGCCCCGGAGTCAAGGTTGACTCCAAGAGCGTGGTCGAGTAATCATCTCTAACAATCGCAGACAATGAAAAAGGAAGATAAAGCTATTATCATCAAGCAGATCGAAGACGCACTGGCTAACTACAGCTGTGTGTATCTCACTCAGACCGCAGGTCTTGACGCCGAGCGCACCAGCGCTCTCCGCCGCGCCTGCTTCTCGAAGGACATCAAGATGCTCTGCGTCAAGAACAGCCTTCTGAAGCACGCTCTCGAGGCCAGCGAGATTGACTACTCTGGTCTCTATGGCCTCCTTCACGGAGAGACCACTCTTCTTCTGAGCAACGTCGGCAACGCTCCGGCTAAGCTTCTCAAGGAGTTCCGTCAGAAGAATGACACTCTGCCTATGCTTAAGGGTGCATTCGTTGAAGAGACTGTATACGAAGGCGAGGAATCGTTGGAGACCCTCGCACACATCAAGAGCAAGAACGAACTCATCGCAGACGTTGTCGCACTGCTTCAGTCGCCCGCGAAGAACGTTATCAGCGCCCTTTCGAGTGGTGGCAACAAACTTCATGGCCTTCTCGAAACCCTCTCCAACAAGTAATCTAACCCAATCCAGTAAAAAAACAAAAAAACAATACAACAATGGCAGATTTGAAAGCATTTGCAGAACAGCTTGTTAACCTCACAGTGAAGGAAGTTAACGAACTCGCTCAGATTTTGAAAGAGGAATACGGCATCGAGCCCGCAGCTGCAGCAGTAGCAGTAGCAGCCGGCCCCGCCGCAGGCGCTCCCGCTGAGGAGGAGAAGTCAAGCTTCGACGTAGTCCTCAAAGCTCCCGGCGCTTCTAAGCTCGCAGTCGTTAAGCTCGTTAAGGAGCTTACCGGTCTCGGCCTCAAAGAGGCTAAGGAACTCGTTGACGGCGCTCCCAGCGTAGTCAAAGAGGGTCTTCCCAAGGCTGACGCCGAGGGCCTCAAGAAGCAGCTCGAAGAGGCTGGTGCTGAAGTTGAGCTCAAATAAGCATCAAATCCCCGCTTAGGGTGAATATCTAAGACGTCCCACTCCGACTCCCAGTGCGAGAGTGGGGCGTTCTTACAACTTCCCATACAATATACTGGAGTTTGCACGCGTTATCTTTGTGCAGTCTCCTCAAATAGTGCTTCCGAAAATCCGAACCCCGGCTTGTCATGTCGGCGCGGTGGATTAGTAGAAAGCAGATTTTCAGACCGTTAGTCGCACTCAATATGCGACCTCGCTCTGAAAATTCTTTGTGTCTCTATACATAGACACTTCAGACTGTTTTAGGATTGTTTAAGTTTTCTTAACGACTTTTAACAGCCTACTTCTTCAACTATCATCTTTTACCTAATAATGGCAGAAAACGTAACCGAAAAGAAGCGCGTGAATTTTGCGACGATCAAAAATCCGCTTCCCTATCCCGATTTTCTGGAGGTTCAGCTCAAGTCGTTCCGCGACTTCCTTCAGCTCGATACTCCCCCTGAGAATCGTCAGAACGAAGGCCTTTACAAGGTGTTTGCCGAGAACTTCCCGATTGCAGACACCCGTAACAACTTTGTTCTAGAGTTTCTCGATTACTATATCGACCCTCCCCGCTACAGTATTGAAGACTGCCTCAGCCGCGGCCTCACATACAGTGTGCCCCTGAAGGCGAAGCTGAAACTGTACTGTACCGACCCTGATCATGTCGATTTCACGACTCAGATCAACAACGTCTATCTCGGGACCATTCCTTACATGACGGAGCAGGGAACGTTCATCATCAACGGCGCCGAGCGCGTCGTCGTTTCGCAGCTTCACCGTTCTCCGGGCGTATTCTTCGGTCAGAGCACTCACGCCAACGGCACCAAACTCTATTCGGCCCGCATTATCCCCTTCCGCGGCAGCTGGATTGAGTTTGCGACAGACATCAACAACACGATGTATGCCTATATCGACCGTAAGAAGAAACTGCCTGTGACCACTCTTCTGCGTGCGATCGGCCTGGAGTCTGACAAGGACATCCTTCAGATCTTCGACGTCGCCGATGAAATCAAGGTCACCAAGACAAATCTCAAGGAAGTCAAGGGGCGCAAGATCGCAGCCCAGGTTATGCGTACTTGGTACGAGGATCAGTCTGACGAATACACCGGCGAAGTGACTACCAGCGAACGCAGCGAGCTCATCGTAGACCGCGGCGAGGAGATCACGGACGAAGTAATCGACAAGATTCTGGCCTCGGGCGAGAAAACTATTCTCGTTGAGCGCGACAACGCCAACGCCACCGACTTCAACATCATCACCCAGACTCTGGCGAAGGACCCGACAAAAACCGAGATCGAGGCTATTCACCACATCTATCGTCAGCTCCGCAACGCCGAGCCACCGGATGACGCTTCTGCCCGCGAGGTGATCACCAACCTCTTCTTCTCAGAGAAGAGATATGACCTCGGCGAGGTAGGCCGTTACCGTATCAACAAGAAGCTCGGTCTGACTACGCCGATGGACGTCAAGGTCCTCACCCGTGAAGACATCATCGAGATCATCAAATACCTGATCGAACTGATCAACGCCAAGAGCGAAGTCGACGATATCGACCACCTGTCGAACCGTCGTGTCCGCACCGTCGGCGAACAGCTCTACAACCAGTTCGGCGTAGGTCTCGCGCGTATGTCACGTACTATCCGCGAGCGCATGAATGTTCGCGACAACGAGGTGTTCTCTCCCGTTGATCTTATCAACGCCAAGACGATCTCAAGCGTTATCAACACCTTCTTCGGTACCAACGCTCTGTCGCAGTTCATGGACCAGACCAACCCT
>CAZTSQ010000069.1:0-6105 GCA_964615915.1 uncultured Sangeribacter sp.
TCCACTTCGGCCAGGCAGTTGAAGCGGCGGGCGAGGATGAACAGATAGTCCGACAGGCGGTTGAACCAGACCAGAATCTCGGTCGGCACCTTCTCCACGCGGCTGAGAGCCAGTATCCGGCGCTCGGCACGTCGGCAGACCGTGCGCGCCACGTGTGTGTGGGCCGCGAGTTCACAACCTCCGGGGAGAATGAATGCACGGATCTTCGGTGTCGCCGCGTCGGTCGCGTCGATCAGCCGTTCGAGCCACGCTATGTCCTCACCGTCGATCGGACGGGTATATGAAGGGCCCTCGGGATCGGTCGCCAGAATGCAGCCGATGTCGAACAAGAGAGTCTGGATCGCCAGAAGATCACCCCGGACCTCGGCGGGACAATTCCGGTTCGAAAGCACCACGCCGAGAAACGACGAAAACTCGTCGACCGTCCCGTAGGCGTCGAGGCGCAGCGAATCTTTCGCGACCCGCTCTCCCCCGACGAGCGAAGTCTCTCCCCTGTCTCCCCCGCCGGTATATAGTCTGCTTTTTTCCATATTTCTTTCACAATGTAACGCCGGCGGTTGTGAATTGTTGTGACACACGACCGAAAAAAACATGCCGAAATCACAATTTAACTTCACGCGCGCGGTCAAGTCGGAGGAATTTGCTATTTTTGCATCATCTATGAGTGATCAGCCATACATAGTCTCGGCCCGCAAATACCGCCCGGCGACGTTCAAGACGGTCGTCGGTCAGCCGGCCCTGACCCACACTTTAAAGAATGCGATCGAGTCCGGTCGCCTCGCCCAGGCCTACCTCTTCTGCGGACCTCGCGGCGTCGGCAAGACCTCGAGCGCCCGTATCTTCGCCAAGACCATCAACTGTCTCAACCCCACGGCCGACGGCGAGGCCTGCGGCGAATGCGAATCGTGCGTAGCCATCCAGCAGGGAAGCTCGTTCAACCTCGTCGAGCTCGACGCCGCCTCGAACAACAGCGTCGACGACATCCGCGCCCTCTGCGAACAGGTCAACATCCCCCCCTCGACCGGTAAATATAAGGTGTTCATCATCGACGAGGTCCACATGCTGACCTCGAGCGCCTTCAACGCCTTCCTCAAGACCCTCGAGGAACCCCCTCGCCACGCCATCTTCATCATGGCCACCACCGAGAAGCACAAGGTGCTCCCGACGATCCTCAGCCGCTGTCAGGTCTTCGACTTCAAGCGCATCACGATCCAGGACATGATCTCCCACCTTCAGTATGTCGCCTCACAGGAGGGTATCACGGCCGACGAACGCGCACTGGCCGTCATAGCGCGCAAGGCCGACGGCGCGATGCGCGACGCCCTGTCGATCTTCGACCAGGTGGCGGCCTGCACCGAGGGTAACATCACCTACGAAGCAACGATCGAGAACCTCAACGTCCTCGACGACACATATTATTTCCAGCTCACCGATGCCTTCGCCGCCCATGACGTTCCGCAGGCCCTCAGCCTCTACGCCGGCATCCGCGAGAAAGGTTTCGACTCCCAGTTCTTCATCAACGGTCTGGCCAATCATCTCCGAAACATGATGATGATGATCGACCCGCGCACGGCCGGTCTTCTCGAAGTGGGCCGCGAAGAGGCGGCGCGCTATGCCGAGAAGTTCCGGATGTTCGAGCCGGCATGGTACTATAAGGCCGTGAAGCTCCTGAGCGAGACCGACCTCAACTACCGTCAGGCGTCGAACAAGCAGTTGCTCGTCGAGATCGCCCTCATCCGGCTATCGACCCCTTTTGAATCCGGGGCGCAGGGAAGCGCGCCCCTACCGAAGATGCAGGACCTCGCGCGCCTGTCGGCTTCCCATCGGGAGAAGGAACGGGCAGAAGGAGGAGGGACTCCACAGTCCCTCCCGGGGGAGCAAGCGCATGTAGAACAGGCGTCCCCGCCTGTTCCGCCACAGCAACATGTACAACAGGCGTCCCCGCCTGTTCCGCCGCAACAACATGTACAACCGGCGTCCACGCCTGTTCAGGGTCGCCCCTCATCCAATACGTTCCGGCTGAGCGACGTCGACGCGGAGCCGACAAAGAAAGTCGAGCAGCATGAGCCGGTAACCACCGCCCTGCTCGTCGAGGCCCTCACGGCCTATACCCTTCAAGACGCCGAGGCAAGGGGCCTCAACCAGTCGATGGCCGGCGCCTCCTATCGCGAGGAGGGCGAAGACCTCTTTGTCATCGACCTCCCCCACCAAGGTTCGCTCCGAAGCTTCGAGCACCATCTCGTGCGATGCCTCCCCTTCCTCCGAAGCTACCTGCGCAACGACCGGCTCCAGGTGCGCCTCAATGTCGCCGCCCCCGCCGGTCCGCGCCGCGACCGCGAAGAGGTCTTCCGTGAAAAAATGGAGGCAAACCCCGTTTTGGCCAGATTTCTGACCGGCGGTGACTTCACGATAAGTTAAAGTTTGTTAATAATTGTTATCAAATCCAACTTAATAGCGCCGGGAAGGCTAAAATACATTAATTTTTTGTATCTTTGCGACAGAATTCCGGAGGGGACCGCCAGTCTCCTCCGAATTTTTTCTCCCCACCCCCGGAAACGTCCGTTACCGAGGGGCGAGGTTATACGTGTTTCTATCTGACCGTAAAAACCCAAAAATCTCAGAGACATGGACAAGCAGAAGCTCACAGAATTCATAGAATCGCAGCTCGAAGGCACAGAATACTACCTCGTCGACCTCAAGATCTCGCCCGCCAACGAGATCACCGTCGAGATTGACTCTGACGGCAACGCCGACCTCGAGGAGTGCATCAAACTGAACCGCGCCATCGAAGAGGCCTTCTCGCGCGACGAAGAAGACTACGAACTCGAAGTCGGCACCAGCGGCCTGACGTCGCCCCTCAAGGTCTTCCGCCAGTACCGCAAGTTCATCGGCCGTGAGCTCGAAGTCCTGACCGCCGACGGCCGCAAGCTCCGCGGCGAGCTCCTCGAAGCCGACCCCGAAAAGGGAATCGTCCTCGCCGTCGAAGAGAAGGTCCGCCACGAAGGGGCCAAACGTCCCGTCGTCGAGACACGCGAAATCCCCCTCACCTTCGCCGACATCAAGAAGGCCGAGTATTACCTTAGATTTTAAGACACATTACATATATGGCAAAGAAAGCAGAAACGGTCAATATGGTCGACCAGTTCGTGGAGTTCCGCGAACTGAAGAACATCGACAAGACCACGCTGATCAGCGTCCTCGAAGAGTCGTTCCGCAACGTGCTGGGCAAGATGTTCGGCACCGACGAGAACTTCGACGTCATCATGAACCCCGACAAGGGTGACTGCGAGATCTACCAGAACCTCACCGTCGTCGAAGACGACAAGGTCGAGAAGCCCGTGACCGAAATCGGACTCACCGAAGCACGCGAGATCGACCCCGAGTGTGAAATCGGCGAGGAGATCGCCAAGCGAATCTTCTTCGAAGACTTCGGCCGCCGCGCGATCCTCAACCTCCGCCAGACCCTCCAGTCGAAGATCCTCGATCTCCAGAAGGATGCGATCGTCTCGAAGTTCCAGAAACTCGAGGGCGAACTCGTCTCGGGCGAGGTTCACCAGATATGGAAAAAGGAGATGCTGCTTATGGACGACGAGCAGAACGAGCTCATCATGCCCAAAGAGGAGCAGATCCCCGGCGACTTCTTCCACAAGGGCGACGTTGTCCGCGGCGTCATCCGCCGAATCGACAACCCGACCGGCAACCCGAAGGTGATCATCTCGCGCACCGACGAGCGTTTCCTCCGCAACCTCTTCCACCAGGAGGTTCCCGAGATCCAGGACGGCCTGATCACCATCAAGGCCGTGGCCCGCATTCCCGGAAAGCGCGCCAAGGTCGCTGTCGAGAGCTATGACGACCGCATCGACCCCGTCGGCGCCTGTGTCGGCGTCAAGGGCAGTCGTATCTCGGGCATCGTCCACGAGCTCCGCAACGAAAACATCGACGTGATCAACTACACCGCCAACCCCTCGCTGTTCATTCAGCGCGCCCTCTCGCCGGCCAAGGTGTCGTCGATCCGCCTCAACGAAGAGACCCGCAAGGCCGAGGTCTTCCTCCATCCCGAAGAGGTGGCGCTCGCCATCGGTAAGGATGGTCTCAACATCCGCCTGGCCTCGATGCTGACCGGTTACACGATCGACGTCTACCGCGACATCGAAGAGGCCGAAGAAGACATCTACCTCGACGAGTTCCGCGACGAGATCGACGACTGGGTGATCGAAGCCCTCAAGGATCTCGGTCTCGGCACCGCCAAGGCAGTCCTCAACGCCAGCCCCGAGCTGCTCGAACAGGCAGACCTCGAAGACGACACGCTGGCCCACGTCATGGAGGTCCTCAGCGCCGAGTTCGAAGACTGACCGCCGGTCTTTCCCCGCGAGCCATGACACATATCTAACCACCGCCTGAAGCCCGGATTTCCGCGCCGGCCTTGAGGCAATCAATCAGACGTTTAAGAAATGCCCAAGGCCTGGCATAAGGCCAAAAATCATATATGCGCACACAGATTAGTAAAGTAGCAAAAGACCTCAACGTCGGTGTCAGCACCGCCGCCGAGTTCCTGCGTAAACACAAGATTGAGGTTGACGCATCGAACCCGAACGCACGTATCGACGAGGAGGCAGTAAACCTCTTGAGACGCGAATTCTCGCGCGACAAGGATGCCAAAGCGCAAAGCGACACCCTCCGCGAAGGACGCCGCTCTTCGTCGGGTAGCAACCAGCGTAAAGACCGCCATCAGCCCGGAGACACGCTTGAGGAAATCCGCGCCAACCGCCCCAAAATCTTAGGCAAGATCGACCTCGAGTCGGCCGGCAAACCCAAAAAGCAGGAGCCCAAGCCCGCTCCCAAAAAGGAGAACGCGCCCGAGAGCGCCAAGCCCAAAGCCGAGCCCAAGCCCGAAGCCAAGACCGAGGTCAAGCCGACTCCCAAGCCCGAGCCCAAACCCGAAGCCAAGCCTGAACCCAAAGCCAAGCCCGAAGTGAAGCCCGAACCCAAAAACGACGCCAAACCCAAGGCCGAGCCCAAACCGGAGCCGAAGGCCGAAACAAAACCCGAAGCCGAAGCCAAGCCGGCAGAGACCAAACCGGCCGACAACGGAACCTTCCGCGCCAACCCGCCCGTGGTCGCTCCCCAGCCGAAGATCATCGGCAAGATCGACCTCGACGCCATCAACGCCGCCACCCGTCCCAAGAAGAAAAACAAAGACGAGCGTCGCCGCGAGCGTATCGACAAGAGCCGCGCGGCCGGCGGCAACGGAGCCAACGGCGGCAACAACCAGAACCGCAAGCGCACCCGCATCGGTCAGGAGAAGGTAGACGTCGAGAAGGCCGCCAAGAGCGGAATCGGCACCGACCGCAGACCGGGCCAGCAGAACCAGGGAGGCGGAAACAACCAGGGAGGCAACCGCAACAACCGCGGAGGCGGCAAACAGGGTGGCCGCGGCGGTAACCAGGGCGGAAACAACCGTGGAAACAACCGCAACGGCGGCAACAACCACCAGAACGCAAACCCCGAAGACGTTCAGAAGCAGGTGAAGGAGACTCTCGCACGCCTGACAGCCAAGGGCGGCGGCAAGAAAGCCGGCGCAAAGTGGCGTAAGGAGAAACGCGAGGAACACCACAACCGCGCCGAAGCGGCCGCCGCAGCAGAAGCAGCAGAGAGCAAGGTGCTGAAGCTCACCGAGTTCGTGACCGCAAATGACCTGGCGACCATGATGGATATCCCCATCAACAATGTGATCGCCACCTGCATGAACCTCGGCGTCATGGTCTCGATCAACCAGCGTCTCGACGCCGAGACGATCAACATCGTGGCCGAAGAGTTCGGATTCACCACCGAATATGTCAGCGCCGAAGTCTCGGAGGCCATCGCCACCGAAGAAGATGCCGAAGAGGATCTCCTGCCGCGTCCGCCGATCGTGACTGTCATGGGTCACGTCGACCACGGTAAGACCTCGCTGCTCGACTATATCCGAAACGCAAACGTGATCGCCGGCGAGGCCGGTGGCATCACCCAGCATATCGGCGCCTACAACGTCAAGCTCAACGACGGCCGCCACATCACCTTCCTCGACACCCCGGGCCACGAAGCCTTCACCGCCATGCGTGCCCG
>CAZTSQ010000070.1:0-5941 GCA_964615915.1 uncultured Sangeribacter sp.
ACACCGTGGACCCTCCCCTCGAACACTGCCCTCTGTGTCGGTCCTAAATTCGAATACGTCGCCGTTCAGACCTTTAACCCCTATACCTCTGAGCCGATAACTGTCGTACTCGCTGACGTTCTCGTTCCCAATTACTTCAAGAAGGAGGCCGAGAACCTTGACTTCGAGAGCTATAAGAAAGGCGACAAACTGATCCCGTGGAAGAAGGTAGGTCACTGGACTGGCGCTGAGCTTGTCGGGATGCACTACGCGCAGCTGATGCCGTGGGTCAAGCCTTGCGAGAAGGTCGACGATTATTCAGCAGAGTGGATCAAGAAATATGCCGAAGAGAATCCCGAGAAGACCTTTGAAGTCGGCAGCGACAAGTTCGCGGAGATGGCCGACAAGGCCTTCCGCGTGATCCCCGGCGACTATGTGACTACTGAAGATGGTACAGGTATCGTACACATTGCTCCGACTTTCGGTGCCGACGACGCCAAGGTAGCCAAACTCGCCGAAGTTCCCGGTCTCTTCCTCGTCTCGAAGAAAGGTGAACTGCGCCCGATGGTAGACCTTCAGGGCAAGTATTATCCCATCGACGAACTGGCCGACGTCTTCGTTGAGAAGTGTGTCAACGTCGAGCTCTATTCGATGCATGCCGGTGACTACGTGAAGAACGCCTATGATCCGCGCTTCAACGAGAACGGCAAGTATGACGAAGAGGCCGCCAATAAGGCTGAGGACCTCAACATCGTGCTTTGCATGGAGATGAAGCAGGCCGGTCAGGCTTTCAGAATCGAGAAGCACGTGCACAACTATCCCCACTGCTGGCGCACAGACAAGCCGGTTCTGTACTATCCCCTCGACTCGTGGTTTATCCGTTCGACGGCTGCCCGCGACAAGATGATCGAGCTGAACAACACCATCAAGTGGAAACCGGCCTCGACCGGTACGGGACGTTTCGGAAAGTGGCTCGAAAATATCCAGGACTGGAACCTCTCGCGTTCACGCTATTGGGGCACACCGCTTCCGATCTGGCGCACTGAAGATGGTCGTGAGGAGATCTGCATCGGCTCTTATGAAGAACTCAGCAACGAGATCGACAAGGCTGTAGCAGCCGGTTTCATGAAGGAGAACCCCGTGAAGACCAAAGGCTTCAAGCCCGGAGACCTCTCGAAAGAGAACTACGAGAAAATCGATGTGCACCGTCCGTATGTAGACGAAATCGTGCTTGTCTCTAAGTCTGGCAAGCCCATGAAACGTGAGACAGACCTCATCGACGTTTGGTTCGATTCGGGTGCTATGCCTTACGCCCAGGCCCACTATCCCTTCGAGAACAAGGAGGCGCTCGACAGCCATGAGATCTATCCGGCCGACTTCATCGCCGAAGGTGTCGACCAGACTCGCGGTTGGTTCTATACTCTCCACGCAATCGCCTCGATGATCTTCGGATCCGTAGCCTATAAGGCGGTGATCTCGAACGGTCTCGTGCTCGATAAGAATGGCATGAAGATGTCTAAGCGTCTCGGAAACGCCATCGATCCCTTCAACAATATCGAGAAGTTCGGGTCTGATCCTGTCCGCTGGTACATGATTTCCAACTCTTCGCCGTGGGATAACCTGAAGTATGATGAAAAGGGAGTGGCCGAAATGAGCCGTAAGCTCTTCTCGACCCTCTCGAACACATATAAGTTCTTTGCTCAGTATGCCAACCTCGACGGTTTCACCGGCGCAGAACCTCAGGTTCCCGTAAGCGAGCGCCCGGAGATCGACCGCTGGATCCTCTCGCTCCTCAACTCACTGATTGTGGAGGTTGAGTCAGCTCTCGATGACTATGAGCCTACCAAGGCTGCCCGCGCAATCGAGGAGTTTGTAGACGAGAACCTCTCGAACTGGTATGTGCGTCTGAACCGCAAGCGTTTCTGGGGCGGTGAAATGACGACCGACAAACTGGCCGCTTACCAGACTCTTTACAGTTGCCTCGTCACTCTCGCCAAGCTGATGGCACCGATCGCACCGTTCTTTGCCGACCGTCTGTATGGCGATATGATCGCTCCAGCTCAGGAAGGTGACGGATACGCATCGGTTCACCTTGCCCGCTTCCCCGAAGCTGACAAGACACTCATCTCGCCCGAGCTCGAGGAGAGACAGCGTCTGGCTCAGGCCGTTACTTCGAATGTACTCGCCCTTCGCCGCAAGGTCAACCTCAAGGTGCGCCAGCCGCTTCAGACTCTTCTGATTCCGGCGGTCGACGAAAGTCAGAAGGAAGCTCTCGAGGCAGTACGTGACCTGATCGCCAACGAGGTGAATATCAAGGAGGTGAAGATCGTGTCCAATGCCGAGTCCGGGCTGACCAAGCGCGTGAAGGCAGACTTCAAGAAACTCGGTCCCAAGTATGGCAAGATCATGAAGGATCTCGGAAAAGCCATCGCTTCGATGAACCAGGAACAGATCGCCGAACTTGAGGGCAAGAAGGAATTCACGTTCGCAGATCTTCCGGGTGCTCCCGTAGTGACTACCGACGACGTCGAGATCATCACCGAGGATGTTCCCGGATGGGTAACGGCTTCTGACGGCTATGTGACTGTCGGACTCGATGTGACCGTGACTCCCGAACTCAAGCGCGAGGGTATGGCCCGCGAGCTCGTGAACCGCATCCAGAATCTGCGCAAGACTCAGGGCTTCGAAATCTCCGACCGCGTGAAGGTCGTGCTCGAGGATCTTCCCGAGGTTCGCGAGGCTGTCGAATCGTTCCGCGACTATATCGCCGGTCAGGTGCTCGCCACCGAGCTGACCTGCGGCGAAGTACCGGCTGAAGCGGTTGAGTTCGATATCGACGGACTGATCGTTAAAGCCTCAGTAGTCAAAGCTTGAAAAAATCGTTCCTGTGAAGGATAATAACAATATCGAAACAGCGAGCCGCCCGGCGTTCTCGA
This sequence comes from uncultured Sangeribacter sp., assembly GCA_964615915.1. Lineage (GTDB taxonomy): Bacteria > Bacteroidota > Bacteroidia > Bacteroidales > Muribaculaceae > Lepagella. The sequence continues at coordinate 2,916 of CAZTSQ010000070.1, forward strand.
CCGGGTGGCTCGTTACGCTTATCGTCATCGCCGTCATCATTGCCGACCAGGCGCTTAAGATTTGGGTGAAGACGTCGTTCTATTTCGGTGAATCGCTCCCCATTTTCTCATGGTTCGAACTCAAGTTTATCGAGAACAACGGGATGGCGTTCGGAATGGAGTTGTGGAGCAAGCTATTCCTGACCTTCGGGCGTATCGCTGTGGTTTGTCTGCTTATTTGGCTGACTGTCAAGTGGCTCAAACTCAGGAGTGAAGAGGCGACGCGACTGAAGACAGGATTCTTCGTGGCGATTGCTCTGATTATTGCCGGAGCGGCCGGAAATATCTTTGACTGTGTCTTCTACGGAGTGATCTTCGACAATCCGATGCCCCCGGCAACGGCAGAACTCTTCCCTCCTCAGGGTGGATACTCGACATGGTTCGAGGGAATGGTGGTCGACATGCTCTATTTCCCCATCTGCTCATGGACCTGGCCTGAATGGATGCCGTGGGTCGGAGGAACAGAGTACGAATTCTTCCAGTATATCTTCAATCTCGCTGACTCGGCGATCTGCGTCGGTGTCGGCCTCCTTATTTTCTTCTATTCTGAAGAGGCCTCGCGCGCATTCGGAATGTTAGGCAAACCCAAGGGTAACGATGAGAAATAGAACCGGGCGTCTTTGTGGGCTCTCCTATATTGCCTTGCTATTGGCCGGCGCATCTTGTAGCGACCGACCGAAGGACGTTCTGTCTGAGAAAGAGTTGGTGTCGGTCATGAGCGACATGAGCGTTGCGTCGGCTCTGTTTGATGTGGGGCAGGGGAGTAGTTCGGGCTTCTCGTCGAGAGAGGAGGCCCAGCTCGGTGTGCTCAGAGAGCATGGAGTAACACCCGATCAATATCGCAAGACCATCGAATGGTATGGCGAGAACCTCGACAAGTTTGACCAAGTCAACAAGGACGTGGCCAAGAACCTGGAGAAGCGGATTGCCAAATATGACCCCGAAGCCCAACGTAAGGATGAGGATTTCGACAACATGTGGCCCTATGCGGACCATATATTCTTCAAGCCCGGGCTCATTACCGAGGGAACGGTCTTCTCGATTCCGCAGCCGATGATCGAGAAGGGAGGCTATGCCGAGCTGAAGATGAAGACCTCGGATCCCAATAATTCGATGACTGTACTTTTGGGTGTGGAGTATGAAGACGGGACGTCGTCGTATACCGGACGCACTGCCTCGGGCTTTCCGCAGATCAAGATACGGGTACAGTCAGACACAGCCCGCAAGGTCAAGCGACTCTACGGCTACGTACATCCCACCAACGAGCTCATCAACACCCTGTTGATTGACTCCATCTCCCTGACCAAGCTCCCCTACGACTCCACCGAATACTACCGCATCTCCTCCCAAACCAACATCAAATAGGAGCAAGTACCTCAGCCGCATGTACCTCAGGCGTCCCCGCCTGAATGTATCGTCCCCCTTGTAGGGACATCGCTTCGCGATGTGGAATTCAGCCCTCCCCTTGTCAACATGCCGAAGGCATGTTGACAAGGGAACCTACCAAATCTCTACATTGTTGACAAGGAACTGATTGGTAACTTAAATTTTACTAGAGATGAGAAGAAGTAGTATTATTGATGCAAGACGCGAAAAAGTGGCGCCTGAGACAAGGAGAAGAGTAGATCTTTCTTTCATGATTGTCGATAGGATTTTTCAAGTTCTGAAAGAGCGCGGTCTTCTTCAGAAAGATCTTGCGCGAATGCTTGATAAGAACGAATCGGAAATCAGCAAGTGGATGAGAGGGACCCACAACTTCACGCTTGAAACCATCACACAAATAGAGAAAGCTCTCGGAGAGCCCATCCTCCAAGTTGTAGGAGTCAAAGGGTAAGTCACATGGCGCAGTATCGTGGAGCTTCGACACCTCGTTTGCATTCGCGGAAATCGATGATGTCTTGGACCATGCGCTATCGTTGTCGACCTATCAATTATTAATTGGTTTAGAGTCACGAAACGGCCGGCGGCTTCGCCGCTGTTTCGGCCTCGGTCACGAAATCAACGGATTTCGCACGGAAATCTTTGGTTGTGAATAACATCATCCACACCTGGCCTCGTGGCTTCTCCCTTGGCCTCACGAAAGTTAACGAAGTCCCTGCATGTACCTCAGGCGTCCCGCCTGAGGGGAAGAGACCCCCGTCGCGACCAACTTCAACCCTCCGTTTACAATGGTTTGATCATGGATTCGATGAAGGCGACTTCGTTGGGGGGTCATTACGACGTCATATTTGAGCTCCTTCATAGCTTCTCTTTTACCCGATTCCTGCCGGTAATTAAGTCTCTCGGGTTACATAGTGTCTATTGACAAATTGTCTGGGTTTTCTTATCTTGGGGTCATATATTATTGATCAAAGATATGGTATATGGTTATATAAGAGTGAGTTCCGATAAGCAGACAGTCGAGAACCAACGCTTTGAGATTAACAAGTTCTGCTTGAGAGAGAACTTGTCGATCGATGGGTGGATCGAAGAGACGATATCAGGCACCAAAGCCTATAATAAAAGGCAATTAGGATCGCTTCTGAAGCGTATTCAGAAGAACGATTTGATAATTTGTGCTGAGCTGTCTCGTCTTGGGCGCAATCTATTCATGATCATGGAGATCCTAAATATCTGTATGACCAAAGAGGCCAAGGTCTGGACGATAAAAGACAACTATCGTCTTGGAGACGACATCCAAAGCAAAGTTCTAGCTTTTGCTTTCGGTCTCTCTGCTGAAATAGAACGTAATCTGATCTCTCAGAGAACCAAAGAAGCCTTAGCAAGAAAAAGAGCTGAAGGAGTGGTGCTTGGGCGCCCGAAAGGAAGAAAGAACTCCCCAGATAAGTATAAGCTCAGTGGGAAAGAGACATTAATAAGAGAGTTGCTTGGAGCGGGTGTTTCAAAACGTTCGATCGCTAAAATCTGTAAGGTCGATCGGAATACTCTCGATCGTTTCCTCAAACATATGGAGACTAATTGAGCGATTTTGTTCAGCAAAACGCCGC
>CAZTSQ010000071.1:0-5463 GCA_964615915.1 uncultured Sangeribacter sp.
TGGCAACCCCAGAAGACCCACACCGGCTGGTTCAACGGCTATGACCGCCCGGAGTGGACCGCAAGCATCGCGCTCTCGTCGCGCCCCTGGCGCCAGCTGCGGATCGACGCCGCGTGGGAGCTCCGTGCCAAGCGTAACTTCACGATGGGCGAAGGGGTATCTGTATATCAGCTCTACCGCCCGGCCAATCTGAGCGACCTCTCGGCCGGCGTCTCATACGAATTTTCTCCGCGATTCGCCCTCGGCGTCCGCCTGACCAATATCCTCAACCGCAAGTCCGAACTGACCCCGGGCTTCATTTCAGAAGGGTTCGGCGCAACCGGAGGTATCCAATTTTTGTTTTAACTACGGAGCTGTCTCCAAAACAGCCCCGGTATAAACGAAAAGAGTATGTCAAGCAAGAAAAAAGCAATAAAGGAAGAGCCCGCCCCCAACGCGAAGCTCCAATATGAAAACGAAGACGACCGCGCCTACGGCCTGGCCGGCATGGCGATTGCCCTCGCGGCGATGGACGCCCTCAACTGGGTGGCCGATATGGACCTCGACGCCGACGGCCCGATGGTCAGCTTCTCTCACGCCTTCTACTTCTCGAACTCGCCTTCGGTTTCGCCCAAGGCGGTCTGGCACCGCACCGTCCAGAACTTCAAGGTGACCTCGATGATGGTGATGGCCAACGTGATGTCGCGCTACTATGTACGTCTCTCTCAGCCGCTTCCTCCCGAAGTGCTCGGCTACGTCCGCGACACGATGACCGAAGAGGGGGCCGAATCGTGCTCGCTCGAGGCCGATGAGGTGGGCCAGCTCTTCAACGTGGCGATGCGCGACTGTCACCGGATCTTCAGCAATCCCCGCCTGACGCCGCGCGTGACTGAATTCGCCGGGACCCTCGGACGCCTCCGCCACATGAGCGCCCTAGAAGTGGCCGACGAACTCCACCGTCTCCAGCTCTATTGATCAAAACTCCCCCCTAACCTTCATCATGAACGAAAATTCATTTCTCGCCGACTTCCGGCGCCGGATACGCGAGACCCGCGCTACGCGCTGGGTCCGCTTCACTGTGGTCACGATCCTTTTCTTCCTCTGGGTCATCTGGATGGGCAACCCCTGGCTCTCGCTGATCTGGCTTCTGTTGCTCGACATATACATCACCGCCTATATCCCCTGGTCATGGTGGAAGAAGACGAAGGGTCCGACTCGGACGCTTCTGTCGTGGCTCGACGCGATCATCTATGCGCTCGTGCTGGTCTACATCATCTTCGCCTTCATCGGCCAGAACTACAAGATCCCTTCGTCGTCGCTCGAGAAGTCACTGCTTGTTGGCGACTACCTGTGGGTCAACAAGACCCTCTACGGACCGCGCGTGCCTCAGACACCGCTCCACTTCCCTCTGGCCCAGCATACCCTCCCTCTGATCAACACCAAGAGCTATATCGACAACCCTCAGCTCTCTTACCACCGTCTTCCCGGCCTGCGCGAGATCGAGCGCGGTGACATCGTCGTCTTCAACTTCCCGCAGGGCGACACGGTGCCCGAGAAGATCTCGAACCCCGACTACTATCAGATCTGTTACGAGCTCCGAAAGAACGGAATCGAAGATCCGAAGGCCTATATCGAGGCGAATCCGGCCAAGTTCGGCAAACTGCTCGTCCGTCCCGTTGACCGTCGCGAGAACTACGTCAAGCGCACGATCGGTCTCCCCGGCGAGCGACTCGCGATCATGAACGATGTGATCTATATCAACGGCCAGCCTATCGCCGAGCCGACCAACGTTCAGTTCAACTACATCATACCCGTCTCGGGCCGGATCTCAGACGAGAAGTGGGAGACCATCAGCGTGCGTCGTGAAGATCATGGCGACCGCCCCTTCGCGATCGACGAAAGCGGACGGATGTTCTACAACGTCCCCTTGACGAAGGAGGCGCTGGCCACAGTCAAGACATGGCCCGAAGTGACGGGCGAGCTCATCCGCGAGTCTGAGAGCGGACTTTATGACCTCGGCGGAGTCTGGCCACTCGGCGCCCCGACGGGATGGACACGACCCGAAATGGGCGAGTTCTGGATCCCGAAGCGCGGAAAGACCCTCCACCTCACCCTCGACAATCTCCCGCTCTACGAGCGCGCGATCCGAACCTATGAAGGCAACACACTCGAGGTTCGCGACGGCAAGATCTTCATCAACGGCAAGGAGACCGAATATTACACCTTCAACATGGACTACTACTGGATGATGGGCGACAACCGCGACCGCTCGCTCGACTCGCGCTACTGGGGTCTCGTTCCCGAAGACCACATCGTCGGCTCGCCGATGTTCGTGCTCGTTTCGTTCGACGAAGAGAAGCCCATGTTCCGCAACATCCGGACAGACCGTATCCTGAAGAAGGCCAACCCTGACAAGGAGCTCTGGAAGCAATGATTCCATATCTGGCCTCGCTCGCATACTATCGTGCATCGGTCGGCGGAGATACTCCTCCGGCCGATGCGCCTAATCGGGCCCTCCTGACCACGGATTTGACGCTGACCGTTCCGGTCGCCGGCGGCTCCGCGGCCCTCAAGCGTCTGCCGCCCGAAGCTCTCGAGATCTCTCAGCACGGCCGTTGGCAACACACCCATCTCGGCGCCCTTGAAGCTCAGCTCGGTCGCACCCCTTTCTGGCGCCATCTGGAGCCCTCTGTCGCCCCGCTGATAGCCGGGGCGTCCGGAAGTCTGTTAGAGCTTAATGAGGCCCTGAGCGAGGCTCTGAACGACTTTCTTGACCTTCGCGCCCTCCTTCCGGAGCTCCGCGAGATGAGGGAGGCGGCTCCCGAGCGCGTCGAAGCCATTTCGCGCCGCCTGACGGCCGGCTTCGACCCCTGTCGCCCTCTCCTCGTTCTGGCCGCCCTCCACGGCCGCGATGCAATTTTCGCCCTCTCCCCTCCGTTTATATAATCAACCCAAGCGCGAAGCCGTTTCCGCCCCGGCTGTGTCGGTATTTATATCCAATGAGAACCCTTTTAGCCATACTGCTCGCGTTGAGCGCAGCGTTTGCCACTTTCGGCCAGGCCCCCGCCGAGGAGCCCCGGCTGAAGGTGAAAGCCTACACGGGGTTCTATCGCTTCGTCGACGAATATGGCGACACCTGCCGAATGACCATTATCCGCGACGTCACCGTCTATCCGCCCTTGAAATTCAAGAACAAGAAGCAGGAAGAATTCTACTGGAAGACCGTCCGCGACGTCCGCAAGACCCTCCCGCTGGCCAAACTCGCCTTCACCACCCTCTGCGAGACCTACGAGTATATCCAGACCATTCCCGACAAGAAAACGCGCGAGAAGCACCTCAAACAGCTCGAGAAGGATATATTCAACCAATACAAGCCGACGATCAAGACCATGACCAAGAATCAGGGGAAGATCCTGCTGAAGCTCATCAACCGCGAGACCGACCAATCGTCGTTCTCGATCGTCAAAGCCTTCTTAGGCAGTTTCCGCGCCGGTTTCTGGCAGACTTTCGGCAAGTTCTTCGGCATGAACATGAAAGCCGGCTTCCACCCCGACAAAAACGAGGAAGACGCCATTATCGACCGCGTCGCCACCCTCATTGAACAAGGCTCTCTCTAGACAATATTTCTCTCCGGTTTCCTTTTCATTTACCCTTCACAATCAATTGAATGAGTACGAAATTTGGTTCGAAATTAGGTATCATCGCCACTACCGTCGGCTCGGCCGTCGGTCTGGGAAACGTCTGGCGATTCCCGTCTGAGGTGCAGTCTAACGGCGGAGCAGCCTTCCTGCTGGTCTATATCGTCTGTGTGCTTTTGCTCGGCATCCCAGTGATGCTCTCCGAGTTCTCAATCGGGCGCGCCGGAGGCCTTGACGCCTTCAACTCGTTTAAGAAACTCAGCCCCGACAAACCGTGGTGGGTGACGGGTGTGATCGGAATTCTCGCCGCTTACCTCATCTTCAGCTTCTATACCGTTGTGGCCGGGTGGACGTTCGAGTACATGATCCAGTCCATCACAGGCAACCTCTACGAGCCGATCGAAGGAGTGTCATCGGCCGAGATGTTCACGAGGCGGATGAAGGACTACGTCGAGACAGACACCGCCCCGCTTGTCAACACCTTCATCGTCATCGGCCTTAATCTGGCCATCCTTCTCTTTGGGGTCCAGAAAGGAATCGAGCGCATCTCCAACATCCTGATGCCGTCGCTCTTCGTGCTCCTGATTATCTTCTGTTTCGTCTCGCTCAGTCTCCCGGGAGCCTACGAGGGTCTCAAATTCTTCTTCCACCCCGACCTGAGCAAGATCACTCCTTCGGTTGTAGTCAATGCCCTCGGCCAGGCCTTCTTCTCGCTCAGCCTCGGAATGGGCGTGCTGATAACCTACGCCTCTTATTTCCCCAAGCAGACCAACCTCACGAAGACGGCCTTCACCGTCGCCTTCTTCGACGTTCTTGTGGCGCTGATGATGGGTATGATCATCTTCCCGGCCGTGATCTCCTTCGGCCTTCAGAACGAGAGCCTGCAGGGGCAGACGCTGGTCTTCGTGACGCTGCCCGAGGTCTTCAGTCAGATGGGACACACGCGGATTTGGTCAACACTCTTCTTCTTCACCCTCTCGGTGGCTGCAGTCACGTCGACCCTTTCGGTCGCTGAGACGTGTATCGCCTTCCTTGAGAACCGGTTCAAGATGAAACGTGCCAAGGCTACATTTACCGTCATACTCCCCAGCTTCGTTTTCAGCGCGCTCTGCTCGCTGAGTCTCGGCTCGTGGAAGTTCCTGAGCGTCGGCGGGAGGAGTCTCTTCACGCTCTTTGATAACGCGACGACCAACGTCCTGTTGCCTGTCGGCGGCCTGTTGATCTGCCTCTTCGTCGGCTGGGTGCTTCCCCGCAAGGTGATCATGAACCAGTTGACCGACGACGGGAAACTACGTAACCTTCTTGCGCGCCCCATCCTCTTCTGTATCCGCTACATAGCACCGCCCGCCATCCTTCTGATCCTCATCACCTCCCTCTTCTAACAATGAGTGGCGAGGAGGTAGCGGTGCTTAATAGATGAAGAAAGGTCGGCTCCCGGAAGGGGACGCCGACCTCTTTGCTTGGTGTATGTGTGGGACCGTGGGGATTATTTTACCTCCCAGGTTTCCATAGTCTTGGTGATCATGTCGCGAAGCGAGGTGAAGCCTTTCTTCTGCTGGACGGCGCGTACCTGAGCCTCGACTTCAGCTTCGTAGCTGGGAGCGTCATAGTCGCGGATCACGCCGATTGCGAGCGGAAGGTCGTGGCCGTCCATCATCGCGAGCTGCTGCTGAAGGAGGTTCGACTTGCAGTGGGCGTCGTGTACGAGCACATCGTCCATCGTGTAGCCGTCTTCGCCGATTACGACCGCCTTGATTCCGAAGCCGTCCTGAACGAGACCCTTCTCGAGGTTTTTGCCGAAGAGCATCTTCTCGCCGTGGCGGAGGTGGATGGTGTGGTCGAAGCG
>CAZTSQ010000072.1:0-5345 GCA_964615915.1 uncultured Sangeribacter sp.
TTCAGAAAATATGCGCGCCGGTTTGCGGTCGCAATCGCCGTGTATGGTATCGCCTGCGGCTTTATAGCCGGGACTACGGATCGTGCCTACAAGGTGCGAAACGACCTGTATCCCGTCAACGCCGCCTACAACATGACGCTGGCCGCGCGCCACAGTTACCGTATCGCCGAGCACGACGATGCCGTCCGAGATTTCACATTCGAGGCCGTTGATCATCATCCCGACTCGATCAGCGAGCTTTATGTGCTCGTGATAGGGGAGACCTCCAGGGCCGACAACTGGCAGATAATGGGTTACAACCGCCAGACTAATCCTGAGCTTTCAAAGCGTAAGAACCTGGTCCCCTTTCCCAAGACCCTGAGCGAGTCAAACACCACCCACAAGAGCGTGCCGCTCATCCTCTCTCATCTCGACACTTCCTCCTACGGAGACTCGATATATAATGTGAAGAGTGTCATCACCGCTTTCAAGGAGGCCGGTTACTCGACGGCCTTCATTTCAAATCAGACGCCCAATAACTCCTTCATCCAATTCTTCGGTGCCGAGGCAGACACAACCATCTACGTCAGTCTCGACGGCTCCCACTGTGATCTGGACATTCTGCCCTATCTTGACGAAGTGCTCGCTCAGAAAAACAACCGCCAGCTTGTCGTTGTCCACAGCTACGGCTCGCACTTCAACTACAGAGACCGATATCCGAGGGAGATGGCTTACTTCAGACCGGACAACTACACCGAAATCAATGTCAATTCACGTCCGAAGCTGATCAATGCCTATGACAACTCCATCCGTGTGACAGACAAGCTCCTTGATGAAATCATAGCGAAGATAGAGGAATCGGGAGCTGAGCGGTCGGCTATGATATATACGGCCGACCATGGAGAGGACATATATGACGACTCACGGGGACTGCTACTGCACTCTTCTCCATGCCCGACGTTCTACCAGCTGCACGTTCCCTTCATGATATGGCTTTCAGACGGAATCATCAACGAAGTTCCCGGCTTGGAGACCACACTCGAGCGCAACAGAAGGCGGAATGTCTCGTCGAGTCTCAGCTTTTTCGACACCGCCCTCGATATGGCCGGAATCACCACGCCGAGATCGCCACTCAGATGGTCACTGATGCGCGAAGACTACACGGCGCCCGAATGGCGCTATCTGAATGACCACAACCACTCGGTCTCGCTCAAGAAAAGCGGATTTATTGAGGTCGACTTCGAGCATCTGAAAAAAATGGAATCGCGTTGAGTCTTCGGCGAACGCAAAAATTCGGCTAAAGAGATCAGCAGACGACAAATAGAGGAGGTAAAACTCAAAAAAACATTAAAAGATTGATTTTTGGGTTGAAAAATTTGGCTAAGTGCGTGGTTTTCGCTAATTTTGCGGCGTAAAGTGATCATTGCGCCCATGTCGTGACATGTATAGCGCAAATCTGCAGAGAGGGTCGCTTCCGTTTCCGACGTATCCAATGGGGTGGATATAGAGGTGACGGTGGTGACGTTTGATGCAGTCTTTGTGCATATAAGTCGGTGGCTATGAGCTGACAGTGAAGCCTTTACGGAGAGTATTAAATATTGTCCGGTACATCCGGATCAATTTAACAACACAACAATGACTGATCCAATAGCAGATTATTTGACCAGACTGCGAAACGCCATCCACGCCGGACACCGCGTGGTGGAGATTCCGTCCTCAAAGATGAAGAGAGAGATCACCAAGATCCTCTTCGACCAGGGCTACATCCTCAACTACAAGTTCATGGAGGGTGAGACTCCTTCGGGCACGATCAAGATCGCGCTCAAGTACGATCCCGTTGACAAGGTCAACGCCATCAAGAACCTGCACCGCGTGTCTCGTCCGGGTCTCCGCCAGTATTGCGGATACAAGGACATGCCCCGCGTGTTGAACGGACTGGGTATCGCCATCCTTTCGACCTCACAGGGAGTGATGACCAACAAGGAAGCCAAAGAACGTAAGATCGGCGGCGAAGTATTGTGCTACGTATATTAATAAAGGAGGAATCATTTCACTATGTCAAGAATTGGTAAAGCCCCCATCGCCATCCCGGCCGGTGTAAAGGTAGAGGTGAAAGACAACCTCGTGACTGTCAAGGGTCCCAAAGGCGAGCTTTCGCAGGAGATCAACCCTGATATCAAGGTGGCCGAGGAAGATGGCCACATCATCGTAACCCGTCCTGACGACGAGCGCGAACACCGCGCGATGCACGGTCTGTACCGTGCGCTGATCCACAACATGGTTGTCGGCGTTTCCGAGGGTTACAAGAAAGAGATGGAACTCGTAGGTGTAGGTTACCGCGCGACCGCAACCGGTCAGGTGCTCGAGCTCTCGCTCGGCTACTCACACGCCATCTACATCAAGCTTCCCAAAGAGATCAAAGTAGAAGCGAAGAGCGAACGTAACAAAAACCCGCTGATTCTGCTCGAGAGCGCCGACAAGCAGCTCCTCGGTCAGGTTTGCGCCAAGATCCGCTCGCTCCGCAAGCCCGAACCTTACAAGGGCAAGGGTATCAAGTTCGTCGGCGAGATCATCCGTCGCAAGTCGGGTAAGTCGGCCAACGCTAAATAATTAATCCCAAGGAAGTCATGATTAGCAAAATCGCAAGAAGAAATAAAATCAAAACCCGTATCCGCGGGAAGATTTCCGGAACCGCACAGCGTCCGCGCATGAGCGTCTTCCGTTCAAACAAGGCCATCTACGTTCAGGTTATCGATGACCTGGCAGGCGTAACCTTGGTGTCGGCTTCTTCGAAAGGTCTCGAAGGCGGAACCAAGACCGAAATCGCTGCCAAAGTAGGCGAGGCAATCGCCAAGAAAGCCCAGGAAAAGGGCATCGCAGAAGTAGTATTTGACCGTAACGGCTATCTGTACCACGGTCGTGTGAAATCACTCGCAGACGCCGCCCGTAACGCCGGCCTTAAATTCTAACCTACGACATGGCAAAAAGAAACAACAGAGTAAAGACAACGAGCGATCTCGATCTTAAGGATCGCCTTGTAGCAATCAACCGTGTGACCAAGGTCACCAAGGGTGGCCGTGCCTTCAGCTTCGCAGCCATCGTGGTTGTCGGCAACGAAAACGGAATCATCGGCTGGGGTCTCGGCAAAGCCAACGAAGTCCAGGCTGCCATCGCCAAGGGCGTTGAGACCGCCAAGAAGAACCTCATCCGCGTCCCTGTACACAAAGGCACAATCCCCCACGAGCAGGCAGCTAAGTTCGGCGGCAGCCGTATCTACCTGAAGCCCGCCTCCGAGGGTACCGGTGTGAAGGCCGGCGGCGCTATGCGCGCTGTGCTTGAGAGTGTCGGCATCACCGACGTGCTCGCCAAGTCGAAAGGTTCGTCGAACCCCCACAACCTCGTCAAGGCCACTATCGAGGCCCTCGGCGAGCTCCGCAGCCCCGCACAGGTGGCCCAGAACCGCGGAGTGTCTGTCGAGAAAGTGTTTAACGGCAAATAATCCAAGAGCATCACAATGGCAAAGATTGCAATCAAACAGATCAAGAGCCGTATCAACTGCCCCGCAGTTCAGAAGCGCACACTCGACGCTCTCGGCCTCCACAAAATGAACCAGACGGTCGTACACGAAGATGTACCCTCGATTCTGGGTATGGTTAAAAACGTTCATCATCTCGTAGAGGTGACCAAACTCTAATCCGACACGACAATGCAACTTCATAATCTCACTCCTGCTGTAGGCAGCAACAAGAAGAACAAACGTGTGGGCCGTGGTCCCGGCTCGGGATACGGCGGCACTTCTACCCGCGGTCACAAGGGTGCGAAATCCCGTTCGGGCTACAAGCACAAGGTAGGCTTCGAGGGCGGTCAGATGCCCCTCCAGCGCCGTGTGCCGAAATTCGGTTTCAAGAACATCAACCGCGTCGAATACAAGGCTATCAACCTCGACGCTCTTGAGGCTCTCGCCGAAGCAAAGGCCCTCGAGAAGATTACTGTTGCCGATCTGCGCGCAAACGGTCTGGTTCCCAAAAATGTAAAGGTGAAGGTTCTCGCCAACGGGGCCCTCACCCGCAAGCTTGAGGTCGAGGCTGACGCCTTCTCCAAGAAAGCAGAGGAAGCCATCACCGCTGCCGGCGGCACAGCAATCAAAAAATAACAACTCACAATGGGATTTACACAAACAATAAAGAATATCTGGAGCATCGAAGATCTTCGCAAGCGTATCGGTATCACCCTTCTGCTTGTGATCATCTACCGCTTTGGATGCTACGTGGTCCTTCCGGGTATCAACCCCGACGACCTCATGGCGCTTAAGAACTTCACTTCCGACGGTCTGATGCAGCTGCTCGACATGTTCTCGGGAGGCGCGTTCTCTCAGGCCTCTATCTTCGCCCTGGGTATCATGCCCTACATCACGGCTTCGATCGTGATCCAGCTTCTGGGTATGGTTCTCCCCGCATTCCAGAAAATGCAGCGCGAGGGTGAGTCGGGCCGCATGAAACTCAACCAGTATACGCGTTACCTGACAGTGCTGATTCTCCTGCTTCAGGGTCCGGCATACCTGATGAACCTCAAATATCAGGTTCAGGCAGCCGGCGGATACGTCGACCTGTCGTTCTGGATGATCGCCTTCATGACGATTGTTCTCGCAGCCGGTTCGATGTTCATCATGTGGCTTGGCGAGCGCATTGACCAGAAAGGCGTGGGCAACGGTATCTCGTTCATCATCTTGATCGGTATCATCGCCCGTCTTCCCGAAGCATTCTTCCAGGAATTCACCAGCCGACTCTACAATTCGGCAGGTGGCGGTCTGGTGCTTTTCCTCGTGGAAATCATCATCCTGCTCGCCGTCATTGCCGGTGCGGTCCTTCTCGTTCAGGGAACCCGCAAGGTGCCTGTACAGTACGCCAAGCGTATCGTCGGCAACAAGCAGTACGGCGGTGTGCGTCAGTATATCCCGCTCAAAGTGAATGCCGCCGGCGTGATGCCGATCATCTTCGCCCAGGCAATCATGTTTATTCCCATCACACTCGTAGGCTTCTCTACCAACCAGACAGGTTTCTTCGGAGCCCTGACAGACCTTTATGGTTTCTGGTATAACCTGGTATACTTCCTGATGATCGTCGCCTTCACCTACTTCTACACCGCCATCACCGTGCGTCCCGCCCAGATGGCCGAAGACATGAAGCGCAACAACGGATTTATCCCCGGTATCAAGCCCGGCAAGCCGACCGTCGAGTATCTCGACTCGATCATGTCGCGAATCACTCTGCCCGGATCTATCTTCCTCGGCATCGTGGCCATCCTGCCGGCAATCGCCCATGTGTGTGGTCTGAACCGTAACTTCGCCTCGTTCTTCGGCGGCACTT
>CAZTSQ010000073.1:0-4978 GCA_964615915.1 uncultured Sangeribacter sp.
CGATTGAGGCGCTGAAGTGAGAGACCAGAGTCCGGTGTGGAGAACTATGAGTTCTGAGAGAACTATGAGATCTAAGAATATCTGATGACAGAAGAGGCCTGACCGTGCGGTCAGGCCTCTTTTGGTTGAGGGGGCTTTCTATTTGGGGGGAGAGCCTTTACTGTTGCTCCTGTTCTTCCAACTGCTTGGCGAGATCGGGGCGGATGGTCTTGAGGGTAGAGCGGAAGGTGGAGTGGAAGGTCGTGGCCTTCTGCGGGTCGCCATACGAGCCTTCGATCGAGTCGACTTGGGCCATGTCGGCATTGCGCTCGGTCGAGTCGGCCCATTCACGGTTGATCAATCGCTTGGCGGCGTTGCGGCCTGCGAGGCGGGCATCTTCCATCTGGTCGGCCTCGATTTGAGCTGTGACCGCCTCGGTTTTCTCGGTCTGACGACACGAGGTCAGACCTAAGAGGAGAAGGGATATGAAAAGAAGTGGGAATTTCATAATAAGGTTTGAGTAAATACCGGCTGGAAGCCGGCGCTACTGCGGAAGCCGGCGCTACTGCCATCATACCGGCTGGAAGCCGGCGCTACTGCGGAAGCCGGCGCTACTGCGGAAACCGGCGCTACTGCTCACCGTAGAGGGCGTCCCACCAGCGGGGGTCGTCCTGAAGCCAGCGCTGGAACCAGGCCATGATTGTGTTCTGCCATACGCGGCGCTTCTCGAAGTCGGTCACGACATGGTTCGCACCCTCAACCTGTACGAACTCAACCGTACGGCCAAGCAGACGGAGGGCGTTGAAGAGCTGGATGCTTTCACCGATGGGTACATTGGTGTCGACCGTTCCGTGAAGCAGCAGGAGCGGCGTGTGGATCTTGTCAGCGTTCAGCAACGCACTGTTGCGGTGATACACCTCCGGATCGCTCCAGGGATACGACTTCGCGGCCGCGGCGGCGTTGTAGCTGTAGCCCCAGAAGCCCTCGCCCCAATAAGAGGTCACGTTCGAGATGCCGGCGTGGCTGACTGCTGCGGCGAAGATGTCTGTCTTGGTCTGAAGAAGCATTGTCATGAAGCCACCGTAGCTTGCTCCGAGACAGCCGATCTTCTTGCTGTCGACAAACGGATGGGCCTCACAGAATTTTTTGGTTCCTTCTATGATCTCGTCGGCAGTGCGCTCACCCCACGCGTTGACGTGGCGAGCCGAGAACTCCTGGCCATAGCCGATCGTGCCCGAGGGATTGATCACATAGACCACATATCCCCTCGAGGCGAACACCTGAGGCGAATAGGGGTGATAGAGCGTGCGGTCTGAAGGGGTCGTTCCGCCATAATAGTAGACGATCAGCGGAAACTTCTTCGACGCGTCGAAATCGGGGGGAAGCGTGATGGTGCCGTCGATAACTGTGCCGTCTGCGGCAGTAAAGGTCCAAGGCTCCGACTCACCCAACTCTACGTTGGCCAGATCCTTGGCCCATGGGTCATCGATCAGACGCGATTTACCGTTCGCGAGGTCGAGGAGAGTGGCGCGACCGTAATAGGTGTATCCGGTTCCGACTGCGGCGAGCCACTTCGACTCGGTGTCGCCGATCGAGAAGGCCTTAATATACTCGAGGTCGACGGGGAGCTTCTTGATCTTGCCGTTGTCGGGATTGATGGTGTATGCGTTGGCATAGAAGCCGTCGAGCGCGGTCACATAAATCAGACCATCTTTCGCGTTCCATACAGCGTTGGGGCGCAGTGACGGGTTGAAGTCGCGCGTCAAAGCCTTGACGTTGCCCGAGGCAATATCGAGCAGGTAGCCCTGACAGTCGAACTCATTGGCTATCGGGTGGTCGCCGGCGTTCTTGCCGAGCTCACCGAACGCCTCCGGTCCCCCTTCGATAAAGAGTCGCTTGCCATCGGGCGAATAGATCACCCTGTTGAGCGACGTCACATCCCGACGAATAGTGTCAGCCTTGAGGGTCGCGGCGTCGACCTGAATGATGTCCGAGAAATAGAGGGGGAACTTCTCGGGTATGAAGCGGGTGGTCGTATAGAGAATCTTCTTGCCGTCGTTTGTGATATCGGCGAAGGCCGTTGTCGGGCCGCCGGCCGAGATGGGATATGAAATGCCGTTCTTAAGGTCGTATTTCATCAGGTACGAACGGTCTCGCATTCCCGGGATACGGTCGTCGGGATCCTTTACTCGGCGCATAATCTCGGTGTCTTCCTTCCCCTTGACTACCTTGTCATAGACGATGTAATCCAAGTTGGGGCTCCACGCGAAGTTGCCGGTCGGAACACCGCTGGCAATAACCTTCTCGCGCAAAGTAGCCGGGTCGATTGTCACGATGTCATACAGGCCGTTGAGGTTGCGGGTGTGGTAAAGGGTGGCCCCTTTCGGCATCCATTCGCAACCGGCCGGAAGCTCGGCGGCTATCACGCGGCCGGTGGCAGTCTCAGAAAGTGAGGCCCACGAGCGGTTGTTGTCGGCGTCCCACTGTTCGTAGTACGAGGTGATCAGATACTTGCCGTCGGGCGAGAGCGAGATGCCCGAGACGCGCTGGCCGAGCGAGACGTCCTGAGTGGTCAGACGGCGCTTCATGTCGGCACCCTGGGCAATCTCCACATCCTCGAATTTGGACTCGGGTATATACTCGATCTTGATTTGCGGCTCGGCCTTCTTTGAAGAGATCGAGACGAGGTCGACCTGGATGTCGGCGTCGCGGTTCGGCTCAAGAACGAGGCTTCCTTCGGCCGGCGAGGCGACTGAATCTGACGAGGTCTTCTTTATCAACTCCTTGCCGTTGACCAGCACGCGTGTCGGTGACGTCGAGGTCACGCGAAGCGTACCCTTCGAGTATCGGGGTGCACGCAGGCGCGTGGTCATCGAGTGGAGACGTGCGCCATCTTTCGGACCGACGAGGCGAAGCACGCCTGCGGTGTCGGGTAACATCGTCGTCCAGTCCTGGCTTTGGAGAATAGCCTGGCGGAGAGCGGGCTGGGCGTCGAGCAGAGACGCCGGGTCGAATTTATTTTCAGCGCCGCGGGCAGTGTCGACCGCGGCGGGGAGAGGAAACTCAGGCGACGCCTTATGGCGCACACTTGAGATCCGGATGGGGTTTTCAGCCAAGGCGACGCCGGCGATAGTTGCCAACGCGATTGACGGAAGGATAATACGTGTAAATTTCATGGTGTCAGTTTGGGAGCCCGGAGCTTCTCATTGAAGTCCGGAGCCTATCAGTTTGGAAGCTCGTAGCCGGGGATTCCCTTGAGCTTGATACCGTAGATTAGGGTTGTGTACGGCTTGATCGACCCGTAAAGCGACGCGCCGTAGGCGGCGGCCGACGGGATGACAACCGTCACCGAGTCGCCGACGTGCATATTGGTCAGCGCGGTCCAGAAGCCTACGATGTTCTTGGTCGGACGCGTGCGGTAGATGCTGTCGCCATAGGTCGTAGTAGCATACGAGCTGTCGATATACTTGTTGTCGATGTCGCCGCAGATGTAGATGCAGTCGACCGTCGAGTTGTCGAGCGGCTTCAGATTGTTCTTGGTCGCGTTGCGGTCGTTGTGCCACTTCATGAGGATCGTCGTGCCCGGCGCGAAGACGGGGGTTACGACTTCATACTCGGGGGTACCGTCCGGATTGAGAGCGGCCATTGCGTCGGCATAATACTGCTCGTTGCGCTTCTTCCAGTCCGAGTAGTCAAGACTGTCGTCGCCCAGACATGAAGTCATCAACGGTGACAGAAGCAACGTCAGCAGAGCGACCGCGGGGAATTTTCTGAATAGTTTCTTCATCGTTTCAAACAAGATCAGAACTCAACCTTCGGGGCATGTTGCGCTCCCGCCTCGGCCTGGAACTGCGGCTTCTCCTTGAAGCCGAACCATCCGGCATAGATCATGGTCGGGAACTTTTTGATCGCGGTGTTATATTCCTGAACCGCAACGGTATACCGCTGGCGCTCGGTCGAGATTCTGTTTTCCGTACCCTCGAGCTGAGCCTGGAGGGCCATGAAGTTTTCGTTTGCCTTCAGGTCAGGATAAGCCTCCTTGACGGCGTTGACATAGATGTCCATCGCCCCCTTGAGGTTCGACTGAGCCTGCTGATATTGCTCGAGGTTCTCCTGGGGGTTCCGGATTTCGTTGACGTCGTTGTATGCCTTCGACAGGCCGGCGCGAGCCTCGGTCACCTTCTCGAAGGTCTGCGACTCGTGGGCCGCAAAACCCTTGACGGTGTTGACGAGGTTCGGGATCAAGTCGGCGCGGCGCTGATACTGATTCTCGACCTGGGCCCACGACTGGTCTACATTCTGCTGTTTCTCAACCAGCGAGTTGTAGTTGCACGATGTCAGCGACGACATCGCGATCAAGGCGCCTATGATGAGGAAAAACTTGCGGATGGACATGGTTAGAGAAGTTTTTTGAGAAGACCGTTGAGGCTGACCTTATCGGCGAGGATCTTTTCGAGATCGTCGACAGACACGCGCTCCTGCTCCATCGAGTCGCGGTGGCGGAGGGTGACGGTGTTGTCCTCGAGGGTCTGGTGGTCGACTGTGATGCAGAACGGGGTTCCGATCGCATCCTGACGGCGGTAGCGCTTGCCGATCGAGTCTTTCTCATCGACCTGACAGGTGAAGTCGAAGCGGAGACGGTGCTGGATCTCGCGTGCCTTGTCGGGCAGACCGTCTTTCTTTACGAGCGGGAGGACGGCACACTTCACCGGAGCAATTGCCGGCGGGAAGTGGAGAACGACGCGGCGGTCGCCGTTGCCGAGATCCTGGTCTTCATAGCACGAGCAGAAGACGCTGAGGAACATACGGTCGACACCTATAGAAGTCTCGATCACATACGGGGTGTAGCTCTTGTTGAGCTCGGGGTCGAAGTACTGGATCTTCTTGCCCGAGAACTTCTCGTGCTGAGAAAGGTCGAAGTCTGTACGCGAGTGGATACCCTCGACCTCCTTGAAGCCGAACGGCATCTCGAATTCGATGTCGGTGGCGGCGTTGGCAT
>CAZTSQ010000074.1:0-3543 GCA_964615915.1 uncultured Sangeribacter sp.
GCGTGTAGTTTTTGCGGGTAAGAGGGGAGTGGTATTCGCTTCCGGCAAGCTCGTACCATTCATCGTCGGGCAGACCGTTGCAGTTAGTGTCGTAGCTTACCATAACAATTCCCGGCTCGGCCGAGCCACCCCTTTTGTCGGGGTCGAGAAGCTCGTAGAAACAGTTACCCCAGATTCTGAAGTCATTCTCCCCCTCGACATTCATCACGGTGTGGTCAAACCCGAAAGTGACGTATCCCCCGAAGCCCCCGAGCGTGATCATTGTGTCGTTCGTCCCCGAGATGGACTCCTCCGTCTTCTTCAGAATGTCGGCGTAGGTGTCGTCCTCTTCAAACCGGGGCATTTCGTTGACAAACTGTCCGGGAGCGGGGCAATATTCGTAAACCCTTGAGACATAGGGGCTGTATTCGATCTCCTCGTGAAGGACATTGACGATAAACTCGAACTCAAAGGGGGTCTGGGGATCCTTTATCTCCAGACTGACCAGAAAGCTCCCTTCGTCTTTCGAAATGAAGATGAAGTCCTTAGTGTGGCTGACGACTTTGCCGTCGACGCACCAGACATACTCCTCGCCGGTCAGGGCCGGTTTGAGGTCGAGCTTCTGCATACGGGCGATGTAATAGACGTCATCGATTCCGAGGTTGACCATCGGTATCTCGTTTGAGCATCCGGACAGGAGCATTCCGCAGACCAAGGGAAGAAGACATTTGACAACTGCTTTTGTCTTTAACTTGGTGGTATGTTGTACTTTAGGTTTCATTTGTAGAGAAAGGTTATGTGGGCTGGAATATCTCCAGTGCGGACGCTCCATTTCTTCTTGCCTTCGGGCGAGAAGCAGTAGAGAGTTCCGGAGGACACGTAATTTTTTGCGTCGGTGACATATATGTCTCCCGTTTCGGGGTGAACCGCTATCCCGTATGGTATCGTGATCTCCTTTTCGGTTCCGTCGGTGATGAAGTTGTTTGAGATCAACTCCTTGGTGCGGATGTCTATGATCCCGTATGTGATTGTGTTCGAGGCCGAATAGTTGTTCCACTCGGTTGCGTAGAAGTACATCAGGTCACCGAAAAAGGCCATGTTCGAGCAGGCTACCGGTATAGTGTCGGTCACCACCATCTGGTTATATCCCGGTTTCTTGTCCATCACATACAGTCTCGAGGGACGAGTCTGGTAATCTCCGCGCGATGTCACCCATAGCTTGCCGTATGGGTCCTTCTTCAGACGATGCAGGTTGATGCCGACCGGAATCTGCTGTACCTGCTTGAAGTCTACCATCTGTATGACCGAGACGGTGTTGTCATAGTTGGGTGCGCGGTAACCTCCCGAGTTGGCGACATACATGTAATCATCCACCACCTCCATCTCTTCCGGCTGGTAGCCGACCGATACCTTCCGGGTAACTTTCAGAGAAAGAGTGTCGATTTCATAGACAGCCCCTTTCGGTGCGTTGGGGTCGATGAGCACCGGGCCGACATATGAGCTGACGTAAGCCCGACCGCGGTGAAAGCGGACGTAGCGGCAGTTCGGAATATCGACCTGGCCGAGGCGAACGCCCGAGCGGGAGTCGAGCACTTCGACTTTGTGAGAGCAATTGACGACGACCCACAGCTTGGAGCCGTAGATGCCGATGTCGTTTCCGACATCTCCCAATTCCTTGATTACCTTCGGATTCCGCTCGGCATAGAAGTTGCGGGCATAAAGTCCGGTGGCGAAGTCACAGAAGTCGAGCGTACATTTATTTGAACCCATGTTCCCCTCGTTGACAAGATAGAAGCCACGTATGGCTGAGTCCTTGTCCGGGGTCTCGGGAATGATTTCGTATTCTGTCGGCACCACAAGTTCGTCCTCACGACAACTTGTGGCGCCCAACAGAAGAGGCAAAAAAAGTATGAAAATTTGTTTGATTTGAATTCTCATGATGTGAAATGATTTACGTTTGATATCCCGACGCTCATATTTCGGCGGTCAGTGTCAGCCGATAGTTGCGCTTGGGCATCGGATAGTTGAGTATCACGTCATAATCCTGGCTCAGGAGGTTGTTGACTTCGGCGAGGATGCGGAGCGATGTGCGTCCGAGTCGAAAGTCCTTGCTCAGAGAGAGGTCCGAGGTGTACCACGGCTGGGTGTAGTTGTATCTGATGTTCTCCTGCTGGTTGTATCTCTCGCCGACGTATATCCATGAATAGTTGAGTCCCCAGCCACGCCATGTGAGGTTGCCGACGACCGAACCCGAGTTGCGCGGGATATAGGGAATCTGGTCGCGATAGTAGTTGTCGGCCGGATTCGTCACGTCGATAGCCTGTTGGTATGTGTATTGACCTCGGACCGTCAGGTATAGGTCACGCCCCGGGTTGAAGGTCAGGAGGAAAGTGGCGTCGATACCCTTGATACGGACTCGTCCGAGGTTGAGCATGGTCCAGCGGAACTGCTGACCCTTCGGATAGGCTACTATCTTGTCTTTCACATGGTTGATATATCCGTCGGCGCTGACGCGTACCGATGAGAGGAACGATGTTTGGGAGCGGTGTTCGTAAACGAGTCCGACGTTATACTGGGTCACACGCTCGGGCGCAAGCTGGGAGTTGCCCATGTCGGCATAGTAAAGGTCGTTGAAGGTCGGCATCCTGAACGACTTCTTGTAGAAGGCTCTGATCGAGAAGTCGCGCGAGCGCAGGGGATAGCCGATGGCGAAGACAGCCGGTGTGAAGACCCGTTTGTCTTTGGGAGCCTCCTGTCCGCGGATCCGGTCGTGAATGAAGGTGCCGAGCAGACTCCCCTGGACATTGAAGCGGTCAAGGTTGAGGGCTGTCGCCACGGAAACGAAGCCGGAGAATCGGTCGGGTTTGACGAAGCCGTAGACATCGGCGTCGAGGGCGTTCCACATGAAGTCGCCGCTTACCGAGGCGCGCCATCGGGGGAGTATCTCGATTTCGTTTGAGGTTGAGAGGTAGATCTCTTTCTGCCGGTAAAGGTTGTCGATCTTCACCTGTTTGTCGTCGTTGTTGACATAGTGTGTGCGGTAGAAGGCATACTTGATGTTGTTGAGGGTGGTCCATCGACCGAAGGTGCCTGTATATCGTGCCTGGGCAAAGGAGTTGGTATCCCAAATTCGTTCTCCGCGGCGCCAGACATTGTTGACGATCGCTCCCGGCACACCCCGTTCGGAGTTGTAGTTGTAGACCTTGGCGTTCCACTCCCCGTTGTTGAGCGTCCCGAAGAAGTTGAGCTCCATTCGAGTGGCGTTGATGTCTCCGTTCTGACGCACTGCGGTCGTGTCGTAGGCCACTTCGCCGGCAGGATTGACGCGACGGTAACGGAACTTGTATTTGCCGCTGGAGTTCACCCATTCTGCACTCAGCGAAGCGTTTACGCGTTCGCTCAGCTTAAGCTCGACGATGGCCGAGGGGTTGAGAAGGTCGAACGATCCGGTTCTGACTGTCAGTCGGGCGCGATATGACTTACCATCGTCAAACTCGGGCTTGCGGGTGCGCATATATATGGTACCGGCCGAGCCGAAGTCTTTGGCAGGCTGGAGGATTTCGC
>CAZTSQ010000074.1:3643-4888 GCA_964615915.1 uncultured Sangeribacter sp.
CGCATATATATGGTACCGGCCGAGCCGAAGTCTTTGGCAGGCTGGAGGATTTCGCTCTTCTGACCGTTATAGAGCGAAAGTGCTTCGATATTGTCGAGTGAGAACTGACCTAAGTCTATCTGTCCGTTCTGGGCGTTGCCGAGCTCCACGCCGTCATAGACGACGCCGGTGTGGTTCGTGCCCATCGAACGGATATTGACCGTCTTGATTCCGCCGACACCGCCGTAATCCTTCACCTGCACGCCTGAGAAATAGCGGAGTGCGTCGGCGATGCTGTTTGAGTTGAGTCGCTTCAGCTCGTCGCCCGTGAGAGTTTGGGCCGGGATGATGTCGCGGTTCGGACTGACGGCAGTGACGGTCAGTTCTGTCAGCTGTTTGGCCGCTGTGTCGGGGAGTTCCTCAGCACTTAGCCCGAGGGCTGAGAAACCGATGGCGAGCGGCAGGAGAAAATGTCTTTTCATTCTCGATGAAATAAAAAAAAGTGTCCGGATTTCGGTTGAAACCCAGACACCTGAATTGATGTGCTAAAAATCGAGATTATGTGATGACTAATGAAACGAAGCGGTTGACTTCGAAACCCTGTCAATGAGACGACATTTTCTTCAGTGAGAGTATGGTTCCATGATGGGAACCTCAATCAAGAAGAGAAAGATAGTCAGAAACTTGCCCATAATCCCGTAGGCACAAAACTTGGTGTCTGAATTATGAAAAAGCAGGTCTTCTGACTTATCCCGGATCTCCGCGCCTTCCCGGTCGCCTCACGGCGTTCCAGTGGCATCATTGCGGAAACCCTCTTTGACAGACGTGAATCTGTCGGGAATTACAGCAGCGGGTACTGTCGAGGCATCTCACCTCATTCCCTCCGAAGCGACCGAGATTCGCCCGGGACAACCCTCCGGTGTCCCACTTGAAACCGCATCTGCGGCTTCAGGCAATCATCGTCCTCTTCGGTGCCCGTTGTGAGCGGTCCATCGTTCCGGACCCCTCTGAGCAGCCATTTCGCCGACAAAGTTAGACATTTCCTCCCATTCCACCAAAATTTATCGCAAAAAAAGATAGCACAAGGAGCGCAAAGAGGGCCTGGACGCGGTGGCGTCCAGGCCCTCTTGCTTGATATTAACCTTTGGATGTAGATGAAGGCGTGGGTGGGGGTTATTTGAGGGTGATCTTGGCGGCTATGCCGTCGACGGTGACGATATAGGTCTGGCCGGGAGCTACGGTGATGTAGGCCTTGTCAGTGCCGTT
>CAZTSQ010000075.1:0-4686 GCA_964615915.1 uncultured Sangeribacter sp.
CTAAACCAGCTGAGCTAATCGCCCGATTGCGAGTGCAAAGTTACGACGAATTTTCGGTCTGTCCAAATTTTTTTTGCTATTTTTGTAAAAAATTTTTTCGACTCTCTCCCCTCGAGTATGCGAAAACACATTCAATCAGCAGGTTAACCCCTCTTGACGCCCCGCGCGTTTTGTGGCGATTTTTTTGCCGCCGATTGGATCTTTCACCCCCTTCAAACCAAAAAATGAACGTTTCCTCACTTCCGATAAAACAAATCGACATCGCCGATTTCAACTATGACCTCCCCGACGAGCTCATCGCCCGCCACCCTCTCGCGCGCCGAGACAGTTGCCGGCTCCTGGTCGCGATACCCTCGCGTGAAGGTACCGACAGCGACGCCCTCGCCCGTGTCCTCCCCGACGAACCCTCGATCTCCCACCACCGTTTCGACGAGATCCTCTCCCTACTGCCCGAAAATACGCTCCTCGTCCGCAACAACACGAAGGTCATCAACGCGCGCCTGCGGTTCCATAAGCAGACCGGCGCCGCAATCGAGATTTTCCTTCTCGAACCCCTCGCGCCGGCCGACTATGCCCAGAATTTCCAAACCTCGGCCGGGTCGTGCTCGTGGAAGTGTCTGGTCGGAAACCTGAAGAAGTGGAAGGAGGGCCCCCTCTCGGCCGTCGTCACCCTCCCCGACGGTCGCGAGGTCAACATCACGGCCGAACGCGGCCCGGAACTCCCCGGAAAGGCTCACGAAATCCGCTTCTCCTGGACCGAGCCGGTCGCTTTCGGCGAAATCATCTCGGCGCTGGGCAATATCCCCATCCCTCCCTATCTCAACCGCGAGTCGGAAGAGAGTGACCTCACCGACTACCAGACCGTATACGCCGAGGCCCAGGGCTCGGTGGCCGCCCCGACCGCCGGGCTGCACTTCACCGACGAACTATTCGACAAGATCGCCAACTCAGGGCGCCAGATTGACGTGGCCGACGTGACTCTCCATGTCGGCGCGGGCACCTTCCGCCCCGTGAAGTCCGAAACGCTCGGCGGCCACGATATGCACAGCGAGACGTTCTCGATTTCGCGCGAGCTCGTCGAGCAACTGATCGAGGCCGTCGAGTCTGACCGCCTCGTGGCCGCAGTCGGGACCACCACCGTCCGCACCCTCGAGTCGCTTCCTTATATAGGTATGAAGCTGATGGCCCATCATGACAGCCATGACAGCGTCGAAACCGAAATAGACCTCCACGTCGACCAGTGGGAGCCCTATGCCGACCCGGACCGCGTCATCCCGACCGGCGAAGCCCTCCGCGCGATCCTCACCGAGATGAACCTGCGCAACACCGACTCGCTGACGGCTTCGACTTCGATTCTCATCGGCCCGGCTTTCAACTGGCAGGTTGTCGAGGCGATGGTCACCAACTTCCACCAGCCCGAGTCGACGCTCCTCCTGCTCGTCTCTTCGTTTCTGGGGATGACCCCCGAGCATGTCTCCGACCACGACGCCCTCTGGCGGCGGATCTATCGCGAGGCGGTCCGCGAGAAGTACCGCTTCCTGTCGTATGGTGACGCCTGCCTCTTCTTCCGCCACGCCCCTGGGTCGGCGCGCCTCCTCCGTCTCCCCGGCTCGAAGTCGGTGTCGAACCGTGTGCTGGTGCTCAATTCTCTCTCCGACCCCTCGGGCGAACTGGTTAATCTCTCTGACTCGACCGACACGGCCAAACTCCGCAGCTTCATCGAGCTTCTGAAGCTCAAAACCGCCGAAGACCGCCCGTTTGACTTCTACATCGGCGAAGGGGCCACTCCCCTCCGCTTCGCCGCCGCTCTGGCCATGATCACTCCGAAGGTAAAGGTCCGAATCTTCCCCTCGCGCCGTCTGGTGGAGCGCCTCGAGGCCCGCAACACGGTCCTCTTCGACGGCACTTTCTTCAGCCTCCCTATGATTCCTGTGCCTGTCGACCAGATCGACCTCCCGGAGGCCGACCTCAAGAAGCTCAAGATCAGGAAAAGCAAGAAAGGAGCCATGGCCTACGGCTATTTCATAACCGATGAGATCCTATCCTATACCGAAGAGGTGGAATCGATCGAGATAGACGCCTCGAAGACCCCCCACACCTCGCAGGAGCTCTCGGCCCTTCTGCTCGTTTCGTCGATGCTCCCGGCCATGAAGATCGTCAATCTGATGGCCGTCCCGTCGTTGCCCTATCTGCTGATGACCTACAGGATATGTCAGGACTTCGGGGCCCGCGTGGAGATGGAGTGGAAGGAGGATCAGGAAATGGCCCACGCGATAGTCACCCACCCCTGCGAGTTGCGTGCCCCGGAGGTCTACTCGGTCGAGCCCGACTGGAGCGCTCTGCTCAACTTCTACGCCTTTGCCGTCGCGGCGCGATGCGGCCTAAACGAGGAGGTGATCCTCAACGTCGAGGGGTGTCCCGACGCCGACCGGGCACTCCAGCCCGACAGCCGCCAGAGCCGCCTCTTCGACGAAATCCTCGCCGTCTCCCCACTCCCCGAGGCCGAGCGGCTCAAGAAGAGGATCGACAAGTCGTTTGTCTACACCCCCGACGCTCTCCCCCCGTTTGTGGCCGCCGCCCTTTGTGCCGGTGTCCCCTTCACGGCCCGTCATCTCGACAATCTGACCGCCAAGGAGAGCGACCGTGTCGAGGTGCTCAAGACCGAGTTCGGCAAACTCGGATGGAAACTCACCAAGCGGACCGGCGCGGCCGGCCTCAGCCTCTCGTCGAAGGGAGCGCCACGCCGCGAGGTCGAGGAGAATCCCCTTCTCGACTCTCACGATGATCACCGGATCGCGATGGCGCTTGCCGCGACGCTCCCCGTGACGCGCCGCTTCCGGCTGAAGAACCCCTACTGCGTCGTCAAATCGATGCCCGATTTCTGGAAGGAACTCGCCCATTTCGGGGTCAGGTTCCGCTATGACGCCAAGACAGACACCGCCCAACTCGAATATAAATGTTAGAATACCCCTTCTTCCAGAACGCCCTGCTCGGGATCTCGCTGATCTCGGTCGCGGCGGCCATAATCGGCACCTATATCGTCACGCGCCGGATGGTCTTCATCTCGGGCGGAATCACCCACACCTGCTTCGGCGGCCTCGGGCTGGGCTACTACCTCGGCGTCAGTCCGCTGGCGATGGCGTCGATCTTCGCCATCGGCGGCGCCCTCGGTGTCGACGCGCTGTCGCGTAGCCGCGTGCGTCGCGACACGGCCATAGCCGTCGTCTGGGCACTCGGAATGGCCCTAGGTATCCTCTTCATCTTCCTCACCCCCGGCTATGTCCCCGAGCTCAACACCTTCCTCTTCGGCAATGTGCTGACGATCACGCGCACCGACACGCTCCTCTTCGGCCTCTTCGCGCTCCTGCTCGTCGGGGTCTATCTGCTCTGTGGGCGGACTATCGTCGCCGTCAGCTTCGACGAGGACTTCGCGCGCATCCGCCGTCTCCCGGTGAGGTTCGTCAATCTGATGATGACGGTCTTGACCGCCGTCTGTATCGTGCTGACGATCCGGATGATCGGCGTGATGCTCCTGATGTCGATGATGTCGCTGCCCCAGATGTCGGCCGAGACCTTCACGCGCCGCTACACCCCGCTGATGGTCGCCTCGGGCGTCATCTCGCTCGCCGGCGGTGTCGGCGGCCTCTTCGCCGGCTACTGGCTCGATATCCCCGCCTCTGCGATGATCGTCCTCGCGCTGGTCGCGATCTACCTCGTCTGCGCCCTTGCGGGGCGGTTGAGACGCGTAATCCGCCGTGCTGAAAAACCATTGCCCCTCTCCCGGCGTTAGAAATAAAGAATACAAAACACACAAATTATCCTTCTTATGGAAACTATGGAAAACATCACCCCCAATATTCCGCACCGCGCGGGATTCGTAAATATTGTCGGAAACCCTAACGTCGGCAAGTCGACCCTCATGAACGACCTCGTCGGCGAACGCATATCGATCATCACCTCGAAGGCCCAGACCACGCGCCACCGCATCATGGGCATCGTCAACGATCCGGCCTACCAGATCGTCTACAGCGACACCCCGGGCGTACTGAAGCCTAAATACAAGCTCCAGGAGTCGATGCTCGAGTTCTCTGAAGGCGCCCTGACCGACGCCGACATCCTTCTTTATGTGACCGACGTCGTCGAAGACCCCGAGAAGAACAAGGACTTTCTTGACCGCGTGGCCAAGGAGACGATCCCCGTGCTGCTCGTGATCAATAAGGTCGACCTGCTGAAGAACAACGAAGAGCTCGGCGTGCTCGTCGAGCAGTGGCGCAACCGTCTGCCGAACGCCGAGGTGTTCCCCGTCAGCGCCAAAGAGCACTTCAACATCGACAACCTCAAGGCCCGCATCGTCGAGCTCCTGCCGGTCGCTCCCCCCTACTTCGGTAAGGACGCGTTGACCGACAAACCGGCCCGCTTCTTCGTGACCGAGATCATCCGCGAGAAACTCCTTCTCAACTACGACAAGGAGATCCCCTACTCGACCGAAGTGCTCGTCGAGAAATTCGAGGAGAAAGAGACCGCGATCCACATCATGGCCGTCATCTACGTCGAGCGTGACTCGCAGAAAGGCATCCTGATCGGCAAAGGTGGCGAAAAGATCAAGAAAGTCGGCATCGAAGCCCGTCAGGACATCGAGAAATTCTTCGGCAAGAAAGTCTTCCTCGAGCTCTTCGTCAAGGTCGA
>CAZTSQ010000076.1:0-4661 GCA_964615915.1 uncultured Sangeribacter sp.
CAGTGTTCTCGACAGTTTTCAACGCTGAGTTCAACAATAAGAAGCTCAACATCATCGATTGCCCGGGAGCAGACGACTTTGTAGGCAACGCTTACACCGCTCTCGGAGTTACAGATATAGGTGTGATCACCGTCGACGCTGAATATGGCGTAGAGGTCGGTACACAGAATATCTTCCGCACAACAGCCAAACTGAAAAAGCCCGTAATCTTCGCTCTCAATAAGATCGACGGTGAAAAGGCTGACTACGAAAATGTGATGGAACAGCTTCGCGAAGACTTCGGCCAGAAGGTGATCGCCATCCAGTATCCGCTTCAGTCAGGACCCGGCTTCAACTCGCTCATCGACGTGCTCCTCATGAAGAAATACGAGTGGGGTCCCGACGGTGGTGTGCCGACAATCAGCGAGATCCCCGAAGATCAGCTTGAGAAGGCAAACGAACTTCACCACGCGCTGGTCGAGGCTGCCGCTGAGAATGACGAGACGCTGATGGAGAAATATTTCGAAGAGGGTCACCTCACCGAAGACGAGATGCGTAACGGTATCCGCAAAGGTTTGATCGACCGCTCGATTCTCCCGGTAATCGTTGTAAGCGCCGCCAAGGACATGGGTGTTCGTCGAATGATGGAATTCCTCGGTAACGTCTGCCCCTTCGTAGACGACATGCCGGCACCTGAAACCACCGAAGGCGTCGAGGTTAAGCCCGACAGCAACGGTCCTCTTTCGGTCTTCTTCTTCAAGACTTCTGTTGAACCCCATATCGGTGAGGTTTCATACTTCAAAGTGATGAGCGGCACGCTCAAGGCCGGCGCTGATCTCGACAACGTGTCGCGAGGTGGCAAGGAACGTCTCGGTCAGATCTTCACCGTCTGCGGTCAGCTCCGCACCCCGATCGACGAACTCAAAGCCGGTGACATCGGCGCAGCCGTGAAGCTGAAAGATGTCCGCACAGGCAATACCCTCGACGAAAAGGGAATCGAATGGCAGTTCGACTTCATCAAATATCCGGCTCCCCGTTATGTTCGCGCAATCCGTCCGGTCAACGAGGCTGACGCCGAGAAGCTCAACGGTCTTCTGACCCGTATGCACGAAGAGGATCCGACATGGATCGTCGAGCAGTCCAAGGAGCTCAAGCAGACTCTCGTCAAGGGTCAGGGTGAATTCCACCTCCGCACTCTCAAATGGCGTCTTGAAAACAATGAAAAGCTCGCCATCAACTTCGAAGAGCAGAAGATCCCCTATCGTGAGACCATCACCGCTGCTGCACGTGCTGACTATCGCCACAAGAAGCAGTCAGGCGGCTCAGGTCAGTTCGGTGAGGTTCATCTGATCATCGAACCGTACACCGAGGGAATGCCCGAACCGGACGGATACAAGTTCGGCAACCAGGAATTCAAGCTCAAGGTGCGCGACAAACAGGAACTCCCTCTCGACTGGGGTGGCAAGCTGATGGTCTACAACTGCACCGTCGGCGGCTCGATCGACGACCGCTTCATCCCCGCCATCGTCAAAGGTCTCATGGACCGTATGGAGCAGGGCCCGCTGACAGGCTCTTATGCCCGCGACGTTCGCGTAATGATCTACGACGGCAAGATGCACCCGGTAGACTCGAACGAAATCTCGTTCCGTCTCGCAGGCCGCAATGCCTTCTCTGAGGCTTTCCGCAACGCGAAACCGAAGATCCTCGAACCTATCTATGATGTCGAGGTTCTCGTTCCGGCCGATGCAATGGGCGACGTGATGAGCGACCTTCAGGGCCGTCGCGGAATCATCATGGGCATGTCTTCCGAAAACGGAATCGAGAAGATCAGCGCCAAAGTGCCTCTGAAGGAGATGGCAAGCTATGCCACTTCACTGAGCTCGATCACCGGCGGACGTTCGTCGTTCTCGATGGAGTTCTCGGGCTATGAGCTTGTTCCCGGCGACGTTCAGGAGAAGCTCCTCAAGGAATACGCCGAAACCCAGACCGAAGACTAAATTCACTTCATAGCTCACGAAGAACCCCCGACTCGAAGATCGAGCCGGGGGTTTTTCTCCTCAGTAACGCCGGCTTCCAGCCGGTACCCATTTTACTTAAAAGTAAAGGTAGAAATCCTTTCCCATCGCCCTATACTCTTCTGTCGGCACTCCCGCCTCTTCTTCAAGCACAAGAATATCCTCCTCGGGCACTCCTGCAGTTCTTCCAAATTCGAGAAGGGCACGCTTAACCGGAGCGTCACGATGTCCTTTGACAAAGGTTAAACGATTGAGGAACAATCCATTTTCTTCGGCAAGATCTTTCAGATGCTCGACGTGCTCTGACGGAACGATCATGGCCAACAATCCCTCGTCGGTAAGGAGTTCCGGAGCGCGAATGATGAGTGCTTCGGGAGAGAGACCTCCGCAGTGGCGTGCTTTTTCGCGTCGGGTCGACGGGCCTGTGACGCCAGAGTCGAAGTAAGGTGGATTGGACACGATCAGCGAGTACTTGTATGGAGAGACGAGATCATCAAAGCTGAGTTCTCGAACGACCATGTGCTCGTTCCAAGGTGATAGAGCGAAGTTTTCTGAGGCCTCCAACACCGAGGGCCGGTCTATATCAATTGACTCGATGTAATAATAGTTGGGACGCTCCGAGCATCTCTGAGCCAGAATCAAAGAGATGACACCGCAGCCGCAACCAACATCCAGTATTACCCCCTCCTTGGGGAGGCTTGACCACAAACCGACGAGCACACCGTCAACGCCCACTTTGTGAGCGCTCGCGGTGTGCCACACTTCGAATTTCTTGAACCTGAACGGTTTGGTGATTTTGCGTGCCAACTCAGACTGCCTTTATAAGAGTCTTGAAGAGAGGGTGGAAGATCGTGAGGGATATTAGAAGGCCTTGAACGACAGATCAAGACCCTTGACGCTATGAGTCAACGCTCCCACCGAAATGTAGTCGACACCAGTCTCTCCATAAGCGCGAAGATTTTCGAGAGTAATACCTCCGGATGATTCGGTTTCGACGCGTCCGTTGACCAATTTGACCGCCTCTTTTGTAAGCTCGGGGGTGAAGTTGTCGAACATGATACGGTCAACTCCGCCGCAATCAAGAGCACGCCGGATATCTTCGAGCGAACGACATTCGACCTCGATCTTCAGATCCTTGCCATTTTCACGACAGTATTCTTTTGCTCTCTCCACGGCCTTTTCAAGACCTCCGGCGAAGTCCTCGTGGTTGTCCTTGATCAGGATCATATCGAACAGACCGATGCGGTGATTCTTGCCACCCCCGATGCGAACTGCCTCCTTCTCGAGCATGCGCATTCCCGGAGTTGTCTTTCTTGTGTCGAGCACTTTGGTGTGGAGACCTTTCAGTTCATCCTGATAGCGGCGGGTCATGGTCGCCACACCGCTCATGCGCTGCATGATATTGAGCATCGTACGCTCGGCCGTCAACAACGCGCGGACAGGACCTTCAGCAGTGAAAGCGATGTCGCCCGGTTTTACGTGGGCGCCATCCTCGATCATCACATTGACCTTGATTGAAGGGTCAACTTTGTGAAGAACCTTCTTCGCAATCTCGACTCCCGCGAGAACACCCTCTTCTTTCACAAGAAGTTTGGAGCGGCCCATTGCGTCGGCCGGAATCGTGGAGAGAGTGGTGTGGTCACCGTCACCTATGTCTTCGGCAAAGGCGAGTTCCAGAAGATCGTCTATCAGCTGGTCTGTTGTCTTCATATTTTCGTGTGTTTCGGAATTTTGCTAATTTTGTGCGAATTTAACAAAAAAGGAGGAATCAGAGGGCCAACAAAGGCTCAAAAATCTTCCGGACTACTGAAAAAATGGAAATTGAACTCCTTACGATAGGAAAAACCAACTCCTCATACCTCCAGACGGGCATTGACGACTATTGCAAGCGTCTGAAGCGATACATTCCCTTCTCGATCCGCACTCTGCCGGATGCCAAAAACACTCGTAAGCTGACGGAGGCCCAGCAGAAAGAGGCTGAGGGGCGGGACATTCTTGCCTCGGTGGGCTCTTCGGATTTGGTCATACTCCTTGACGAGCGGGGAAAGGAATATACCTCTGTCGAATTTTCTGAGTTCATCAATCGGGCGATGGTCAGCGGTCGCAAAAGGCTCGTGTTTGTAGTCGGTGGCCCGTATGGATTTTCTCCTTCGGTCTATGACCGAGCAGACGGAAAGGTCTCCCTTTCGCGGATGACCTTCAGTCACGAGATGGTGCGCCTCTTCTTCACCGAACAGATCTTCAGAGCCATGACGATACTCCGCGGCGAACCCTATCACCACGAGTAATGAGTCAGGATTGACATGGGAGTGAAAAATGGAAGAAAAACAAACCCGATAGCTTGACGAATCAGGGCTACCGCGCAGATTCTACATGCAAGTGCAAAATTAGGCAAGTAATTTGAAGAACTCGGCAATCGGGGATGATAAATCAACTTTCATGCTTAAAAAAGTTAAAATATTGGAGCAAAAATGTTGATATGTCAGAAATTTGTTGTATCTTTGCGTTTTAACATCAGAACCCATTATTATCGAACCCCTTTTACAAAATGATTGATGTAAAGACAGCAGCAAAGTATATGATTCAGCGATACGAGCAGGAATCAGGTAGTGCTATGGATGAAATGAAGCTCCATAAATTGCTTTATTTCACCCAGAGGGAAAGTTT
>CAZTSQ010000077.1:0-4645 GCA_964615915.1 uncultured Sangeribacter sp.
TGCCGGGTATGTTTAGGATTCTGAGCGAGGAAGAGCGTGCCGCGGCCATGGCCCGCTCCATGCTGCTCGGGGAAATTTCAGACGAACAGGAAGAAACTAAAGAAACGGATTGATTATGAGGAACCCAATGCCTGAGAATCTGACGTTTGAGGAATTTAAGGCTTTGGCCGACCGCCAACCTTCATTGGAGGGGAAGTGGATCTATCGGCTCACCCATGAGGTATTTCTTCACAAGTATACTTATCCTGAGTTCAGGATCCGCCGGGTCAGATATCTCTTTTACTCGCATGAAGAGGCAGTCAGCTACATGCGTGAAAAGCTGGTCGACCAAGAGAGCCGCCGTGAGACATACCGGTTCCTGATCACGCAAATCCCGGTGGGCGAAAAGGAGTACAAACATGGCTTCCAATGGCTTTATGACTATCGGGGTAATCTGTTGGATTACAACGTGACCCTACCCATAGAGTATGACAAATATCCCGACTGTACCTTCTTCGGACGGTCCGGGGAGCACATACGCTTCCAAAAGGGGGACATCGTGGAAGTAGTATATGGCGATACCGTCAATCTGGCCATCGTGGGTGCAGAAGGGCCTACGGTCGAATGGTTCTGGGATCTATATCAGCGGGCCAAAGATTACGGCTATCCTTCAGATGACAGCGACGATTGTTATTACACAATAGAGGTACCCGGCGGCCATCACCATGCTCCGACACTCACGCTGATGAAACCCCGCAAACCGATTCCTCAGGATATCAGGGAGTATTTCGAGGAGTGTCTGAGGCAGCACGAGAGTGACGAAGCAAAATATGACCTCCGCATCCAGGACATGGACGACCGCAACATCTTTGATGTCAAATCGTCTGATATCGTCCTGAAATATAACGGAGAGACAAAGCGACATCGCCTGTTTATCAGAGAGCTGAATTACACCGCTTCCAAAGTGGGAGAACGTGAGACCCTGAGATGTCTGCCCGACGATGTATCCACTCATGAACTGGATCAGATCGAGAGGTGGTTGAAGTTCAAGAAATTTGGCAAGACGCGGTTGTGGTATCTGATAACCCAATGGAACGAGCAGAAGTGGGAACATGAACCGAGGTTATCGCCAGACACACCGGTCGAAGAATTATTAGCACTGTAAAGAAATGAAGAAAAAAGTAACATACAAAGACTTTGCAGACTTTGTGAGGAATCGTCCGATTCCCGACACACCGGGGTTTTATAAACTCTGGCGACTGCAGTGTGAGCTTACGGGTTATGAGTGTCATGAGTTCGAGGACTTGAGCCTCAATGACAAAATACCGTATCAGGGGAAACAGTGGCGGTTCGAGATTCCACGCTGGCACGATATGGAATATGAGTACTATGCCACCTTTGAAGATGCCTACGCCGCCATGATGGAGGACTGGGGCAGGTATGAGGATATCTGCGATAAGGATCCGAGAATCGACTATACGTATGGCTATATGATAAGCAGATTGGGCTTCGGGCCTCATGGAACTCGTGATTTCTTTGTGGAATACTGGAATGACTAAAGAAGAATTTTATAGATTGGCCGAAGCGCGTCCTGAAATGTCGGACGCAAGTGTATATAGATTGACCATATTGGCCTATCACAGAGATAATCAGGGTTATCATAAAAGTAAGGACGATGAATGGGTGTTAGACCTTGAAGTAATCAGCACGTTGTATTTTTCAACTCGTGAGAAAGCCGAAGAAGCATTAGCCGGAGCCTCTGATGAAATGATTATGTTCCGAAAAATGCACTCGGCGGTAATCGACCGTCTACCGCTAGATGCCGGTTTTCGTCAGATGCCCGTTGCATGGTGGAAGTATGATAGGGCAGGGAGGATGGTAGATCATTCCGTCTGTTCCGCTTATCATGCTTACGATAAGCGTACTCCCGCCGGGAAATTCTTCGGTCGGCGTGAAGATGAAATCCGCTTCAACGTGGATGAATTTGTAGAGGTATATGATGAAGACCCGGAGAGCGGACAGGCTCGTGTGAAGATTGAAAAGATAGTCAAGCTCCCCGGCACTGTGGCTGAAGAATGGGAAGAGTTTGACAAGGTTCAGCAGAGAATGGGAGAATTTCCTTTTGACGGATTATATATCAGCGACTATTTCCACACTGCCGAGGAGGATAATTACCTGACGGGGTATTACGATGAAAAGTCTGTGAAGAATGTCTTTGTTCCGACATTCCCGATTCCCGATGAAATCAAAGATGAGATAAACCGCGAAATCGAGAATTATCAAGTCGCCCAACATTGTATGGCTACTTACGATGATCTTTCAATCGAAGAAATGACCAAGCTCCAACACGGAGAATTGACAGAAGAAGAGATTCGCAAGACTCATAAACTTATCAATGAGAAATGAAACAACCGCTTACGGTAAAATCGCGATTTTTTATTATATTTGCAGGCAGATAAGAAGACACGACTATGAACAGACCGGTTAAATACCCTATAGGGCAACAGTCCTTTGAGCAGATTCGCGAAGGAGAGTGCCTGTATGTCGACAAGACGAGGTATGTCGAGATGATTATTTCAAGCGGCAATCAGTATTATTTTCTCGGGCGCCCGCGACGCTTCGGGAAAAGCCTCTTCCTGTCTACCCTCAAGTGTTTCTTCCAAGGGAAGCGGGAACTGTTCAAGGGGCTGTATATTGACTCAATCGATTGGGATTGGGCTACCTATCCGGTTCTATATCTTGACCTTAACACAGCCAACTACAAGCTTGATGATGCCTTGGAGACTCTTATCGAAAGGCATCTGAGACGATGGGAGAAGGCCTACGGCATAAAGCCCGAGCTCAGTGACCACTCCGGAAGATTTCAGGATGTTATCGAAGCGGCCTACGAGCAGACCGGTAAAAAAGTCGTGATCCTTGTCGATGAATACGACAAGCCGCTGGTCAAAACGCTTGACAATAAGGAGCGCTTCGAGCAATATCGCGAAATGTTGGCGGCCCTTTACTCCAACTTCAAGAGCTCGGCCGAGTACCTCAGGCTGGTATTCCTTACCGGCGTCTCCCGATTTGGAAAGCTCAGCGTCTTCTCGGACCTCAACAATATCCGGGACATCTCATTCAACGACAAATTCGCGGCCATCTGCGGAATCACCGAGGCCGAGATGTTTGAGAACTTCGAGGAAGGCATTTCAGCTCTGGCCGAAGCCCGCGACAAGACACGTGACGAAATTATCGCCACACTCAAGCGGCGCTATGACGGCTATCACTTCTCCCGGAGCTGTCCGGACATCTACAACCCGTATTCTCTTCTCAATACTTTTGAAGATGAGAAATTCGGAAGCTATTGGATCGACACCGGCACTCCCTCACTACTCATGAAACAGTTGAGGCGTACCAACGTCGACCTCCAGACTCTATACAAAGCCGAGGGAAACGAAAGACAACTTTCTGGACTCGACTTTGACCATCTGAATCCGATAGCACTGTTCTATCAGACCGGGTATCTGACCATCAAGAGCTATGACGAGCGGATGAATCGGTTCCAACTCGGGTATCCGAACGAGGAGGTGACCGAGGGGTTCTACGAGTATATTCTCCCCTACTACGCAAATCTGCGCAGCCAAAACGCCATGATCTTCATAGGAGATCTGGTCCTGGAGCTAGAAGCCGGTAAGATAGAAGCTGCCATGAAGCGCCTCATCTCCCTTTTTGCGGGCCTGTCATATGAGCTGCAGATCGATGCCGAAAAGGATGTGCGCAACGTCCTGTTTCTTGTCTTCAAGCTCGTCGGAGTCTATTCCGAGGCCGAATACCAAACCTCGGACGGCCGGATCGACATTCTTGTCCGCACTCCCGACTACGTCTACATCATGGAGTTGAAATACGACAGCACGGCCCAGGAAGCTCTCGATCAGATCAAGCGCAAGGAATACCACCTCCCCTGGTCGGTAGACAACCGCCAGATCATAGCCATCGGCATCAACTTCTCCTCCGAAAAGCGCCGCATCGACGACTGGAAGGCTGAATACCTTTGACCGGTAAGCAAAGTCCACACGCCGAAGGCATGGCCCTACATGGGTTAGGGTCAGCTTTGGTGGCATGGAACGTACTATTGACCAAAAAGAGTTGGCCGAGAAGGCCAACTCTTTTGGTATGTGTGTAGTGTTTCGAGCTGTTAGTATTCTTCTTCGTTGAAGAAGAAGTCGTCTTTCGAGGGGTAGTCGGGCCAGATCTCTTCGATCGATTCGTAGGTCTCGCCTTCGTCTTCGATCTCCATGAGGTTCTCGATTACCTCGAGGGGGGCGCCGCTGCGCTGAGCGTAGTCGATCAGCTCTTCTTTGGTTGCGGGCCAGGGTGCATCTTCAAGCTTCGATGCGAGTTCAAGTGTCCAGTACATAGTTTCTATTTATTTGTTTATTTTTATATTTTTTGGGGCCGGGAGGTTGGCCATCCGGACGGGGACGCGATGAATCGCGTCCCTACTGATGACCGGGGTCATTAACCGCTGGCCGAGAGGTCGGGGACGCGATGAATCGCGTCCCTACTGGCGGACGGGTTTTTATCGTGCCGTCGGGGACGCACTCTTATTTGCGGGCGGACCAGGTGATCTCCTCCACTTCGGCCAGGCAGTTGAAGCGGCGGGCGAGGATGAACAGATAGTCCGACA
>CAZTSQ010000078.1:0-4123 GCA_964615915.1 uncultured Sangeribacter sp.
AACTAGTACCCTGACTAGTGCCCTTCGACTTACCTTCTCGTGAAGAAGGACGTCGACAGACAGTCACTTCAAACACAGTCAGAATGGACAACCCGGCTTTCTGCTGTTGGCTATATCATTGGCAAACGCACAGATAGCCTCCTGGAACTTATCCATGTCCCCCTTAGAGACCGTCCTTTCCACCCTGGACGTCTCCTTGCTGAATCTCAGCCTGTTTACCTCTTCTTTCGATATCATGTGGATACTCGTTCTCAATCTAATCGCTCCAAGAAGTATTTTCTGTTTCAAAATACTTGATAACTGAAATCTCGGAGTCATTTATCATAATAAATCAGTAATATTGAATAATGAATAAGCTTAGTCTTGAGGTAGATTCTGTTTTGCCGCTTGGATAGAAGCGGTCAACATTTTTCCCAGCTCTTCGCAATCAGTAAAAGTAGAATCAAACGTTTGCTTATTGATAATTTTGCTCCGGCTCAATAATTTTAACCTATATCGAGCTTCTTCCCAGTCTTTTAATGCTATAGAAAGTTTGGAAATGACATCTTCTTTCGATAGCCCAAAATAAGATTCAGGAATATTGGCGCTGATTCTAGTAGAACTACCCAATATCTGTTTTGCGATTACATATTCATCCTTCACTTCACACACTAACTGTAATAGTAGGATAATTCGAAGTGTAAAGTCCAGACTTTTTTCCAAAACTGACTTTTTCATAGTTATTTACTATTCGTTATATATCATTCATCAATAGGATGCCGCTATAGGTATGGTGGTCGGCGACGGTGCCGAAGAGCTTGAAGGAATTCCGGTCGCGCTCGCCATCACACCCCTGGCGTTCTTAGCCGGATCGGTCTTCTCCTTTTCAAGCAACGAAGCAGCATTCTCGTCAAGCGACAAAGGCAGGAGTGCGTTTGTCTCGTTTAAGAGGAAACCGCCGCCGGTGAGGCTGGCTGAGTATGGTGAGTGGGCTTTCATGAGGGGGGTGATGATGGGTTAGGAGGTACAAATTTACGAAAAAAAGTTCAGATGGGGAGGGAAAGGGGGCGAGTTTTTGGTGGAGTGCGCGAGATTGAGTAATT
The DNA here is from genome assembly GCA_964615915.1 of uncultured Sangeribacter sp. Lineage (GTDB taxonomy): Bacteria > Bacteroidota > Bacteroidia > Bacteroidales > Muribaculaceae > Lepagella. The sequence goes on from CAZTSQ010000078.1 coordinate 1,083, forward strand.
TTGTGGGCTGAAAGAGAAGTAGATGATGAAAAAGTTTGATTATCTGATTGTGGGGGCGGGGGCCTTCGGAGCGACTTTCGCGCAGCTGGCTACGGCTGCAGGTAAGCGCTGTCTCGTGATTGATAAGCGTCCGCATATCGGCGGCAATCTATATTGTGACAAAATCGAGGGTATCAACATCCATACCTATGGCGCCCATATCTTTTACACTTCAAATAAAAAGGTTTGGGATTATGTAACCTCTTTTGTACCCTTCAACCGCTTCACCAATTCGCCGCTCGCACATGCTTCTGACGGCAAGCTATACAACCTGCCGTTCAACATGAATACGTTCAACCGGATGTGGGGCGTGGCGACTCCCGACGAGGCCGCGGCCAAACTCGAAGAGCAGCGTCAGGAGGCCATAGCCAAGATGAAAGCCGAGGGTGTCACCGAACCGCGCAACCTCGAGGAGCAGGCCCTCTGTCTCGTCGGCAAGGATGTTTACGAGAAGTTGATCAAATACTACACCGAGAAGCAGTGGGGACGCCCGTGCACGGAACTTCCGGCATTCATCATCCGTCGTCTGCCGGTGCGCCTTACATATGACAACAACTACTACTTCGACCTCTTCCAGGGTATCCCCGAAGGTGGATACAACGTTCTGATCGAGCGCCTGCTGGAGGGTTGCGAGGTGCGTCTGAACACCGACTTCGCCGAGCTTCGAGACAGCTGGCGCGAGATAGCCGACAAGCTGATCTACACCGGAGCGCTCGACGAGTTCTTCGAGTACAAGCTGGGGCGCTTCGAGTGGCGCACGGTGCGCTTCGATCTGTCGGTGCTCGACACTCCCAACTATCAGGGCAACGCCGTGGTCAACTATACGGACGCCGAAACCCCATATACCCGCCTGATTGAGCACAAGCACTTCGAGACCTTCGGCGACAAGGTCTACGACAACCCGAAGACGGTCATCTCGAAGGAGTACTCTACCGAGTATCACCCGGGCATGGAGCCCTACTATCCCGTCAACGACGAGCGCAACGAGAAGCTGGCGGCCGACTACCGCAAGTTAGCCGAACAGATTCCCGACGTGCTTTTCGGCGGTCGTCTGGCCGAGTATCGCTACTACAACATGTCGTCGACGATCGAGAGCGCGTTCGAGCTCTTCGAGAAGCACGCAAAATAAGCCCTCAGCCAATATCCGGCTTCGCGTTAAGCAAAAGGCCGGATCCGTGCGCCGAATCCTCCGTGCGAACCAAGATAACGGGGTGTGCGTTGTTAATAGTATCAGAATCAATGTCATCTGACACATGGTCCAGGTTTTGGGTCTCCTTTAATGGATACTCTGTCTTTGGCCCTCGATTCTCACTATGAACAAACACACCCTTAAATCTTGCAATCATGGCCAACACCAAGAACCAAAATAACGCCTCGGTTCAACATACTCCTTCTCTCAACGAAATCCTCGAGGCGTCGGTACGCAAAAACTGGGACCGTCTGGCCCTGTCGGACCTTGGCGGCATCACATACCGCTATCGCGACCTGGCCGAATGGGTCGAGAAGCTTCACATCATGTTTGAAGCCGCCGGCGTGAAGCAGGGCGATAAAGTCGCGATCTGCGGCAAGAACTCGTCGAACTGGGCTACAATCTTCATCGCCTGTCTATCTGCCGGTGTCGTAGCCGTCCCCATCCTTCATGAGTTCAAACCTGACACGATCCACCATCTTGTCAACCACTCGGACGCCAAGCTCCTCTTCGTCGACAAGGCCATCTGGGAGAATCTTGACGAGAAACTTCTTCCCGATCTTGTCGCCGCCCTCTATATCTCGGAATTGGGCATGCCACTCTCGCGCTCCGAGAAACTCACACACGCCCGAGACAATCTCAACGAGCTCTTCGGCCGCAAGTATCCGAAGGAGTTCGCCGCCAAAGATGTCTCCTGGTTCCGCGACAAGCCTGAAGACCTGGCGCTGATCAACTACACTTCCGGCTCAACCGGCATGTCGAAGGGAGTGATGCTCCCCTATCGCTCTATCTGGAGCAACATCCGCTACTGTATAGACAACCTTGACTTCCTCAAGGCAGGCGACGGCATTGTCAACATGCTCCCTCTCGCCCACCTTTACGGAATGGTCATCGAGATGCTTCACCCGCTGGCGAAAGGTTGTCATTGCAATTTCGTCACCCGTGTGCCATCTCCGCGCATCATCCTCGGGGCCTTCGAAGAGGTTCATCCGAAGCTGATCATCACTGTCCCCCTGATCCTCGAGAAGATCATCAAGAACAACGTCTTCCCGGTGGTCAACAAACCGATGATGAAGTTTGCGCTGAGGGTACCTTATCTGAAAGAATATCTTCTCGGTAAGATCCGCGCGAAGCTGATCGCTACGATGGGCGGTGAGTTGCGTGAGATCATCATCGGCGGCGCGGCCCTGAACGCCGAAGTGGGTGCCTTCCTCGACAAGATCCACTTCCCCTATACCGTCGGTTACGGAATGACCGAGTGTGGGCCGCTGATCTCATACTGCGACCCGGAGAACCAGAAGCCCGGAAGTGTCGGCAAGGTCGTTGACCGCATGCAGGTACGTGTCGACTCACACGACCCGGAGAATGTCGCCGGCAACCTTTGGGTAAAGGGAGACAACGTGATGAAAGGATACTACAAGAACCCTGAGGCGACGGCCGAGGTCATGGGAGATGACGGCTGGATGAACACCGGCGACCTCTGCCGTATCGACAAAGACGGTTACATCTTCGTTTCGGGCCGCTCGAAGAACATGATTCTCGGTCCGTCGGGCCAGAACATCTATCCCGAAGAGATCGAACAGAAGCTGAACAATCTCCCGTTTGTCAACGAGAGTCTCGTGATTGACGACGGCGGACACCTCGTCGCCCTGATTCACCCTGACTACGACAAGCTCGGCGACCGAACCCCCGAAGAGGTCGAGAAGATCATGGATCAGAACATCAAGACCCTCAACGCCGACCTACCGGCCTACTGCAAGATCTCGCGCTTCAAGATCATGCCCGAGGAGTTCGAAAAGACCCCGAAGCGCTC
>CAZTSQ010000079.1:0-3666 GCA_964615915.1 uncultured Sangeribacter sp.
GCGCTCCTTGCCTTGTCGCTTCTTGCCTACCACTCAAACGCCTTGTCGTCGGCACACCACTCTCCTCTCGCCCGAAGAACCTGCTCGATTAAGTCGCGGGCACAACCGTAACCTCCCGAGAAACGGGATATGTAAACGACCGACTGCTGCACCTCATGGGCTGCGTCGTGAGGGCAACAAGAGAGACCGACATAGCGAAGAGCCGGGAGGTCGGGTATATCATCGCCCATATAGGCGACTTCTTCGGGCGCATACCCGTTCTCGGCCATCCATGTCTGGAGCATCGGCAACTTCTTCGGCACCTTCATATAGATGTCATGGATGCCGAGGCCGGAAAATCGCTTGCGCATCGGCTCGGCGTCTCCGCCGGAGATGATACAGAGTCGGAGTCCACGGAGGGCAGCCTGATGAATTGCGTAGCCATCCTTGACGTTGCTCATCCTCATCGGCCGACCGTTGTCGTCAGTCCCAACTACCGAGGGCGACAGCACACCGTCGATATCGAAGACGATCGCCTTGATCTTTGAGAGATCGTAGTCAATTGCGCTCATCGGTCTTCTTTTTGTGATAGAACACCCGCTTGCCGGTGACCTTGCCTTCTGCCGGTTTCGGTGCCGAGGACTTCTGAGTCTGTTCCCCGGTCGGCTTCTGGGGCGCCTCGCCGGACTTGTTGCCGCTCGGTTTGCGGCTTCTTCGACGACGGCTCGAGTGGTTCGTTCCCTCACCTTTGAGGCCATTATTTCCTCTTCTACCACCGTTTCTGCCGCCGTTGCGCGATCCGCCTCCCCCTCTCTTGTATTCGGGACCTGCACCGATATGTTCGGGCTGCTGTTCCTTCTCGACTTCCTTCTCGAGGAACTTCTCGATCATCATGAACTTGCGGATCTCCTTCTCGTTGACGAAAGTGATCGCACGTCCGTCGCGGTCTGCGCGCGCCGTGCGGCCAACGCGGTGAACGTAGTCTTCGGCTTCGTGCGGCACGTCATAGTTGATAACCAATTCGATGTCGTCGATGTCGATTCCTCGGGCAACAATGTCGGTGGCCACAAGTACATTGATCTTACCGCTCTTGAAGTCGAGCATCACCTGCTCGCGAGCCGACTGATCCAGATCGGAGTGCATCTCCCCTACATTCACCTTCAGCTTGGCTATGGCTCTCGCGAGTTCCTTAACCTTCAGCTTCGAAGATGAGAATATGATGACCTTTTCGGGAGGGGTCTGGGTGAAGAGATGGGAGACTATCTGAAGTTTCTGAGGCTCATAGCAGACGAACGCGCTCTGTCTGATCTTCTCGGCCGGTTTTGAGACGGCAAGCTTGATCTCGAACGGGTCTGTCAGTATCTGGTCGGCAAATTTCTGAATCTCGCGCGGCATGGTGGCCGAGAACAGAAGCGTCTGGCGTTTTTTGGGTAAACGGCCGACAATCTGCATGATGTCGTCAAGGAAGCCCATGTCGAGCATCCGGTCCGCCTCGTCAAGAATGAAGAAAGAGACCTGCGAGAGGTCGACATATCCCATCGCCAGATGGGCGAGCAGTCGGCCCGGGGTGGCAACGACGATGTCGGCGCCCGACTTCAGGCCCTTCCGTTGCTGTTCATAGGTATGGCCGTCGGTCCCGCCATAGATCGCCATACTGCTTATCGGCAGGAAGTAAGAAAATCCCTGAAGCTGCTGGTCAATTTGTTGGGCGAGCTCACGGGTCGGGGCCATGACGACACAGTTGACGGCATCCTTGGGATAGCCGCCGTCGCTCAAGAGGTCGATGACCGGGAGTAGATAGGCAGCGGTCTTGCCTGTACCGGTCTGGGCACACGCAAGAAGATCCCGACCGTCAAGGACGGCCGGAATCGCTTGTTCCTGTATCGGGGTGCACTCGTCGAAGTGCATGTCCCACAGTGCGTCGAGAACGTCATCGTTCTCGAGAATTTCATCAAATCTCATCAGTGAAAGAAGTAGATGTTAGCCGAAGAGCTCGACGAGCTTGTCGAACGCTGCCGAGAGACCTTCGGGATCCTTGCCGCCTGCCTGAGCGAAGAAGGGCTGACCGCCACCGCCACCCTTAATCAGTTTTGCGGCTTCGCGAACCATTTGGCCGGCGTTGTGGCCCTCTTTGACGAGGTCGTCCGTCATCGCAACCGTCAGAAGCGGCTTCTCTTCGGGCGATTTTGTGGCGGCTATGAAGATTGTCGGTTCCTCGGCAGACTTACGGATTGAGAAGGCGACGTTCTTGACCATGTCGGGCATAGCGACACCGCGGAACTCAGCGATGCGGACACCGTTGACGTTGCGGGCATTGACGAGAAGGTCTTTGGCCATTGATTCAACACGCTCGGCCACATATTCCTCGACCTGCGAGCGAAGATCAGAGTTTTCCTTGATGGCTTTTTGAACGGCCGAACGGATGTCTGACGATCCGCCGAGCAGTTGAGCTACATCATGAATAACGTCCTGAGCCGTGTCGAGAATTTTTTCTACTCCCTCACCCGAAACGGCTTCGATTCGGCGAATTCCGGCGGCGATTGAGCTTTCGCCGAGAATGCGGACCATACCGATCGAGCCTGTGTTCTTGACGTGAACGCCACCGCAGAGCTCGACACTGTCGCCGAACTTGATCACGCGCACTTTGTCGCCATATTTCTCGCCAAAGAGGGCCATGGCTCCCATCTCACGGGCTTCGGCAATCGGCATGTCGCGTTTCTCCTCGAGGTTATAGGCCTTGCGGATACGCTGGTTCACGAGATGTTCTACCTTACGCAGTTCTTCGGGGGTAACCTTCTGGAAGTGAGAGAAGTCGAAGCGAAGCGATTCGGGAGTGACGAGCGAGCCTTTCTGCTCGACGTGGTCACCGAGCACTTCACGGAGGGCCTGATGGATAAGGTGGGTCGCAGAGTGGTTGGCGGCCGACTTCTCGCGACTCTCCAAGTCAATCTCTGCAGTCAGTTCCTGAGTGGGATCGGCAGGAAGCTCATAGGCAAGGTGAACACCGATGTTGTTTTCGCGCTTGGTGTCGAAGATCTCGATGCTGTTGCCTTCGGCATCGATGAGACAGCCCTTATCACCGACCTGACCACCCATTTCGGCATAGAAGGGGGTGCGGTCGAGGATGATCTGATAGAACTCCTTACCTTTCTGCTTCACCTTGCGGTAGCGGAGAATGTGGGCCGGTACCGAAGTCTCGTCATAGCCGACGAAAACCTGGTCGCCCTCGCGGACTGTCACCCAGTCGGTAGCCTCGACAGCCGCCGCATTGCGTGCACGCTGTTTCTGCTTCGCCATCTCGGCGTCGAAGCCCTTGGCGTCAAGGGTCATTCCATGTTCGCGGAGAATCAGCTCGGTGAGGTCAAGCGGGAAACCGTAGGTGTCATAAAGCGTGAAGGCATCCTTGCCGCTTATCTCGGTCTTGCCCTGTTTCTTGGCCTCGGCCATCAGATTGTCGAGCAGTCCAATGCCCTTGTCGAGGGTGCGGAGGAAAGACTCTTCCTCTTCCTTGATTACCTTCTTGATCAGGTCTTTCTGAGCCGGAAGTTCGGGGTAAGCCTCGCCCATCTGGTCGACGAGAGTGTCGACTATCTTGTACATGAACGGTTCCTGCGCACCGAGGAAGGTATAGGCGTAGCGTACCGCACGGCGGAGAATTCGGCGGATAACGTAGCCGGCCTTGGCGTT
>CAZTSQ010000080.1:0-2990 GCA_964615915.1 uncultured Sangeribacter sp.
CACAAGCGTTTCCAGAAATGGAGACGCTTTTTTTATCTCTCTCCGTGTTTATATTTCTTGGCGGTGGTTCGAAACCATCTTCGCCCACAGCACAAGCGTTTCCAGAAACGGAGACGCTTTTTTTATCTCTCTCCGTGTTTATATTTCTTGGCGGTGGTTCGAATCCATCTTCGCCCACATTTCTTAAGAAGCGTCTTCATTTACGGAGACGCTTTTTTTATTGGCAAACGCATGTAGCTCAGGCGTCCCCGCCTGAGCGGAAATGAATGCCTGAGCGGGAATGAGTTCGGCTCTGGTAGCCCTGCGTCTTCCATCAGCCGACGTATAAGTGATCCTAAAGCTCAAGCTATTATTTCCAAAGAGGCTCATTCTCCCAGCCAGCGGGAAATCCCATAGCGGAGACGTCTACGTTCGGATGTGAAGTCTAACGCCTGCTTCGTGTATTCCATTGGGTATAAAAAGCAAAAGTTCCACCCTGGTACGCATTGGCAAGAGGCGTGGTGGAAACTGTCGGTGCAAAGGTACAATTTTTTTTCAATTCCACCAAGGAATTGTCGTAAAATCAACATGAGTTCGGCTGGAAGTCGGCGCGTGTCGAGGGCGCTGACTTCCAGCCGGTTTATAAGCGAGTGGAGGTAGAATTTCAGAAGCGTAGCTCGAGACCGACGTCGAGGCCGAGACGGTTGAGACGGCACTTGGTCAGTCCGTCGGTCAAGGGCTTGCAGCGAAGTCCGTCGGCTACGGTGTAGCTCACCGGTGCGTCGGCGGCGGTCGTCTGTCCGTCGGCTATCCGCAGGCCGTCTCCCTTCAGCATGTCGCTGAAGCCGGCCTGATAGTTGACGCCCACCGAGAGGTGGAGCTGATCGATTATTTTGAAGCGGATGCCCGCTCCGACAAGACCGGCGATGTCGGCTTTCGCCTTCTTGCCCTTGGTGACATTACCCTTCGCAAGCGTGCGGACACCGAAGTCGTTGAGCCATTCGTCGTCCATCACCAGGTCGCCATACTCGGGATAGACGCCGTAGCTGTCGACTGAGCCCGTCAGACTCTTGGCCCAGACCGAGCCCCCGAAACCGATCTGCACGCCGGCCTTGGCGAAGGCCGTCCAGCGTGGATGGAATCGGTAGTTGTACTGCACGTAGACCGGCACCGACATGCGGGTCATCTTCAGGGTTTGTTTCATCGGCGACATGTCTGTGTAGCGGATATAGGAGTTGCCGTCCATGTCGGCCTCCGGACCGGCGGCGTAGCTGAAGCTGACGGCGTCGACGCCCGTCTTGAACTGTGCCTCGCCCATATAGAAGCCGGCGCCGAGCTCGAGACTGTTGTTGCCCTTCTGCCAGAAGGCCCACGAGAACTCGAGGCCGTAGTTGTTGAAGCTGCTCGACGACTCTGTCGAGGCGAAGGAGTACTCGGTCGAGAAAGCGTCGGTCAGACCGAAGTCGCCCTTGAGCTTGATGGCGAACTTCGGGTTGTCCGTGTTCTGGGCGGCCGCGCCGAGTGCGCCGCCGACCAGAATGAGGGATGCTATGATTGATTTGTACATGAAATGCTTGATTGGGAGATCGTTACTTGATGTTGACTTTGAGGGTTGACTCGCCCCTGTCGGACCATACGCGGATGATATACAGGCCGCGGGCCATGTCGTCGGTCGTGATGCGGACGTTGGCGAACGTTCCGGCCGGAATGGTCTCCGACATCATCAGCTCACCGTTGATCGAATATAGGTCGATGCGTGTGTCGGCCTCTGCGTCAACCTCAACCGAGACACCTCGTTCATCGGTCGAGATCCAGTTGGCCGGATCGCGGCGGTCGGGGGCCTGACGGATTGCCGCGGGGTCGAATACCGAGGCGTCGAACGTCGGGTCGGTCTCGCCGTCGAGGTAGCGGAGACCGGAGGTCACGAGGCTACCATCGGCGAAGGTCCACTGGGTGTAACACCACTTGCGGAGCGACTGGTTGTCGTAGATTGAGGCGTCATAGCGGCAGTAGCGCTTGTCGGTCACAGCCACGGTCTGCATCCGGCCCTCGGTGTCGGTGTATCCGAAGACATATCGGTAGTCATTGTCGGCCAGGGTCTTGTTGTCCTCGTCGAAGAGCGCGATGAGCACCTTGGTCGTGCCGTCACCCTTGCGCACGAGGTCGCGCGGTGTCTGCGGCGCACTGTAGACGGTCACGTCTTCGGTCTGTCCCGAGAGTTCGGCCCAGACGGTGCCGTCGAAGGCGAGGTCGGTGGCGGTGAAGGTGAAGGACTTGGTCTCCGTGCGTCGGCCGAGGCCGTCTGCCATCAGCATTGTGACCTCACAGTCGGGTTCGTTCGAGATGGTCTCGTTGCCCGAGGTCCATGCATATCTCCAGCCGTCGGGATAACCGCCGTCGGGCACATTGGCCGAGAGGTAGAGGACGTTGCCTTCGCGGATCTTGGTCTCGGATACCGTCGCATTGACGTCCGTCTCGTCGGCAGTCAGAGGGAGGGGGATGACGGTCACCACGCAGGTTGCGGTCAGTCCGTTGGCCGATGTCGCAGTGATGGTTGCGGTGCCGACAGCAATTGCAGTTACCTTGCCGTTGGCGTCAACGGTAGCCACGTCCTTGTCGCTTGAAGTCCATTTCACCGACTTGTCGGTAGTTGTCTCCGGCAAGATTGTCGCGGTCAGCTCAACACCTTCGGTCACCTTCAGCGTCTCCTGAGTCTTGTTCAAGGTGATGGACTCGGCGGGAGTAGCCACGACGGTCACGTTGATCGACGTGCTGACTCCAGACTTCGCGGTGATCGTGATGGTGGTCTGACCGAGCGCGAGAGCGGTCACGTTTCCGTCTGCATCAACAGAAGCCACAGTCGGATCCGAGCTGACGAAAGTCACAGATTTGTCGGTCGTAGTCTCGGGCTCGACAGTCACGGAGATTGTCTTGACGTCACCGACGCGCATCTCCAGGTCGTCACCGGTAATTCCAAGCGCGTCCTTGTCGATCACGATAGTCGAAGCGGG
>CAZTSQ010000081.1:0-2841 GCA_964615915.1 uncultured Sangeribacter sp.
GGGAGGTTACTTGATTTCGATGGCTTCGACGTCTTCGATGGCGTTCTCGGCGTCGGTTACCTGAAGCTGGGCCAGCTCTTCTTTGTTGGCTACCACGAGCTTGTTGTACTCGCGGAGACCCGTACCGGCCGGAATCAGGTGACCGCAGATAACGTTCTCCTTCATGCCCTCGAGATAGTCGGTCTTGCCGTTGATTGCAGCCTCGTTGAGGACCTTGGTGGTCTCCTGGAACGAAGCGGCCGACATGAAGCTCGAAGTCTGAAGAGCCGCACGTGTGATACCCTGAAGGATCTGCTCCGAAGTAGCCGGACGTGCATCGCGGACAGTCATCGTCTTGAGGTCGCGGCGCTTGAGCGATGAGTTCTCGTCGCGAAGCTTGCGCTGGGTGATGATCTCACCTGCCTTGTAGGTCGTCGAGTCGCCGGCGTCGGTGATATATTTCTTGCCCCAGATGTTGTCGTTCTCCTCGAGGAACTCGCGCTTGTCGACAACCTGCTGCTCAAGGAAGCGGGTGTCGCCCGGATCGAGGATGTTGACCTTGCGCATCATCTGGCGGACGATAACCTCAAAGTGCTTGTCGTTGATCTTCACACCCTGCATACGGTAAACGTCCTGCACCTCGTTGACGATGTACTCCTGAACGGCCGTCGGGCCCATGATGTTCAGGATGTCGGTCGGAGTGATGGCGCCGTCAGAGAGCGGTGTGCCGGCACGCACGTAGTCCTGTTCCTGAACAAGGAGCTGACGCGAGAGGGGCACGAGATACTTCTTCTGGTCGCCTCCGATCTTGGCGGTCACGATGATCTCGCGGTTACCGCGCTTGATGTTACCGTAGGTCACGGTACCGTCAATTTCGCTGACAACGGCGGGGTTCGACGGGTTACGGGCCTCGAAGAGCTCGGTCACACGGGGAAGACCGCCGGTGATGTCACCCGCGCTGTTGTTAGCACGCGGAATCTTCACGAAGGTGTCGCCGGGCACTACCTCACGGCCTTCTTCGACGAGAAGGTGTGCGCCCACGGGGAGCGAGTAGGTGCGGATGATGTTGCCGGCATTGTCAACAAGCTGGAGGGCCGGGATCTTGGTGCGGTCCTTGGACTCGATGATTATCTTCTCGCGCATATTGGAGTTGCCTTCACCCTCAGTGCGGAAAGTCACACCCTCCTCGACATTTTCGAACTTAACCTTACCGGCTTCTTCAGCGATGATGACGTTGTTGAAGGGGTCCCATTCGCAGATGATCTCACCCTTCTTGACCTCGTCGCCATTGTTATAATAGAGCTTCGAACCGTAGCGGATCGGGACATTCATCATCACGATTCCGGACTTGGGTTCGATCAGGCGCATTTCGGCCATACGACCTACAACGATGTCGACACCGTCCTTGTCCTTGATGGTGCGGAGTTCGCTGATTTCGAGCACACCGTCATGGGGGGCCTTGATGTCCTTATCGGCGGCCTGGTTACCGGCGACACCACCGGCGTGGAAGGTACGCAGAGTCAGCTGGGTACCCGGCTCACCGATAGACTGGGCGGCGATCACGCCGACAGCCTCACCCTTCTGAACCATGCGGAGAGTGGCGAGGTTACGGCCGTAACACTTAGCGCAGACACCCTTCTTGGATTCGCAGGTGAGCACCGAACGGATCTGGACGCTCTGAATGGGCGAAGCCTCGATACGGTCGGCTATATCGTCGGTGATTTCTTCGCCGGCGTGGACGATGATTTCACCAGGATGTTCGGGATCTTCGATATCGTGAACTGAAACGCGGCCGAGGATACGCTCCTTGAGGGTAGCGACTACCTCGTCTTTGTTCTTGATTTCGGTGCAGTCGAGACCGCGGAGAGTTCCGCAGTCCTCTTCGGTGATGATCACGTCGTGAGCCACGTCGACCAGACGGCGGGTAAGATAACCGGCGTCGGCGGTCTTAAGCGCGGTGTCGGCGAGACCCTTACGGGCACCGTGGGTCGAGATGAAGTACTCGAGCACCGACAGACCCTCCTTGAAGTTCGCGAGAATCGGGTTCTCGATGATCTGGCCACCTTCGGCACCTGCTTTCTGAGGCTTGGCCATCAGACCACGCATGCCTGAAAGCTGACGGATCTGGTCTTTAGAACCACGGGCACCCGAGTCGAGCATCATGTAGACAGAGTTGAAGCCGTCCTGGTCTTCCTTCATCTCCTTCATGAGGGTGTTGGCGAGCTTGTCGTTGACATGTGTCCAGATATCGATCACCTGGTTGTAGCGGTCGGCCTCGGTGATCATACCTTGCTCGAAGTTGAATTTAACCTCCTCGACCTGTGCGTTACCTTCAGCCACGTACTCTTCCTTCTCGGCGGGGATGATGACGTCGCCGAGGTTGAACGACAGACCTCCGCGGAACGCCATGCGGTAACCGAGGTTCTTGATGTCGTCGAGGAACTGGGCCGAACGGGTGACACCGCAAGCCTTGATCACACGACCGATGATCTTGCGGAGCGAAGACTTCGAGATGATCTCGTTCACATAGCCGATCTCTTTGGGGACATACTGGTTGAACAGGATACGGCCCACAGAGGTCTCGACGATGTGCTTGATCGGGTTCCCCTCTTCATCGACATTCTCAACCAATACCTTGACGGGGGCGTGGATATCGAGACGACCTTCGTTATATGCGATCTCAGCCTCTTCGGGACCGTAGAAGGTTGTGCCTTCACCCTTGGTTCCGGGGCGGAGTTTGGTGATATAGTAAAGGCCGAGGACCATGTCCTGAGAGGGGACGGTGATCGGGGCGCCGTTTGCGGGATTAAGGATGTTATGAGCACCGAGCATCAGCATCTGGGCTTCGAGGATAGCCTCGTT
>CAZTSQ010000082.1:0-2768 GCA_964615915.1 uncultured Sangeribacter sp.
TTCGTCTCGTTGTCGAGAGCTTTCAGGGTAGTGTCCTGAAGAAGATCCTGAGCCTCTTCACGGTTAGAAGTAAGCTGATAGGCAAAGCTGAGGAGGTTGCCCTGGAGACCGAGAAGACGGCTTTTGAATGACTCTTTCGTTTTCATATTGAGAGTTGTTTAAGTAAGTAAGATGTTATATAAACCGCGGGGAGGACCAAATTGTTCCCGAAAAGTGCCAAAAAAAGCAAAAAAAGTGAAAAAATTTTACGACTCTTTTCCAAACGTCTTAAAATCAACTACTTGTAGGTTCAACTTTTTTTGACTTTTCAGCTCTTTCTTTTGGTCAAAGCCGCCAGCATCTCCTGAAGTTCGCCGCGGACGGTGGTGAGCTTGTCGATTATCTCGAGACGTCGGGCAATGTTCTCCCGGTTCGCCTTAAGCTGACGCTTGGCGGCCTCGATCTTCATCCCCTTCGTCTTCAAGAGGTAGTGGACGAGACGCAGCTTCTCGATGTTCTCGGGCGTATAATAGCGGATGTTGGTCGCCGAACGGGTTGGTGCGCACTCCGGAAACTCACGCTCCCAATACCGGAGGGTAGACTGGGAGACGTCGAGCATCTCGGCCACGTCCGTTATCTTATAGAAGGATTTGGTTAAGTCATCCATGCTTATCTGATTTGCTTGCAGATATTCTTCAGCTCGGTGGTGTGGAGGTGAAGCTGTGAATTATACCATCTTGGATCGCCCGTTACCTCCTCGCCAACGAAATCGGGGCGCTCGTAGCCACAACCTTGATATGGAAGCTCCACTTCGGCCACGACGATCCCTTTCAGATCGCCTTCGAAGCAATCTACCTCCCAAACCCTTCCTTTATAAGGAACGAAGTAGCGGATTTTCTCAACGATTTCGCCTTCGCAGAGCTCAAGCATCTCGCGCGCATCCTCTACCGGCACCTCATACTCGAATTCCAACCGTGTGTCACCTTCGTTCTTCCCCTTGACTGTCAGATACCCTTTGTCTCCCTTCACGCGCACACGAACCGTTCTCTCGGGAGTCCTCGATAGATACCCCTGGGCCAAGGTTTCGGATCTTTCGGCCATCTTCTTAAATGAGTCCGAAATGACCAGATATTTATGTTCAGTTTCTTTTCCCATGATTAAAGTTGATTAAGGGCAAGTTCAGTCCATCACGTGGCCCGCATTCTCGGCCAACTGTATCATGTCGGCATATTCCTCGGGCGTGAGGTCCATGAAGTAGTAGTTGACCGGATTCTGCGGCTCATCCTTGAAGCGAACTTCATAATGAAGGTGCGGACCGGTCGACTTGCCCGTTGATCCGACATATCCTATCAGCTGGCCGCGCTTGACCTCCTCGCCTTCCGATACGAGAATCTTCGACAGATGTGCATATCGGGTGACGTAGTTATAACCGTGGGCGACGTCGATCACATTTCCGTAGCCACCCTTTCGGTCGGCCACCTCAACTCGCCCGTCGGCCGTCGCGTAGACCTCAGTGCCGGTCGGGGCCGCGAAATCGAGGCCTTCGTGGAAGCGCTGCGCACCGTATACCGGGTCGCGTCGGTAGCCATAGCCCGAGCTCATCGTGAAGTCCTTTATATTAATAGGTAGAACCGAGGGGATATGGGCGAGCTTGTCTTTCTGTTCCGAGGCCCCGCTCTTCAGTTGGTCAAAAGAGAGCGACTGGGCGTAAAGCTGTCGGTCAAGAAGGTCCATCTGCTGGGTCACACGGGTGACGAGGGCGGCGTCTGACAGCGACGCAATGTCGGCATAGCGCGAGGAGTTGTCGAGACCCGCATACCGGCGCGAACGCGAGACGGGTTCCATCTGCATCATTACGCGATAGAAATTGTCGTCTCGGTTCTTGATATTGTCCATCACCTTCAGCGAATTGTCGAGGCGCCGAGAGAGGACATTGTATTTCGACCTCAGCTCACTGTTCTCGTGGCGCAGGGCATTCTCTGTAGGGCCGCCGGTGAGGTAATAGAAACCGAGGGCAAAGAGCGCCCCGATGGCGACGCCTACCGCGAGATAGCGCGAAAGAGTCAGCAGTCTGTCGCGCACCGAGGGATAATATCTCTCGAAGTTATCAGTTTCGGGGTTGTACCTGTAGAAGACTTTCTTGCCCATAGCGAGGTCTTTTGTACCGCAAAGTTACGAAAAAAATTCTGTTTATTGTCCGTTTCTGACGCTCCGCGCCGCTAATCTCGTCTTTTTTTTGTATCTTTGCGGTCTAATAACCTAACCGGAATATATGCTTTCTTCAAAAGAAATAAGAGAAGCCTTCAAGGCCTACTTCGCCGAGAAAGGCCATAAGATTGTCCCCTCGGCCCCGATGGTGATCAAAGATGACCCGACGCTGATGTTTACCAACGCCGGTATGAACCAGTTCAAGGATGTAATACTCGGCAACCGGCCGATAACCGACCGTCGCGTCGCGGACTCTCAGAAATGTCTCCGTGTGTCGGGTAAGCACAATGACCTTGAGGAAGTCGGTCACGACACGTACCACCACACCATGTTCGAGATGCTCGGAAACTGGTCTTTCGGCGACTATTTCAAGAAGGAAGCGATAGATTACGCCTGGGAGTTCCTCGTTGACCGTCTGAAGATCAATCCCGACCGCCTCTACGCCACCGTCTTCGAAGGCTATGCCCCCGAAGGTCTCGAGCGCGACAACGAAGCGGCCGCCATCTGGGAGAAACACCTTCCCCTCTCGCACATCATCAACGGCAACCGCAAGGACAACTTCTGGGAGATGGGCGAGACCG
>CAZTSQ010000083.1:0-2758 GCA_964615915.1 uncultured Sangeribacter sp.
GCCATGAGTTTGGGGATACCGCACTCGTGCATCTTCAGCTCGGGACCGACGACGATAACCGAACGGGCCGAGTAGTCGACACGCTTACCGAGAAGGTTCTGACGGAAGCGGCCCTGCTTACCCTTGAGGCTGTCCGAAAGAGACTTGAGCGGACGGTTGACGTCACTCTTGACGGCCGAAGCCTTGCGCGAGTTGTCGAGCAGAGAGTCTACGGCTTCCTGAAGGAGGCGCTTCTCGTTTCGGAGAATGACCTCGGGCGCCTGGATCTCCATCAGACGTTTCAGACGGTTGTTGCGGATGATCACACGACGATAGAGGTCGTTGAGGTCCGAGGTTGCGAAGCGGCCGCCGTCGAGCGGAACGAGGGGACGCAACTCGGGGGGAATCACCGGGACAGCCTTCAGAATCATCCACTCGGGCTTGTTCTTGTCGGCCGAAGCGATGAAGGAGTTGACGACCTGGAGGCGCTTGAGGGCCTCGGTCTTGCGCTGCTGTGAGCCGTCGGTGTTAGCACGCTGACGGAGCTCGGCGGCCAGAGACTTGAGGTCGATCTGCTGGAGAAGTTCATAGATAGCCTCGGCACCCATCTTGGCGACGAACTTGTTGGGATCGTCGTCGGGAAGGTCCTGGTTGTCGGGATACTGCGCCTCGAGCTTATCCATCAGCTCCATGTACTTTTCTTCGTCGAGAAGATCGAGTTTCTCAACCTCGTCCTTGAGTACGCCCGGGTTGATGACTACGTATCTTTCGTAGTAGATGACGGTGTCGAGCTTTTTCGAGGGGAGACCCAGAAGATAACCGATCTTGTTGGGGAGCGAACGGAAATACCAGATGTGAGCCACGGGAACGACGAGCTCGATGTGGCCCATACGTTCGCGGCGCACCTTCTTTTCGGTCACCTCCACACCACAACGGTCGCAGACGATACCCTTGTAACGGATACGTTTGTACTTGCCGCAGTGGCACTCGTAGTCCTTGACCGGACCGAAGATCTTTTCGCAGAAAAGACCGTCGCGCTCCGGTTTGTAGGTACGATAGTTGATGGTTTCGGGTTTGAGAACCTCTCCGCTCGATTTCTCCTTGATTTCCTCGGGCGAGGCCAGGGAGATGGTGATCTTGGAGAAGTTGCTCTTTATTGTGTTTTCTCTTCTATACGCCATTTTGGGGGTATACTTTATATTGTGTTAGGTCCCGCCTCCGGCTACGTCTGATGTGAAGACGGAAGCGGGATCTTGAGAATTTTAAATCAATCGAGGTTGATGCTCAGGCCCAGACCGCGGAGCTCGTGGAGGAGGACGTTGAGCGACTCGGGGATTCCGGGAGTCGGCATCGGATCACCCTTGACGATCGCCTCGTAGGCCTTAGAACGGCCGGTGACGTCGTCAGACTTGATCGTCAGGATCTCCTGGAGGATGTGGGAGGCGCCGAAGGCTTCGAGCGCCCAAACCTCCATCTCACCGAAACGCTGGCCGCCGAACTGAGCTTTACCGCCGAGGGGCTGCTGGGTGATCAGAGAGTACGGGCCGATCGAACGGGCGTGCATCTTGTCTTCGACCATATGACCGAGCTTCAGCATGTAGATCACACCTACGGTTGCGGGCTGGTCGAAACGGTCGCCGGTTCCGCCGTCGTACAGGTATGTCTTACCGTATCGGGGAATGCCGGCCTTGTCGGTCCAGGCGTTGAGGTCGTCGAGCGATGCGCCGTCGAAGATCGGAGTGGCGAATTTCTCGCCGAGCTCGCGGCCGGCCCATCCGAGAACGGTCTCGAAGATCTGACCGATGTTCATTCGCGAAGGCACACCCAGCGGGTTCAGAACGATGTCGACCGGAGTACCGTCTTCGAGGAAGGGCATGTCTTCCTGGCGCACTACGCGCGATACGATACCCTTGTTACCGTGTCGGCCTGCCATCTTGTCGCCGACGCCGATCTTACGCTTCTTGGCGATGTATACCTTGGCCATCTTCATGATGCCCGAGGGGAGTTCGTCGCCGATGGTGAGGTCGAACTTCTTGCGGCGGAGCTCGGAATCGATCTCCTTCGACTTGCGCAGGTAGTTGGTCACGAGCTGGGTCACCATCTTGTTGATGCGCTCGTCGTCGGTCCAGTGGCTGAGGTTGACAGACTCCAGGTTCAGCTCGGCGAAGTTAACTTCGCTGAAGGGCATACCCTTGGCGATCACTTCGGCACCGATATAGTCGGTCACACCTTCAGATTTGTAACCCTTCAGGAGTGTCTCCATCTTGCCTACCATCTTCTCCTTGAGCTCGCTCTGAATTTCTTCATACTTGCTGTCGAGAAGCGGAAGCTGGGCGTTGGCGCTCTTGCGGTTGCCACCCTTCTTCTTGTCGGCACGAGAGAAGAGGCTGGTTCCGATAACCACACCCTTCAGAGAGGGCGATGCTTTCAGAGAGGCGTCCTTCACGTCGCCGGCCTTGTCACCGAAGATCGCGCGGAGAAGTTTCTCCTCAGGTGTCGGGTCGCTCTCACCCTTCGGGGTGATCTTACCGATCATGATGTCGCCCGGAACGACATAGGCTCCGACGCGGATGATTCCGCGTTCGTCGAGATCCTTGGTTGCGTCTTCCGAAACGTTCGGGATGTCAGAGGTGAGCTCCTCCATACCACGCTTGGTTTCGCGAACCTCAAGAGTATATTCGTCGACATGGACCGAAGTGAGGATATCCTCCTTGACCATGCGCTCGTTGAGCACGATGGCATCCTCATAGTTGTAACCTTTCCAGGGCATGAACGCCAC
>CAZTSQ010000084.1:0-2669 GCA_964615915.1 uncultured Sangeribacter sp.
GACCCCGAAGTGTACAGCGGCTATGCTTTCGGAATGGGTGTCGAGCGTATCACCAACCTCAAATATCGCGTGAAGGACCTGCGTCTGTTCTCAGAGAACGACGTCCGTTTCCTCCATGAATTCGACGCCGCCCGATGACCCTTCGCGAGCGCTTCGACAACGTGCTGAGGCTTCTAAGCGACGCCAATCCCGACCCGAAGACGGAACTGCAGTATGACTCGCCGTTCCATCTTCTGATCGCTGTCATCCTGTCGGCACAATGTACCGACAAGCGCGTCAACATGGTCACTCCTCCCCTTTTTGAGGCTTTCCCGGATGTGGAAAGCCTCGCCGCGTCTGACGAGGAAACGGTCTACGGCTACATCAAGTCTGTCTCCTATCCCAACAACAAGACCAAACATCTGCTGAAAGCCGCGCGTATGCTCCGCGACGAGATGGGTGGCGAAGTCCCGGCCGATCTTGAGCAACTGATGAAGCTCCCCGGCGTCGGTCGCAAGACAGCCAACGTGATGCTCTCTGTGGTCTGGAACGAAGCGGCGATGGCAGTAGACACCCATGTCTTCCGCGTAAGCAACCGTATCGGACTGACAACCAACTCGAAGACCCCGCTCGCGACCGAGAAAAGGCTGGTCAAGTACATCCCCGAAGAACTGATAGCCAAGGCCCACCACTGGTTGATCCTTCACGGCCGCTACACCTGCACAGCCCGCTCCCCTAAATGTGAGGAGTGTGTGATCAGCGCCTACTGTCGCGAGCACTCACGCATGCCGAAGCAGACTACTTCGGGATCAAAAGCATCCACTTCAGCAAAAGCGGTCAAGGAGGTCAAAGTGACCCGAACTAAACGAACTAAAAAATCAGAATCTTAAAATCATAATACAATTTTTCTAACCATGCCAAAACCTTCATTGAGGGGTCTTGACGTTCCCGCGTCACCGATCCGTAAACTCGCTCCCCTCGCGAACGCCGCGCGCAAGCGCGGAACAAAGGTCATCGCCCTCAACATCGGCCAGCCTGACCTTCCGACTCCCGAAGAGGCTTTCGAAGCTCTCCGCCACATCGACCGCAAGGTCCTCGAATATAGCCCCAGCGACGGCCTCGCTTCACTCCGCGACAAAATGGTCGAGTACTATGACCGCTTCAACATGAACGTGACCGCCGACGACATCATCGTCACCACCGGCGGTTCGGAAGCTGTCATGCTCGCCTTCATGGCCACCCTCAATCCGGGCGACGAAGTGATCATCCCCGAGCCCGCGTATGCCAACTACATCACCTTCGCCAAGATGGCCGGCGCTGTCATCCGCCCCGTGGTCGCTCGCATCGAGAACGGCTTCGCTCTGCCCCCGATCGAGGACTTCGAGAAGCTGATCACCCCCAAGACCCGCGCGATCCTCATCTGTAACCCCAACAACCCGACCGGTTACGTCTACACCCGCGAGGAACTCGAAGCGCTCCGCGACATCGTGCTCCGCCACGACCTTTACCTCTTCTCAGACGAGGTATACCGCGAGTTCTGCTACACCGAAGAGCCCTACGTTTCGGCCATGCACCTCAAAGGAGCTGAAGAGAACGTGGTTGTCATTGACTCCGTTTCAAAGCGCTATAACGAGTGCGGTATCCGCGTCGGCTCAATGGTGACCAAGAACAAAGAGCTGAAGTCGATCGTGATGAAGTTCTGTCAGGCCCGTCTGTCGCCCCCGCTGTTGGGTCAGATCGTAGCCGAAGCCTCGATCGACGCACCGAAGTCATATCTCGACGGCGTATATGAAGAATACATCAACCGTCGCAACATCCTGACCGAGGGTCTGAACTCGATTCCAGGTGTAGTATGTCCCGTCCCCAAGGGTGCGTTCTACTGTGTCGTAGGTCTGCCGGTTGACGATGCCGAAGACTTCTGCAAATGGTGTCTGAACGACTTCTCGCTTGATGGTGACACCGTCTTCATGGCTCCGGCCGCAGGCTTCTACACCACACCCGGTGCCGGCCGCAACGAGGTCCGCATCGCCTACGTCCTCGAGAAAGACGAGCTCGTACGCGCTGTCGAAGTCCTCCGCGCCGCCCTCGAGGCCTACAAAGCCCGCTAACCCTCGTCACGCCTCCCCTCCTCCAAGGCGAACCCCTTCGTCTCCCTACCGATACGACCCCCATACACAGACCCCGAACGGACCTATCCGCTCGGGGTCTTATTTTTTCGTAAACAGAGTGGCACGTCTGCTATTTATGAGCTTTAGCATTTAGCAACTTGGTCAGTCTCCGGTTTTAGCAGTTGCAACATATTTCTGGAGGCTACTTGTCGGCTTGTCCGGAATTGTCATAGTCAATTTCTGTTCCTCTAATAATTTGTTCATATACCTACTTTTCACCTTTTTATAACTTTTTACTCCTATATATTCTGCAATTTCTCGCAGAGACTTGGGGCTAGAACAATATTTTAGAATGCTGTTACCAACAATCTCTATCCCACCTAGAGGTTTATTTCGACTACTACCCCGACTAGTACCCTGACTAGCACCCTGACTAGTACCCCGACTTGGTACACCTTGACTAGTACCCAGACTTGGTACACCTTGACCAGCCTTAGAGCTATTATCTTGATTGTCAGCGCTATAAACTTCCCGACTAGTACCCTGACTAGTACCTTGACTAGTACCCCGACTTGGTACACC
>CAZTSQ010000085.1:0-2340 GCA_964615915.1 uncultured Sangeribacter sp.
AGGGCGTGCCTCCTTCCGGTGTAATAACCGGAGGGGACGGTGCGTTTTTAGGGTATGAAAGCGATTGTTTATTGTCTGACGTTGGCGGGGATGGCGATGGGAATGACAGCGTGTAACCGCAACGAGGAGCCGGAGGTGTTCGAGCGGATGAAATATATCCGGGAGATTGAGCCGAAGTCGAAGTATGTCGACTGGAAGGCGATGACTCCCGACGAAAGGAAGCAGTATCCCCGCAAGGGTTGTGCCATCAATTCTCCGGCTGAGTTTCCTGAAGACGCCGTCTTCGGGCTCGACGACATCCGCTCTGCCGACATCGATTTCAGCAAGGAGACTTTACTTCTCAACTATATCCTTGTCCCCGGCTATGTCCAGGGCCACAACGTCATCTGGGGCTATAACCACCCCACGGAAACCTATGAGTTCTATACTTGGTTCAATCTTACGGACTCAGAACGGGACGATCTCTTCACATACTATCGCTCGGCAATCGTAGTCGATAAGCTCTCCCCGGACACTCCGGTGCAGTTTACCGCCTCCTATTAACCCACAGTTGCTAAAGGAATCGGCGGCTTAAAAGGGAACTGGGATTTCAAAGCTGTAAGTCTTACGGTCAATGGGGAAAGTGAAGGTGATCTTCTGGGCATGTAGGTGGAGGCGCGTGGCTGTGCGTCCGCCGTTTTTGCCATAGAGACGGTCACCGACAATGGGGAGATCAAGACCTTCGGGCGACGCTGCGTGGACACGCAACTGATGGGTGCGACCTGTGAGCGGGTGGAAGATGACGCGGCTCCGGCCTTCATTGACCGACACAAACTCGTACCGGGTCAGCGCCTCCTTACCCTGCTGGCGGTCAACACGTTGACGCGGTCGGTCAAGCCAGTCGGGCGACAGCGGAAGCTCGATATGCCCAACTCGTTCCAACCCTTTGGCTTCATAGTCTCCCTCCAGATCGGCGACATATGTCTTCTCGACCTTTCGGAAGGCGAAAAGTTTCTGGACGACCTTGAACGCAAGGTCACCGAAGGTAGCGATAAGCAACCCCGATGTGTCCTGATCAAGACGATGGGCGACACGCACACCGCTTTCACATCCGTATCTGCCTTCGAGCCATCGCTGGACTGACATCGCCTCTCCCTTTCCGGGCACGGACAGCATCCCGCTCGGCTTGTTGACCACGCAGAACCAGCGGTTTTCGAACACGATTTCCGGAGCTTCGGCAGCGTGTGTACGGTCGGCAGTTTCGAGCGGAGGCTCGACCTCGAGACCTTTGAGCATCCATCCGAGTACCGGCAGACACTTTCCTCGGCATGCGGGATAGTACTCCCCATGAATCCTCACCTCACCTGCCTTTGGGCGACCGTACCAGAATTCGGCTATCTCTTCGGGTTGCCAACCACGAAGATAGGCTGCCTGTAGAAGTTTAGGCCCGCAACATTCGCCCGCTCCAGACGGTGGGGTCTTTGCCGGTGTTTCGGCAAAAATCTCGCTCAGGCTCCGCCATTCCCCCGCTGCGTTCAGTAGCCTGAAGTTAGTGAACAGCCACTGCTGAAGAGTCTCAGAGTCTGCACGACGCTTATCTTTCATAGCCTCGAGCCGCGCCTGCTTATCGGCCAAATCATCGGCAAAGGGTTTTAGTTCGGCGCCCATCCGCTTCTTCAGCCGGTGAAGTTCTGCCTTTTCGAATTGACTCTGTCGAATCATCGCCGCCACCTCCTTTTCAGTCACACCACCACTTTGACGCCGCGCTTCGCGTTCGAGTCTTGATGCGCGGTAGGCTTCGCGCATTTTCTCTATCGCCTCGTCACGACGGGTCTTCTCACGTTCAAAGTCAGCCATGGAGGTGCCCAAGACCTCAGCCTCAAACCGAGCGATCTCGCGGTTCTGATCTGAGATTCTCTTCTCTTCCGTTTTGAAATGGCCGGCGGGTTGAAGATAATCGAAAACGGGACCGACGAATCCGGGGTAGTAGAAACCTCCGTCACCCAATTGACCCGAGAAGGCATAAAGCGTGTGTCTTCCCCCTTGGGGATCGGAAGCGATGAGAACACCTAACATCTTTCCGGCTTCGAGTTCACGACAGAATCTTACATCTTCCGGCCTGTCGCTTCGTTTCAACCGCTCTATCCGCTCGCAGAGTTCATCAAAGGCGCGCCGACATCTTTCGGTCGGGACATATTCAAAGGGATTGTTCATAGTCTCGTCAAGGGTTGACCCTACAAAATTACAAAATTTCCACAAAAAATTTCAGAGGTCAGCGAACCAACCTGAGGGCGAAGGCGTTTAACAGACAAGAAAAGGAAATTTTCTTCATGATGTTAGGTTAGTTTGAAAGTATTATGG
>CAZTSQ010000086.1:0-2175 GCA_964615915.1 uncultured Sangeribacter sp.
CCGGTGAGGTAGATGGCCTTGACGGTGGCGTCGGGGTTGTCACGCACGGCGTTGATGGTGCGCAGGATGGTGTCGAGCTCGGCGTGGTTGGAGGCGTAGCTCCAGTCGATCTCGGTGCGGTTGACCTTGAAGATTACGTTGGCGCGTCCGCTGAGGTCGAACGTCTTCTCGGCGGAGTCGACGGGGGCCACGTAGTGGTAGTCGACGGCGATGGTTCGGGGCCGGTAGTCAAGACGGGCGACGGGGACGAGGCCTCCCAGAGGCGGGCGGCAGTTGCAGACGTTGGCGGTGTCGGCCTTGATGATGACCTGTGAGGTCTCGAAGGCTGAGGTGAAGGGGACGGTGGCCGAGTAGTCGACGGGTTCGCTCTTGCCGGCGCGACTGAGGGTGAGGGGTGTCTCACGGCCGTCGCGTATCTCGGAGTACCATGCGCGGCGTCCGGCGATGCGCATGGCGGGGAGGGCGATGGTGTCGGCCGGGCCTGCGAGCATGGGGGTGAGGGTGACGATCTGCGATCCGCCGATTGAGTAGTCGGCGGGGGAGACGGTCATGTTGACGGTAATGAGGTCGTCGCCCTTGTTGACGCTCATCTTCGATATGTGGAGAGAGCCGGTGTTGTCGGCGGCGGCGATCATCGGGATCGCGGCGGCGACGATGGCGGAAAATATCTTTTTCATATCCATGAGAGAGTTCAGAAGAGGTAGACTAAGTTGACGGCGGCTTTCGTTGGGCCGAAGTAATTGTGATGTCGTCCTGAGGCGAGCTTGGTGCCGCACTGGGCGCAGGGGTAGGAGTCGAAGCGGGTGTAGATCCATCCGATACCGAGTTCGGCCTCGAGGTTCCAGTGTAGGCCGAGGGCCCATGCGTAGCCGTAGGCGATACCGGCTCCGATGCCCCAACCCTCATATCGGCGGTCCTTGAGCTTGCGGAAGTCTGTGCCGAGGAAGTTGAGGTCGAGGTCGAGGTTTCCGGCGTTATATTCTCCACCGAGGGCGTGGAAGCCGACGAAGTGGCCGATGAAACGGCGGCAGAACCAGTAGCGGCCCTCGGGCTGGATGAGCCAGTGGCGCCATTTGTGGTCGTTGATACTCCAGAGATTGAGATTGCCCGAGAGGTCAAATGACCATTTGCGGGCGAGACCGACTTCAACGCCGACATTCGGACTCAGTGTCGCATCGTAGAGAAGATTGGATTTAACCGCTACGTCCTGAGCGAATAGTCCTGAGCCACTCGCGGCAATCAGCAGGGCTACCGCCAATAGTCTGATTTTGGTTATAAAAAAATGTTCCGTCATACTTTTATCGTTACATTTCCATTATTCTGATTGTGTTTTATTAGTCACTTCTGTCTCGGCTACAGAAGAGGTATGCTTAGCAAGTTTGTCAGGACAGTTGCGCCTCATATATCCCATGAGACTTTTGTAGACCAGTCCGTGACGGAGGGCTATACTGCGGAGAGATTCAGTAGAGCCGGCATACTCTTCTATTGCGCCACGATATTTCTCATAAGATGTTTTCTTTACACGTTTTCCGTCGGGAAGCATGGTCATCCCTTGGGCTGCTGCGAGTTCGGGCGCATGGTTCCTGAGGTATTCGCGAAATACATCGGGATTAAGCCCGAATTCTGCCGCTACCTTTGAGACAGGTCGTGGGGAAGTTTTAAGCGACATGATGGCCTGTGAGTACTTGCTCTGGGCCGATTTCAGATAACGCGGAGTGGATTTAAGATCCGGTTCCGACGTCCCATCCCATACGGATCCTCTTCGTTGCTGTTGATCTCCTCTGTGCCACTGATTGAGATAAGCCTTGAATCCTTCAGACGGTACGCCCGTTTCAGCCACAATCTCTCTGACTGTCATTGAAGTGGTCCGATAAAGTTCAAGTGCCCGGGCATATAGTGAAATCGTCTCGGCTTTAGGTCCATAGACCCTACCATTACCGGAGAGGAGCCCCGGACGGCTGAAACTGTCGTTACCACAGGCTGCCGAGCGTCGGCAAGCACGGGACTCGAGGATACCTTTGTGATAAAATCTAAGGAATTGCACAAGTCCTCCCTTGGATACGTTGCATTTTTCGGCAACTTCAGGAATGGTTAGATCTGTAAGATCATACATCTTCACCGCTTCCTCATAATCTTTCACACTTTTGCTGCGAGCACCACGGTGTGTATTGTCAG
>CAZTSQ010000087.1:0-1860 GCA_964615915.1 uncultured Sangeribacter sp.
ATTATTTGACTTGTATCGTGGCGAGAATGCTTTCCTTTGGGTTACAGGTCCCAATTCTGCGCTTCCTACTTCTGCCACAAATACACAAACTTATACAGCCCCTTATTACTCTACAGGCCTGAAAAGCATGGTTGACGCCATCCCCGTCCGCTGCAAGAGAAGATAAAGATAAGACCCCGTTTTTTTGAAACGGGGTCTTAGTTTTTCCCTCAAAATATTTGGCAAATCGGAATTTTATTTCTTACTTTGCACTCCATACCGACTCGGAGTTCGGTTTTGATTACTTAATTCACTCTCCAATACGTGTAAACACTTGTATCATTTAATACCAACAGCGCATGAAAAAATCTTTACTCGCTCTGGCTTTAGCTCTCGGCTTCACGCCAACCATCCTCGGACAGCACTCGCCTGTTCCCTCAGTAGATCCGATTTCGCTTCCTGATGAAATCGCCTCTGTCACTCCTGCCCAAGGCTTCGTCGATGTCTCTCCCAACGCAAACCCTCTCGGTGTCGGCGAAATCTCCGTTAGATTCAAGACAAGCCCGACTGTCAACGAGTCGTGTACCGCTGAGGCACAGTGCTGGTATAACGGTGAGACAAAGCCCATCGCGACCGCAACCGTAGCTCAGGCGAACGTCGACGCAATGGGAGACCCCGTAGGCGCTCTGCGCTTCGGGAAGGCTCTGGTTTCTCCCGGAACATACCACGTGAGCATCCCCGCCGGCTTCTGGCTCATCGGCTCTACCCCTCGCCCGAGATCCAGCTCAACTACGAAATCTTCGACCTCTATAACCTCTCGCCCAGAGCAGGTATCGTCGACGAACTGGCCAGCATCACGCTGACCTTCCCCGAGGCGGATGAGGTGACCATAGTCAAGCCCGCTTCGCTCGAGTTCTTCCCCGTAGGCAGCGCTGACGACTATGTGCTGAAATCGTCGGTGAAGGCTTCCGTAGCCGGTGGTCCCAACAATATGGTGGTCATCAACTTCCTCGATGAGGATGGCTCGACTCCCATCGCGGCCATCACCAAGCCCGGCACCTACAACTTCCACGCCAAAGAGGGTGCGATTGTGGCCAAGATCTATGGTCCCAGCTATGATACAGACCCGACCGACTACACCGAATGGACATCGCCCGAGATCGTTGCGCAATATGAGATCGCGCCGTTCCCCGCTCCGACTATCTCGCCCGCTCCCGGTAATATCGAGAAGTTCGAAAACTTCACGCTCACGATGCCCGAAGGCTTCCAGCTCTTCTTCGTCAACGACAGAGCGAGAAGCTACATCTACCCCATCCTTCCCAACGGCTCGCGCTCAACCATCCCCGTTTGCTCTCTGATCTGCACCCGCGACTTCGATGTTGAAGACGAGGCTTATCTGAATGTCAGAGAGGTGAACGGCGCCGAACTTCAGGGCGGCTACACCCCCGAACCCGGAAAGTATGTTCTCGTACTTGCCAACTCGATCCTGAGCGGCATGTATAACGGCGACTTCGTCAACGCCGGCGCCTTCGAATACGAATACACCGTTACCGAGTCTACCGGAATTGACGGCACACCGACGCTCGAAATCAAATGCACCGGCATCCACACCCTCGACGGCGTCAAGCTGAACGCCACCCCCGCCGACCTCCCCGCCGGCCTCTACATTATCGACGGCAAGAAGGTCCTCGTCAAATAACCGATCCCTCCCTTACCCCCACACAAGCCGCTCGCACCAACCCTGCGGGCGGCTTCCTTTTTCCTTCTTCCCTCCCCCTTGTATTTATGGGATTTTTTCGTTATTTTTGCACACTGAAAAACTTCAGGGAAGGAAGTATCAACGCAAGGATCGCCGGCTTTCAGCCGGTAAGTGATGTCAAC